>NC_021287.1:1205364-1808046 GCF_000402035.1 Caballeronia insecticola
GGCGCAGATGCTTGCCGTACGTGGTCGCGGCGGTGGAAACCTGCATCGCGAGTTCGCGCGTCGGCGTGAGCACCAGCAGGAGCGGGCGCGCAACCGGCTGCGGACGGCGGCCGCGGGCGGCGTTCGCGTCACGCGGCGGGCGCGGCTGCTGCGATTCCAGTTTCTGCAGTTGCGAAAACTTTTCGATGGCGGGCAGCATGAACGCCGCCGTCTTGCCCGAACCGGTCGGGCTGGAGACGAGCAGATCGCGGCCGGAGAGCGCGGCGGGAATCGCACGCTGCTGCACGGGGGTCGGGGATTCGTAGCCCGCGGCGGTCAGCGCGGACACGATGTCGGCACATAGGCCGAGAGATTCGAAAGTGGGGCCGGCGGGCTTGTCGGTTGCCGGGGTTGCCGGTGCGTCGATAGCGGGCGTGATGCCGATTTCTGCTGCGAGGTTTTCCAACGGGCTGGCGGTGAAGCTCGAAGTCATGTCGATCCTTGAAACGGGAAATAAGGCGTCGGCGCCAATCGGCATACCCAAGTCGTTGGATTCAGCGAGCGAAGAAACAGCGAGCAAATCGAAAAACGGGGGTCACTCGCGCGAACGTGCGGCGAGTATTTTTTGTTAGAAGCTGTATCGGATACGGCAGGCCCATTGTTGCGATGGACGCTGACGTCAGCCTGATGCATGACGGGCCGGTAACAATCTGCGCGCAAACCACGGCGCAACGGCCTAGCAGGGGGGGGACAGTTTCTAAACTGGATTGGAGCAAAACGCTACTGAGGGCCTTGCTGTGCGTGGCGTAGCTTGAAAGCTTGCAACTCACGTTCGGGCACCGAGCAGCAAGTATATCGGAATTTGCTGCACCGCGCCACACTTTGACGCGTCACCGCGCCGACTCCGGGCATCGGAGGGCGCGGGGGCTTTTACGCCGGGGAGGCTCGCTCAGGCCGTTTCGCCGCGCTTGAGCGAGTCGACGAGTTCGACGTAGCGCGCTTTGGCGTCGTCGGCGGGTGTGCCCTTGAGCGCTTCCCACGCTTCGTACTTATATTTGCCGGCGATGTCGGTGAAGCCGGGCTTGTCGCCCTGCACGTCGCCGGCGCTGGCCTGCTTGAACAGCGCGTACAGACGCAGCAGGGTGAGGTTGCCCGGGCGCTCCGGTAATTGGGTGACATCGGCCTGGGCCTGCGCGAATTGCTGATCGATCTCGGTCATGCGTGCTCCGTTCTTGTGGATATAGGCGCGGACGATCTTAGCAAGCGCGCGCCGCACGGCGGGTCGAGGCTTTCCTCCAACCGAGGACGGCTTCCAGAGACGTGGCGCTGCGGTATCGATGCGGTATCAATGCCGATTTGCCCGCGTCGATGGCGCGAATCCCGCGCGGGTCCCGCATTACAATACGGGCTATGACACGCACCGTTCTGCTCGCCCTCGACACCTCGACGGAGTTCTGCTCAGTCGCGCTCCTGCTCGCCGATTCCGATTCTGATTCCGCTTCCGGTTCCGCTCTTGCTTCCGCTCCCGCCTCCGGTCAGTCCGCCGCCGCGCCGCATTACGCGAGCGGCGACACGCGCGTCTGGTTCCGCCACGAGGCGACCGGCGCGGTCTCGAGCACGCGGCTCTTGCCCGCCGTGCGCGAACTGTTCGACGAAGCCGGCCTCGCCCTCAACGATTGCGGCGCGATCGCCTTCGGCGCGGGTCCGGGGTCGTTCACCGGTCTGCGCACGGCAACCGGCGTCGCGCAGGGACTCGCGTTCGGCCTGAACGTGCCCGTGGTGCCGGTGAGCACGCTGCTCGCCTGCGCGGAAGCGGCGCGGCTTCGCGATCCGGCATTGCCGCCGCGCGTGCTTGCGGCGCTCGACGCGCGCATGGACGAGGTCTACTGGGCCGACTACGAATTCGACGCCGCCGCGGGCGACTGGCGCACGCTGCACCCCGCATCGCTCGATGCGCCGCACGCGCTGCCGTTGCCCGATGCACCATTCGCGCTCGTGGGCAACGCCGCGGCCGCGTTCGCGGATCGTCTGCCGGCGCTGGCCGCCGCCGCGCGTGTCGATCGCGAGGCGCTGCCGCATGCGTTGCCGGTCGCGCTGATCGGTCTGCGAGCATGGCGTGCCGGGCGCACGGTCGCACCGGAGCACGCGGCACCCGATTACGTGCGCGACAAGGTCGCCCAGACCACGGCGGAGCGCATGCAGGCACGCGAGGAGGCGCTGCGGTGAGCGGCGTGCTGTTGGCGGACCGGTATCTGACGTCGATGACCGAAGCCGATCTCGACGAAGTCGCCATCGTCGAAAAACTCGCCTACGAATTTCCCTGGAGCCGCGGCAATTTTCAGGATTCGCTGCGCAACGGCTATTACGGCGTCTGCCTGCGGCACGTGACCGGCACGTTGATCGGCTATTGCGTGCTGATGCCCGTCGTCGACGAAATGCATCTGCTCAATCTGTGTGTCGCGCCGTCCGCGCAGCGCGCCGGTGCCGGTCTTACGCTGCTGCGCGAAGCCGTGCGTCTGACGCGCGCCGAAAAGCTTGACGGCGTGTTGCTCGAAGTGCGGCCGTCCAATCCGCGCGCGATTCAGCTTTACGAGCGCTTCGGCTTCGTCGCCATTGGGCGTCGCAAGAACTATTACCCCGCGCGGCATCGTACGCGCGAGGACGCAATCGTCATGCGTCTGTCGTTTTCGAAGGAGAGTGCGCATGGCGCTTGATGAATCGCTGCTCGAAGAACTGGGAATCGGGCCGATGTGGGTGCGGCGGCAGGCAACGTCCGCGATGCGGCCGGACGTGGCGGTAGTCGAAGCGTCGGCGGACGAGGCGCCGCTGGTTGACGCGCCGGCTTCGCGGAACGCGGTTGAAGCGGTGGAAACGCCTCGCGCGCCTGCGGTCGCGGCGCGAGACGCATCGCCCGATTTCGATGCGCCGGCGCCGGCTAAAGCGGCCGAAGCGAGGAAAGCAGTGGAAGCGATGGAAACGCCCCGCGAGCCCGCCGTCACCGCGCGCGACGCATCGCCCGATTCCGACGCGCCCCCGCTGGACGCCTACGACGATCTCCCCTGGACCGACGACGCGCCCATCCACGCCGAACCCGTCGTCGCCGACGCGCCGGACGACATCCATACGCTCGACTGGGACGCGCTCGCCGGGCGCGTCGCCAACTGTCAGCGCTGCCGTCTGTGCGAGCGGCGCACGAATACGGTCTTCGGCGTCGGCGACCGCGAGGCCGACTGGATGCTCATCGGCGAGGCGCCGGGCGAGAACGAGGACAAGCAGGGCGAGCCGTTCGTGGGCCAGGCGGGCAAGCTGCTCGACAACATGCTGCGCGCGCTCACGCTGTCGCGGGAATCGAACGTCTATATCGCGAATGTGATCAAGTGTCGGCCGCCGGGCAACCGCAATCCCGAACTCGATGAGGTCGCGCGCTGCGAGCCTTATTTGCAGCGGCAGGTCGAACTCGTGAAGCCGAAAGTGATCGTCGCGATGGGCCGCTTCGCCGCGCAAAGTCTGCTGAAGAACGAAGCCAGCATCGCGTCGATGCGCGGCCGCGTGCACGCGTATCGTGGCGTGCCGGTGATCGTCACGTATCACCCGGCGTATCTGCTGCGCAGCCTGCCCGACAAGGCGAAGGCCTGGGCCGATCTCAGCCTCGCGCGCACCACTTACCGCGACGCGCTCGCGGCCCTCGGCGTCGAGCAGGGAGCGGAGCCGGGCGGCCACTGATGAGCGCCCGGGCGAACGAGCTCGCGCGTCTCGTCGATCGTTTCGGCGATGTCACCGTCCGCGATCTCGCCTGGCTCCTGTTCGCCTCCGATCTGCTGCGCGAAGGCAACGACGGCGTCGCGCTGGCGCGTCCTTGTGCGACGCCAGCGGAGCGCGACGCGACGCTCGCCTGGCTGGCATCGCTCGATGCCGCGCCGCAAGCGTTGCACGATCACGCGCGCGATCCCAAATTCACGCGTCTGGGCATCTATGCCGAAAGCCTGCTTCGATACTTCCTGGCGCACGGACCGGCGGCGCGCCTGATCGCAGCAAACGTGCCGCTGCGGCGTCAGCGGCGCACCATCGGCGAATGCGATTTTCTGCTGGAAACGCAGAGCGGCGTCCGGTTGCATTGGGAACTGGCGGTGAAGTTCTATCTGCATATCGGCGGCGACGATGAGTTGGGCACGTCACACAGCTCACGTGAGGCGCGTCTCGCGGACTATGTCGGCCCGAACCTTCAGGACCGCTTCGATCTGAAGCACGCGCGGCTCATCACGCATCAACTCGCGTTGACCTCGCGCGCGGAGTTCGCCGCGCTCGGTTTCGAAGGGCCGTGGCAGGCGCAGTTGTACATCAAGGGCAGGCTCTTCTATCACGGTCTAAAGGGCGATGGCGTCGTGCCCGCGCCGCAAATCGGCGACGATCATTTGCGCGGATGGTGGCTGACGGCGTCCGAATGGCGCGCGGCGCGCTGCGATGCCGCGAACGGCGCGCGCGCATGGGTCGTGCAGCCGCGCATGGCGTGGCTCGCGTCGCGCCGGCTCGATGCGGCGGAGGCGCAAGCTCTCGTCGCGGAATCGGCGGGGATCGGAGCGCGTCTCGAAGCGGCCGCCGCCCCGACGATGATCGCCGCCTACGTGCGCGACGAGGCGGGCGGTTGGGTCGAGGAATCGCGCGGTTTCATCGTGCCGGACGACTGGCCCGAGCGGGCGCGCGCGTTCGCGGCGTCGGCGGCAATCTCGGCGTCCGCCCCAACGGTCTGATCAACCCGCGCCGCTCACCACCAACGATAGAAGTGATGCACCGGCCCGACGCCATGGCCGACATCGAGTTGCACGCTCGCCTCGATCGCGCCGGTCAGATAGCGCTTCGCCTCCGCGGTGGCGGACGCGAGATCGCCGGTTTGCGGAATCAGCGCCGCAATCGCCGACGACAGCGTGCAGCCCGTGCCGTGCGTGTTGCTGACCGGCACGCGCGCGCCGCCGAGCCGGAGCGCGCCGCCCGCCTCGATGAGCCAGTCGGGACTGTCGGCCGAGTCGAGATGACCGCCTTTCATCAGCACGGCCTGTGCGCCGAGCGCGCGTAACGCCTCGCCCTGGCGCACCATCGCGTCTTCGTCCGTGGCGGGTTCGCTACCGAGCAGCGCCGCCGCTTCGGGGAGATTCGGCGTGACGAGCGTCGCGAGCGGAAGCAATTCGTCGCGCAGCGCGGCCACCGCCTCGGGCGCGAGCAGCGCGTGAAGGCTCTTCGAAATCATCACGGTGTCGAGCACGACATGCTTCGGCCGATGGCGCCGCAACGCATCGGCGACGGCGCGCACGATGCCCGCGTTCGCCAGCATGCCGATCTTCACCGCGTCGATGCGGATGTCGTCGAACACGGCGTCGAGCTGCGCCGTGATGAACGACGGCTCCGGCGCATGGACCGCCGTCACGCCGCGCGTGTTCTGCGCGGTGAGCGCCGTAATCACGCTCGCGCCGTACGCGCCGAGCGCGGAAAAGGCCTTCAGATCGGCCTGGATGCCCGCGCCGCCGCCCGAGTCGGAACCGGCGATCGTGAGCACATTGGGAATGAATTTCGTGGCGGCCATGGAAGTATCAGATTTGAGCGTGCGCGATCGTGGCGCGCAGGGCCGCGGCGGCATCGCGCGGGTTCGCCGCCTTGCAGATCGCCGACACGACGGCGAGTCCGGCGGGCTTCGCGCGCATCACGTCGGCGGCATTGTGCGCCTGGATTCCGCCAATCGCGACGGTCGGTAGATGCGCGGCGGCGACTATCGTAGCGAGCCCGTCGATGCCGCACGGCGCCGACGCGTCGGTTTTGGTCGGCGTCGCGTAGACCGGACCCGCGCCGAGATAATCGACGATGCCCGCGAGCCTGGCGGCGTCCTCGGTCTCGGCGAGATTCGACACCGAGAGCCCGATCAGCGCATCCGGCCCGAGCAGGCGACGCGCGGCATCGGCGGGCAGATCGCGCTGGCCGATGTGCACGCCGTCGGCGCCAACGGCGAGCGCGACATCGACATGATCGTTGATGACGAACGGCACGCCGTGCGCACGCGTGATCGGAAGAAGCGCGCGCGAAAGCTCGAACCACGCGCGCTTGTGCCATTCGGGCGCGCGCAGTTGCACGAGCGTCACGCCGCCTTCCAGCGCCGCGCGCGCGACGGTGAGCGCGGCGTCATGACCGCCGCACTGCACGGGATCGAGCACGAGATAAAGCGAAAGATCGAACGAGGCGCGCATGGTCAGCCGGACACGACATCGCGCTGCACGAGCGTCTTGTCGAACGTAGCGCGATCGAGCGAGGCGAGGCGGTCGAGATAGGCGACGGCGAAGCTGCCGGGCAGGGCGGCGTCGCGCGCGGCAAGCTCGCCCGCGATGGTCGAATACGCGATGGCCGCGACGGTCGCGTCGCGGAACTCGTCGCGCCCCGATGCCGTGCCGACGAACGCCGCAACGGTTGCAGACAGCGCGCAGCCGACGCCCGTCACGCGCGTCATCAAGGGCGTTCCGTTGGACAGCGCGATGACGGCTTTGCCATCGGTGACGTAATCGGTTGCGCCCGTCACCGCGACCACGGCCTGCGTCTTGAGCGCGAGAACCTGAGCGGCATCGAGCGCGGCGTCGGTGGCGGCGGTGCTGTCGACCCCGCGCGCGCTCGCTGCGCCCCCCGACAAGCTGATGATCTCCGACGCGTTGCCGCGGATCACCGCCGGCTTGAAGTCGAGCAGATCGAACGCGAATTCGGTGCGGAACGCGAGCGGCCCGACCGCGACCGGATCGAGCACCCACGGTTTGCCGGCGCCGTTGGCGGCCTCGACTGCGGCGCGGATGGCGCGCGTCTGCGGCACATCGAGCGTGCCGAGGTTGACGGACAGCGCGCTTGCGATCGGCGCGAATTCGTCGACTTCCTCGCGCGCGACGACCATCGCCGGCGCGGCGCCGAGCGCGAGCAACACGTTCGCGGTGAAGTTAGTGACGACGAGATTGGTCAGACAATGCACGAGCGGCGCACGCTCGCGCACGCGGGTGACGAACGAAAAGAGATCGACGGCGGGCATGATGAATATCGATTGAAACGAAACGCGCGGCGGATCAATGCCGCGCTTCGCCGATCAGCGCGACGGAATCGAACGCGCGCTGATTGGCCTGATGCCGCCGCATCACGAAGTACATCATCAGGCAGACGAACGAGCCGAACAGCACGATGACGAACTGGATCGGCACGTCGAGCCATACGAGCACGGCGTAGAGGCACAGCATGACGAGCACCGATAGGTTCTCGTTGAAGTTTTGCACGGCGATGGAATGCCCGGCGGACAGCAACACGTGGCCGCGGTGCTGGAGCAGCGCGTTCATCGGCACGACGAAGAAGCCCGACAGGCCGCCGACGATCATCAGGAACACATAGGCGATCAGCAGATAGCCGGGAAAGTGCATCTTGCCGAAATAGATGCCCCAGTGCGCGGGAAAGAGATGGCGGGTGTAGAACGCCATCAGCATCACGGCGATGCCCATCAGAATGCCCACCGGCAACACGCTCAGCGAACGCTTGAGCGGCACGCGCGCCGCCGCGAGCACTGCGCCCGCCGCCACGCCGACCGCGATCACCGCCTGCAAAATGGCCGCTTGCGAGAGCGTCATGCCGAGCGACACTTCGGCCCACTTCAGCACGATGAATTGCAGCGTTGCACCCGCGCCCCAGAAGAGCGTCGTGACGGCAAGCGAGATCTGCCCGAGCTTGTCGCGCCAGAGCGTGAGGAAGCAGTCGGCGAAATCGGTGATGAGCTTGACCGGACGCGTTTCCTGTTTCGGATAGCGTGCGCCGGTGTCGGGAATGCGCAGGTTGAATATCGCGGCGACCACGTACATCAACATGATGACGAGCATCGCGGCTTCCGCGGGCGTGCTGATGCGCGGAATATGCAGCGCCAACAGATGACTCGCGATATGCGGGCTGATGAGCGCGCCGCCCATCACGGTGCCGAGAATGATCGATCCGACCGTGGTGCCTTCGATCCAGCCGTTCGCCGCGACCAGCCGGTCGGCGGGCAAAAGTTCGGTGAGAATGCCGTATTTCGCCGGCGAATAAGCGGCCGCGCCGAAGCCGACGATCCCGTAAGCGAGCAGCGGATGCGCGCCGAACAGCATGGTCACGCAGCCGACCACCTTGATGGAATTGGTCACGAACATGACGTGACCCTTCGGCCGGGAGTCCGCGAAGGCCCCGACGAACGCCGCGAGAATCACATAGGAAAGGACGAAGAACAGCTTGAGCAGCGGCGTCATCCAGTTCGGGGCGTGAAGATCTTTGAGCAGTGCAATGGCAGCGATCAGGAGAGCGTTATCGGCCAGCGACGAGAAAAACTGCGCGGCCATGATGGTGTAAAAACCTTTTTTCATCTGATCCGAAGCTTTCCTCACTGCGGGTGATCCGCCCCGGGCACTCGTGGTGCACTCGGGCTTATGCCTTTCGAAATGGGTTGTGCGCACGGCTTTATAACACGAAAATAGGCATATTCTGACTAGCAGTAATCTCGATGACGTACGAAATAGCACGCTCGTCAAAGTGATTCCTCATAAGATACTGATTCACAAGGCGTCCTGTTCGCCGCAGCACGACGCGTCCCGCTGTCGTATGCTGGCCGTTCCGAACGCTTTTACTGCAATTCCACCACACGCTCATGCCGCGCCCCCTCTCTGCAACGATCCACACCGCCGCGCTCGCCAATAACCTAGCCATTGCGCGAAAGCACGCGCCGAAATCCAAGATCTGGGCCGTCGTCAAGGCCAATGCGTATGGCCACGGTTTGGCCCGCGCGTTCCCCGGATTGCGCGCAACGGACGGCTTTGGCCTTCTCGACCTCGAAGAAGCCGTGAAGTTGCGTGAGTTGGGCTGGGCCGGGCCAATTCTTCTGCTCGAAGGCTTTTTTCGCCCGACCGATATCGATGTCATTGACCGCTACAGCCTGACCACGGCCGTACACTGCGACGAGCAGTTGCGCATGCTGGAAATGGCGCGTCTGTCGAAGCCGGTGAACATCCAGCTGAAGATGAACAGCGGCATGAACCGGCTCGGCTACACGCCGGAGCGTTATCGCGCCGCATGGGAGCGGGCGCGTGCGGTGCAGGGCGTCGGCCAGATCACGCTCATGACCCATTTTTCCGACGCCGACGGACCGCGCGGCATTGCGCATCAACTGGAGGCGTTCGAGCGCGGCGCGGAGGGCATTTCGGGCGCGCGCAGCCTGGCGAACTCGGCGGCGGTGCTGTGGCATCCCGATTCCCACGTCGACTGGGTGCGCCCGGGCATCATGCTGTACGGCGCGTCGCCGTCCGGTGTGACCGCCGATATCGCCGATATCGGTCTCAAACCCGCCATGACGCTGCATTCCGAACTGATTGCCGTGCAGACGGTTCCGGCCGGGCACAGCATCGGCTACGGTTCGACCTTCACGGCGGGCAAGCCGATGCGCATCGGCGTGGTCGCGTGCGGCTACGCGGACGGCTATCCGCGCGTGGCGCCGGAAGGCACGCCCGTAATCGTCGATGGCGTGCGCACCAAGCTCGTCGGCCGCGTGTCGATGGACATGCTCACCGTCGACCTGACGCCGTGCCCGGGCGCGGGCATCGGTTCGCGCGTCGAGCTGTGGGGCACGCATCTGCCGATCGACGACGTGGCAAGTTCCGCAGGCACGATCGGCTATGAGCTGATGTGCGCAATTGCGCAGCGCGTGCCGGTGCGCGCCGAGTAACGCGGTACGCTTCGCGCGCCAAGAACGAATTTAAATCAAGGCTATTCAAGGTAATACGTGGCAAAAGCAGCGAAGGCAAAAACGCTTTACACCTGTAGCGAATGCGGCGGACAGGCGCCGAAATGGACCGGCCAGTGCGCCGCGTGCGGGGCCTGGAACACCTTGCTGGAAACGGTCGAGCAGGCGCCTTCGGCGCATCGCTTCCAGGCGCTCGCCAAGAGTTCGCCGGTGCGGCGGCTCGCTGAAATCGAAGCGTCGGACGTGCCGCGCTTCACCACCGGCGTCGGCGAATTCGATCGCGTGCTGGGCGGCGGGCTGGTGCCGGGCGGCGTCGTGCTGATCGGCGGCGATCCGGGCATCGGCAAATCCACGCTGCTGCTGCAATCGCTCGCGGAAATCGCGCGCGAGCGGCCCGCGCTCTATGTGAGCGGCGAGGAATCCGGCGCGCAGATCGCGTTGCGCGCGCAGCGGCTCGGACTCATCGGCGAGCCGGGCGCGGTGGGCGATCTGGCGCTGCTCGCCGAGATCCAGCTCGAGAAAATCCAGGCGACTATCGACGAGCACCGGCCCGAAGTCGCCGTGATCGACTCCATCCAGACCATCTACTCCGAAGCGCTGACCTCCGCGCCTGGCTCGGTTGCGCAGGTGCGCGAGTGCGCGGCGCAACTGACGCGCATCGCCAAGCAGACGGGCACGGCCATCATCATGGTCGGCCACGTGACGAAGGAGGGCAGTCTCGCGGGCCCGCGCGTGCTGGAACATATCGTCGATACCGTGCTGTACTTCGAAGGCGACACCCATTCGTCGTTCCGGCTCGTGCGCGCGTTCAAGAACCGCTTCGGCGCGGTCAACGAACTCGGCGTGTTCGCGATGACGGAGAAGGGCCTGCGCGGCGTGGCCAATCCGTCGGCGCTCTTTTTGTCGCAGCACGAGCAAAGCGTCGCGGGATCGTGCGTGCTCGTGACACAGGAAGGATCGCGTCCGCTGCTGGTCGAAGTGCAGGCGCTCGTCGATACCGCGCATGTGCCCAATCCGCGCCGGCTCGCGGTTGGTCTCGAACAGAACCGGCTCGCGCTTTTGCTCGCCGTGCTGCACCGGCACGCGGGCATTGCGTGTTTCGATCAGGACGTGTTTCTGAACGCGGTGGGCGGCGTCAAGATCACCGAGCCTGCCGCCGATCTCGCGGTTCTGCTCGCGATCCATTCCTCGCTGCGCAACAAGCCGCTGCCCAAGGGCCTCATTACGTTCGGGGAAGTGGGCCTCGCGGGCGAGATCCGGCCGTCGCCGCGCGGACAGGATCGTCTGAAGGAAGCCGCGAAGCTCGGTTTCTCGGTTGCGCTGATTCCGAAGGCCAATGCGCCGAAGCAGGGTATCGACGGGTTGAAGGTGATCGCGGTGGACCGCATCGAAGAAGCGATCGATCGGGTCCGCGATCTCGAATGATGGCGGACGATGTGTACGGCGCGCGATGTGATCGGGCCCTTCGTAACGCGTCGTAAGAATCGCGTCGCGTCGTGTAACCCAAGCGACGCGCGGTTTTCATATCCTTCCAGGGCTACCTCGTTGGGGTAACTTCGCGGCCAACTTCGCTCAAGGCATTTCGAAAAGCGATGTGACCGGAAGGATCGAGAGGACCACGCATTGAAACACGCACTGAAACACGCAAAATCAGGCCGGCCCCAGGCCCCGTTCCATCTGCGCGGATGCCGCGTTTCCGCGCCGTTGCAGCAGCCGTGGGGCAGCGGGTGCCGGATCGTCGAATGGATCGACGAGCACGGCCAGATCTCGCGCCGCGCCGTCGCGGCGGATGTCACCGAGGATCAGGTCGTGGCCACCATCCGCCAGCACGTGACGGGGCGCAAGCACGTACTCATCGATGACGAACGCCAGCCGCGCCAGGTTCTGCCGCGCCGTTAGGTCTGAGCGGCGCGAAAAAGCGGGTGCACGGCAGCCTCGGCGGGCGTGAGCACGGGCGCGACGCAACAATCGAGCGCTTCGAGCAATTTCATCCAGTCGTCGAGTGTGCGTTCGCGAAATCGCGCGGCCAGTTCCGTCGACAATTGCGCGGCGTCCGCGCCGCCGATCGCCTGCCCAAGGCTCCAATGCCGTGACGCCCAGTCAGGGCGGCCGATCGCCTCGCACAACGTCTGCCAGAACTTCAATTCCAGTGCGCCCACGGCGATGAACCGGTCGTCGCGCGTGCGATATACGTCGTAGCAGGGCGCGCCGCCGTTGAGCAGCCCGGCGCCGGCGCGGGTACTCGCTTCGTCGCCATTCGCAAGCGCGATGTGCGCCATCACGTTGTGCGCATGCGCGGCATGCGTCATCGATACCTCGACACGCCGCCCCTCGCCGCCACGCGCCACATGCCACGCCGCCGCCAGTATTTTCATGACGGCCGAGAGCGCGCCGCCCAGCAGATCCGCGAGCTGGAAATTCGGCGCGACGGGCGTGCCGTCGCGCGCCGCGAACTGGTCCAGCACGCCTGCATACGCGATGTAGTTCAGATCGTGCCCCGCCTTGAGCGCGAACGGCCCCTCGCTGCCGAAGCCGGTGATCGCGCAATAGACAAGCTTCGGATTCGCCTCGCGCAGCATCTCGTAGCCGACGCCGAGCCGCTCCATCACCGCCGGCCGGAAGCTTTCCACCAGCACGTCCGCATCGCGCACGAGTTCGATCAGCGTCGAACGTCCTTCGTCGGATTTGAGATCCAGCGTAAGCAGCCGCTTGCCGCGATTGACGATGCGATAAAACGCACTCGGCGCGCCGCTTTTCCGGTCGGCTTCGCTTTGCAGCATCGCGCGGGCGTAGTCGCCTTCGCGGGGAGGCTCGATCTTGAGCACGTCGGCGCCGAGTTCAGCCAGCCGCAGCGTGGCGACGGGTCCTGGCAGAAGCCGCGTCAGATCGAGCACGCGAAGGCCGGTGAGGGAAGGCGTCAAGGTGCGGTCTCCTGTGCGCGCGATGTCTGTGGGTACGACCTACGAGCCGATCTGCTCCAGTTCCTCGTGCGCCTCGAGCCATTCCATTTCGAGCGTTTCGAGGCGCGTGTTGACTTCGCCCTGACGGCGGATCGTCTCGGTGAGCTTCTGCTTCATCGCGGCTTCGTAGCTTGCCGGATCGGCGACGAATGTATCGAGCTGCGTCTTTTCCGCGTTGAGCTTTTCCATTTCCTTCTCGATTTTCGCGATGCGCGACTGCAGCGGCCGTTTGAGATGCGCAAGCTTCTGCCGCTCCTGCGCTTCCTGACGACGCTGCTCGCGACGATTCACGCCGCTGTCCTGCGCCTCGCCCGACGCCGCCGTGCTCGCTTCCTTTGCGGCGGCGCGCGTTTCGGCGGCGTGCTGGAGCAGCCAGTCGCGGTAATCGTCGAGATCGCCGTCGAACGGACTCAGGCGATGCTTCGCGACGAGCATGAAGGTGTCGGTCGTCGCGCGCAGCAGATGCCGGTCGTGCGACACCAGAATCAGCGTGCCTTCGAACTGCGCGAGCGCCATGGTCAGCGCGTGGCGGGTTTCGAGGTCGAGGTGATTGGTCGGTTCGTCGAGCAGCAGCAGATTCGGCTTTTGCCAGATGATCAGCGCAAGCGCGAGCCGCGCCTTCTCGCCGCCGGAGAAGGGCGCGATCTTCGCCGTGGCCATGTCGCCCGAGAAATTGAAGCTGCCGAGGAAATCGCGCAATTCCTGCTCGCGCGTGTCGGGCGCGAGCCGGCCGAGATGCTGGAGCGGGGAGTCGTCGGGGCGCAGGGTCTCAAGTTGATGCTGCGCGAAATAGCCGATCTGCAGACCCTTGCCCTGACGCACGCTGCCCGACAGCGGTTCGAGCGTCTGCGCGAGCGTCTTGATGAGCGTCGACTTGCCCTGGCCGTTCGCGCCCAACAGACCGATACGCTGGCCGTTCTGGATCGACAGCGCCACGCCTTCGACGATCGGAATCTCGCCGCCTTCGTCGTTGTGGTAGCCGCAGCGCACATCTTCCATGACCATCATCGGATTGGGCGCGGCGTCGGGCTCGCGGAACTCGAACGTAAAGGGCGAGCTCGCATGCGCAGGCGCGATGAGCTCCATCCTCTCCAGCGCCTTCACGCGGCTTTGCGCCTGCTTCGCCTTGGTCGCCTTGGCCTTGAAGCGGTCGATAAAGCTCTGCAGATGCTGCACGGTCTTCTGCTGCTTCTCGTAGGCGCTCTGTTGCAGCGCGAGTTGCTGCGCGCGCAGCACTTCGAACTGGCTGTAATTGCCGCCGTAACGCTTCACCTGACGATTCTCCAGATGCAGCGTGACATTGCAGACGGAATCGAGAAATTCGCGATCGTGCGAGATGACGACGAGCGTGCCGGGATAACGCCCGAGCCAGTCCTCCAGCCACACGATGGCGTCGAGGTCCAGGTGATTGGTCGGTTCGTCGAGCAGCAGCAGATCGGACGGGCACATCAGCGCCTGCGCGAGATTCAGCCGCATGCGCCAGCCGCCCGAAAAGCTCGACACCGGTTCGCGCGTCTGTTCGAGCGTGAAGCCGAGACCGAGGAGCAGCGTTTCGGCGCGCGCGGGCGCGGTGTAGCCGTCGGCATCCGCGAAGGCGGCGTGCGCTTCGCCTTCGGCTGCGCCGTCGTGCGCCGCGGAGGCTGCCGCGATACGCGCCTCGATGGCGCGCAGGTGCGTGTCGCCGTCGAGCGTGTAGTCGAGCGCGCTGCGATCGACGGCGGGCGTTTCCTGCGCGACGTGGGCAATGCGCCACGACGGCGGCATCGAAAAATCGCCGCCGTCCGCGTGCAGCTCGCCGCGCAGCACGGAGAAGAGCGTGGACTTGCCCGCGCCGTTCGCGCCGACGAGACCGGCCTTCTCGCCCGGATTGAGCGTGAAGCTGGTCGCTTCGAAAAGCGGCTTGGTGCCGCGGGACAAGCTGAACTGGTTGAAACGGATCACGTGGGAATGGCGGCGAAGGGCGCGGCGAACAAGGAAAGCGCTATTTTAGACCGGACAGGTCGCGCGTCAGGGATCGGCCATTCGGCTAATGGCAGGCGGGCGCGCGGCGCGGTAGCATCGCTGAACTTTCATCGAATTCGATTACGGAGCACGCCATGAGCGCAGCGAACCAAGGCATCTACGATTTTTCGGCCGAAACACTCGACGGCGGCACCGTCAGCCTGGACCAGTATCGCGGCAAGGTGCTGCTGATCGTCAACACGGCGAGCGAATGCGGTTTCACGCCGCAATACAAGGGCTTGCAGGCCGTTTATGAGCAATTCGGCGCGCGCGGCCTGGAGGTGCTCGGCTTTCCCTGCAATCAGTTCGGCAAGCAGGAACCGGGCGACGCCGCGCAGATCGGCGCGTTCTGCGAGAAGAACTACGGCGTCACGTTTCCGATGTTCGCGAAGATCGAGGTCAACGGCGCGCACGCGCATCCGCTCTACCGCTATCTGAAGGACAAGGAACCGGGGCTGCTCGGCATCGAGGCGATCAAGTGGAATTTCACCAAGTTTCTCGTCGACCGCCAGGGCGACGTGGTGAAACGCTATGCGCCTCAGACCAAGCCCGAAGCCATGGCGGACGACATCGAAAAACTGCTCTGAACGCGCTCAGAGAATCGGCGAAAAAAGCCGCGCGACATGCATCGCCATGCGCCGCCAGAACGCGGCGCCGCGATAATCGTTGCCGTCGATCTCGAAGGAATGCGCGAAGTCCGCGAGCAGCATCGCCTCCACATCGCTGGCGAATGCGCGATCGACCGTGAGCACCGTGATCTCGAAGTTCAGGCGAAACGAGCGGTTGTCGAGATTCGCGCTGCCGACCGACGCGGCGATATCGTCGACGAGCACGACCTTCTGGTGCAAAAACCCCGGCTTGTAGCGGAAGATGCGCACGCCCGCCTGAAACAGGTCATAGGCATAGAGCTTGGACGCGGCGAACACCACATGATGGTCGCGCCGGCTCGGAATCAGAATGCGCACGTCGACGCCGCGCATCACTGCGAGCCGCAGCGCCGAGAACACGGCTTCGTCGGGAATCAGATAGGGCGACGTGATCCAGATGCGCTCGCGCGCCGCGTTGATCGCCTCGACGAAGAACAGCGAGCAGGTTTCCTGTTTGTCGGCAGGACCGCTCGACAGCACCATGCAGTGCATGTTTTCGTCCGAATGCGGCGCGGGACCGAGTTCGGGCAGGCGCTGCGTCGCCCAGTACCAGTCTTCGGTGAAGACGAACTGAATGCTGGCGATTGCCGGCCCGCGTACCTCGACATGCGTATCGCGCCACGGCGAGAGGCGTGGATTGCCGCCGAGATATTCGACGCCCACATTGTGTCCGCCGACGAACGCACGCTTGCCGTCCACGACCACGATCTTCCGATGATTGCGGAAGTTGATCTGAAAGCGGTGCACGAACTTGCGCGTGGCGGCGAACGGATGCGCCTCGACGCCGCCCGCGCGCAGCGCGTTCACGTAGCGATGCGGCAGGTCGAAGCTGCCGATGCTGTCGTAGAGAAAGTAGACGCGCACGCCGGCCTGGGCTTTTTTGATCAGCGCGTCCTTGAGCATGTCGCCGAGGGCGTCGGCGCGCACGATGAAGAACTGCACGACCACATACTGCTCGGCGGCGGCGATGGCCTCGAGAATGGCCGCGAAGGTCGCGTCGCCATTGACGAGCACGCGCACCGAGTTGCCGCGTAGGAACGGCATGCCGGACAGGCGCTGGAGCGTGCGGATGGTCGGGTTGCCGAGGTAGGTGGCCGGTCCCGGCGCGATTTCGCCGCGTGCGCCGGTGGCATCGACGAGCGGCGCGCCATCGACAGTCTGAGGAGCGTCGCTGCGGGCGCCCGATTCCCATTCGGCGGGCTTCGAGCGGCTGCGCAGAATGTCGATTTCGAGACGCCTTTCGTCGATGTAACCCGCGAACTTGCTGCGGCCGAGAAAGAGATAGGGGATGAGCGTGAAATAAGGCATCGCGACCAGCGACACCGCCCACGCCACCGCGCCTTGCGACGTGCGCGTGTTGATGACGGCATGAATCGCGGCGATCACGCCGAGCGCGTGCGCGGCTATCACCAGCGTGCCGAGATGGAGCCAGTCCGATGCTTGCATAGACGCAGAAGGTGGGAAGTGCTTCGTCAGCGGCGATCCGGCATAGTCGATCTCCGGCCGCTGACGGCGATGCGTCATCTTACCCAAGCCTTCCGCGCAAAGTGTCGGCGATAGTCGCCGCGTGTGCCGCGCCGCAACGTTTCGCTGCAGCGTCTGGCCCCGCGTCCGCTCACGCGGGCAGGTCGGCGGCCTGAATCAGGAACACGTTGTCGTCGCCGGCGCTGGTCGACAGCCACACCAGATCGAGGCCGCCCAGGGCCGCTTCGACATTGGGCCGCTCGTTGCCGATCTCGACCACCAGTACGCCATCTTCGGTCAGCCACTTGCCCGCGTCGCGCACGATGCGCCGCACCACATCCATGCCATCCGCGCCGCCTGCGAGCGCGAGTTCGGGCTCATGCCGGTATTCCTCAGGCAGCGCCTGCATGGCCTGGGCGTTGACGTACGGCGGGTTCGTGATGATCACTTCGTAGCGCGTGGACGGCAGCGGCGCGTACAGATCGCCTTCGTAGAGGCTCACGCGTTCTTCGAGGCCGTAGTCGTCGACGTTGCGGCGCGCGACCGCGAGTGCGTCCGGCGAAATGTCGACAGCGTCGACATCGGCGTTTTCGAACGCGTGCGCGGCGAGAATCGCGAGGCAGCCCGAGCCGGTGCAGAGTTCGAGCACGCGCGTGACCTGATCGGGATCGGCAACATAAGGTTGCAGGCCGTCCTGCAGCAATTCGCCGATAAACGAGCGCGGCACGATCACGCGTTCGTCGACGTAAAAGCGACGGCCGTGCATCCACGCTTCCTGCGTGATGTACGCCGCGGGAACGCGCTCTTTCGCGCGGCGCTCGATCACTTTCATGACGGCGTCGATTTCGTCGTCGAGCAGACGCGCGTCGAGGAACGGATCGAGCGTGTCGAGCGGCAGATGCAGCGTGTGCAGAATCAGGTACGCGGCTTCGTCGTAGGCGTTGGTCGAGCCGTGGCCGAACGACAGGCCCGCCTGGGTGAAGCGCGAGACGCCAAAGCGCAGCAGGTCGCGCACGGTGGTGAAGGGTAGCGCCATCGAAGGCTCCTTGTTATTGTCGGATTGAATGGGCAGACGAGTTCAGGCGATCAGCGCTTCGAGCACGCGCCGGTAAACGTTCTTCAGCGGCTCGATGAAGCGCACTTCGACATGTTCGTCGATCTTGTGGATGGTGCCATTGGGCGGACCGAATTCCACCACCTGATCGCAGATGCGCGCGATGAACCGGCCATCGGACGTGCCGCCCGTGGTGGACAGTTCGGTGCGCACGCCGGTTTCGTCGAAAATTGCATGGGCGAGCGCGTCCGACAGTGCGCCGCGCGGCGTGAGAAACGGCAGGCCGCTTACGATCCACTTCAGATCGTAGTTGAGGCCGTGACGATCGAGAATGGCGTGAACGCGGTTTTGCAGGCCCTCGACCGTGCTCGCGGTCGAGAAACGGAAGTTGAACATCACCTCGGCATGGCCGGGAATGATGTTGGTCGCGCCGGTGCCGGAATGCAGATTCGACACTTGCCAAGTTGTTGGCGGGAAATAGTCGTTGCCGTCGTCCCAGCGCTCGGCGACGAGTTCGGCAAGCGCCGGCGCCAGCAGATGCACCGGATTCTTCGCGAGATGCGGATACGCGATATGTCCCTGCACGCCCTTGACGACGAGCTTGCCGGTCATCGAGCCGCGCCGGCCGTTCTTGACCATGTCGCCGAGCGTGGCGTTCGAAGTCGGCTCGCCGACGATGCAGTAATCGAGCCGCGTGCCGCGCGCCTTCAGTGCTTCAACCACTTTCACGGTGCCGTCGGTGGCGGGGCCTTCTTCATCGCTCGTGATGAGGAAGGCGAGCGAGCCGCGATGTTCCGGGCACTGCGCCGCGAACTCTTCGCTCGCCACGACGAACGCCGCGAGCGACGCCTTCATGTCCGCCGCGCCGCGGCCGTAGAGTTTGCCGTCGCGGTGAGTGGGCGTAAACGGCGGCGAACTCCATTGTTCGAGCGGGCCGGTCGGCACGACGTCGGTGTGGCCGGCGAACGCGAGCAGCTTGCCGCCTGAGTCGGTGCCGCGCTTCACGGCCCACAGGTTGGTGACGCCGTCCGATTCGATCGTTTCGCATGCGAAGCCGATGGCGGCGAGCCGCTCGATCATGAGGGCCTGGCAGGCTTGATCGTCGGGCGTGACGGATGCGCGCGCGATCAGCGCTTCGGTGAGGGAGAGCGTGTCGGACATGATTCTGGGCCGCTTACATTTCAAAGGCGATAAAAAATGCCGGCGCGCGGGCCGGCACTCGTAGCAAGCTTGCGATGACCGTTGCGTTCACAGTCATCGCGTGCGCTCACGCAAACAGCGTTTCGTACTGCTCGGCGGCAAACCCGAGCGTCTTCACACGCCCGTTCACGACGACGACCGGCCGCTTGATGATCGACGGCTTGTGGATCATCAGCGCGATCGCGCCGGCGGTCGTGTCGGCTTCGGCTTTGTGCACGTCCGACAGTCCGCGCCAGGTCGTGCCGCGCTTGTTGATCAACTGCTCGATCGACACGTCTTTCAGCCAGTCCTGCACCAGCGCGTTGGACACGCCGGCCTTCTTGAAGTCGTGAAATTCGAACGGCACGCCGTGTTCTTCCAGCCACACGCGTGCTTTTTTCACGGTGTCGCAATTCGGAATACCGTAGACGACGGTCGTGGCGGTTCCGCGCGCCACGATCAGTCGCCTCGCAGCAGTTCGTTCAGGCCGACCTTCGCACGCGTCTTGGCGTCGACCTTCTTCACGATCACCGCGCAGTACAGGCTGTGCGAGCCGTCCTTCGACGGCAGATTGCCCGCCACGACGACCGAACCCGCCGGAATGCGGCCATAGGTGACTTCGCCGGTTTCGCGGTCGTAGATCTTGGTCGACTGGCCGAGATATACGCCCATCGAAATGACCGAGTTTTCCTCGACGATCACGCCTTCCACGACTTCCGAGCGCGCGCCGATGAAGCAGTTGTCCTCGATGATGACCGGGTTCGCCTGCAGCGGCTCCAGCACGCCGCCGATGCCCACGCCGCCCGACAAATGCACGTTCTTGCCGATCTGCGCGCACGAGCCGACAGTGGCCCAGGTATCGACCATCGTGCCTTCGTCGACGTACGCGCCGATGTTGGTGTACGACGGCATCAGCACGACATTCTTCGCGATGAACGAGCCGCGGCGCGCAATGGCCGGCGGCACGACGCGAAAGCCGCCCGCCGCGAAATCTTCGGCGGTGTAGTTCGCGAACTTCGAGGGCACCTTGTCGTAGAACTGGGAGTAGCCGCCTGCGGGCATCGGCGCGTTGTCTTCCAGGCGGAACGACAGCAACACGGCCTTCTTGAGCCACTGATTCACGATCCAGTCGCCGTCGCGCTTCTCGGCGACGCGCATCTGACCTTTATCGAGCTGCTCGATTGCATGCGCGACGGCTTCGCGGACTTCGGCGGGCGCAGCCTTGGGCGAGAGCTCGGCGCGGTTTTCCCAGGCGGTATCGATGATGCTCTGAAGTTGTTGCGACATAGTGATATCAAGGATGGAGAGATTGGACCGGCTACGCTCAGGGTGCGCTCATGCTGCGTTCAAGCGGCCAGCGTGCGGCAGAATTCGACGATGCGGCGGGCTCCTTCGACACATTCCGCGGTTTCGGCAACCAGCGCGATACGCACGAACCCGACGCCGGGATTCGTGCCGTGCGCGGTGCGCGCGAGGAAAGAGCCCGGCAGAACCGTCACATTATAGTCGGCGTACAGGCGCGCCGCGAACTCGGTGTCCGAGAGGCCCGTGCGCGAAACGTTCGCCCAGAGGTAGAACGCGGCGTCGGGCAGGCGTACGTCGAGCACGTCGGCGAGCATCGGCGTGACCGTCTGGAATTTTTTCAGATACTGGGCCCGGTTGTCGCGCACGTGCGTTTCATCCTGCCACGCGGCGATGCTCGCGCGCTGGAACACGGTCGAGAGCGCCGCGCCGTGATACGTGCGGTAGAGCAGGAAGTCCTTCAGCACCGCGGCGTCGCCCGCGACGAAGCCCGAGCGCATGCCCGGCACGTTCGAGCGCTTCGACAGGCTCGACAGCATCACCAGACGATCGAAGCCGCGTCCCAGCAGGCGCGCGGCTTCGAGGCCGCCGAGCGGCGGTTGCGCTTCGTCGAAATAGATTTCCGAATAGCACTCGTCCGATGCGATCACGAAGCCGTGCTTGTCCGACAGCGCGAAAAGCTCGCGCCAGTTGTCGAGCGTGAGCACGGCGCCCGTCGGGTTGCCCGGCGAGCATACATAGAGCAGTTGCGTGCGCGCCCAGATGTGCTCGGGCACGGCGGAATAATCGCAAGCGAAGTTGCGCGCCGGATCGCTGTTGACGAAATACGGCTCGGCGCCCGCGAGCAGGGCCGCGCCTTCGTAGATTTGATAGAACGGGTTCGGACAGAGTACGATGGGCGGTTCCGCGCCGATCGTGCTTTGGCTGTCGATCACGGTCTGCGCGAGCGCAAAGAGCGCTTCCCGCGAGCCGGAAACGGGCAGCACCTGCGTCGCCGGATCGATCGATTCGAGGCCGTAGCGCTGTTTCGCCCACGCCGCGATCGCCGCGCGCAGCGGCTCGCTGCCAAGCGTGGCCGGATACGATGCGAGGCCGTCGAGCGCATCGATCACGGCGGTGCGGATCAGCGCGGGCGTCGGATGCTTCGGCTCGCCGATGCCGAAGCTGATCGGCGTGAATCCGGCGCGCGGTTCGATCCCTTTGAAGAGCGCGCGAAGCTTTTCGAACGGATACGGCTGAAGTTTCTTGAGAAGTGGATTCACGGCGTGACCGGTAAGCAGTAAGCGATGCACGCAAGGCGCGAGGCGCATGACAGCGCGGCATCGGAAGACATGGAACGGACGCGAAGCAAGCTGACGATTATAGCGCGCGCCCCTGGCCCGTCAGGCGATGACGGCGGGGAGCGGCCGCGCGCCACGAAGGACGGAAGGTCGAATGACGAGGTTCATGAAGCACGGCGTGTGGACAGTGACGGAAAAAGGCGAAGCATGCGCATCGAAGCAGGGAGCGCCGCGATGACGCGCACGGCGTGGCCGACGCTCGCGATCATGCTGGGCGCATCGGTATGGGGTCTCGTCTGGTATCCGATGCGCATGCTCGCCGCCATGGGTCTCTCGGGCACCGCCGCCAGCGCCACGACCAGCGCCGCCGCGTGCATCTTCGTGTTGCTGCTGCGGCGCCGCTCGATCAGCACGCTCAACTGGCACTGGCTGCTCGTCGCGCTCGGCGTGGCGGCGGGCGTGACGAATATCGGCTTCGTGTGGGGCGCGATCCACGGGCAGGTCATGCGCGTCTTGCTGCTCTTCTATCTGACGCCCGCATGGACCGCGATCTTCGCGCACTTCATCCTGAAAGAGCGGCTCACCCGCGTCGATGCCGCGCTGTCGCTGCTCTCGCTCGCGGGCGCCGTCGCGATGCTCTGGTCGCCCGAACTCGGCATGCCGCTGCCCGCCGATCTCGCCGAATGGGCGGGGCTCATGGGCGGCATGGGCTTCGCGATGAGCAACGTGCTCGTCGTCAAGGTCACACGCACGCTGCCACGGCTCAAGCCCGAAATGCGCACGGCGGTGATCTTCGGCGGCGCGGCGCTGCTCGCCTCCGTCGTCACGCTGTTCGAGCCGATGCCCGCGCCGCCCGCCGCAGCGCTTCTGCCCACCGTGACGTTCATCGTGATCGGGCTGGGCGTCGTGCTGGCGGCCAACAACATCATCGTGCAGATCGGGCTCGCGCGCGTGCCGGCCAATCGCGCATCGATCATCATGCTGTTCGAACTCGTCGTGACCGCGTTGTCGTCGTGGCTGTTTGCGGGCGAAGTGCCCGGCGCGCGCGAGTGGGCGGGCGGCGGCTGCATCGTCGTGGCGTGCGTGCTGTCGGCGTGGGCGCACCGTCAGGGCGCATCGCGTGCGTCTCCCGCGCCTGATGTGTCCAACATCGCGCCCGACATCGTCGAACACGCACCGGAAAGCAAAAAGAAATCGACTCGCGCGATGGTATGATGGTGTCCGCTTCGCCGGGCCAGATGCGCTTGAAGCATTGCTGTGGAGCGTTCCCGCGAAGCACGTTGCGCTGCGTACCCGAATGCGATCGACGGGCCGCGCTGCGGCCTGTCTGCTATCTATCTTCCGTTATCAATTCCAAACAGCGATATCGCCGTGCGTCTGACCTCGATAAAACTCGCTGGCTTCAAGTCCTTCGTCGATCCCACGCATTTTCAGGTCCCCGGCCAGTTGGTCGGCGTCGTCGGGCCGAATGGCTGTGGCAAGTCCAACATCATCGATGCCGTGCGCTGGGTGCTCGGCGAATCGCGCGCGTCGGAGTTGCGCGGCGAATCGATGCAGGACGTGATCTTCAACGGATCGACGGCGCGCAAGCCCGGCAGCCGGGCAAGCGTCGAACTCATTTTCGATAACGCCGACGGCCGCGCCGCGGGTCAGTGGAGCAGCTACGGCGAAATCGCCGTGAAGCGCGTGCTCACGCGTGACGGCACGTCCAGCTACTACATCAACAATCTGCCCGCGCGCCGCCGCGACATTCAGGACATCTTCCTCGGTACGGGTCTCGGCCCGCGCGCTTACGCGATCATCGGGCAGGGCATGATCTCGCGCATCATCGAGGCGAAGCCGGAAGAGCTGCGCGTGTTTCTCGAAGAAGCCGCGGGCGTGTCGAAGTACAAAGAGCGCCGCCGCGAGACCGAAAACCGCCTGCACGACACGCGCGAGAATCTGACGCGCGTCGAGGATATCGTCCGCGAACTGGGCGCGAATCTCGAGAAGCTCGAAGCGCAGGCGGTGGTCGCGACCCGCTACAAGGAATTGCAGGCCGAAGGCGAAGAAAAGCAGCGCCTCTTGTGGCTCCTGCGCAAGCGCGAAGCGGGCAACGAAGCCGAGCGTCAGCAGCGCGCGATCCGCGAGGCGCAGGTGGAGCTCGAAGCGCAGACCGCGCGTCTGCGCGAAGTCGAGGCGCAACTGGAAACGCTGCGCGTGGCGCACTACAGCGCGAGCGACGCGATGCAGGGCGCGCAAGGCTCGCTTTACGAAGCCAATGCCGAAGTGAGCCGGCTGGAGGCGGAGATTCGCTTTATCGTCGAATCGCGCAATCGCGTGCAGGCGCAGATCGCCGCGCTCACCGCGCAGCGCGAGCAATGGCAGATGCAGGCGCAGAAGGCACGCGACGACATCGACGCCGCCACCGATGCACTCGCCGAAGGCGAAGAAAAGGCCGCCATCGCTGCGGATACCGCCGCCGCGCAGCACGACGCGCTGCCCGCGCTCGAAGCCCGCTGGCGCGACGCGCAGGCGCAACTGAACGAGGAACGCGCGGGCATCGCGCGCGCGGAGCAGGCGCTGAAGCTCGAAGCGGCGCATCAGCGCAACGCGGATCAACAGCTTCAGCAGTTGCAGCAGCGCCAGGAACGTCTGAAGAACGAAGCGAGCGGGCTCGACGCCCCCGACGAAGCGCAGCTCGAAGAGTTGCGCATGCAGCTCGCGGAGCACGAAGAAATTCTCGCCGAAGCACAGGCGCGCCTCGCCGATTCGCAGGACACCGTGCCGCGCCTCGATGCCGCGCGCCGCGAAGCGCAGGAGCGCGTGCAGAAGGAAAGCGCGCATATCCATCAGCTCGAAGCGCGCCTCGCCGCTCTCAAGGCGTTGCAGGAAAGCGTGCAGACCGAAGGCAAGATCCAGCCGTGGCTCGACAAACACGAGCTTGGCGCGCTGCCGCGTCTGTGGAAGAAGCTGCATGTGGAAGCGGGCTGGGAAGCGGCGCTCGAATCCGTGCTGCGCGAGCGTCTCGCCGCGCTCGAAGTATCGAATCTGGACTGGGTCAAGGCCTTCGCCACCGACGCGCCGCCCGCCAAGCTCGCGTTCTATTCGCCGCCTGTGGCGGGTAAGCCGGTCGAGACGCCGCACGGCCTGCGCTCGCTGCTGTCGCTCGTGCGCATCGACGACCCAGGCCTGCGTGCCGTGCTCAACGAATGGCTGGCTGCGGTGTTCGTCGCCGATGACATCGCGCAGGCGCTCGCTTCGCGCAATCAATTGCCGGACGGCGCCGCGTTCGTCGTGAAGGCGGGGCATGTCGTGACGCGCGTGGGCGTGCAGTTGTATGCGCCGGACTCCGAGCAGTCCGGCATGCTGGCGCGCGCGCAGGAAATCGAAAATCTCACGAAGCAGGTGCGCGCACAGGCGCTGCTCTCCGACGAAGCAAAAGCCAACGCCGTGCGCGCCGACGCCGCGCACACGCAAGCGTCGCAGACGCTCGCGGAAGCGCGCGCCGCCGCCGAACGTGCCACCCAGCGTGTGCACGCGCTGCAACTGGACGTGCTGAAGCTCGCGCAGGCGCATGAACGCTACACGCAGCGCAGCACGCAGATCGGCGAGGAACTCGAGGAAATCGCCGCGCAGATCGAGGAGCAGCGTGCGTTGCGCGCGGAATCGGAAGCGGCTTTCGAGCACCACGATGCCGAGATCGCGCAGTTGCAGGCGCGTTTCGAGGACAACCAGCTCGCCTTCGAAGCGCTGGACGAAGAACTGACGAACGCGCGCCACGCGCTGCGCGAACTGGAACGCGCGGCGAGCGACGCGAGTTTCGCGGTGCGCGGGCTGGCAGCGAAGATCGACGAATACAAGCGCAACATCGAGACGGCGCACGACCAGAGCGAGCGCATCGCGGGCACGCTGGAAGACGCGCGCGCCGAACTCGAAACCATCAACGAGCAGACCGCGACGACCGGCTTGCAGGACGCGCTCGAACTGCGCGCGGCACGCGAGGAAACGCTGCATGCGGCGCGCGTCGAACTGGACGATCTCACCGCGCGTTTGCGTCAGACCGACGAGCAGCGCCTCACCGCAGAACGCTCGTTGCAGCCGCTGCGCGACCGCATCAACGAATTGCAGTTGAAGGAGCAGGCCGCGCGCATCAGCGGCGAGCAGTTCGTCGAGCAGTTGCAGGCGGCGGGCGTCGACGAAACCGCGCTCGCGGAGAAGCTCACGACGGACATGAAGCCGTCGTATCTGCAAGGTGAAGTCACGCGCCTGAACAACGCGATCACCGCGCTCGGGCCGGTCAACATGGCCGCGCTCGAAGAACTGTCGGCGGCGACCGAGCGCAAGCACTTCCTCGACGCGCAATCGGCCGATCTGAACGACGCCATCAACACGCTGGAAGATGCGATCCAGAAGATCGACCAGGAAACGCGCGCGCTCTTGCAAGGCACGTTCGACGAGGTGAACCGTCACTTCGGCGAACTGTTCCCGCGTCTGTTCGGCGGCGGTCAGGCGAAGCTCATCATGACCGGCGACGAAATTCTCGACGCCGGCGTGCAGGTGATGGCGCAGCCGCCCGGCAAGAAGAATTCGACCATTCACCTGCTCTCGGGCGGTGAAAAGGCGCTTACCGCGACCGCGCTCGTGTTCGCGATGTTCCAGCTGAATCCCGCGCCGTTCTGTCTGCTCGACGAAGTGGACGCGCCGCTCGACGACGCCAACACGGAACGCTTCGCGAATCTCGTGCGCGCGATGGCGGCCAAGACGCAGTTCCTGTTCATCTCGCACAACAAGATTGCGATGGAGATGGCGCAGCAACTGATCGGCGTGACGATGCAGGAGCAGGGCGTATCGCGCATCGTCGCGGTGGATATGGAATCGGCGGCGGGTTTTGCGCAGAACGGCTGACGCGGCGTCGGCAGCCGGCGAGTTTTGCTTGAGATTTGAATGAGTGGCGGGCCGGACCGTGTTCCGGCCACGTGCGCAGGCGCGGAGTAGCGCGCATCGGCCAGGCGGCGGCGAGAAGCCGGAACGCGGCGGGTGCGTGCGACAGATCGCGCGGCGCTTCGAAACCCAAAAGAATGATGGAGCCTGCATGGACGAGTTGACACTCGGATTGATTGGAGCCGGAGCCGTGGTGGTGGGCGGCGTGGTCGTGTACAACGCGTGGCAGAGCGCGAAGGTGCGGCGCAGGATGCCGCGGCCGATGCCCGACGAAGCCGCCGACGCGCTCGCGCGCCAGGAGACCGACGACGAGCAGCCGTTCATCGAGCCCGTGCGCCAGCCGCGCCGCGAGCCGGTGACGGGCGACGCCGACGGCGAGCAGCCGCGCGATGCACGCATGGAGCCGAGTTTCGGCAACGCGAGTACGGCGATGGAAATGCCTCCGCTGCCGCCGGTCGCGCCCGCGGATACCGCCGTCGATCTTCAGGCCGAGGCGACCTCCGCCAATGAAGCCGCGGACGAAGCGCCGAACCGCGCCGAGGACGAGCGCACCGAACCCGTGATGCCCGCCGCGACCACCATTTCGCCGGCGCCGCCGGCGGTCGTGGATCGCCGTATCGACTGCGTCGTGCCGATCCGCCTCGCCGCACCTGTCGCGGGCGATCGCGTGATGCCGCTCGCGCAACGGCTGCGCCGCGCGGGCACGAAGCCCGTCACCATCGAAGGCAAGCCCGAGGGCGAGAGCACGTGGGAACTGCCGCGCAGCGGCGTGCGCTACGAAGAACTGCGTGCGGCCGCGCAACTGGCGAACCGCAGCGGGCCGCTGAACGAGCTCGAATTTTCGGAGTTCGTGACCGGCGTGCAGCGCATGGCCGATGCCATCGACGGCGCGCCCGAATTCCCCGACATGATGGAAACCGTCGGCATGGCGCGCGAACTGGACGCCTTCGCCGCGCAGTGCGACGCGCAGCTCTCGATCAACATCCTGTCCGACGGCGCGCCGTGGTCGGCGAACTACGTGCAGGCGGTCGCGTCGCAGGACGGGCTGCTGCTCTCGCGCGACGGCACGCGTTTCGTCAAGCTCGATGCGAAGCAGAATCCCGTCTTCATGCTTCAGTTCGGCGACACCAATTTCCTGCGCGACGACCTCACCTACAAGGGCGGCCAGATGATCACGCTGGTGCTCGACGTGCCCGTCGCCGACGAAGACATCCTGCCGTTCCGCCTGATGTGCGATTACGCGAAGTCGCTGTCGGAACGCATCGGCGCGCGCGTCGTCGACGATCAGCGCCGGCCGCTGCCCGAGTCCGCGCTGCTCGCCATCGAAAAGCAGTTGATGACGTTGTACGCGAAGCTGGAGCAGGCGGGCATTCCGGCCGGCTCGGCCGCGACGCGGCGCCTGTTCAGCCAGTAGTGATCTGCGCGTGCCGGATCGTGACGGCACGCTTCGGGATCGAGAATTGCGCCCCTCGCCGGGGCGCTTTTCTTTGCATGCGCGCCGCCGCACCGACGCCCGCACTTAGGCCATTCGGCCGATGCCACGATTTACCGATCTTCTGAGACAATCGAACGATCGATTGACCGATTCAACACATTCATTCGAAGCCGCATGTCCGCAAAAAAGAAAGCCGAGTCCGCCGTCCAGTCGGAAGCCCCCGTGCCCAGCGCCGATCGTCCGGCCGAGCGCGCGGCGTGGCTGCGCTCGGAACTGGAGCGCGCGAATTACGCGTACTACGTGCTGGATCAGCCGGATCTGCCCGATGCCGCCTACGACACGCTGTTCAAGGAATTGCAGGGAATCGAAGCCGAGCATCCGGACCTGATCACGCCGGATTCGCCGACGCAGCGCGTGGGCGGCGAAGTGGCCGAAGGTTTTACGCCTGTCGTTCACGACGTGCCGATGCTTTCGCTCAACAACGGCTTTGCGGATGAAGACATCGCCGCGTTCGACAAGCGCGTGTCGGACGCGCTGGGCCACGCGCCGGTCGAGTACGCGTGCGAACTGAAGTTCGACGGGCTCGCCATTTCGCTGCGTTATGACGACGGCCATTTCGTGCAAGCCGCAACGCGCGGCGACGGCGCCACCGGCGAAGACGTAACCGCCAACGTCCGCACCATCCGATCGATTCCGTTGACGCTCAAGGGCAAGAATCCGCCCAAACGACTCGACGTGCGCGGCGAAGTGCTGATGTTCAAGCGCGATTTCGAACGTCTGAACGCGCGCCAGCGCGAGGCCGGGCAGCGCGAATTCGCGAATCCGCGTAACGCGGCAGCGGGCGGCCTGCGTCAGCTCGATCCGAAGATGACCGCGCAACGCTCGCTGTCGTTCTTCGCATACGGCATCGGCGTGCTGGAAGGCGCGGACATGCCCGCCACGCACGCGGCACTGCTCGACTGGTACAAGGAGATGGGCTTGCCGGTGAACGCGGAGCGCGCGGTGGTCGAAGGCGCGGAAGGCTTGCTCGGCTTCTTTCGCAAAACGGGCGAGAAGCGCGAGACGCTGCCGTACGACATCGACGGCGTCGTCTACAAAGTGAACGCGCGCGCGCAGCAGGACCAACTCGGCTTCGTGTCGCGTGCGCCGCGCTTTGCGCTCGCGCACAAGTTTCCGGCGCAGGAAGCGCTGACGGAACTGCTGGCGATCGACGTGCAGGTCGGCCGCACGGGCGCGATCACGCCGGTCGCGCGTCTCGCGCCGGTGTTCGTCGGCGGGGCGACCGTCACGAACGCGACGCTGCACAACGAGGACGAGGTTCGCCGCAAGGACATCCGCATCGGCGATACGGTAATCGTGCGGCGCGCGGGCGACGTGATTCCCGAAGTCGTCGGCGCGATTCTGGAACGGCGTCCGGCCGACGCGCGCGAGTTCGTCATGCCGACGGAATGCCCAGTCTGCGGCTCGAAGATCGAGCGTCTCCCGGACGAAGCCATCGCGCGCTGCACGGGCGGGCTGTTCTGTCCGGCCCAGCGCAAGCAGGCGCTGTGGCACTTCGCGCAGCGCCGCGCGCTCGATATCGACGGGCTCGGCGAGAAGATCATCGATCAACTGGTCGAGCAGAATCTCGTGCGCACGCCCGCCGATCTCTTTAACCTGGGTTTCGCGACGCTGGCGGCGCTCGACCGTTTCGCCGACAAGTCCGCGCAGAATCTGCTCGACTCGCTCGACAAGGCACGCAAGACGACGCTCGCGCGCTTCATCTATGCGCTCGGCATCCGGCATGTCGGCGAATCGACTGCGAAGGATCTGGCCAAGCATTTCGGCTCGCTGACTCCGATTCTGTCGGCCTCGGTCGAGGAATTGCTCGAAGTCAACGATGTCGGCCCGGTGGTCGCCGAGGCCATTCACAATTTCTTTAGCGAAGAGCACAACCAGCACGTGATCGAGCAGTTGCGCGCGAACGTGTCGTGGCCGGAAGGGCCGCCCGCGCCGAGGGCGCCCCAGGGCGTGCTGGCCGGCAAGACGGTCGTGCTGACGGGCACGTTGCCCACGCTCTCGCGCGAAGAAGCAAAGGAGATGCTGGAGACGGCTGGCGCCAAGGTGGCCGGCTCGGTATCGAAGAAGACCGACTACGTCGTGGCGGGCGCGGAAGCGGGCAGCAAGCTCGTGAAAGCGGAAGAACTCGGGGTTCCCGTCCTCGACGAAGACGGCATGCGTAAGCTTTTGGAAGGAGTCACTCCATGATTCGAGAAATCCTGAAGATGGGCGACCCGCGGCTGTTGCGCGTCGCACAGCCGGTCGAACATTTCGACACGCCTGAACTGCACGCGCTCGTGCAGGACATGTTCGACACGATGCACGACGCCAATGGCGCGGGGCTTGCCGCACCGCAGATCGGCGTCGATCTGCAGGTCGTGATCTTCGGCTTCGGGCATAACGAGCGTTATCCCGATGCGCCGTCGGTACCGGAGACGGTGCTCATCAACCCGATCATCACGCCGAACGGGCACGACATGGAGGAGGGCTGGGAAGGCTGTCTCTCGGTGCCGGGGCTGCGCGGCGCGGTGCAGCGGTTCTCGATGATCCGCTACCAAGGCTTCGACCAGTTCGGCCACGCGATCGAACGGCTCGCCGAGGGCTTTCACGCGCGCGTCGTGCAGCACGAGTGCGACCATCTGATCGGCAAGCTCTACCCGATGCGCATCACCGACTTCTCGAAGTTCGGCTTCACCGAAGTGCTGTTTCCGGGACTCGATCCGGCGCGCGACGATTGATTCGTCGCTCGCGTAAGCCGCTTCGAATCACGCACAAGCGCCGAAGTGCAGCAGCACAGAGGCACAGAAGGCCGCTCCTCACCGGGCGGCCTTTCTCTTATGCCATCGATCTCGGCGTGCCGCTGATTTCCGGTTGACGGAACAGGGCGACATGCTCGGGATTCGCGGAGGCTTGCAGGCGTCCGTCGGGCAGGCGGGCCACCACGATTTCCCCGACACCGGGGCTCATCACGACGACTTCGTCGCGCAGCGCGAGCAGGGCCTCGAGCCGTCGTCGGCCGCTGACGATTTCAAGGCCGGTTCCGGTTTCACGAACGATGATCTCAACTGACATGGCGGTTCTCCTTCAATGCCGTTCGATGCTGCTTGATCCTTGGCTGCCTCAGTTTCCACGATGCCGCGCGCGGCGCGTACCCTCATGACAGGTGTATCGGATCGGTGGTTAATTTTCTTTAGCCAAAAAACGACGACAAAGAAAAAGGCACGACCGGAGCAGCGTCGTGCCAATTTTTGGTGCAAAACGTCGTTTTTTTGCGACGCAACACGAGACCGTGCGAACGTTCGATCGGACGTTCGCGCGTCTCTTCGTCGCTTAGAAACTCTCGCCCGGCGCCAGGTAGCGCCACTGTCCGGCCGGCAGCGTGCCGAGCGTGACGTGGCCCATGCGAATGCGCTTCAGTCCGACAACGTCCAGCCCGACCAACTCACACATGCGACGGATCTGGCGCTTCTTGCCTTCGCGCAGCACGAAGCGAAGCTGCTCGCCGTTCTGCCAGCTGACTTGCGCAGTCTTGAGCGGCACGCCGTCGAGTTCGAGGCCGTGACGCAGAAGGGCTAGGCTTTCGGCAGGCAAATGCTGATCGATATCGACCGTGTGCTCGCCGAAGCGCACGCGCACGAGATACTCCTTGTCGACTTCGGAATGGCTGCCGATCAGCAACTTCGCAATGCGCCCGTCCTGCGTGAGTACGAGCAGGCCGGTGGAGTCGATATCGAGACGCCCCGCGGGTGCGAGCGTGCGAAGATGCCCCGGCGAAAAGCGGATGCCCGAGTGGTCCTCGGCCCAGTGATTGGCTTGATTGACGAGCGTGACGGCCGGCTCATAGCCGTCTTCCGCCTGTCCCGAGACATATCCGACCGGCTTGTGCAGCAGGATCGTCACCAGTTGCGACTGCGCGGAGCGCGCGGCGGGCAGGATTTCGATGTCCTGCGTCGGACGAATTCGCGAGCCGAGCGTGTCGATGACTTCGCCGTCGACGAGCACCCAGCCTTTCTCGATCCATTCGTCGGCTTCGCGGCGCGAGCAGAGACCGAGTTCCGACATGACTTTCGACAGCCGCACGAGGCCGTCGTTGTGCGGACGATGCTTGGGAGCGTCATCGGCGACGGGTGCTTGCGGCTTCGCTGCGGGTTTCGGCGCCGGCGTGCGCGGTTCGCTGCGTTCGTCGCGTGCCTTGAACGGGCGACGCTCATCGCCGCTGGCCGGCCGCTCGCTGCGTGCCGGCGGACGGCCCTCGAACGATTTGCGCGGCCCGCGCTCGCCGAACGCTGGGCGTGAATCGTCGCCACGCGGTTTGAATGCGCGACGCTCGTCGCTGCCAGATGGCCGCTCGCCACGCGTCTGCGGACGATCTTCGAACGATTTGCGCGGCCCGCGCTCGCCGAACGCCGGGCGTGAATCGTCGCCACGCGGCTTGAACGGGCGACGTTCGTCGCCACCCGCTGGCCGCTCACCACGCGCCGGCGGACGACCTTCGAACGATTTGCGCGGTCCGCGCTCGCCGAACGCCGGACGCGAATCGTCGCCACGCGGTTTGAACGGGCGACGTTCGTCGCCACCCGCTGGCCGCTCACCACGCGCCGGCGGACGACCTTCGAACGATTTGCGCGGTCCGCGCTCGCCGAACGCCGGGCGCGAATCGTCGCCGCGCGGTTTGAATGCGCGACGCTCGTCGCTGCCAGATGGCCGATCGCCGCGCGTCTGCGGACGATCTTCGAACGATTTGCGCGGTCCGCGCTCGCCGAACGCCGGACGCGAATCATCGCCACGCGGCTTGAACGGGCGACGCTCGTCGCCACCCGCTGGCCGCTCGCCGCGCGTCTGCGGACGATCTTCGAACGATTTGCGCGGCCCGCGCTCGCCGAACGCCGGACGCGAATCATCGCCCCGCGGCTTAAACGGACGACGTTCATCGCCCCCCGCTGGCCGCTCACCACGCGTCTGCGGACGATCTTCGAACGACTTCCGCGGCCCGCGCTCGCCGAACGCCGGACGCGAATCATCGCCGCGCGGTTTGAACGGGCGACGCTCATCGCCGCCCGCTGGCCGCTCACCACGCGCCGGCGGACGATCTCCGAACGACTTCCGCGGCCCGCGTTCACCGAACGCCGGACGCGAATCATCGCCACGCGGTTTGAATGGGCGATGTTCATCGCCACCTGCTGGCCGCTCACCACGCGTCTGCGGACGACCTTCGAACGATTTCCTTGGCCCGCGCTCGCCGAACGCCGGACGCGAATCATCGCCGCGCGGTTTAAACGGACGACGCTCATCGCCGCCCGCTGGCCGCTCACCACGCGCCGGCGGACGACCCTCGAACGATTTCCTTGGCCCGCGCTCACCGAAAGCCGGACGCGAATCATCACCACGCGGCTTGAACGGCCGCGCGTCGCCGCGCTTCTCGGCGCCGGGCTTCGCCGCGCGTGGGCCGCGCGCTTCGTCGGGCGCGGTGGCATGAGCCGGCTTGCGCCCGGTGGATGTGCCGGAACGTACCGGCGATCGCGTCGCCGACGTGGGACGCGGATGTTTGGCTGTCAGTTTGACGCGCATAAAGTCTCAGGCTGCGATTGCGCGCAGCAGTTCGGTTTCGACCTGGATCTGGGTGCGGTTGCTCGACAGGCTCTTGCCGTCAAGCAGGAACACGTCCTCGACACGTTCGCCGAGCGTGTTGATGCGCGCCGCCTGCACGCCGATCCGGTGTTGCGCGAGCACTCGCGCGATCGAATAAAGAAGGCCTTGCCGGTCGTTGGCCGACACGGAGAGGATGTAGTACTGGCCGCGGTCGTCGGGACGCAGGTCCACGCGCGGCGTGATCGGAAACGTGCGCACGAGCCGCGACAGCCGACCTCGCGACGGTTCCGGAAGAATGCGCTCGTCGGTCAGCAGCGCGGCCAGCTGCTGCTCGACGAGATTGGCGATATCGCGATAACTCCCGTCGTGATCGGGATGCGCGACGAGGAAGTTGTCGAGCGCGTAGCCATGCCGCGTCGTCGTGACGCGTGCATCCAGCACGGACAGGCCGTTTTTGTCGAAATACGCGCAGATGCCGGCGAACAGATCCGGCCGGTCCTTCACGTACACGAGCACCTGCAGCGCCGCGCCGATAGGCGAGGGCCGCGCACGCACGATCGGCTCGTCGCTTTCGACGTGCCGGTACAGCACGCGCGTCTGCCATGCGATGTCGGCGGGATCGTGACGCAGGAAATAGCCGACGTCGAGCTGATCCCACAGCCGCTTCTGCGCATGCTCCGGCACGGTTTCGAGCCGCAACAGCGCGAGCGCCGCTTCCTGGCGCGACTTCAGTTCCGAATGTGTGTCCGGCTCGGCGCCGCCCAGCACGGACTGCGTCGCGCGGTACAGGTCTTCGAGAAGCTTGCCCTTCCAGTTGTTCCACACTTTCGGGCTGGTGCCGCGAATGTCTGCAACGGTCAGCAGATACAGCGCCGTGAGCCTGCGCTCCGTCGTCACCACCGACGCGAACTGCTTGATGACCTCAGGATCGCTCGTGTCCTGTTTCTGCGCGACCTGGCTCATCGTCAGATGCTGTTGCACGAGCCACACGATCAGCTCGGTGTCTTCATGGCCGATGTCGTGCTCGCGGCAGAACCGCCGGGCGTCCGCCATGCCGAGCGTCGAATGATCGCCGCCGCGGCCCTTCGCGATGTCGTGAAACAGCGCCGCCACATAGAGCACCCACGGGCGCTCGAAGTTGCCCATCAACTGGCTGCAGAACGGATATTCGTGCGCGTGCTCGGCGATCGCGAAACGCCGCAGATTGCGCAGCACCATCAGGATGTGCTGATCGACCGTATAGACGTGATAGAGATCGTGCTGCATCTGCCCGACGATGCGCCGGAAGTTGAGCAGATAGCGTCCGAGCACGCTCGTCTGGTTCATGAGCCGAAGCGCGTGCGTGATGCCTTCGGGCTGCTTCAGGATCTCCATGAACAGACGGCGGTTTTCCGGATCGCGCCGCCAGTTGCGGTCCATCAGGTCGCGCGCGTTGTAGATGGCCCGCAGCGTGCGCGCGGAGAGTCCCTTGATGCCGCGCGTCTGCTCGTACAGCAGGAACGCTTCGAGGATGGCGTGCGGTTCGCGCTCGAACACGTCGTCGCGGGCGATTTCCAGCATGCCTTGCTTTTCGACGAAACGCCCGCTGATCACGCGCGTAATGCCGCTCGTCGACGGAAACAGCTGCGCCTCGACGTTCTGAATCAGGATGGTCGCGAGCTGCGTGACCGCTTTCGCCGCCCAGTAGTAGCGGCGCATCAGTTGCTCGCTTGCGCGCTTGGCGGTGGTCGCCTCGAAGCCGAAACTCTCGGCGAGCGGCGTCTGCAGATCGAACACGAGAATGTCCTGGCGGCGCTTCGCGATCACGTGCAGTCGCGCGCGCAACGCCTTCAGAAAGCCCTCGTTGCGACGCAGTTCGCGCGCCTCGCGCTCGGTGATGAGCCCGCGCGTATCGAGTTCGCGCCAGTTGCTGCCGAAGCCCGCCGCGCGCGCGATCCACAGGATGAGCTGAAGGTCGCGCAGGCCGCCGGGGCTTTCCTTGATGTTCGGTTCGAGGCTGTACGGCGTGTCCTGAAACTTCGCGTGCCGCTGGCGCATTTCCAGCACTTTCGCCTGGAAGAACGCGCGCGGATCGAGCGTCTCGTGATAGCGCGCGGAGAAGCGCTGGAACAGTTGCGTATCGCCGCAGATCCGCCGTGCTTCGAGCAGCGATGTCTGCACGGTGATGTCGTTGCCCGCCTCGGCGATGCACTGCTCGACCGAACGCACGCTGCTGCCGATATCGAGCCCCAGATCCCACGCCATGCCGATAAAGCGCTCGACGCGTCCATTCAGTTCGGCGGGGTCGCTGCGGGTCGGCGTCTCGGGCAAAAGAACGAGGATGTCGACGTCGGAATAAGGCGCGAGCTCGCCCCGCCCATACCCGCCGACGGCCACGAGCGCGGCTTCGGCCGGCATCTCGCACGCGGCCCAAGCGCCTTTGAGGGCGTCGTCGGTGGCGCGGGCGAGGGCGTGCATCAACGGCTCGACGTTCGACGTCGACTGGAAGCGTTCGATGAGCGCCGCCTTCGCCGCCTTGTAGGCAGCGCGCAACGTTTCACAGGGCGTGGCAACGGCGGCGGTGACGCTCATGGGTCGGGATGGCCGGATGAGAGGAGAAAACGACGAAGCGCCACGCCGGAGCGTCGGGCGCCGGGAACTCAGCGCGCCGAAGCGGTCGCCGCGATCAGTTGCGAAGGCGCAGGCGTAGCCGCCGAAACGGTCAGCACTTCGTAACCGGTCGGCGTGACGAGCACGGTGTGCTCCCACTGCGCGGACAGGCTGCGGTCGCGCGTCTTGACGGTCCACTGGTCGGGCATCGTGCGGATTTCGCGGCGGCCGGCGTTGATCATCGGCTCGACGGTGAAGATCATGCCCGCCTGCAATTCGATGCCCGTGCCCGGACGGCCGTAGTGCAGCACCTGCGGCTCCTCGTGAAATACCTGGCCGATGCCGTGGCCGCAGTATTCGCGCACGACGCTGTAACCTTGCGCTTCCGCGTGCTTCTGGATAGCCGCGCCGATGTCGCCCAGATGCGCGCCGGGACGCACCTGATCGATGCCGAGCCACATGCAGTCGAACGTGGTCTGGACGAGGCGCTTGGCCAGAATCGATCCTTCGCCGACGATGAACATCCGGCTCGTATCGCCGAAATAGCCGTTCTTGATGACGGTGATGTCGATATTCAGCGCGTCGCCGTTCTTGAGCACCTTTTCGCCGGGAATGCCGTGACAGATCACGTCATTGACGGAAATGCAGGTGGCCTTCGGGTACGGCGGATAGCCGGGCGGCTGATAGTTCAGCGGCGCGGGAACGGTGCCCTGTTCCTTCACCATATATTCGTGACAGAGACGATCGAGTTCCTCGGTCGTCACGCCGGGAGCGATATGCGGCGTGATGAAATCGAGCACTTCGCTGGCGAGCCGGCAGGCGACGCGCATCTGCGCGATATCGTGATCGTTTTTCAGCGTAATAGACATGACGTGGCTCGGAAATGCGTGTTTGCGGCCGTGAGCCGCGAAAGCGGCATTATCGCACCTTAGGAAATGCGCCGCACCCGGATCGTGAGTGGGTGGGCGGCACACGGGCAGGGTGGCGGGGCGGGCGGCCCGTTGGTTGCACCTGTGCGCATGTTTCAGTCGCAACTGACAGGCCGACTTGAGCCGGCCAATCCTCACATGCTATACTCATGGGCTAAGTCTTGATCCATATTGTCGTCACGGTTTCTCTGGACAATTGTCCGGGAAGCATCGAAGGCAGCAGCGGATCCGGGCTTGGAACGTACCTTTTTAAGTCGAATCGCAAGCCGGCGCACCCAGGGTGTCCGGCGTTCGGGTGGCGAATCAAAGCCAACCGGGCGCAGGATGCGGCAGCCGGCTTAAGACCCAACCCTCGCGGAGAATTTCATGGCAGTCACGATGCGTCAAATGCTGGAAGCCGGTGTCCACTTCGGTCACCAAACGCGCTTCTGGAACCCCAAGATGGCCCCGTACATCTTCGGTCATCGCAACAAGATTCACATCATCAACCTCGAAAAGACGCTGCCGCTCTACAACGACGCGCTGAAGTACGTGCGCCAGTTGGCAGCGAATCGCGGCACGATTCTTTTCGTCGGCACGAAGCGCCAGTCGCGCGACACCATCGCTCAGGAAGCAGCGCGCGCCGGTATGCCGTTCGTCAACGCCCGCTGGCTCGGCGGCATGCTGACCAACTTCAAGACCTTGAAGGTTTCGATCAAGCGCCTGAAGGACATGGAAGCGGCCGTGGAATCGGGTGAAACCGAGCGCATGAGCAAGAAGGAAGCGCTGCTGTTCGAACGCGAAATCGTCAAGCTGCAAAAGTCGATCGGCGGCGTGAAGGACATGGGCGGCATTCCGGACGCGATCTTCGTGATCGACGTCGGCTACCACAAGATTGCCGTGACGGAAGCGAAGAAGCTGGGCATTCCGGTCATCGCCGTGGTCGACACGAACCACTCGCCGGAAGGCATCGACTACGTCATCCCGGGTAACGACGACGCGTCGAAGGCTGTGGCGCTGTACGCCGAAGGCGTGGCGGACGCGATCCTCGAAGGCCGCGCGAACGCGGTGAACGACGTGGTCCAGGCAGTGCGCAACGGCGAAGGCGACGAGTTCGTCGAGGTCAACGCAGAGGCGTAATCGAGCCCTGCGGCCGACAAAAAAGGGGGCTTTGCGAAAGGCCCCTTTTTTTTAAGCCGGCGCGACAGCAGTAACCCATTTTCTGCCGCAGGCGCGTGTTGGGCACCGGCGGCACGTATCAAACAGACTCAAGGAGCGAATGATGGCGGCAATTACCGCAAGCATGGTGGCAGAACTGCGCGCGAAGACCGATGCGCCGATGATGGAATGCAAGAAGGCGCTGACGGAAGCCGACGGCGACATGGCGCGCGCGGAAGAACTGCTGCGCGTGAAGCTCGGCAACAAGGCGAGCAAGGCGGCATCGCGCGTGACGGCTGAAGGCATCGTGACGGCGCACGTCGAAGGCGGCGTGGGCGCGCTCGTCGAACTGAACTGCGAAACCGACTTCGTCGCGAAGAACGACGACTTCCTGGCTTTCGGCAAGACGATCGCCGAACTGGTTGCCAAGAACAACCCGGCCGACGTGGCCGCGCTGTCGGCGCTGCCGCTGGAAAGCTCGACGGTCGACGCCGTGCGTCTGGCGCTCGTCGGCAAGATCGGTGAAAACCTGTCGATCCGCCGTTTCGTGCGTTTTGAATCCGCGAACAAGGTCGCGTCGTATCTGCACGGTACGCGCATCGGCGTGCTGGTCGAGTTCACCGGCGCGGACGAGCAAGTCGGCAAGGACGTCGCGATGCACATCGCCGCGATGAAGCCGGTTTCGCTGTCGTCGGACGAAGTGCCGGCGGACCTGATCGCCAAGGAGCGCAGCATCGCCGAGCAGAAGGCGGCCGAATCGGGCAAGCCGGCCGAGATCGTCGCGAAGATGGTCGACGGCAGCGTCCAGAAGTACCTGAAGGAAGTGTCGCTGCTGAACCAGCCGTTCGTGAAGAACGACAAGCAGACGATCGAGCAGATGCTCAAGGCCGCCAGCGCGTCGGTGCAGAAGTTCGCGCTGTTCGTGGTCGGCGAGGGCATCGAAAAGCGTCAGGACGACTTCGCAGCGGAAGTGGCGGCGCAAGTCGCTGCGGCGAAGCAGTCCTAAGGCAGTCCTCAGGCAGTCTTCAGGGCGGCACACGCATGCCGCCCGGCAGTACTCGCGGCAGTTTGCTTGCCGCACGAATTCAGCGATCCGGTTCGCACCATGCAGCGGGCGCGGCAGATTGGGGGAAACCCTGATCTACCGCGCCCGCCGCCCGATCCGGCCCGCTTGCGGTAAATATTGTTTCACCCCTACAGTTCTACGTTGTTGCAACTCTTCTCGGCGCGATCGGAAACTCATATGCCCACAGCCTACAAACGCGTGCTCCTCAAACTCTCCGGCGAAGCCCTCATGGGCGACGATGCCTTCGGCATCAATCGCGCAACGATCGAAAGGATGGTGGCGGATATCGCGGAGGTGGTGCGGATCGGGACGCAACTGGCCGTTGTTATCGGCGGCGGCAACATCTTTCGCGGTGTCGCGGGCGGTGCGGCCGGCATGGACCGCGCGACCGCGGATTACATGGGCATGCTCGCCACGATGATGAACGCGCTCGCGCTGCAGGACGCCATGCGTCACGCGGGCATCGAGGCGCGCGTGCAGTCGGCGCTGCGCATGGATCAGGTGGTCGAGCCGTACATTCGTCCGCGCGCGATCCGTCAGCTGGAAGAGGGCCGGGTCGTGATCTTCGCGGCCGGCACGGGCAATCCGTTTTTCACGACCGACACCGCGGCCGCGCTGCGCGGCGCGGAAGTGGGCGCCGAAGTGGTGTTGAAGGCGACCAAGGTCGATGGCGTATACTCCGCCGACCCGAAGAAGGATCCGAGCGCGACGCGCTACAGCACGATCAGCTTCGATGAAGCAATCAGCCGCAATCTGCAGGTGATGGACGCCACCGCGTTCGCGCTCTGCCGCGATCAGAAGCTGCCGATTCGCGTGTTCTCCATCACGAAGCCGGGCGCGCTCAAGCGCATCGTGCAGGGCGACGACGAAGGGACGCTCGTCCACGTGTAAACTCTCGCGATATTGGGCGCGGCGCGCCGTGGCAGGGGCCACGTGTGTCAGGCGCCGCGTATCGCAAGTAAAACTCAGGTTTGGAGGTTCAAATGAGTGCAGCTGACATCAAAAAGGGCGTCGACCAGAAGATGCAAAGGTCGATCGAAGCATTCAAGGCCGATCTCGCCAAGATTCGTACGGGCCGCGCGCATACCGGCCTGCTCGATCACATCCAGGTCGACTATTACGGCTCGAACGTGCCCATCTCGCAAGTGGCGAACATGACGCTCGTGGATGGCCGCACGATCGGCGTGCAGCCGTGGGAAAAGAAGATGGTGCCGGTGATCGAGAAGGCGATCCGTGAATCGGATCTCGGCCTGAACCCGGCTACGCAGGGCGATCTGATTCGCGTGCCGATGCCCGCGCTCACCGAAGAACGCCGCCGCGAACTCACGAAAGTCGTGAAGAGCGAAGGCGAAACGGCGAAGGTCTCCGTGCGCAATCTGCGCCGCGATGCGAACGACCATCTGAAGAAGCTCGTCAAGGACAAGGAGATTTCGGAAGACGACGAACGCCGCGCGAGCGACGAAGTTCAGAAGCTCACCGACAAGTTCGTCGCCGAAATCGACAAGCTCGTTCAGACCAAAGAATCCGAAATCATGACGGTGTGAGGCCGCAAAGACGGTTTCGCCAGCTTCGAGCGCTAACATTGAGGCTGGCTCTCACTCCTCCCGATTTAAAGATTCAGCGGCCATGACCTATACCAGCTCCACCGTTACCGTGCCCGATGTCGCGGCTGTCCCGCGTCACGTCGCGATCATCATGGACGGCAATGGCCGTTGGGCAACCGAGCGGCGCCTGCCGCGCGTCGCCGGTCACACGCGCGGTGTCGACGCCGTGCGCGCGACCGTCGAAAGCTGCGCGCTGCGCGGCGTCGAATTCGTCACGCTGTTCGCGTTCAGTTCGGAAAACTGGCGCCGTCCGACCGAAGAAGTCTCGTTCCTGATGCGCCTGTTCGTGAGCGCGCTCGAACGCGAGATCGGCAAGCTGCATGCAAACGGCATCCGCTTGCGCGTCGTCGGCGACACTTCCATGTTCAACGACCGCATACGCGCGCTGATCCAGCGTGCCGAGACCAAGACGGCCCGCAATACGCGTCTTACGCTCACCATCGCCGCCAACTACGGCGGGCGCTGGGACATCATGCAGGCGACGAAAAAGCTCATCGCGAAGTCGCTGGAAACGGGCGTGCCCGCGCGCGTGGACGACGAATCGTTCGCCGAGCATCTCGCCATGGCCTACGCGCCGGAGCCGGATCTGTTCGTGCGCACGGGCGGCGAACAGCGCATCAGCAACTTCCTGCTGTGGCAACTCGCCTACACCGAGTTCTATTTCACCGATACCTACTGGCCGGACTTCGACGCTGCGGCGCTCGATCGCGCGATCGCGTCGTACGGTGACCGTGAGCGCCGTTTCGGGCGCACCAGTGCTCAAGTCGAATCCCAATCGCAGAAGGCCGACACCCTTTCATGCTAAAGACCCGTGTCATCACGGCAATCGTTCTGCTGGCTGTACTCGTGCCGATCACGCTGTTCGCGCCGGTCGGCGCATTCGGGGCGCTGATCGGTTTCGTCGTCGTGTTCGCGGCGTGGGAATGGGGACGGCTCCTGAAGCTCAACGGAGCGGGGCCGGTCGCGTATGCGGTCCTCACGGGCATCGTGCTTATTTTCAGCACCTGGCTGGGCGTCGCGTCCAAACCGCTCTATCAGATGGCCGGCATCTTCTGGGTGCTCGCCGGTCCCTATGTGCTGCTGCGCAAGCCGTCGCTCGCCGCCGGCGCGTGGCGCGGCTTCCTGCTGTTCGCCGGAATCGTCGTGTTTGTCGCCTGCTGGCATGCGGTCGTCGACGCCCGCACGCGCGGCGTGGCTTTCGTGCTATCGCTTCTTCTAGTAGTGTGGCTGGCTGATATAGGCGCATACTTCGCCGGAAAAGCACTCGGCCGCCACAAGCTCGCCCCGTCGATCAGCCCGGGCAAGACCTGGGAAGGCGCCATCGGCGGCTGGGTCGCCGTCATCGTGATCGGCGCGATCGCCGCCGCCACCGGCTTTTATGCGCCGACCGTATTCACGGCCTTCGTGGAGCGGCTCGGTTGGGACCGCTCTTTCGTCGCGGTTTCCGTGCTCGTCGCGTTCAGCGTCGTCGGCGATCTGTTCGAGTCGCTCCTTAAGCGCCAGGCCGGCGTCAAGGATTCGAGCGGTCTGCTGCCGGGCCACGGCGGCGTGCTCGACCGCATCGACGCCATGTTGCCTGTACTGCCGATCGCATTGCTGATGCTTGGCTAATCGGCTAGAGAAGAATCTATGCAAAAACGTCTCACATTGCTCGGCTCCACGGGCTCGATCGGCGACAGCACGCTCGACGTCGTGGCGCGGCACCCGGACCGCTTCTCGGTCTACGCGCTCAGTGCTCACCGCAACGGCGACAAACTCGTCGCCCAGTGCCTGAAGTTTCAGCCCGAAGTGGCGGTCGTCGGCGACGCCGAAACCGCCGCCCGCGTCGCGGCCGCGTTGCGCGCGCAGGGTTGCAAGACCAAGGTTACATACGGCACGGACGCGCTCGTCGACGTTGCGCGCGCGGCGCAGTGCGACACGGTCGTCGCGGCCATCGTCGGCGCCGCGGGCCTTGCGCCCACGCTTGCCGCCGCGCGTGCCGGCAAGCGCATCCTGCTCGCGAACAAAGAAGCGCTGGTCATGTCCGGGCAGATCTTCATGGACGCGGTGCGCGACCACGGCGCTATCCTGCTGCCGGTCGACAGCGAGCACAACGCCGTATTCCAGTGTCTGCCGCCTTGTGCCGACAAGGAAGCCAAGATGCACGGCGGCGTCTCGAAAATCATCCTGACGGCGTCCGGCGGTCCGTTCCGGACCCGCGAGCCCGCGACGCTCGTCAATGTCACGCCCGAGGAAGCCGTCAAGCATCCGAACTGGGCGATGGGCCGCAAGATTTCCGTCGATTCCGCGACGATGATGAACAAGGGCCTCGAAGTAATCGAAGCGCACTGGCTCTTCAATCTCCCCGGCTCGCGCATCGAGGTGCTGATCCATCCGCAGAGCGTGATCCACTCGATGGTTTCCTACGCGGACGGCTCGGTGCTTGCGCAACTCGGCAATCCCGACATGCGCACGCCGATCGCGCACGCACTGGCGTATCCTGAGCGTGTCGACTCGGGCGTGGCACCGCTCGATCTCGCGCAAATCGCCTCGCTCACGTTCGAAAAGCCGGATTTCGCGCGCTTTCCGTGCCTGGCGCTGGCCATTCAGGCGCTGGAGGCGGGCGGCATCGCCAGCGCGGCGTTGAACGCGGCGAACGAAATCGCCGTGGAGGCGTTCCTCGAACGCCGCATCGGCTTCATGGCGATCGGCGGCGTGGTGGAGCGCGTGCTGAATGCATTGCCTAACACGAGCGCCGCCTCGCTCGACGACGTCCTGGCCGCCGATGCGAACGCGCGCCGTCTCGCATCCCGTTTCGTCGCAGAGCTCACCGCGAGCGCGCCGGGCGCCGAACCCATCGCCCATTGAGGCCGTCATGAACTTTCTGACCGAAATCGTCGCCTTCGTCGTCGCGATAGGCGTCCTCGTCGTCGTCCACGAATTCGGTCACTACAGCGTCGCGCGCCTGTGCGGCGTGAAGGTGCTGCGCTTCTCGGTGGGCTTCGGCAAGCCGCTCGTGCGCTGGGTCAGCAAGAAGACCGGCGTCGAGTGGACCATCGCCGCGCTGCCGCTCGGCGGCTACGTGAAGATGCTCGACGAGCGCGAGGTCGATCCCGAAAGCGGCGCCACTATTGCGCCCGAGGATTTGCCGCGCGCGTTCAACCGTCAGAGTGTCGCCAAGCGCATCGCGATTGTCGCGGCGGGACCCATCGCCAACTTTTTGCTCGCCATCGTCCTGTTTTCGGCGGTATTCGCGGGCGGCGTGACCGAGCCCGCGGCGATCGTCTCTCAGCCCGCCGCGGACACGGCGGCCGCGCGGGCAGGCTTCGAGGGCGGCGAAACGATCCTTTCGATGCGCGACGCTCCCAGCGGCGAAACACACGCGATCCGATCCTGGTCCGACCTGCGCTGGAAGCTGCTGGATGCCGCATTCGATCATCGCCGCATCGTGCTCACGGCGAAGACGCACGACGGCACCTTCGACTTCCCCGTCAGCGTCGCGGCCATTACGGATACCGACGCCGAACAGGACTTCATGGACAAACTCGGCTTCGCGCCGGGCGGCGGCACGCTCACGGTGGCGGGCGTCGAGGCGGGCAGCGCCGCGCAGAAGGGCGGGCTCAGGGCGGGCGACACGCTGCGCGCGATCGACGGCCGTTCCGTCGACAACGCAACCAGCTTCATCGACTACGTGAAGGCGCATGGCGGCAAGCCCGTGACGCTTTTGATCGAGCGCCAGGGCAAGCGCGAGCCGGTGCAAATCGTGCCGGACATCAAGCGCGATGCGTCGACGGGCAAGGACATCGGCCGCATCGGCGCGGCGCTCACGAATCAGCTGCCGACCGTCGACGTGCGTTACGGCCCGATCGAAAGCCTGCGCCTCGGCGTGAACCGCACCTGGGACATCAGCGCGTACTCGCTGCGCATGTTCGGACGGATGATCGTCGGCGAGGCATCGCTCAAGAATCTATCGGGACCGGTCACCATCGCGGACTATGCCGGCAAGAGCGCAAGGCTCGGTTTGGCGGCCTTTGTTTCATTTCTTGCGCTCGTCAGTATCAGCCTCGGAGTGTTGAACTTGTTACCGATTCCGGTATTGGACGGTGGGCATCTGTTATATTATTTGGTTGAGGCTGTTACCGGCAAGGCTGTATCCGATCGCTGGCAACTCGTTCTGCAAAGGGCGGGGCTCGTCTGCATCGTCGCGCTCTCGATGATCGCGCTATTCAACGACCTCGCTCGCCTGATTCGTTTCTGATCCATTTTGACAATTTCTGGCGGCGCCTTTTTGAGCGACCGCCGGAACGAATGCAGCTTTAAAAATACTGGGGAAGCACGTTGTTCAAACCTCATCGCTTTGTTCCTAAGACGGCTGTGGCTGCGGCGTTCGCCGCGACGGGTATGGCGGCACACGCCACCACGCCGTTCGTCGTGCAGGATATTCGGATCGACGGACTTCAGCGCATCGAACCGGGCTCAGTGTTCGCTTATCTGCCGATCAAGCAAGGCGACACCTTCACCGACGACAAGGCCTCCGAAGCGATTCGCGCGCTCTATGCAACGGGCTTCTTCAACGACGTTCAGGTTGCCACGGAAGGCAACGTGGTGGTCGTGCAGGTGCAGGAACGCCCGGCGATTTCGAGCATCGACTTCGCGGGCCTGCACGAGTTCGACAAGGACAATCTCACGAAGGCGCTGCGCTCCGTCGGTCTGTCGCAAGGCCGTTCGTACGACAAGGCGCTCGTCGACAAGGCGGAGCAGGAGCTCAAGCGCCAGTACCTGACGCGCGGCTACTACGCGGCGGAAGTGACGACCACGGTGACCCCGGTCGACCGCAACCGCGTCGCCATTCTGTTCTCGGTGGCCGAAGGCCCGAGCGCCAAGATCCGGCAGATCAACTTCGTCGGCAACAAGGCGGTGAGTTCGGGCACGTTGCTCGGCGAAATGCAGCTTTCCACGCCGAACTGGTTCTCGTGGTACACGAAGAGCGACCTCTACGCGAAGGAAAAGCTCACGGGCGATCTGGAGAACGTACGCTCGTACTACCTGAACCGCGGCTACCTCGAGTTCGCGATCGACTCCACGCAGGTGTCGATCTCGCCGGACAAGAAGGACATGTATCTGACGATCGCCGTGCATGAAGGCGAGCCGTACAAGATCAGCAGCATCAAGCTCTCGGGCAATCTGCTCGACCGCGAAGCCGAGCTCAACAAGCTCGTGAAGATCAAACCGGGCGAGCGTTTCTCGGCCGAGAAGCTGCAGACAACCACCAAGGCGATCGTCGACAAGCTCGGCGAATACGGCTATGCGTTCGCGCAGGTGAATGCGCAGCCGGATATCGACCAGGCGAACCACAGCGTGGCGCTGACGCTGCAAGTCGATCCGAGCCGCCGCGTGTATGTGCGGCGCGTGAATATCGTCGGCAATACGCGCACGCGCGACGAAGTGGTGCGCCGCGAAATGCGCCAGCTCGAAAGCTCGTGGTTCGATTCGAGCCGTCTCGCGCTGTCGAAGGACCGGATCAACCGTCTCGGCTACTTCACGGACGTGGATGTCACCACCATTCCGGTGGAAGGCACGAACGACCAGGTGGACGTCGACGTGAAAGTCGCCGAAAAGCCGACCGGCGCGATCACGCTGGGCGCGGGCTTTTCGTCGACGGACAAGGTGGTGCTCTCGGCGGGCGTCTCGCAGGACAACGTGTTCGGCTCCGGCACGAGTCTCTCGGTGAACGTGAACACCGCGAAGACGTACCGCACGCTGACGGTCACACAGGTCGATCCGTACTTCACGATCGACGGCATCAAGCGCATTACCGACGCGTACTACCGCACGTATCAGCCGCTGTACTACTCGACCGATTCGAGCTTCAAGATCGTGACGATGGGCGCCGACACCAAGTTCGGCATCCCGTTCTCCGAGCAGGACACGGTGTTCTTCGGCGTCGGCGCCGAACAGAACACGATGGACGTCGACTCGGCCACGCCGCAGGCCTACAAGAACTACGTGAACGAGTTCGGCCGCGTGGTGAACAACTATCCGCTGACAATGGGCTGGTCGCGCGACAACCGCGACAGCGCGCTCGTACCGAGCCGCGGCTACTACGTCCAGTCGAACGCGGAGTACGGCACGCCGCTTGGCAACACCACGTACGCGAAGTTCGACGCGCAGTTCCAGTACTACTATTCATTCGCGCGGGGTTTCGTGCTTGGCTTCAACCTGCAGGGCGGTTACGGCAAGGGCTTGCAAGGACAGACGTACCCGATCTTCAAGAACTACTACGCGGGCGGTATCGGTTCGGTGCGTGGCTACTCGCCGAGCTCGCTGGGTCCGCGCGACGCGACCACGGGCGATCCGATCGGCGGCTCCCGCATGGCGGTCGGCAATATCGAGCTGACCTTCCCGCTGCCGGGTACCGGCTATGACCGCACACTGCGTGTGTTCACCTTCCTTGACGCCGGTAACGTCTGGGGCGATCCGGGTCAGGGCGGCACGAGCGCCGGCGCGAACGGCCTGCGTTACGGCTACGGTGTGGGTCTCGCGTGGATCTCGCCGATCGGCCCGCTCAAGCTGAGCCTCGGTTTCCCGCTGCAGAAGCACGAAGGCGACCAGTATCAGAAGTTCCAGTTCCAGATCGGTACGGCCTTCTAAGCGGCACGCCGATGAACCCGAACTTCACTCAATTCGACGTAACGTGAGGAACACTTTGCGAACCGGTAAGCTTTCGAAACATATGGCGCTGGCGCTTGCGTTGTCGATGGTTCTCGGCTTGGGCACGGCCGTGCGCGCAAACGCGCAGGAAGCGCGCATCGCGGCGGTCAATTCGGACCGTATCCTGCGCGAATCGGCGGCGGCGAAAGCGGCGCAGTCGAAGCTCGAGCAGGAGTTCTCCAAGCGCGATAAGGCGCTGCAGGACATGGCGCAGCGCCTGAAGGCGATGTCCGACAACATCGACAAAAGCGGCACCTCGCTCGCGCCGACGGACCGCGCGGCACGTCAGCGCGACCTCGCGCAGCTCGATGCGGACTTCCAGCGCAAGCAGCGCGAATTTCGCGAAGATCTGAACCAGCGTCGCAACGAGGAACTGGCGGCGGTGCTGGACCGGGCGAACAAGGTCATCAAGCAGATCGCCGAGCAGCAACACTATGACCTGATCGTGCAGGAAGCGGTGTATGTGAGTCCGCGCATCGACATTACGGATCAGGTGCTGAAAGCGCTTGCCGCGGCCACGCCGAACGGCGTCGGCACGAGCGGCTCAAGCGGCTCCAGCCCGAACTGACGAGGAGTGTGAGACGAGATGGCATCAGGCATGGCGATCACGCTCGACGAACTGGTCAGCCGCTTCGGCGGAGAAGTGGTCGGCGACGGGACGCAACGCGTCGGTAGTCTCGCCCCGCTCGACAAGGCCGGTCCCGCGCAACTCGCGTTTCTCGCGAATCAGAAGTATCTGCCGCAGGTCGAGACGACTCGCGCCGGCGCAGTGCTCATTTCGAGCGCCGATCTCGAGAAGGTGACGAATCGCGCGGGCAGTAATTTCATCGTCACGCCGAACCCCTACGCTTACTTCGCGCGCGTCGCGCAGGCGTTCATCGACCTGGCCGCACCGAAAGACGTGGCGGGCGTGCATCCGAGCGCGTATGTCGATCCGGGCGCGAAAGTCGCGGCGAGCGCGGTCATCGGTCCGCACGTGAGCATCGAGGCAGGCGCCGTGGTCGGCGAACGCGCGAAGCTCGATGCGGGCGTCGTGATCGGCCGGGGCGTGCAGTTGGGCGACGACGTGCATCTGTACCCGAACGTCACCGTTTATCACGGCTGCAAGCTCGGCGCGCGTGTCGTCGTGCATGCGGGCGCGGTGATCGGCGCGGACGGCTTCGGCTTCGCGCCGGATTTCGTCGGCGAGGGCGAGGCGCGCACCGGAAGCTGGGTGAAGATTCCGCAAGTCGGCGCGGTAGATATCGCCGCCGACGTCGAAATCGGCGCGAACACCACGATCGACCGCGGCGCGATGGCGGACACCGTCATCGAGGAATGCGTGAAGATCGACAATCTCGTGCAGATCGGCCATAACTGCCGCATCGGCGCGTACACGGTCATTGCCGGGTGCGCGGGCATCGCGGGCAGCACGAATATCGGCAAGCATTGCATGATTGGCGGCGCGGTGGGCATTGCCGGGCACGTGACGCTCGCGGACTACGTGATCGTCACGGCGCAGTCGGGCGTGTCGAAGTCGCTGCTGAAACCGGGCATGTACACGAGCGCGTTTCCGGCCGTGCCGCATGCGGACTGGAACAAGAGCGCGGCGATCATGCGCAACCTCGACAAGATGCGCGAGCGTATCAAGGCGCTGGAAAGCGCGCTCGCCGCAGCGGGCAACGGTCACGACGAAAGCGACGGCGCTTGAGCGCCGGGCCCGGTCAAGCGACGGGCCGAAACAAAATCCATAAGCTGAATCCATAGCAGAAGCGAGAGCGGGCAGTTTCGAGCCGCCCCATAGATGCCGGAAGACGCCGGAAGAACATAGCAATCCCGGGCGGGCGTCGGACACGGCCCGCCATCCAATTTCCGCGCCCGACACGCGCGTGAGCAGAACGACCATGAGCACAGAAAAAATCAATCTCGATATCCACAAGATCCTCACGCTGCTGCCGCATCGGTATCCGATCCTGCTCGTGGATCGCGTGCTCGAACTCGAGCCGCACAAGAGCATCAAAGCGTTGAAGAACGTGACGATCAACGAGCCGTATTTTCAGGGTCACTTTCCGACGCGTCCGGTCATGCCGGGCGTGCTGATTCTCGAGGCGCTCGCGCAGACGGCGGCGCTTCTGACATTCGCGGAAGAGCCGCACGATCCGACCAACACGCTCTACTACTTCGTCGGCATCGACGGCGCGCGCTTCAAGCGCGTGGTGGAGCCGGGCGATCAACTGATTCTGAACGTCCACTTCGAGCGGTACATGCGGGGCATCTGGAAGTTCAAGGCGCGTGCTGAAGTCGATGGCGCGACCGCTGCCGAGGCAGAGCTCATGTGTACCGTCAAGAACGCGGACGCCTGAGCGAATCTGCGTTCCCCGCGTTCACCGTAACGAGCAGCACGAACAGCATAGGCGAAAAGCGCATGAGCAAGATTCACCCAACCGCGATCATCGAGCCGGGCGCCCAACTGGACGATACCGTCGAGATCGGACCGTACGCGATCGTCGGCGCGCATGCCGTGATCGGCGCGGGCACGACCGTCGGTTCGCATAGTGTGATCGAAGGCCACACGACGATCGGCCGCGACAATCGCATCGGCCATTACGCGTCGATCGGCGGGCGTCCGCAAGACATGAAGTACCGGGACGAGCCCACGCGGCTCGAGATCGGCGACCGCAACACCATCCGCGAATTCACGACGCTGCATACGGGCACGGTGCAGGATCAGGGCGTCACGTCGATCGGCAGCGATTGCTGGATCATGGCGTATGTGCACGTCGGCCACGATTGCCGCCTCGGCGACAACGTCATCATGTCGAGCAATGCGCAACTGGCCGGGCACGTGATCGTCGGCGATCACGCGATCATCGGCGGAATGTCGGGCGTGCATCAGTTCGTGCGGATCGGCGCGCACTCCATGCTGGGCGGCGCGTCGGCGCTGGTCCAGGACGTGCCGCCGTTCGTGATTGCGGCGGGGAACAAGGCGGAGCCGCACGGCATCAACGTCGAAGGTCTGCGTCGCCGCGGCTTCACGCCCGACGCCATCTCGGCGCTGCGCTCGGCGTACCGGATCGTCTATAAGAGCGGCCTGTCGCTCGAAGAGGCGAAACTGCAGTTGAAGGATCTGAGCGCGGCGGGCGGCGAGGGCGACGCGCCCGTCAAGGCATTTTCCGACTTCATCGCGGCGTCGCAGCGCGGCATCATCCGCTAGACGCGCGCGCCGATGACCCTGACCTCCCATCCGCCGCGCGTCGCAATGGTCGCGGGCGAGCCTTCGGGCGATCTGCTCGCGGCGTCGCTGCTGTCCGGCCTGACCAACACGCTGCCCGAAGGCACGCGGTATAGCGGCATCGGCGGTCCGCGCATGAAGGCCGAAGGCTTCGAAGCGCACTGGCCGATGGACAAGCTCACCGTGCGCGGCTATGTCGAAGCGCTGAAGCATATCCCCGAGATTCTCGGCATCCGCAACGAAATCAAGCGCCAGTTGCTGGCCGAGCCGCCGTCGGTGTTCATCGGCGTGGATGCGCCCGATTTCAATTTCGGCCTCGAGCAGCCGCTGCGCGAAGCGGGCATTCCGACCGTGCATTTCGTCTGCCCGTCGATCTGGGCATGGCGCGGCGGACGCATCAAGAAGATCGTGAAAGCGGTCGATCACATGCTCTGCGTGTTTCCGTTTGAGACGGCGCTGCTCGAAAAGGCGGGCGTGACGGCAAGCTATGTCGGCCATCCGCTCGCGGACGAAATTCCGCTCGAACCGGATGTGGCCGGCGCGCGCCGCGAACTGGGCATTGCCGAGGGCGGCCCGGTGATCGCCGTGCTGCCGGGCAGCCGCCGCTCGGAAATCGCGTTGATCGGCCCGACGTTTTTTGACGCAATGGAACTGATGCAACTTCGCGAACCCGGCGTGCGCTTCCTGATGCCGGCGGCCAATCCGGCGCTGCGCGAATTGTTGCAACCGCTCGTGGACGCGCATCCGCATTTGTCGCTCACAATCACCGACGGCCGCGCGCAAACCGCGATGACCGCCGCGGACGCCATCCTCGTGAAGAGCGGCACGGTCACGCTGGAGGCGGCGCTGCTCAAGAAGCCGATGGTGATCTCCTACAAGGTGCCCTGGCTCACGGGCCAGATCATGAAGCGGCAGGGCTATTTGCCCTATGTGGGGCTGCCGAACATCCTCGCCGGACGCTTCGTCGTGCCGGAAATTCTCCAGCATTTCGCGACGCCAGAGGCGCTCGCCGACGCCACGCTGAAACAGTTGAACGACGAAGCGAACCGCCGTACGCTGAGAGAAATTTTCACCGATATGCACATCGCGTTACGTCAGAACACGTCGCAAAAGGCGGCGCAAGCCGTGGCGCGCGTGCTCGAAACGCGGAGGCCGCGATAATGGCGCGTCAGCCTAGTCAGTCGTCGATGCAGGGCGGACTCGACTTCAGCTCGCCGTTCGACATCATCTGCGGCGTCGACGAAGCCGGCCGCGGCCCGCTTGCAGGCCCTGTGGTGGCGGCGGCGGTGATCTTCGATCCCGCGAAGCCCCGCATCAACGGCCTTGACGATTCGAAAGCGCTGAGCGCAAAACGGCGCGAAGAGCTCTACGAGAAGATCGTCGATCGCGCGCTGGCGTTCTGCATCGCATCGGCGAGCGTCGAGGAAATCGACACCATCAACATCCTGCACGCGTCCATGCTGGCGATGAAGCGCGCCGTGGAAGGGCTCGGCGTCGCGCCGACGCTCGTGAAAGTGGACGGCAACCGCTGTCCGGTGCTGTCGATCCGGGCGGAAGCGGTGATCGGCGGCGACGCGCTCATCAAGCAGATCTCGGCGGCGTCGATTCTCGCGAAAGTCACGCGCGACCGCATGCTCACCGAACTGCACGAAAGTTTTCCGGTGTACGGCTTCGATGCGCATGCGGGCTACGGCACGCCCCAACATCTGAAGGCGCTGCGGCAGCACGGTCCGTGCGAACATCATCGGCGTTCGTTCGCGCCGGTGCGCGAGGCGCATCGGCTGTTCGGCTCGGTGTTGCCCGAGATCGCGCCCGAAGTGCTCCGGGCGGCCGTAACGCTCGACCAAGATCCCGACGCGCGCATGTTCTGAGCGCGAACACTGCATCGACGTGAAATCCATCACTTCGCGGGACAACCCGCTCTATAAGCGCCTGAAAGCGCTCGCCGGCTCGACCGCGCAACAGCGTAGAAGCGCGCACGCGCTGCTTGAAGGCCTGCATCTGGCCTCCGCTTATCTCGACGCGGCCGGGCAGCCCGAAACCTGCGTCGTCACCGAAGGCGCGCTCACGCACGAGGAAGCGCGCGATATCGTCGCGCGTATCGAGGACAAGCGCGTCATCGTGTTGCCGGACGCGCTGTTCGGCCAGTTATCGAGCGTCGTGCACGGCGTGGGCATGCTGCTGCTCGTCGACAAGATCGACGCCGAACTGCCCGCGCGCGTGGCCGAAACCTGCGTGATCCTCGACGGCGTTCAGGACGCCGGCAACGTCGGCTCGATTCTGCGCAGCGCGGCGGCGGCGGGCATCACGCGCGTGTTCTGCGCGCCGGGCACGGCTTACGCGTGGTCGTCGAAGGTGCTGCGCTCGGGCATGGGCGCGCACTTTCTGCTGGATATCTTCGAGGATGTCGCGCCCGCCGATCTGCTCGCGCGGCTGGACGCGCCGGTGACCATCACGGACTCGCACGGCGCGGTGGCGCTCTACGACTGCGATTTGTCGGGGCCGCTGGCGTGGGTGTTCGGCAACGAAGGGGCGGGCGTGTCGCAGGTCTGGCGCGATGCCGTCACGCATCGGGTGACGATTCCGCAACCGGGCGGGATGGAGTCGCTCAACGTGGCGGCTGCGGCGGCGGTCTGTCTGTTCGAGCAGTGCCGCCAGCAGCGCCTGAGCGCGAATCAATAATAGGAAGGCCGTTCCGGCTTCACTTCCTGCAGGATCGTCGTGGCGATTTCCTCGATCGATTTATGCGTCGACGAAAGCCACTTGATGCCTTCGCGCTTCATCATCATTTCCGCTTCGTTGATCTCGTAGCGGCAATTCTCCAGCGCCGCGTATTTGCTCCCCGGGCGACGCTCGTTGCGAATCTCGGCGAGCCGCTGCGGATCGATCGACAGACCGAACATCTTTTCCCGATGCTCCAGCAGCGGCGTCGGCAGCTTGCCGCGCTCGAAATCTTCCGGAATCAGCGGATAGTTCGCGGCCTTCACGCCGTATTGCATGGCCAGATAGAGGCTCGTCGGCGTTTTGCCGCTGCGCGATACGCCAACCAGGATGACGTCGGCATCGGCGAGATTGCGGTTGGACTGGCCGTCGTCGTGGGCGAGCGAAAAGTTGATCGCCTCGATGCGGTTCTTGTATTCCTCGGTGTCGGCGTTCTGGTGGACGCGGCCCATCGCATGCGTCGACTTGAGCGACAGTTCGTGTTCGAGCGGCTCGATGAAGGTCTGGAACATGTCGAGCACGAGCGCATTGCAGCCCTTGACGACTTCGTTCGACGCGCTGTCGACGAGCGTCGTGAAGACGATCGGCCGCCGCCCGTCGAGCGCGACGGCCTCGTTGATCTTCGCGACGGTCGCATGGGCCTTGTCGACCGAATCGACGAAAGGCACGCGCACGAGGCGAAACTTTTGATCGAACTGGGCGAGGATCGAATGCGCGAAGGTTTCGGCAGTGATCCCGGTACCGTCGGAGACGATGAATACGGAAGGCGGCATCGGCGAAAAGACCAGTGGGAACGAGTTGGAGCGGGTGCGCTCAAGCGGCGATACGCAATAAAACGTGTGCGCGGCGCCGGGCGCGAAGCGAGAAAAGTCCTGTGTTACATTGATTGCGCAGCCGATGTGCGCCGACGAACCCTGCGGCGTGAAAGACCTCGATTTTGCCGCGGAATTACTGTCTCTGCCGAAACAAATTGAGAATCGGCACGGTAGAATAGCGGCAACCTGTTCGATAAGCAATTGCGGACAAATTGATTCGGATTTTCGTCAAATCGCGGTCATTCGTCGGTTTTGGCAGCAAAAACCCACGGTTTCGAGCAGATTTCAGACGTCCCGCTTCTTTTTGCCTGGCGCACCGTTTCCGGTGGCGGGTTTCCCGAAGGCTTATCAAACAGGTTGTACGAGATGCGGCCGCGCTTCCAATGAGCGCCGTCGCATATGAGCCCACTCGTGCGATCGTGAATTCCATCCACCTTAGGGGCTTGTATGACTAACGCAGTCAATGTTGCGAACGATGTCGCAAAGGATCAGGCGTATGTAGTTCCATTCGAGCAGTTGCGAATGACCGACGTGGAAATCGTCGGTGGCAAGAATGCGTCGCTCGGCGAAATGATCAGCCAGCTTTCCGAAGCCGGCGTTCGCGTGCCGACGGGTTTCGCCACGACCGCACTCGCCTTTCGCGACTTCCTCCAGCACAACGATCTGACCGAACGCATCGCGAAGCGGCTCGAGACGCTCGACGTCGACGATGTGAAATCGCTCGCCGAAGCGGGCAAGGAAATCCGCCAGTGGATCGTCGACGCCCCGTTGCAGCCGCGTCTCGAAGACGAAATCCGCCGCGGCTTCGACGTTCTCCAGAATAGCTCGCCCGAAGAGCTGTCGTTCGCCGTGCGCTCGTCGGCGACGGCCGAGGACTTGCCCGACGCATCCTTCGCGGGCCAGCAGGAAAGCTATCTGAACGTGGTCGGCGTCGAGGACGTGCTGGATCGCATGAAGCACGTGTTCGCGTCGCTCTACAACGACCGCGCCATCTCGTATCGCGTCCACAAGGGTTTCACTCATGCCGAAGTCGCGTTGTCGGCGGGCGTTCAGCGCATGGTGCGCTCAGACGTGGGCGCGGCCGGCGTCATGTTCACCATCGACACGGAATCGGGCTTCAAGGAAACCGTGTTCATTACGTCGAGCTACGGTCTCGGTGAGACGGTCGTGCAGGGCGCCGTGAATCCGGACGAGTTCCACGTCTTTAAGACCACGCTCGAACAAGGCAAATACCCGATCATCCGTCGCTCGATCGGCTCGAAGCTCGTCAAGATGGAATTCACGAAGCCGGGCGAGCCGGGCCGCGTGAAGACCGTCGACGTGCCGCACGAACAGCGCAACCGTTTCTCGATCACCGACGAAGACGTGATCGAGCTCGCGAAGTACGCGGTGATCATCGAGAAGCACTATCAGCGTCCGATGGACATCGAGTGGGGCAAGGACGGCCGCGACGGCAAGCTGTTCATTCTCCAGGCGCGTCCGGAAACGGTGAAGAGCCAGGCGGCCGGCAAGGCCGAAATGCGCTTCAAGCTGAAGGGCCAGTCGAACGTGATCACCACCGGCCGCGCGATCGGTCAGAAGATCGGCGCGGGTCCGGTGCGCGTGATCCATGACCCGTCGGAAATGGAGCGTGTGCAGCCGGGTGACGTGCTCGTCGCCGACATGACCGACCCGAACTGGGAACCGGTGATGAAGCGCGCGTCGGCCATCGTGACGAATCGCGGCGGGCGCACCTGCCACGCGGCGATCATCGCGCGCGAACTGGGCGTGCCGGCGGTCGTCGGCTGCGGCGACGCCACCGACGTGCTGAAGGACGGCGCGCTCGTCACCGTGTCGTGCGCGGAAGGCGACGAAGGCAAGATCTACGACGGCCTGCTCGAAACCGAAGTCACGGAAGTGCAGCGCGGCGAACTGCCGCCGATTCCCGTCAAGATCATGATGAACGTCGGCAATCCGCAGCTCGCGTTCGACTTCTCGCAGTTGCCGAACGCAGGTGTCGGTCTGGCGCGGCTGGAATTCATCATCAACAACAACATCGGCGTGCATCCGAAGGCGATTCTGGAGTATCCGAACGTCGACGCCGACTTGAAGAAGGCCGTGGAAAGCGTCGCGCGCGGTCATGCGTCGCCGCGCGCGTTCTATGTCGACAAGCTGACCGAAGGCATCGCGACGATCGCGGCGGCGTTCTATCCGAAGCCCGTCATCGTGCGTCTGTCGGACTTCAAGTCGAACGAGTACAAGAAGCTGATCGGCGGTTCGCGCTACGAGCCGGACGAAGAGAATCCGATGCTCGGTTTCCGCGGCGCATCGCGCTATATCGCGGACGACTTCGCCGAAGCGTTCCATATGGAATGCATCGCGCTCAAGAAGGTGCGCGAGGAAATGGGTCTGGACAACGTGCAGATCATGGTGCCGTTCGTGCGCACGCTGAAGCAGGCGGATCGCGTGGTCGAATTGCTGAAGAAGTTCGGTCTCGAGCGCGGCAAGAACGACCTCAAGCTCGTCATGATGTGCGAAGTGCCGTCCAACGCGATTCTCGCCGAACAGTTCCTCGAACGCTTCGACGGCTTCTCGATCGGCTCGAACGATTTGACTCAATTGACGCTCGGCCTCGACCGTGACTCCGGCATGGAACTGCTCGCCGCGGACTTCGACGAACGCGACGAAGCGGTGAAGTTCATGCTGGAACGCGCGATCGAAACGTGCCTCAGGATGAACAAGTACGTGGGGATTTGCGGTCAAGGCCCGTCGGATCATCCGGATCTGGCCGAATGGCTCGCGAAGAAGGGCATCGAATCGATGTCGCTGAACCCGGACACGATCATCGACACCTGGCAGCAACTGGCGAAGACCTTGTCAAAATAAGTCGGCAACGCCTTTCCGGATGCTTTCGGAAAGGCGCGAGCGTGCTATAAAAACACCCCGGACTTCCTCCGGGGTGTTTTCGTTTGGAGGCGAGCATGGTGACGAGCGGTCTGTTCTGGTGGCTGGCGGCGGGCGCGCTGATCGTGCTCGAACTGTTCACCGGCACGTTCTATCTGTTGATGGTGGCGCTCGGGTTCATCGCGGGCGGCATCGCGCACGTGATGGGCGCCATGCCGCATGTGCAGTTGGGCGCGGCGGCACTGGTCGCGCTGATCGCGGTCGTGGTCTTGCGGCGCTCGCGCTTCGGCAACTGGAAGCGGCGCGACGCCTCGCGCGATGCCGGCGTGAACCTCGATATCGGCGCAACGGTGCAGGTAGATGAATGGCACGATGGCCGCGCGCGCACCCTGTATCGGGGCGCGCAATGGGACGTCGAACTCGCGCCGGGTGAAACCGAAGGCGCGCGCTGGTATCGCATCACCGCGCTCGACGGAAACCGGCTCGTCGTCGCGGCGAAACGTTGAACGAAGCACTGAAGAATAAATTCAAGCAAGGAGTAGCGAGATGGATATCAGTATCGTCGGGGCCATTTTGCTCGTGATCGTCATTGTGATCGCGGCGCAGACCATCAAGATCGTGCCGCAGCAGCACGCATGGGTGCTGGAGCGGCTCGGCCGCTATCACTCGACGCTCACGCCGGGGCTCACGATCGTGCTGCCGTTCATCGACCGCGTCGCATACAAGCACGTGCTGAAGGAAATTCCGCTGGAAGTGCCGAGCCAGGTCTGTATCACGCGCGACAACACCCAGTTGCAAGTGGACGGCGTGCTGTACTTCCAGGTCACCGACGCGATGAAGGCGTCGTACGGTTCGAGCAATTTCGTGTTCGCGATCACGCAGTTGTCGCAAACCACGCTGCGTTCGGTCATCGGCAAGCTGGAGTTGGACAAGACGTTCGAAGAACGCGATTACATCAATCACAGTATCGTCAACGCGCTCGATGAAGCCGCGTCGAACTGGGGCGTGAAGGTGCTGCGCTACGAGATCAAGGATCTCACGCCGCCGAAGGAAATTCTGCACGCGATGCAGGCGCAGATCACCGCGGAGCGTGAGAAGCGCGCGCTGATCGCGGCGTCGGAAGGGCGCAAGCAGGAGCAGATCAATCTCGCCGTCGGCGCGCGCGAAGCCGCGATCCAGAAGTCCGAAGGCGAGCGGCAGGCGGCGATCAATCAGGCGCAGGGCGAGGCATCGGCAATCGTTGCGGTGGCCGAGGCGAACGCGCAGGCCATCGAAAAAATCGGCACGGCCATTCAGACGGCCGGCGGCATGGAAGCGGTCAACCTGAAGATCGCGGAGCAGTATGTGGGCGCGTTCGGCAATATCGCGAAGACGGGCAACACGCTGATCGTGCCAGGCAATCTGTCGGACATGAGTTCGATGATTGCGTCCGCGTTGAGCATCGTGAAGGGCGAGGGCGGAGGCGGCGTCATCAGGAAGAGCTGACGCAGAAAGAGATCGGGGCGCTCAAAAGCGCCCCGATTTTTTTTATTTGGTCGCCGAGCGCATGAGGCGGGCGCGTTCGCGATCCCAGTCGCGCTTCTTTTCGGTTTCGCGTTTGTCGTGCAGCTTCTTGCCCTTCGCAAGTCCGATCTCGCATTTCACGCGGCCGTCCTTGTAGTGGAAGTTGAGCGGCACGAGCGTATGCCCGCGCTGTTCGACCTTGCCGATGAGTTTATCGATCTGGTCGCGATGCAACAGCAGCTTGCGCGTGCGCACCGGATCGAGATTGGTGAACTTCGATGCCTCGGGCAACGGGCTGATGTGCGTGCCGATCAGAAAGAGTTCGCCTTGCTTGATGACGACGTAGCCTTCCTTGATCTGCCCACGGCCGGCGCGCAGCGCCTTGACTTCCCAGCCTTCGAGCACGAGACCGGCCTCGTAGCGTTCTTCGACGAAGTAATCGAAGAAGGCTTTTCTGTTGTCGATGATGCTCATGAATGGAAAGTGCTCAACTCGTTTAAAATCACGATTTTAGCAGCGCGCCGCGCGGCAAACGAACTCGTGCCGCTTTCTCTTGCGCGCTGACGCCCAATCCAGCCACCCGCTGCGCCCTATATGGCAGACGTACAAAAAACCGTGTTGATCCGCCATTCAGCGGAAGAAATGTTCGACCTCGTCACCGATGTCGCCGACTACCCCAATTTTCTGCCTTGGTGCGGCGGCGTCGAAATCGGCCGCCAGGACGAAAACGGCATGGAAGCGAAGATCGACATCAGCTTCAAGGGCATCAAGCAGCATTTCGCGACGCGCAACACGCAGAAGCGGCCGACCAATATCGATATGGAGTTCCTGAGCGGCCCTTTCAAGAAGTTCACCGGCTACTGGCGCTTCACGCCGCTGCGCGCCGACGCGTGCAAGATCGAGTTCGCGCTGCACTACGAATTTTCGAATGTGATCCTGGAGAAACTCATCGGGCCGGTGTTCAGCCATATCGCCAACACCTTCGTCGATTCCTTCGTGAAGCGCGCGGATCAGCGCTACGGCAAGTCATGATGCAGATCGACGTTTGCTACGGCGCCGCCGATGGCGCCAGCTTTCTCGTACAGGTCGAACTGCGCGACGGTGCGACCGTGCGCGAGGCGATCGAGGCGAGCGGCGTGCTGCGCGCGCATCGCGAGATCGATCTTGAGACGCAGAAAGTCGGCGTGTTCGGCAAGGCGAAGCCGCTGGATGCGGCGCTCGCGGCGTTCGATCGCGTTGAGATTTATCGTCCGCTGAAGGTTGACCCGAAGGCCGCGCGTCAACGTCGTGTCGACAAAGTGCGGCGCGCGGGTTCGATCGAAGGGCGCAAGTGGCAGTCGAAGGATTCGCGCTGACGTGATTCAGTGCGCAGGCGCTTCCCGCGCGGCAGGCGCCGGGCGGACCGAATGCTGCCGCACCGACCAGCTCACGCCCGCCAGCAGCAGCACGATCGCGAGCACTTCGGGCGTGCGCGGCCAGCGGCCGTCGTAGATGAACGCGTAAAGCAGCGCGAACAGGGTCTCGAAGGCGATCATCTGGCCCGCCAGCGTGAGCGGCAGGCGCTTCGCCGCCGCGTTCCACAGCATGTTGCCGAGCCAAGAACCTCCGGTGGCAAGCGCGACGCTCACGATCCAGAAAAGCTGCCAGCGCGCCGCCGGTACCACGTTCTGGACGGTTCCCGCAGGCAGCATCCACACGACGACGCCGAGCAGCGCGCCGAGCATCCCGGTCACGATGCCCCACAGGACGGACCACTCGTTGCCGTCGAAGTGATCGTTCGTCTGCAGATACCGGGCGTTGACGACCGCGTACCAGGTCCACGACGCGAGCGCGCCCACCGCGCACGCGAGACCCGCCATGCGCGTCATCACGCTGGTCGCGGCGGCTTGGCTGGCCGAGGACGAGAGCAGGTCGCCGAACACATCCAGATTGATGCACGCGATGCCTGCCAGCACGAGGAGCAGGGGGCCGGCGAGCCGCTTCAGGTCGACCGCGCCGTGATCGCGCCGGCCGGCGAGCGTGACGGTCACGGGCAGGATACCGACGATCAGCGACGACGGCGCAACGCCGACCAGTTGCACGGCGCTTGCCAGCAGCATGTAGTAGAGCAGGTTGCCGACGAGCGCGAGTTTCGCGAGCGCGACGAAATCGGCGCGCGTGAGCTTCGCGGCGAGCCTTCGGGCGATCGGCAGCGCGACCGCGAGCGACACGGCCCCGTACATCAGATAGCGCCCGATGCTCAGCATGAGCGGCGAGAAGTCGGGCAGAAGCCGCGGCGCCAGAAAGATGAAGCCCCAGATCGCGCCCGCCGCCATTCCGTACATTACCCCGCGTTGCATCTCCCGACTCCCGGCCCGTGTTTCGAATGAGGCGCGAAGCGTAGCACGGTGCCTCCTGTGGCCGTCTTGTCAGAACGTGCACCGGCGGGCGCGGCAGCCGCGAGGGACGGCCCGATTTTTGCCGCGGCGCGGCCTAACCTGCTGTTCGGACAGTGAAAACCCGAAGAACTATCGGTATAATCTGCTTTTGCGCCCATAGGATTTGCCATGCGTCTGATCCAGAAAGCACTCACGTTCGATGACGTGCTCCTCGTGCCCGCGTTCTCCAGCGTTCTCCCGCGCGACACCAGCTTGAAATCACAGCTGACTCGCAATATTTCCCTGAACATGCCTCTCGTGTCCGCAGCCATGGACACCGTCACCGAAGGCCGGCTCGCCATCGCGATGGCGCAAATGGGCGGCATCGGCATCGTCCACAAGAATCTCACCGCCAAGGAACAGGCTCGCGAAGTCGCGAAAGTGAAGCGCTTCGAGTCCGGCGTCGTGCGCGACCCGATCACGGTGCCGCCGCAAATGCGCGTGCGCGACGTGATCGCGCTCACGCAGCAGCACGGCATTTCGGGCTTTCCGGTGGTGGAAGGCGCGCAGTTGATCGGCATCGTCACGAATCGCGACCTGCGTTTCGAAGAGCGGATGGACGAGCCGGTGCGCAACATCATGACGCCGCGCGAGCGTCTCGTGACGGTCAAGGAAGGCACGCCGCTCGCCGAGGCGAAAGCGCTGATGCACAGCCATCGCCTGGAACGCGTGCTCGTGGTCAACGAAGCGTTCGAACTGCGCGGCCTGATGACCGTGAAAGACATCACGAAGCAGACCGAAAATCCGGACGCGTGCAAGGATGAAGACGGCAAGCTGCGAGTGGGCGCGGCGGTCGGCGTGGGCCCGGACAACGAAGAGCGCGTCGAACTGCTCGCGGCGGCGGGCGTTGACGTGATCGTCGTCGATACGGCGCACGGGCATAGCCAGGGCGTGCTCGAACGCGTGCGCTGGGTCAAGCAGAACTATCCGCGCGTGCAGGTCATCGGCGGCAATATCGCGACGGCGGATGCGGCGAAGGCACTCGTCGAGTACGGCGCGGACGCGGTCAAGGTCGGCATCGGCCCGGGTTCGATCTGCACGACGCGGATCGTCGCGGGCGTGGGCGTGCCACAGATCACGGCGATCGCCAACGTGTCGGAAGCGCTGCGCGGCAGCGGCGTGCCGGTCGTCGCGGACGGCGGCGTGCGCTTTTCGGGCGACGTCTCCAAGGCGCTCGCGGCAGGCGCGAACGTCGTCATGATGGGCAGCATGCTCGCGGGCACCGAAGAATCGCCGGGCGACGTGTTTCTGTATCAGGGCCGCCAGTATAAGTCGTACCGCGGCATGGGCTCGGTCGGCGCGATGAAGGACGGCGCAGCGGACCGCTACTTCCAGGACAACTCGGCGAACATCGACAAGCTGGTGCCGGAAGGGATCGAAGGCCGCGTTGCCTACAAGGGCTCGGTGAACGCGATTCTGTTCCAGATCGTCGGCGGCGTGCGGGCGAGCATGGGCTATTGCGGTTGCCGCACCATCAGCGAAATGCACGAGAAGGCGGAATTCGTGCAGATCACCGCGGCCGGCATGCGCGAGTCGCACGTGCATGACGTGCAGATCACGAAGGAAGCGCCGAACTATCACGTCGACTGATATTGTCGCCCGGTTGTTCCTTAAACACGCGGATAGAACATGAAACCGTTGCTGCGGCTCGTACTCGTCGTCAATGCGCTGATCTTCCTGGCGTTCGGCCTGCTGTTCCTGCTGACGCCATGGGCAGGCTTGTACGGCGCGCTGCATCTGGATTCGATCCGTGTGCAACCCGCGTTTGCCGGGCAGTTGCTCGGCATCGCGCTTATCGGTTTGTCGTGGCTCGCGTTTCATGCGGCGATCGACGGCGCGTTGACGGCCCGGGCCGCGAAAGTGTCGGGGCATGTGCAATGGCTCGGCGGCATCGTGGTGCTGGTCTGGCTCCTCGGTCTGCGTACGCCGGACGTCGATCAGAAAAGCGCGGTGGCCGCGGGCGTCGTGCTGCTCGTGCTCGGACTGGGCAGCGTGAGGCTTTCGTCCGCGGTGCGGCGGCGCGAACGGGCGAAGAGCGCGGGTGCGGCTGCCGCCGACCGGGCTGAGAAGAAAGCCGCAAAAACGCGCGAGACAACGCGCGCGGAGCCTGTAGCGGCTGCGTCCCGAGTTGCGTCGCCGCCGGATACGGCGCTGCGTCCGTCGGCGCGTGCGCCTGATGTGACCGCCATCGATCCCGTCAGCGGCCGTACAGTCGATTCCGCAGGCCGACCGCTGGATGGCGGCGCGGTGGATCCCGTGACGGGCGCCACACTCGATCCGGTGACCGGCCGCGCGCTCGACCCTGTGAGCGGCCGCGAGATCGATCCGGTCACGGGAAGGCGCATCGAGCCGGTCATCAGCGGGGAGATCGACCCGGTCACCGGCAGGCGCGTCGATCCGCAGACCGGCCGCGTCGCGCCGGGTGCGGCGCCCGATGCGGCAAGCGGAGCACCACGCTGAACGCGCGCACGAGGGCATTCGGCGCGCGGGCGGCGAGCATCGCCGGAAACGCACGCGAAGGCGCGCGTGCATCGGCAAGAAATACCAGCACGGTCGGCCCTCGCGCCGGCCGTCGATTCATTTGCGATTCATTTGTGAGTTATTTGCAGCCCGGCGGCGCTCCGTTGCGCGCCGGCGGCACACCTATCATTCGTTCACTTAGCCTTCGGCCGCAGCCATGCACGACAAAATCCTGATTCTCGATTTCGGCTCCCAAGTCACCCAGTTGATCGCCCGGCGCATCCGCGAGTCGCACGTCTACTCGGAAATCCATCCGTACGACGTCGACGAGACGTTCATCCGCGAATTCGCGCCGAAGGGCATCATTTTGTCGGGCGGGCCGAACTCGGTCACCGAGGCGAAGTCGCCGCGCGCGCCGCAGATCGTCTTCGATCTCGGCGTGCCGGTGCTCGGCATTTGCTACGGCATGCAGACGATGGCCGATCAGCTCGGCGGCAAGGTCGAACTCGGCAACGTGCGCGAATTCGGCTATGCGGAAGTGCAGGCGCTGAATCACACGGGCTTTCTGGAAGGTATCGAGGACTTCAAAAACGAGAAGTCGGACTCGATGCTCAAGGTGTGGATGAGCCACGGCGACAAGGTTGTCGATCTGCCGGCGGGTTTCAAGCTGATGGCCTCGACGCCGTCGTGCCCGATCGCCGCCATGGCCGACGACGACCGTCGCTTCTACGGTCTGCAATGGCATCCGGAAGTCACGCACACGGTGCAGGGCCGCGCGATGCTCGAGCGTTTCGTGCTCGGGCTGTGCGGCGCGAAGGCCGACTGGGAGATGGGTCATTACATCGACGAGGCGGTCGAGAAAATTCGCGAGCAGGTCGGCAACGAGCACGTGATTCTCGGCCTGTCGGGCGGCGTGGATTCGTCGGTGGCGGCGGCGCTCTTGCATCGCGCGATCGGCGATCAGCTGACGTGCGTGTTCGTCGATCACGGCTTGCTGCGTCAGGACGAAGCGAAGCAGGTGATGTCGACGTTTGCGGATCACCTGGGCGTGAAGGTGATTCACGTCGATGCGAGCGAGGCGTTCCTGCAGAAGCTCGCGGGCGTGACCGATCCTGAGGCTAAGCGAAAGATCATTGGCGCGGAGTTCGTCGAAGTGTTCGATGCGGAGTCCAACAAGCTCGCCGATGCCAAATGGCTTGCGCAGGGCACGATCTATCCGGACGTGATCGAATCGGCGGGCAAGGGCAAGAAGGGCGCGCATACGATCAAGAGCCATCACAATGTCGGCGGCTTGCCGGAGACGTTGAATCTGAAGCTGCTCGAACCGCTGCGCGAGCTTTTCAAGGACGAAGTGCGCGAACTCGGCGTGAAGCTCGGATTGCCGCCCGCGATGGTCTATCGTCATCCGTTCCCGGGTCCGGGTCTGGGCGTGCGGATTCTCGGCGAAGTGAAGCGCGAATACGCCGACCTGCTGCGCCACGCGGACGCGATTTTCATCGAGACGCTGCGCAATACCATCGACAAGGAAACGGGCAAGTCGTGGTACGACCTCACGAGTCAGGCGTTCGCGGTATTCCTGCCGGTGAAGAGTGTCGGCGTGATGGGCGATGGCCGGACGTATGAATATGTCGTCGCGCTGCGCGCGGTGCAGACGCTGGACTTCATGACCGCGCATTGGGCGCATCTGCCGCATGATCTGCTCGGGCATGTGAGCAATCGGATCATTAATGAAGTGCGGGGGATTAATCGGGTGGTGTATGACATCTCTGGGAAGCCGCCTGCGACGATTGAGTGGGAGTGATTGACGGTTCGTTGGCTGGCGCACCACCCAGTCGGAATTGCCGCGACGCAAGGGAAAACTCGAAGCTGAGCGTCCTCGCGTCCGCGGCTTTGCAATGCAGCATCCCACTCGCTGCGGTTCGGACTAAAGCCTAGGGCAATTCAGGGCAGCCAGCGCATCTAACTGCGGCGGCAACTTTTTCATCGAGCAACTTGAGTTGCGAGTCCGCCGCGGCGAACAGCACGCCATCGATAAACCCGATGGCGTGCCGAGCATAATTAAACAGGACTACCCATCATGTCGACCCACGACGATCCCGTCCAGATGATGGTTTTTCCTGCCGCTGCTAGCGTGGTATCGAGGAACATGGTGCCCGCCCAGTCGGCGTTTCCGGCGACACCCATAGTCGTAGCGGTGGGACGCGACGCGGACGGTCCGACTTGAACACCGACTTGTCCTGCAACTTTCCAGGTCCCGGGCGTTCCAGCCGCAGTGCACTTCCACCCGCGCGATCCACCGGGAGAAGCGAATTTGTTGTCAACATAGTCACCGCGATTCCACGTTCCAGACGTGGGAGATTTGGTATCTGAATACGACCGTGCCTGTGGATACTGAAGGCTCGGGTTTTGCGCAACGGACCCAAAAATCTCTTGCGCAACGGGTAAGCGAACATTCGTGTTGTTGACGTTGCTGATCTTGATCCAAGGATAGTCTTTGGCCTCCATATTCCAACTTCCAATCGAGAATTTGGCGCTAGGAGGAAATTGCCAATACATCGCTTGAGACGGTTGAGCCGCAGTGTCATCGAAGGAAATGCGAACGTCGCCGTATTCGGCAATCGAGCCGTATCGATGCAGGATAAAATATGGCGTTGCCGATGCATTCGACCATTTCACATTCAAGTCAATCCGGCCTACCCTGATATCGATTGCGCCCGCGTAAAATTGAAACAAGGCGCCCATCGCGTACTGGGTCATATCCGAGATTGTCAGCCAACCTGTGATACTGCCGATCGTCACATCTGACTGAGTGTTTCCATCGCGCGTGCGAAGAACGCATTTGCTAGGGGCGTTGTCGGGTGTCGGTAGCACGACAATTTCGCCGATGGACGCGTTAGTGCAGTTTTGGACTCCGGGAAAGCCCCAGCCGTCGAATACGGCTTTGCCGATCCACGGTCTTTTGCCTTCCAGGACGAATGGCTCGTCCTTTCCATTTGTATATTGAAGATACGCGCACTTCATTCCGGATGAACCATCGAGATTGTAGATGGCGTTGTCTGTACTGCTGTCCGCAATCACATACTCGGCTTCATTGTCAACGCCGTTCTCAACCCATACCGTGTGCGTGTTGAACGCTTTGATTCTCACTTTATTGCGTTTAGAACCGCCGTCTGTGGTGACGACACGCGGGACGGCGTTGGCGCCTAGCGGCGCGCCCATGCTGAAGTTGTACGCAGTGACATCGATGTCACAATCCGCCGCCTGAGAAACGACCACACCCTGGCGACCCGCAATCGCATAGTCCTGCGCGGTCATGTTCTTGGCCAGTCGAACGAATACCTTGCAGTATGGCGCATCGAGCTGAATTCCGACCACGCCGTGATTCTGGAAATCGATAGTATCAATGCTCAAATTGCTCTCGTCGGCACCGGCCGCCGCGTGCATCCACGGGCCTTTCGTGCCGTCGTAATCGCATCGCACTATGCCTGGGGCCAATAAGTTTAGGCGGCCAGACCACGATACTTGCGGGATCGCTGTACCCGGCTCAATGACCAGTTGTCGTCCGCTGTTGACTGCTTCGTTAATTGCATCTTGCACGGTTGAGAAGTCGTGAGACGACAACGAGTCGCGCTCTTTATCTTGCACGCTGCGCGGGCTTCCGCCTACGCCGGATTGCAGGAAATTAACATCTGCACTACTAATGATATTGGTGGTGACGTTGTCAGATAGCATTTTTTTGAATCGTGGTCGAAAGTGAAATTGGGGCACTTTTAGGAAGTGCCTCGGAGCGCATGTTGATGTTAATCAACGCGGTGCGAACCACCACGCTGACGGTGTCAAGCATTTGATGGCACCTGTGCGGCGCGCTCGTCAGCCGCCGCGTAAACATGCTATCGTTTTTGGCATCACAGCGCCCGGAATTTGTAGGAAGGTTTAGAGGTAAGACTTGAGGCGCATTATTAATGGAGCAGGAGTGACCTCCGCGTCGCTTACGATAACCGCGAGTCAGGCCCATGACCGACACCCGGCCTGACCGTGAATCGCACTCGCACTCACACCCCACCGACTCGCTCTTCTTCGCCCTCTATCCCGACGATGCCGCCGCCTTATGCATCGGCGACCTTGCGGCGCGTATACGCGTCGAGCACAAGCTGAAGGCGAGGGCGATGCCCGCCGATCGTCTTCACGTCACGCTGCATTATCTGGGCGCCTTCGCGGGCGTCCCCGCCGACCTCGTAGGTCGGGCGCGCACCGCCGCTTCGAAGATCGCGCTTCCGCCGGTCGAAATCGTCCTCGACCGCATCGAAAGCTTCTCCGGCCGACGCGCCAAACGTCCGCTGGTTCTCGCAGGCGATGTCACCGAGCCACTTTCCACGCTCGAACAATCCCTCGGCGCCGCCCTCGACAACGCCGGCATCCCTCTCAAACGCCACCCCCACTTCACGCCGCACGTGACGCTGCTCTACGACGAGCGGCGCATCGCGCGCCAGCCCGTCGCGCCCGTCAAATGGACCGCGCGCGAGTTCGCGCTCGTGCGCAGCCTGCTCGGTCAATCGCGATACGAAGTGCTCGCCCGCTGGCCGCTCACGTCTTAAAGCGCCGGAATCACCCGACGGAAAGGGTTTCGCAGATTTTTCTAACGCGTTAAGGTTCGTCTACCGATACCAAAGCCGCACGCGTTCTCATGACCCAATCCCGTCTGCTGCATATCACGCCCGAAACCCATCACGTCCAGATCGATCTCGTCTACGCGACCGACCGCAACTTCACCGGCAAGCCCATCTACCGGGCCCAGCACTGCCTGCTGCTGGAGCCCGCCGAAGCCGCGTTGCGCCGGGCCGTCGCGATCGCGCGCAGCATCGGCATGACGCTCAAAATCTTCGACGCCTATCGCCCGCCGCAAGCGCAAAAAGTGCTGTGGGACTTTCTGCCCGATCCGACGTTCATCGCCGAACTCGGGCGCGGCTCGAACCACAGCCGCGGCACGGCAATCGACCTGACGCTCGTCGATGACGCCGGCCGCGAACTCGACATGGGCACCGGATTCGATGCGATGGTCGTCGAATCCGAGCATTTCCATGACGGCCTGCCGGAACACGTGCAACGCAACCGCACGTTGCTGCTCGGCGTGATGCACGGCGCGGGCTTCACGCACATCAAGAGCGAGTGGTGGCATTACGAATTGCCAGGCTCGCGCGAACTTGCTCTGATCGACAACGAAGACAGCGGCCCGCTGCGGCTGATGTAACAGCGACATCCAAGCGATCTCAACCGGACGACATCACATGAAAAAGGCATTGACGGCGCTCATGCTCGCAGCGGCGGCGCTGATGGTGAACGCGGGTACGAACACGGCAAGCGCCGCGACGCCGAAGGACATGTTCGTCATGGCGACGCTGCTCGACGAATTCACCACGCTCGATCCCGGCGAAATCTACGAACTCGTGCCGGAGGAATACGTCGCCAACACGTATGACCGTCTCGTGCGCGTCGATCTGAAAGATCCGTCGAAATTCAACGGCGATGTCGCCGAGTCGTGGTCAGTGAGTCCCGACGGCCTCACGTTCACGTTCAAAATTCGCCCGGGCCTCAAGTTCCATTCGGGCAATCCGCTTACCGCCGACGACGTCGCCTGGTCGATCCAGCGCACCGCGCTGCTCGACAAGGGCGCGGCCGCCGTGCTCGCGGGCATCGGCCTGACGAAGGCTAACGCGCTGCAAAACGTGAAGAAAATCGACGACACGACCGTCTCCGTCACCACCGATCAACGCTACGCGCCGACCTTCGTGCTGAACGTGCTCGGCTCGTGGCCGGCGTCGGTCGTGGATCGCAAGCTGGCCGAATCGCACGCGAAGAACAACGACTACGGTAACGACTGGCTCAAGACCAACGAGGCCGGGTCGGGCGCCTACAAGCTCGTGAAGTGGACCGCGAACGACAGCATCGTGTTGCAGCGCTTCGAGGGTTATCGCATTCCGCTCGCGATGAAGCGCATCGTGCTGCGTCACGTGACCGAAGCGGCGAGCCAGCGCCTGATGATCCAGAACGGCGATATCGACGTCGCGCGCGATCTCAGCCCCGACGATCTCGACACGCTCTCGAAGTCCGGCGTCATCAAGGCGACGGCCGTGCCGCAGGCCACGCTGATGTACCTCGGCCTCAACAACAAGAACCCGAATCTTGCGAAGCCCGAAGTCTGGGAAGCCATGAAGTGGCTGATCGATTATCAGGGCATTCAGAAGAACGTGATCCGCACGACGTACAAGGTCCACGAAGCATTCCTGCCTGAAGGCTTTCTCGGCGCGCTGAACGAAAACCCGTATCACCAGGACGTCGCGAAGGCAAAGGCGCTGCTCGCGAAAGCGGGTCTCGCCAACGGCTTCACCGTGAAGATGGACGTGCGCAACGACTATCCGTACAGCGAGATCGCGCAGGCGGTGCAGGCGAATCTGGCGCTCGCGAATATCAAGGTGCAGCTCATGCCGAGCGACAACAAGCAGACGCTCGGGCGTTATCGGGCGCGCGCGCATGACATCTATATCGGCGAGTGGTCGGCGGATTACATCGATCCGCACAGCAACGCGCAGGGCTTCGTGTGGAACCCGGACAACTCGGATGCATCGAGCTACAAGATGCTCGCGTGGCGCAACGCGTGGGACATCCCGCAGTTGACGAAGGACACCAACGCGGCGCTCGCCGAAAGCGACACGAAAAAGCGCGCGCAGATGTACGAAAAGATGCAGCGCGAAGTGCTCGCGAAATCGCCGTTCGTGATCATGTTCCAGAAGGTGTCGCAAGTGGCGGCGCGGCCCGGCGTGAGCGGTCTCGAAGTCGGGCCGATCAACGACCTCGTGTCGTATCGCAACATCAAGAAGCAGTGAGCACGGTCACGCTCATCGACCGGATGCGCGCCGCGAGCGCACGGCGCGGCGGCGTGCGCGTGACGCTGGCGCTCGCGCGCTGGCTCGCGATGCTCGCCATTACGTTCACGGGTTTGCTCGCAATCACGTTCTTCATCGGGCGCAAGATTCCGATCGATCCCGTGCTCGCCATTCTCGGCGACCGCGCCTCCGCGAGCGCATATGCGGCCGCGCGTCTGCGGCTCGGGCTCGACAAGCCGCTCATCGATCAATTTTTTATCTACGCGCGCGATGTGCTGCACGGCAATCTCGGCATCTCGCTTCTGACGGCGAATCCGGTCATCGACGATATTCGCCGCGTCTTCCCCGCGACGCTCGAACTCGCGACGCTCTCGACGTTCATCGGTATCGCGATCGGCGTGCCGCTCGGCGTCGCGGCGGCGGTGAAGCACAATCGCCTCGTCGATCACATCGCGCGTGTGATCGGTCTCGCGGGCAGTTCCGTGCCGGTGTTCTGGCTCGCGCTGATGGGCCTGCTGCTGTTCTATGCGCGGCTGCATTGGGTGTCGGGACCGGGCCGCATCGATCCTGTTTTCGACGGCATGGTCGATACGCGCACGGGCAGTCTGCTCGTCGATTCGCTGCTCGCCGGCGAATGGGATGTCTTCCAGAACGCGTTCTCGCATATCGCGCTGCCGGCGGGCGTGCTCGCCTTCTACTCGATTGCCTATCTGTCGCGCATGACGCGTTCGTTCATGCTCGAACAACTGAGCCAGGAATACGTGACGACCGCGCGCGCCAAAGGGCTGCCCGAGCGCCGCGTGATCTGGCGGCACGCGTTCGGCAATATCGCCGTGCCGCTTTTGACGGTGATCGCGCTCGCGTACAGCTATCTGCTCGAAGGTTCGGTGCTGACCGAGATCGTGTTCGCGTGGCCGGGCATCGGCTCGTATCTGACGGGCGCGCTGCTCAACGCCGACATGAACGCGGTGCTCGGCAGCACGCTCGTGATCGGCGCGACCTTTATCGCGCTCAATCTTTTGACCGATGCGCTCTATCGCGTGTTCGATCCACGCGCGCGCTGACATGGAGAACGCTTGCCGATGCAATCGCCCGCCGGAAGCACGCCGATGAAGTCCGCGCAAGCGCCCTGGCGCGCGTGGCTTCTGACCGATACGCCCGCGTCGCCGCGGCAGGCCGCGCTCGGCCGCGCGTACCGGCGCTGGCGGCGCTTCTCGTCGAATCCGCTCAGCATGCTGGGGCTCGCGATATTGCTTGTGCTCGTCGTGGTCGCGGCGGTCGGGCCACTCGTCGTCGCGCAAGATCCATTGCATCAGGTGCTCGCCGAGCGCCTTACGCCGCCGAACGCGGCGCATTGGTTCGGTACCGATCAGCTGGGCCGCGATATTCTCTCGCGCCTCGTGCACGGCTCGCGTCTGACGCTTGCGATCGCGCTGCTGGTCGTCGTGCTCGTGGTGCCGGTCGGGCTTCTGATGGGCACGGTGGCGGGCTATTGCGGCGGCATCGTCGATACGGTGCTGATGCGCGTGACGGACGTCGCGCTGGCGTTTCCGAAGATCGTGCTGGCGCTCGCGTTCGCGGCGGCGCTCGGGCCGGGCGTGCTCAACGCAGTCATCGCGCTGTCGATCACCGCGTGGCCGCCGTATGCGCGGCTCGCGCGCGCGGAATCGCTGCGGCTCGCTCAGGCCGAATACATTCACGCCGCGCGGCTGCAGGGCGCATCGCATTTGCGCATTTTGCTGCGTTATATCGTGCCGCTGTGTTCGTCGTCGGTGATCGTGCGCGCGACGCTCGACATGGCCGGCGTCATTCTCGCCGTCGCGGGTCTCGGCTTTCTCGGGTTGGGCGCACAGCCGCCGAGTCCGGAGTGGGGCTACATGGTGGCGTCGGGCCGCAACGTGCTGCTCGACGCATGGTGGGTCGCGACGATTCCCGGCCTCGCGATTCTCGCGGTGAGCCTCGCCTTCAACCTGCTCGGCGACGGTCTGCGCGACGTCTTCGATCCGCGTAACGGAGGCTGACATGTCCGATGCGCTGGCCGAGATCGACGGACTCGACGTGGCGTTCCCCGGCCACGACGGCACGCTTGCGCCCGCCGTGCGCGGCGTGTCGCTGACGCTGCGGCGCGGCGAACGGCTGGGTATCGTCGGCGAATCGGGTTCGGGCAAATCACTGACGGGCCGGGCGCTGCTCGGACTTCTGCCTCCCGAAGCGCAATGGTCCGCGAAGGCGCTGCGTTTCGAAGGCCGCGACTTGCTCGCGATGCGCCCGAAAGAACGTCGCCGGTTGTGCGGCACGCGCATGAGCATGATCCTGCAGGACCCGAAGTTCTCGCTCAATCCGGTGATGACGGTCGCGCAGCAAATGCGCGAGACGTTCGTGCGGCAGGGCGCGAACGAGAGTAGGCGCGCGCTGCGCGAGCGCATCGTCGCGGCGCTGGCGGCGGTGCATATCCGCGATCCGGAGCGCGTCGCGGATGCCTATCCGCACGAACTGTCGGGCGGCATGGGCCAGCGCGTGATGATCGCGATGATGGTCTCGGCCGGCCCGCGTCTGCTGGTCGCCGACGAACCCACGAGCGCGCTCGACGTCCTCGTGTCGATGCAGGTGCTCTCCGTGCTCGACGAAATGATCGAACGTCACGACACCGGCCTCGTGTTCATCAGCCACGATCTGCCGCTCGTGATGTCGTTCTGCGATCGCGTCGCGGTGATGTACGGCGGGCGCATCGTGGAAACGTGCGCCGCGCGCGATCTCGTTCACGCGACGCATCCTTATACGCGCGGCTTGCTTGCGGCGAGTCCGTCGCTCGACGTTCAGCCCGGCGAGTTGCCGACGCTGCGCCGCGATCCGGCGTGGCTCACGCAAACCATCGACACCGGAGCCGGCCAATGATCGATATCGATCGCGCGCTCATCCGCTTCCGGACGAAGACCGGCCACCTCGACGCCGTGCGCGACGTGTCATTGCGCGTGGAGGCGGGCGAAGTGTTCGGGCTCGTCGGTGAGTCGGGCTGCGGCAAGTCGACGCTTCTGCGCGCGCTCGCGGGTCTCGTGCCGCTCGCGGACGGCACGATGCGCATCGGCGCCGACGACGCAGCCCGCGCGCCACGCCGCGACGTGCAGATGGTCTTTCAGGACCCGTATGGCGCGCTGCATCCGCGCTTCACCGTCGACAAGACCTTGCGCGAGCCGCTCGCGATCAACGGTATCGGCGATCAGGACGCGCGCATTCTCGACGCGCTCGCCGAAGTCGGCCTGAGCGCAGCGTTTCGCTTTCGCTATCCGCATCAGTTGTCGGGCGGGCAGCGCCAGCGCGTGTCGATTGCGCGTGCGCTGATCGTCGAGCCGCGCGTGCTGCTGCTTGACGAGCCGACCTCCGCGCTCGATGTCTCCGTGCAGGCGGAGATCCTGAACCTGCTGCGGCGGCTGCATCGCGAACGCGGGCTCACGATGATCCTCGTGAGCCATAACCTCGCGGTCATCGGCTTTCTGTGTCAGCGCATCGCGGTGATGCGCAATGGTGAAATCGTCGAACAACTGAATGTCGATGCCGTGCGCTCGCGAGACGTCGCCCATGAATACACGCGCCGCCTGCTGCTCGCGACCGAAGGCTACACGCGCGGGCGCGGCATGCACACGGAGCGCGCGCCGGAAGCGTAAGTCATCGTACAAGCACACTTCCTGCGACAGGGTCAACGGATGTTGCGCAAAGGACGCATACCGTTGCCTATAAGCCCGGTATACGACGATGCGCGGCGACGGCGGCTTGTTTGGACGAAACCGTTACGGCGGCCACTGTTAGAATGCTTACTGGATTGTCGAGACGTGCCGAACAACGCCCGAGCGTGTTTTTCCGGCTTCCTTCCGACTTCAGGCTAACCAACGCAAATCGTGACAGACCGTGCCCGTCCGCGGGTGAAAGCCGGTCGTAATCCCCGATGAAATTGTTAGATGCTTTGGTCGAACAGCGGATCAACGAAGCCGCTGCGCGTGGCGAGTTCAAGCACTTGCCGGGCGCGGGCGCACCGCTGCACTTCGACGACGACGTCCTCGTACCCGAGGAAGTGCGCGTCGCCAATAGAATCCTCAAGAACGCGGGCTTCGTCCCGCCCGCCGTCGAACAACTGCGGGCCCTGCGCGGGCTGCAGGAAGAGTTCGACCGCGTGACCGACCCGGCCGCCCGCTGCCAGTTGCAGGCGCGCATGCTGGCGCTTGACATGGCGCTGGAGTCGTTGCGCGGCGGCGGTTGCGTGCCGCATGAATATCGCCGGCGCATCGCCGAGCGGCTCTCCGAGCGCGCGCTGTCGCGCGTTGCGCTCGAACCGAAGTGATCGAAACGTCCGGCGCCTCCGACGCGCCCGAGGCGCGCAGCCCTGACGCCGCGCCCGATCCGACCCCCATCGCCGATCCTTCCAGCGAACGCGATCGCCGCTTCATGGCGCTCGCGCAACGCGCCGCCGAAGACGCGCGCCGCGCGGGCGAAGTGCCCGTCGGCGCGGTGATCGTGCTCGGCGACGAAGTCATCGCCACCGGCTTCAATCATCCGATTCGCGGCCACGATCCGTCCGCGCACGCGGAAATGGCCGCGCTGCGTGACGCCGCGCAAAAACTGCAGAACTATCGTTTGCCCGGCTGCGAGCTTTATGTGACGCTCGAGCCCTGTCTGATGTGCGCGGGCGCGATCATGCACGCGCGCATCTCGCGCGTCGTCTATGGCGCGGCCGACCCAAAAACGGGCGCATGCGGCAGCGTCGTCGATGTATTTGCCAACGAGCAACTCAATCATCACACGACAGTCACCGGCGGCGTCCTCGCCGAAGACTGCGGGCGCGCGCTCAAGAATTTCTTCGCCGAACGCCGCCGCCTCGCGCGCGAAGAGCGCGACGCCCGGCGCGCACGGGAAAACGCATCGCAGGCCGGCGACGACCCTTCCGATCCGACAACGAATCCAACGACAACATCGTGAAATCACGCACTATCGAACTCGTCGCGCCTTCTGGCTATCCGCAGGATCCGTCGGCCGTCGAGCGCGGCATCGGGCGCCTGCGCCGGGAAGGGCACCGGCTGGACAACGTCGAGGCGACGCGGCGGCGTTTCCAGCGCTTCGGCGGCACGGACGCCGAGCGTGCGGCGGATCTCAACCGTCTCGCGGACCCGACGCGGCGCTTGCCGGACATCGTACTTGCGGTGCGTGGCGGCTACGGCGCGTCGCGCCTGTTGCACGGGCTCGACTATCTCGGCTTGCGCAGGCTCGCGGAGCAGCCCATCGCGATCGTCGGCCACAGCGATTTCACCGCGATCCAGTGCGCGCTGTTCGCGCACAGCGGCGTGAAGAGCTTCGGCGGCCCGATGTTCGCGGGCGATTTCGGCGCGGAGCAGGTCAGCGCCTTCACGATGCAGCATTTCTGGAGCGCCATCTCGCGTCCGAGCTTCACGGTCACGAGCACGACGCCGCAAGGCCAGTCAATCGACGTCACCGGCATGCTGTGGGGCGGCAATCTGGCGATTCTGGCATCGCTGGTCGGCACGCCGTATCTGCCGCCGGTGGAGGGCGGCATTCTGTATATCGAGGATGTGAACGAGCATCCGTTTCGCATCGAGCGGATGATTTATCAGCTGCATCAGGCGGGCGTGCTTGGGCGACAGCAGGCCATCGTGATGGGCGAGTTCTCGGGCGGACGGCTATCGGACTACGACAACGGCTATTCACTCGACGCGATGATCGAGCAGGTCAGGTCCGTGACCGGCATTCCGGTGGTGACGGGCTTGCAGTTCGGCCACGTCGAGAATCTGTTGACCTTGCCGTTCGGCGCGACGGCGCACCTCGTTTCGAGCGAGCGGGGGTTCAGTCTGAAGCTTTCCGATTATCCGCATCTGGCTTGACGGGTTGAGCAGGGCGCTCGCATGGGCGCCTTATTTATTCATTCAAATCGCAACTAACGGTCTGTTTCTTCCACTTCTACGTATCACGGCGCCGTGCCGTCGCCGCATAGGATTGTCGACAAAAAAGTGGTGGCAATGCTGACAAAAACTGGGGAAATTGCCAGAGACGCCCGTATCTATTGGGATGCGTGCGATCAGGCGCCTGAAAAACCACGCCCACAAACCCAATTCTCAAAACAAATTGTTGACAATCTTTATGTCGATTCTAAGATGATCAACATGCAAGCGAGCACATCATGTCTGAGACTAAACCGAGTGCTGCATCCAACGCTTCAACTAGCGCTCCCAACGGAGCCAATGCCGAGTCGATCGCCGAGAACATGCGCGCCGCGATCCTCGAGCATCGTCTGGCGCCGGGCGCCAAGCTGACCGAAGCGCAATTGTGCGAAGTGTTCGCAGTCAAGCGCGGCACGGTGCGTCAGGCGCTCGCGCAACTGGCGAACGAGCGCCTGGTCGATCTCGAGCCGAATCGCGGCGCGTTCGTCGCGAGTCCGTCGCTGCAGGAAGTGCATGAAGTGTTCGAGATGCGCCGCATCATCGAGCTGGCGGTCGTCGAGCGAATCGCGCAAGGGCACGGCATGCGCCGGCTCAAATCGATCAGCGCGACCATCGGGCGCGAGCGACGCGCGTTCGAGAGCCACGATTTTTCATCGTGGATTCGGCTCTCCGGCGAGTTTCACACCGAGCTCGCAGCGCTCACCGGCAATACGGTGTTGTGCGAATGTCTGTCGGGACTCGTCGCACGGTCGACGCTGATCTCGGCGCTATATGAATCGCTCGGCAAGAGTTCGTGTTCCTTCGAAGATCACGAGCAGATTCTCGCCGCGCTCGATGCCGGCGACGCGCTGAAAGCCGCCGATCTGATGGCGCAGCATCTGCGCGATGTCGAACTGAAGATGCTGGAGCGGCCGGCGCGCGGCGCGGTCGATCTGAAGGAAGTATTCGCACGACCCGCCGAGCGCGAGAAGGCGCTCGGCACGTAGCGGCAGCGATAGGGCAGAGCGAAGAATCTGCCATCGACAGAATCAAGTTGTACTAATAAACGGAGACCGTGCCCCGCGCATCAACGCGCCGGGCGCGTGGCGAGTCGCACGCGCGCACATTCGCAGCGTGCACCGCAATGAACAGGACGCTCACACGAGCGTGCAATGAAAGTCGCCGCAGGGCGGGTGCGCGGGGCATAAGCCTCGCGTGCTCTTGGTTTCGCGCCCTGCGGCGAAAACGCAAATCCGAAGAATATCGCGCCGTCTTCAACGCCGGCGAAGGTATCCGATCGACGCTTGTCACCGAGCATTTGCAGTCTTTTCATTACGCAAGCCGCCTTCCGAAGGAGACGCCATGGCCCAGTTCAGTGCATCCGGCAGCCCAGCCCTGCCGCAATACGAAGAGCAGACATCGGGAGACGATCCGAATCTGCCCGCCGGTTACAGCGACCGCCTCTACAACGAGGACCTCGCGCCCCTCAAGAATCAGACCTGGGGCGCCTACAACATCTTCGCGTTCTGGATGTCGGACGTGCATAGCGTCGGCGGCTACGTGTTCGCGGGCAGTCTGTTCGCGCTCGGCCTGACGAGCTGGCAAGTGCTGATCTCGCTGTTGATCGGCATCGGGCTCGTGAATGTGCTGTGCAATATGATCGCCAAGCCGAGTCAGGTGGCGGGCGTGCCGTATCCGGTCGCGTGCCGCGCCACCTTCGGCGTGCTCGGCGCGAACATTCCCGCGGTGATTCGCGGACTCATCGCGGTGGCGTGGTACGGCATCCAGACCTATCTGGCGTCGAGCGCGCTTGTTATCGTCGTGCTGAAGTTCGTGCCGTCGCTGATGCCTTATGCCGATGTGCACCGTTATGGTTTCGTCGGACTCTCGGCGATCGGCTGGGCGGGCTTCATGCTGCTCTGGGTGCTGCAAGCCGTGGTGTTCTGGCGCGGCATGGAGATGATCAAGAAATTCATCGACTTCGCCGGTCCCGCCGTCTACGTCGTCATGTTCATTCTCGCCGGCTACATGGTGTGGCGCGCGGGCCTCGGCAACATCGGCCTGAATCTCGGCGGCGTGAAGTATCACGGCATGGAAGTGATTCCCGTGATGATCACCGCGATCTCGCTCGTCGTGTCGTACTTCTCCGGCCCGATGCTCAACTTCGGCGACTTCTCGCGCTACGGCAAGAGCTTCCGCAGCGTCAAGCGCGGCAACTTCTGGGGCCTGCCGGTGAACTTCCTGGCGTTCTCGCTCGTGACCGTTATCACGACCGCCGCGACACTGCCCGTGTTCGGCCAATTGATCACCGATCCGGTGGAAACCGTCGGCCGCATCGATCATCCGTCCGCCGTGATTCTCGGCGCGCTGACTTTCACGATCGCGACTATCGGCATCAATATCGTGGCGAACTTCGTGTCGCCCGCCTTCGACTTCTCCAACGTCGCGCCGAAACTCATCAGCTGGCGCATGGGCGGGATGATGGCCGCGGTCGCGTCGATTTTCATCACGCCGTGGAACCTGTTCAACAACCCGGCCGTGATCCATTACACGCTCGACATTCTCGGCAGCTTCATCGGACCGTTGTACGGCGTGCTGATTCTCGACTTCTATCTGATGAAGCGCGGCAAGCTCGCGGTCGACGATCTCTACACCGTGTCCGAGCAAGGCCGCTACTGGTACACGAAGGGCGTGAACCGCCGCGCGGTGATGGCGCTGCTGCCCGCCGCCGTGCTCGCGATTCTCTGCGTGATGGTGCCGTCGCTGGAAGGCGCCGCGAACTTCTCGTGGTTCATCGGCGCGGGCCTGGGCGCGGTGTTTTATTACTTCCTCGCCGATCGCCGCCGCGAAGTCTGAACGACGGCCTATAACACACGATAGAACCTGAGAGAAACATCGAACGCAGTCTGGAGAAAGCAATGCGCATCAAACTGATCAATCCGAACACGACACAGCGCATGACCGAAGCGATGGGCCGCTGCGCCCGCGAAGTCGCCGCGCCCGGCACGGAGATCGTCGCCGTCAGCCCGACAATGGGCCCGCCGTCCATCGAAGGGTATTACGACGAGGCGGTCGCATCCCTCGGTCTGCTCGCCGAAATCGAGGCGGGCGAGCGTCAGGGCTTCGACGGCTACGTTATCGCGTGTTTCGGCGATCCGGCCCTCTATGCGGCGCGCGAGCTGGCGCGCGGTCCGGTGATCGGCATCGCGGAGGCGGCGATGCACGCGGCGAGCGTGATCGCGCCGGGGTTTTCCGTCGTCACCACGCTGCAACGCACGGTCGGCATGGCGTGGCATCTGGCGGAGCGCTACGGCATGACGCGCTTCTGCAAGAACGTGCGCGCAACGGATGTCGCCGTGCTGGAGCTCGACGAGCCGGGCTCGTCGGCGCGCCAGACGATCATCGACGAATGCCGGCGCGCGCTCGATGAGGACGGCTCGGACGCCATCGTGCTCGGCTGCGCCGGAATGGCCGAATTCTGCCGCGAGGTGGAGGACGCCGTCGGCGCGCCGGTGGTCGAAGGCGTGACGGCGGCGGTGAAGTGGAGCGAGGCGCTGATCGCGCTCAAGCTTCATACAGCGAAACGCGGCGACTACGCGCGGCCGCTGGCGAAACGTTACGACGGCGTGCTCGGGGATTTCAGCCCGCGCTGATGGCGTCTGGTGGCGACGGCCAGCGCCACATACACCCGGCGTGACCCGGATTATCTGCCCTGATGTATGGGCGCGCCGGGGTCTTTTGGCTACACTCGATCGTCAACAATCCCGTTTCTTCATCGCTCACACCAACGCTCAACGCACCGACGCCCAGCCATGTCACACGATCCGAACTATCCACGCGACCTGATCGGCTACGGCCGCCATCCGGTCCAGGCGAACTGGCCGGGGCGCGCGCGCGTCGCCGTGCAGTTCGTGCTCAATTACGAAGAAGGCGGCGAGAACTGCGTGCTGCATGGCGATCCGGGCTCGGAGCAGTTTCTGTCGGAAATCGTGGGCGCGGCGGCGTATCCGTCGCGTCACATGAGCATGGAGTCGATTTACGAGTACGGTTCGCGCGCGGGCGTGTGGCGCATTTTGCGCGAGTTCGAGAAGCGCAAGATGCCGCTGACGATCTTCGGCGTCGGCATGGCGATCGAGCGTCATCCGGATCTGGCGAAGGCGTTCGTCGAACTCGGGCACGAAATCGCGTGCCACGGATATCGCTGGATCCACTATCAGGACATGTCGGCGGAGCGCGAAGCAGAGCATATGCGCCTTGGCATGGAAGCCATCGAGCGCGTGACGGGCGTGCGTCCGCTCGGCTGGTACACCGGCCGCGACAGCCCGAACACGCATCGGCTGGTGGCGGAATACGGCGGCTTCCTCTACGACTCCGACTATTACGGCGACGACCTGCCGTTCTGGACCGAAGTCGAAGTGACCGGCGGCGAGAAGAGGCCGCACCTGATCGTGCCGTACACGCTCGACACCAACGACATGCGCTTCGCGACGCCGCAGGGTTTCAACACGGGCGAGCACTTCTTCACGTATCTGAAGGACGCGTTCGACGTGCTCTACGAAGAAGGCGACGAAGCGCCGAAGATGCTCTCGATCGGCATGCACTGCCGTCTGCTCGGACGCCCCGGGCGCTTCCGCGGCCTGCAGAAGTTCCTCGATCACATCGAGAAGCATGATCGCGTGTGGGTGACGCGGCGCGTCGACATCGCGCGTCACTGGCGCGAGCAACATCCATTCGAGAAAACCAACAACGGGACGGCGGCATGAAGGCGATGCACTACACACTCGACCAACTCAACACCATGCCCGCCGACACGTTCGTGACGGTGCTCGCGGGCATCTTCGAACACTCGCCGTGGGTGCCGCAAGCCGCGGCGCAGCAACGGCCGTTCAAAGATATCGACGCCTTGCACAAGGCGATGTCGCATATCGTCGAAACTGCCGGCAGCGATAAGCAACTCGCGCTCATCAACGCTCACCCGGAACTCGCGGGCAAGGCGGCGGTGCGCGGCGAGCTGACCGCCGAATCGACGCGCGAGCAAAGCGGCGCGGGCCTCGATCTGTGCACGCAGGAAGAGTTCGACAGGCTGCAGGCGCTCAATCAGGCGTATCGCGACAAGTTCGGCTTCCCGTTCATTCTCGCCGTGCGCGGCTACGACCGTCACGGCATCATCGCGAACTTCGAAACGCGTGTGAATCATGACCGCGCCGAAGAGCTTCGCACGAGCCTCGACCAGATTTACCGGATCGCCCGCTTCAGGCTGAACGACCTGATCCAGGCTTGATCCGCATTCACCGTAGACGAACGTAACGAAAACGTAACCTAAGGACGAAGACAATGGCAATTCCGACACTCGATCCCAACGCGCCCGAATTCACGCGCCGCTATGTGAATCTCGCGGACCCGCGACTGGGCGCGCAGGCACTCGAGGCGAGCGACGATTTCTTCGCGCCGAAGGAACGCATGCTGAACCCCGAGCCGGCGGTGTTCATTCCCGGCAAGTTCGACGATCACGGCAAGTGGATGGACGGCTGGGAAACGCGCCGCAAGCGTTCGACGGGTTATGACTGGTGCATCGTCAAGCTGGCGCGTCCGGGCGTGATCAAAGGAATCGATCTCGACACGAGCCATTTCACCGGCAACTTCCCGCCGGCGGCGTCGATCGAAGGCGCGCATGTCGCCGATGGTTCGCCGAATCAGTCGACGCAATGGACGGAAGTCGTGCCGTCGACGACGCTTCAGGGCAACACGCACCACTATCTCGACGTCAACGCCGCGAAGCCGTTCACGCATTTGCGCGTGAACATCTATCCGGACGGCGGCATCGCGCGTCTGCGGGTGTACGGCCAGCCGCAACTCGACTGGAGTAACGCCGACCGCAATCAGCTCGTCGATCTCGGCGCGATGGAAAACGGCGCGTATCTCGTCGCGACGAACAATCAGCACTTCGGACTGGCATCGACGCTGCTCATGCCGGGCCGCGGCGTGAACATGGGCGACGGCTGGGAAACGCGCCGCCGCCGCGAGCCGGGCAACGATTGGTGTATCGTCGCGCTGGCGCAGCCGGGCATCATCAAGAAGGTCGAGGTGGACACCGCGCACTTCAAGGGCAACTATCCCGATCGCTGCTCGCTGCAGGCCGCGTATGTGAAGGGCGGCACGGACAGTTCGCTCGTCACGCAGGCGATGTTCTGGCCCGTCCTGCTCGGCGAACAGAAACTGCAGATGGACAAGCAGCATTTCTTCGAATCCGAACTCGCGTCGGCGGGCCCTGTTACGCACGTGCGCTTCAATATCTATCCGGACGGCGGCGTGTCGCGCCTGCGGCTTTTCGGGACGCTCGCATCATGAAGAAGCTCGCTATCGAACCTTTGACGCGCGCTGCGTTCCAGCCTTTCGGCGATGTCATCGAACTCGATGGCGCGAAGCAGATCCCGATCAACCTCGGCACCACGATCCGCTTTCACGATCTGTGCAACGTGGACGTGACGGAGCAGGGCGGTCATACGCTCGTCAATCTCTTTCGCGGGCAGCCGCGGGCCTTGCCGTTCGAGATCAAGATGATGGAGCGGCATCCGCTCGGCAGCCAGGCGTTCGTCCCGCTCGATGACCGGCCGTATCTCGTGGTCGTCGCGCCCGCGGGCAATCTCGACGAATCGAAGATTCGCGCGTTCGTCACGAGCGGCTGGCAGGGGGTGAACTATGCGAAAGGCGTGTGGCACCATCCGCTGCTCGCGCTCGGCAAGGTGAGCGATTTCATCGTCGTCGATCGCGGCGGGGAAGGGCACAACCTCAACGAGCAGGATCTGAAGGAATCGCTCTGGCTCACCGAGGACGCGATGCGCTGAGCGGACGCGGCTGGCTCGACCGTCATAGAAGACCGGAAGCGATTCCGGTCTTTTTTTCGCCTGCCGGTTCGTGACCGGATCGGGCGCCGGCAGGTACCATAGCGCTTCTCGATGAGCACGACACAAAGGGAAGCACGCATGATCGATCTACGCAGCGATACCGTCACCCGTCCCGGCCCCGCCATGCTCGCCGCGATGTCCGCGGCCGAAGTCGGCGACGACGTCTGGGGCGACGATCCCACCGTCATCAAACTGCAGGCCACGCTCGCGGAGCGCACCGGCAAGGAAGCCGGCCTGTTTTTCCCGAGCGGCACGCAAAGCAATCTCGCGGCACTGATGGCGCATTGCGCGCGCGGCGACGAATACATCGTCGGGCAGGCGGCGCACACCTACAAGTACGAAGGCGGCGGCGCGGCCGTGCTCGGCAGCATCCAGCCGCAGCCGCTCGAAAATGCGCCGGACGGCTCCTTGCCGCTCGACAAGATCGCGGCAGCCATCAAGCCGATCGACAATCACTTCGCGCGCACGAAGCTGCTCACGCTCGAAAACACCATCGGCGGGAAGGTGTTGCCGGCGGACTATGTCGCGCAGGCGGCGCGGCTCGCGCGCGATCGCGGGCTCTCGCTTCATCTCGACGGCGCACGCGTCTTCAACGCGGCCGTGGCGTCGGAGCGGCCGGTCGGCGATCTGTGCGCGCCGTTCGATTCCGTGTCGATTTGCTGCTCGAAGGGTTTGGGCGCGCCGGTCGGTTCGGTGCTCGTCGGCTCGAAGGCGCTGATCGAGGTCGCGGGCCGCTGGCGCAAGGTGCTCGGCGGCGGCATGCGGCAGGCGGGCGTGCTCGCGGCGGCGTGTCTGTACGCGCTGGATCATCACGTCGACGGGCTCGCGCAGGACCACGAAAACGCCGCGCGTCTTGCCGCCGGGCTTGCGCAGATCGAGCCGGTCACCGTGCAGTCGCACGCGACGAACATGGTTTTCGCGCAGATTCCCGATGCGCATTGCGCGCCCCTCGAAGCATTTTTGAAGGAGCGCGGCATTCTCACGCAGATGCTTTATGCGTCGCGCTTCGTCACGCATCGCGATGTGTCGCGCGCGGATATCGATACCGTGATTCGCGCGGTGAAGGATTATTTCGCGCGGTGAATGAAAAATGCCCCGCTTCGTCCGAAGCGGGGCATTGCATGGCGTAACCGGAGCGCTTATTCCACCGCGCCGCCCGCAAACCACGCGGCCACTTTCTGACGCTCCGCATCCGTCATCTGCGTGACGTTGCCGAGCGGCATCGCCTTCAACGTCACCGCCTGCTGGTGCACACGCTGCGCGTTCAGCTTGATCTCGGCGGGCGTGTCCAGCAAGACGCCTGCCGGTGCGCTGCCCATCATCGTCGGATGTGCGGAGTGGCACGTCGCGCAACGCTGCTGGATGATCGGCTGGATGTCGGCGACCTTGATCGTCGGCGCGCCGGCGGCTTGTGCGACCGCCACGGTCGGCGCGGGCATGGTCCAGGCGAACGCGCCGAGCACCAGCACGAGGCCCGCCACCGGCATGTACCACAGCACCTGACCGCGATGGCGCATCACGAAGAACTGGCGAATCAGCGCGCCCGCCAGCATGATCAGCACGAGGATCAGCCAGTTGTACTTGTGCGTGTAGGTCATCGCGTAGTGGTTCGACAGCATCGCGAACACCACCGGCAGCGTGAAGTACGTGTTGTGCACCGAACGCTGCTTGCCGCGCTTGCCGTAGATCGCGTTCGGCGTCTCGCCCTTGAGCATCGCGGCGACCATCTTGCGCTGGCCCGGAATGATGACGAAGAACACGTTCGCCGACATGATCGTCGCGATCATCGCGCCGGTGATCAGATACGCGGCACGGCCCGAGAACACATGGCACGCGATGAACGCCGCGACCAGCACATAGATGCCGACGCAGATGCCGAGCAGCTTGTCGTTGGTGCCGAGCAGGCGGCACAGCGAGTCGTAGACGATCCAGCCCGCCATCAGGAAGCCGAGCGCGGCGGACACCGCGACGACCGGACCCATGTCGAGCACGTTTTTGTCGATGAGATAGGTGCTGGGCGACAGCAGATACAGCACCAGGAAGAGACCGAAGCCCGACATCCACGTGGTGTACGACGGCCAGAACGACCAGTGCAGATTCTCCGGCATGTCCTGCGGCGCGACGGAATACTTCTGCATGTGATAAAAGCCGCCGCCGTGCACGTGCCAGAAGTCGCCGAAGACGCCACGTCGGCGCGCGTTCGGGTCCGTAGGCGGTTTCAAACTGTTGTCGAGCGCGACGAAGTAGAACGATTCGCCGATCCACGCGATCGCCACGATGACATGCAGACAGCGCAATGCGAGATTGAGCCAGTCGGTGACAAAGCCTTCCATGAACTCCTCCACTACCGATTCGTTATGCGCACATCGTCGCGATCTTGGGGACGAGCGCGATGTGCTGGTGCGTTGCTCTCAGGTTCTGGTTTTAGCTGCCGCGATAGGTGCTGTAGGACCACGGCGACACGAGCAGCGGCACGTGATAGTGCGACGCCGTATCCGCAATGCCGAAGCGCAGCACGACGCGATCGACGAAACGCGGCTCCGGCACGTTCGCGCCGAGCGTGGCGAAGTAATCGCCTGCATGGAACACGAGTTCGTATTCGCCGGTTTCGAATTCGGCGCCTTCGAGTAGCGGCGCATTGCAGCGGCCGTCGTCGTTGGTGACGGTGGTCTTGATCGCGCGGCGGACGTCGCCGTTGAGCGCGAACAGCTCGATCTTGATGTTCGCGCCCGGGCGGCCGTGCGCGGTGTCGAGGACGTGGGTAGTAAGCTTGCCCATTCGCATGTTCCTTGTGTTGTGCGAGATCCGGCGTGCGCATCGATCCGAAATTCGGCACCCGGGCGTTCAGGTGCGTCTGCGGCGGATCGAGGCTCCACGTCAGTGGCTACATACCCGTCGGCGTTTCAGATGCGCGCCGTGTACAGCATTGTAGGAATTTGAGACACGCTGTGCGCCCGCGATAGGAAAGATAATGCCCAACGCATGACAGCGGCGCGTAAGCCTTGCGGGAACGGGCGCGCGGCGCTTTCGCGGTTTTTCGAAAGTGCTCGCTCAGTGCCCGCCCAAGGCTTTCCCGGCGATCCTACCCGCGTCAAAATTCGCGAATATATTGCGCGCCTGAGGACGACTATGACGGCAGCCTGATTGCGTCCGATTTTTTGGCTGCGGACAGTGACGATGCGCGCAAAATTGCGGCGTCCCGAAGACGGCGGTCATCGCCGGGTAACCGGGGCTGGTTACCTGGACCTCGTTTTTCGGAGATATATCGATGCAAGCAACACCCCGTACTGTGCTGGTCAAAAACGCCCACATGCTTGTCACGATGGACGAGCAGCGCCGCGAAATCGCTGATGGCGGGCTGTATATCGAAGGCAACCGCATCGTCGCGGTCGGGCCGTCGAGCGAGCTGCCGCAATCCGCCGACGAAGTGCTCGACATGCGCGGCCATCTCGTGATTCCCGGCCTCGTCAACACGCACCATCACATGTATCAGAGCCTCACGCGCGCAATTCCCGCCGCGCAGAACGCCGAACTGTTCGGCTGGCTCACCAATCTCTACAAGATCTGGGCGCACCTGACGCCCGAGATGATCGGCGTCTCGACGCAAACCGCGATGGCCGAGCTGATGCTTTCGGGCTGCACGACGTCGAGCGATCATTTGTATATCTATCCGAACGGCAGCCGGCTGGACGACAGCATCGCGGCGGCGCGGGAAATCGGCATGCGCTTTCACGCGGCGCGCGGCAGCATGAGCGTCGGGCAGAAGGACGGCGGTTTGCCGCCGGATTCCGTCGTCGAAAAAGAAGACGCGATTCTGAAGGACTCGCAGCGCCTGATCGAGACGTATCACGACGAAGGGCGTTACGCGATGCTGCGCGTGGTCGTCGCGCCGTGCTCGCCGTTTTCGGTGAGCCGCGAACTGATGCGCGATGCCGCGCTGCTCGCGCGCGAATACGGCGTCTCGCTGCATACGCATCTGGCCGAGAACGTGAACGATGTCGCGTACAGCCGCGAGAAGTTCGGCATGACGCCCGCCGAGTACGCGGAAGACCTCGGCTGGGTCGGCCACGACGTGTGGCATGCGCACTGTGTGCAACTGGACCGGCCGGGCATCGAACTGTTTGCGCGCACGGGCACGGGTGTCGCGCACTGTCCGTGCTCGAACATGCGCCTGGCATCCGGCATCGCGCCGATCCGCGCCATGCGCGACGCGGGCGTGCCGGTGGGACTCGGCGTCGATGGCTCGGCCTCCAACGACGGCGCGCAGATGGTGGGCGAGGTGCGTCAGGCGTTGCTGCTGCAGCGCGTGGGCTTCGGCCCCGACGCGATGACCGCGCGCGAGGCGCTCGAAATCGCCACGCTCGGCGGCGCAAAAGTGCTCAATCGCGATGATATCGGCGCGCTCGCGCCCGGCATGGCGGCGGATTTCGTCTCGTTCGACCTGTCGCAGCCGGCTTTCGCGGGCGCGCTGCACGACCCGGTCGCCGCGCTGGTGTTCTGCGCGCCGTCGCAGGTATCGACGAGCGTCATCGACGGGAAAATCGTGGTGAAGGAAGGCCGCCTGACGACGCTGGACCTCGGCGCGGTCGTTGCGCGCCACAACCGGCTCGCGGGCGAACTGGCGAATCACACCTAAGAAAGAAGGCGGGGCGCTGAGAAGCGCCCCGTACGGATCACGGCTGGTCGATGAGCGAGCGCGTCGCCTCGCCGACGAGCCCGCGCAGCCAGCGGACTTCGTCGGAATAGTGACAGCGCTCGTGCCAGAGCTGGTAGTACTGCATCGGCGGAAAGTCGAGCGGCGCGGGCACGACGGCGAGCGGCAGAAATCGCGCGTAATGGTCGGCGAAGAGGCGCGTCGTCGTGAACACGAGATCCGACTTGATCAGCACGTACGGCGCGAGATTGAAGTAAGGCAGCGTAACAACCACATGCCGTTTCAGGCGCTCGCGCGCGAGATGCACGTCGATTGCGCCGCGCTGGCCGACCGAATACGGCGTCGGCGCGAGATGCGGCGCGTTCAGATACTGGTCGAGCGTGAGCCCGCCGCGCTTGGCGAACGGATGGGTGTTGCTGACGAGACACACGATCTTGTCGACGAAAAGGTTCGACAGATGCAGTTGCTCCGGCGGCTCCGGCCAGTTGCCGACGACGATATCGAGCTTGCCGTCTTCGAGCGCGAGTTCGTAATCGAACGCGGGACCGAGCGAATGGAATTCGAGCGTGGCGTTGGGCGCCGCCTGCCGAAAGCGCTCGACGACCGTCGGCACGAACAGCACGTTCAGGTAGTCGGGGCAGCCGATGCGATAGCACCGCACGGAAGTCGAAGGATCGAAGCTGTGCTGCTGAACCTTGATGCGCTCGATTTCGCGCAGCGCATTCTGGGTCGGTTCGAGCAGGCGCAGGCCGTATTCGGTGGGCACCATGCCGGACTTGCCGCGCACGAGCAACGGGTCGCCGGTGATGTCGCGCAGACGGCGCAGGGCCGCGCTGATGGCGGGTTGCGACTGATTGAGCTTGACGGCCGCGCGGGTCACGCTGCGTTCCATCAGGAGGGTATGCAAGACGCGTAACAAATACGTATCGATCGCCTCGCGTTGCTGACTCATGTTATCTCCACTATATGTTCTGGCTGATCGATGCGGGGGTGCAACATATCATTTTTAATATGACGTGACAGATTCGTCAAGGTGTGGCTTACCCGCAAATGCTGGCTGTGCGGGAATTGGCGCGTTATTTTGAGTGGTGGATTTAGCATCTCAAATTCTGTAAATTCTGCCCGCGGTCCAACTTGCGCGACATCGCATCGTCACGCAGCGGTCACGCGGTAATTTTTCCAGCCTGGCCTGCTCGGTGGCCGGGCGCATTTCTGGATTTCAATGGGCGACGCCATCCAATCGTCGACGACGCCACCGCGCCTGGCGTTGTCGGGCATCAGCAAGCAATACCCGGCCGTCAGGGCGAACGACGGCGTGAACCTCGTCGTCATGCCGGGCGAAATCCACGCCGTGCTCGGTGAAAACGGCGCGGGGAAATCCACGCTGATGAAAATCATCTACGGCGCGGTGCGTCCCGACGAAGGCGAGATTCGCTGGCAAGGCGAAGCCGTGGAGATCGGCAGTCCGGCGGCGGCGCGCAAGCTCGGCATCGGCATGGTGTTTCAGCACTTTTCGCTGTTCGAGACGCTGACGGTAGGCGAGAACATCGCGCTCGCGCTCGACGAAAAGTTCGACATGAAGGCGCTCGGCAAGCGTATCCGCGACGTGTCGAAGGACTACGGCCTCGATGTCGATCCGCAGCGCCACGTGCACAGCCTGACGGTAGGCGAGCGCCAGCGCGTGGAAATCGTGCGCTGCCTGCTGCAGAACCCGCGTCTGCTCATCATGGACGAGCCGACTTCCGTGCTCACGCCGCAAGCGGTGCAGAAGCTCTTCAAGGTGTTGCGCCGGCTGGCATCCGAAGGCTGCAGCATTCTCTATATCAGCCACAAGCTCGACGAAATCCAGTCGCTTTGCGAGAACGCCACCGTGATGCGCGGCGGGCGCGTGACCGGTAACGTCGATCCGCGCCGAGAAACGCAGGCGTCGCTCGCGCAGCTGATGGTCGGGCATTCGTTGCCGGACTACACGCGCCGCGCGCACACGCCGGGCGATATCCGGCTGGCGGTGAAGGCGCTTTCGGTCGCCAGTCCCGATCCGTTCGGCACGTCGCTCGATAACGTGTCGTTCGCGGTTCATGCCGGCGAGATTTTCGGCATCGCGGGCGTGTCGGGCAACGGGCAGGCGGAATTGCTCGCGGCGCTCTCGGGCGAAATCCGCGACCGGCACGCGGCGGCGGACGCCGTATCGATCTGCGGCAAACCGGCCGCGCGTCTCACCGCGGGCGCGCGCCGGCGTCTGGGCTTCGCCTTCGTGCCGGAAGAACGGCTCGGACGCGGCGCGGTTCCGGCCATGTCACTCGCCGATAACGGCCTGCTCACCGCGCACCGCGAAAGCATGGTGCGCGGCGGCTGGATCAGGGCGAACACGGTGAAGGCGTTCGCGGACCGCTGCATCCAGTCGTTCGACGTGCGCTGCGGCGGCAGCGGCGCGCTCGCGCAGAGCCTCTCGGGCGGCAACTTGCAGAAGTTCATCGTCGGGCGCGAGATTCTTCAGGAGCCGAAGGTGCTCGTCGTCGCGCAGCCGACCTGGGGCGTCGATGTCGGCGCGGCGGGATTCATCCGTCAGCAGTTGCTCGACCTGGCGGCGCGCGGCGTCGCGATCCTCGTGATCTCGGAGGAACTGGAAGAGCTATTCGATATCTGCGACCGGCTCGCCGTGATCGCGCGCGGCAAGCTTTCACCCGTGCGCAACACGAGCGACACCAACGCGGAAGAAATCGGCCTCTTCATGGCCGGACTCTTCGAGGGCAAGCGCGCGCCCGAGGCCGAACCCGACTCCCTCCTGAAGAACTGACGATGATCTTCCCTTATCGACTCGAAGCGCGCCCGGCACCCTCGCGCGCCATGCAGCTTGCCGTGCCGGTGGTCGCCGCCGTCGCGACGCTCGTGATCGGCTTTCTGATCTTCAGCCTGGTCGGCCAGGACCCGCTGCGCGCGATGCATGCGTTCTTCATCGAGCCGCTGTCGAGCGTGAACGGCTGGTCCGAGCTGCTGCTGAAAGCGTCGCCGCTGTGCCTGATCGGGCTCGGGCTCGCGGTCGGCTATCGCGCGAACGTATGGAACATCGGCGCGGAAGGGCAGATGCTGCTGGGCGGGATCGTCGCGGGCGGCATCGCGATTCACGCAGGCGATGCCTCCGGCTGGTGGACGTTGCCGCTGATGATGCTGGGCGGCATCGTCGGCGGAATGCTGTGGGCGGCGATTCCCGCGCTGCTCAAGAGCCGCTTCAACACGAACGAAATCCTGACGAGCCTGATGCTCACCTACGTCGCCACGCAGTTGCTGATCTATCTGGTGAGCGGTCCGTGGCGCGATCCGGAAGGCATGAACTTCCCGATTTCCGCGATGTTCGGCGACGACGCGCTCTTCCCGCGTCTCTACGGCGACTGGCACTGGACGTGGCTCAAGGGCACGCGCATCAACGCGTCGGTGTTTCTCACAGTGATCGCAATTCCGTGCGTGTGGCTCTTCATGCGGAAGAGTTTCGCGGGCTTTCGCATGAACGTCGGCGGTCTGGCGCCGCTCGCCGCGCGCTATGCCGGTTTCTCCGACAAGAAGACCATCTGGACCTCGCTTTTGCTGTCGGGCGGTCTCGCGGGTCTCGCCGGCATGGGCGAAGTCGCCGGGCCGATCGGGCAGCTTCAGGCGGGCTGGTCGCCGGGCTATGGCTTCACGGCGATCATCGTCGTGTTCGTGGGACGGCTGCATCCGGTGGGCATCGTGCTCGCGAGTCTCCTGATGGCGCTGCTCTATCTCGGCGGCGAAGCGGTGCAGACCTCGCTGCAACTGCCGCAGGCGCTTGCGGGCGTGTTTCAGGGCCTGCTGCTGTTTTGCCTGCTCGGCTGCGATCTGTTCGTGAACTACCGGGTCAGGCGTCGCGCGAGCGCGCATCACGCCGCATAGACGGCTAAAAAGGGCTAACAAAAATGGACCTCAATCAAGCCGGCAATCTTGCCTCGAGCGCCGTCGTGGCCGCGATCCCACTGATGTACGCGGGCGCGGGCGAACTCGTCGCGGAAAAGTCGGGCGTGCTCAATCTGGGCGTCGAAGGCATGATGCTGATGGGCGCCGTAGCCGGCTACGCGGTCACCGCGATCACCGGCAATCCGTGGCTCGGCATCGTCGCGTCGGTGTTTGCCGGGCTCGCGATGTCGCTGCTGTTCGGCTTTCTCACCATCACGATGCTTGCCAATCAGGTCGCAACAGGCCTGTCGCTCACGATCTTCGGCATCGGCTTTTCGGCGTATGTCGGCAAGCCATACACGTCGGCGGCGGTGCGCGCGAGCATCGAGGTGATGCCGATTCCCGGCCTCTCGTCGATACCCGTGCTCGGCCCCGCGGTCTTCTCGCTCACGCCGCTCGGTTATCTCGCGTTCATCATGTTCGGCGTGATCGGCTGGTTCCTCTACAAGACGCGCGCGGGGCTCGTGCTGCGCTCGGTCGGCGAATCGCCGGCAGTCGCGCATTCGGTGGGCTTTCCGGTGGTGGGCGTGCGCTACGGCGCAACACTCTTCGGCGGCGCGATGGCGGGCATCGCGGGCGGCTATTACTCGATCGTCTATCTGCACGTCTGGCAGGAGCAACTGACTTCGGGCCGCGGCTGGATCGCGCTTGCGCTCGTCGTGTTCGCGACGTGGCGGCCGGGGCGCCTCCTAATCGGCGCGTTGCTGTTCGGCGCGGTCATGGCGCTGCAGTTCTACGCGCAGGCGATCGGCGTGCCCGTGCCGACGCAATTTCTCGCGATGTTGCCGTATATCGCGACGATCGTCGTGCTCGTGCTGATTTCGCGCAATCCGAACACGATCAAGCTGAACGCGCCCGCGTCGCTCGGCAAGCCTTTTTTTGCGGCGAGCTGAGCGCTGTTGTTTGAAAGCCGCGCCGACGTTTCGCTCATCTTTTTGACCGACGAAACTGGCGCGGGCCACGCACAGGTTTTCGTTTTTCCACACACAACATCGACAACATCGACCAGGAGAATCACAATGAATAAACCATGGCTGAAGGCGATTACGGCGACCGTCGCGCTGTCCGCCACGGTCGCCGCGTTGAGCGCGCGGGCCGCCGACGCGCCGGGCGTCGCGTTCGTCTATCTCGGCAATCCGGGCGATGCCGGCTGGACCTTCGCACACGATGCGGGCAGCAAGGAAGCCGAAGCGAAGTTCGGCAACAAGATCAAGATCACGCGAGTGGAAAACGTGCCGGAATCGGCGGACTCGGAGCGCGTGTTCCGCGATCTGGCGAACAAGGGCAACAAGGTCATCTTCGCGACGAGCTTCGGCTATCAGGATTTCGCGCTGAAGGTCGCGAAGGACTTTCCGGACACCATCTTCCTGACCGCCACGGGCTTCAAGAAGGCCAAGAACTTCGGCACGTATGACGTGCGCATGTATCAGGGCGCGTATCTCGCGGGCGTCGCCGCAGGCTATGTGACGAAGACGAACACGCTCGGCTTCGTGGCGTCGGTGCCGATTCCCGAAGTGGTGCGCAACATCAACGCCTACACGATGGGCGCGCGCTCCGTGAATCCGAAGATTCACACGAAGGTCATCTGGATCAACAGCTGGTTCGATCCGGGCAAGGAAAAGCAGGCGGCGGAAACGCTGATCGGCCAGGGCGCCGACGTGCTGCTGCAAAACACCGACTCCAACGCAACGCTCAACACGGCGAACGAGAAGCACGTCTACGCGTTCGGCTGGGATTCGAACATGAAGAAGTTCGGGCCGAATGCGCATCTGGGCTCGGTGGTCGCGCACTGGGGCGTGTATTACAACAACGTGATCCAGCAAGTGCTCGACAACAAGTGGAAGAACGATCCGGTGTGGCTCGGCATTCCGCAGAAGGCCGTGGACCTCGAAGACCTGAACAGCGGCGTGATTCCCGCGAAGGCGATGCAGGCAGTCGCGGCGAAGCGTGACGAACTGCACGCCGGCAAGTGGGATGTGTTCAGCGGCCCGATCAAGGATCAGACGGGCGCGGAGAAGGTGCCGGCCGGCAAGACGCTGACCGACCCGGAACTGCAACGCATCAACTGGTATGTGGAAGGCGTGGACGGCTCCTTGCCGAAATAACTCCGCGTGTAGCCGCGCCAAAGAAAAACCGCGCTTCGTGGCAATACGAAGCGCGGTTTTTTCATGCGTCGGACCGGCGCGTCAGTCGTCGATGCGCAGTCCCACCTTGATCGTCACCTGCCAGTGGAGGACCTTGCCGTCCTCGATATGACCGCGTGTTTCGACGACTTCGAACCAGTGCATGTTGCGCAGCGTCTTCGATGCCTTCGCCAGCGCGACGCGCACGGCGTCGTCGCTCGATTGCGGCGAGGAGCCGGTGAGTTCGATCTGCTTGTAGACGTGTTCCGACATGGTGTTCTCCTTGTAATGATGAGATCGGCCGAGAGCGACGGCTTCGTCGCGGAAAGCTTGCGATGTCGATACAGCAAGGCGCGCGCCATCAACGGTACGAGCGCGTGGCTTTCATTAAAGGATAGGAAAGCGCGGCGGAGTAGTGGGGGTTTGCGCGCAGTGAAAGAATCTCGCGCCCAAGAACGCGCCGGGCCTCGATTTCGAGGCCCGTGGATCGCGTGGAATGTATGAAAGCGTCTGAGAGAAGAATCAGCGCAGCGGTCGCGACGCGGCATCGCCCGCGTCCTGACGGCGCGCGCCGCGGCGCCTGCGTGCCGATACGGTCGCGCCGAATTCGCTCAGGATCTGCGCTCGGGCGCGGCTCGCGAAGACCAGAAAACCGAAACCATTCGCCTCGTACCAGTACCCGCCGTTTTCCAGTCCGTCGAGCGGCTGTTCGAGCGCGTTGGTGATCGATTCGACGCAGCGCCGGTGCAGCTCGTCGATGGCCGGATACGGCGGCTGCGCGCCGCGCACGCTGCATAGCAGGACATCGAGTCCCGGCAGAACATGCGCGTAGAGCACCGGCTCGTCCTGGGCGCGCGCCCGGGCGATCTTGGTATCCAGTTGACCAAACGGCCTGAAATGCCTCAGCACGGCGAGAAAAGACTCGTCGCCATCGGCCTTCACGCGTTTACGCTTTTTCGGGAAGGACATAAAAACTCGCCTGAAAAAGAATTGCAAGAAACGCTGCGTCCTCATGCGGCCACTCCCGTCTTGCGCGCCGCACGTCGATCTTTTATAGCGCATCGATGTGAATAGGTCACGGTGATTCGGGCCAATGATTGTTGCGACCGGCTTCTGCCGATGCACGCTCCTGGCGCACGATTCGTGCCGATGACCGTTTGGCGGCCCGCTTGGCATCCCTCTGAGCATCTATCTCAATAATAGTCCTGCTGCTACCCGCGCGAATAGCTTTCGTAAAGAAAAAAGCGGGGGGGCGCACCAACGGGTGGGTGCATTCATCGCAGACCCGCGCGCCCGGCGCGGGTTCCCGCGATGATGCCTGGTTCTGACTACTTGATTGGCGGGTTTGCCCGGCTAGACGCGCGGCGCGTTCTTGAGTTCGTCGCGAATTTCGCGCAGCAGCAGCACGTCTTCCGGCGTCGCGGGCGGCGGCGCGTTTTCCGACGGCTTGCGCAGGTTGTTGATGAACTTGACCATCAGAAAGATGATGAATGCCAGGATGATGAAGTTGATCAGCACGGTAATGAACGATCCGTAGCCGAACACGGCGACACCCGCCGTCTGCAGGTCTTTGTATGAATCGGGATTACCTTTGAACGTTGGCGGTATCGGTCCGAGCTTGATGAAGAGGTTGGAAAAGTCGAGGCCGCCGGTGGCCAGGCCTACCACCGGCATGATCAAATCTTTGACGACGGAATTGACGATCGTCGAAAAGGCGCCGCCGATGATGACACCGACTGCAAGGTCCATGACGTTGCCCTTCAGGGCGAAGTTCTTGAATTCCTCGATCATGCTCATGCGCGGCTTCCTCCAGTTGAAGTTCGAGACGGGTTTTTGCGGGCTAAGCGGCAGCAAGGGCTATGCCATTGGCGCATCCGCGAAACGTGCGTGCATGCGCGTTTCATTGCGGGCGTCCGTCAATGATAGTCAATTCGACTGCGGGCCGCCGGGCGTGTGCCTGCGGGTGACTTCATGCCGTCTTGACCCGGCCTGCGCTGATCGCCGCGCAGAATGCGGCATGGTCCGCCACCGTCTGCGAACCGTAACGCTCGGCCCATGATGCATAGGCGGCATCGAGCTTGTCCGAGTTGCCGCAATATCCCGCGATGAGCGCGGCGTCGCCGGTCCGCGCATGGGCGCGCGCGAGCAGAAGACCCAGACACCACGCGTAAAAATCGAAGGTCGCGCCGTGCAGCCAATCAACCGGAATCGAGCCGCGGATCTGCTTCATCTGGCGTACGTAGAAATCGCGGCCAGAGATGGTTGTCCAGCCGAGCAGGGCGTCGGACGAACTCTGCATGAGCCGCTGGCCATGCACCACGCGCCGCCCTTGATGGCGCAGCGGCTCTGGCAGCGGCGGCACGAAGGGCGCGGCGGCGGGCACGATGCCTTCCTTCACCTGAATGAACAGCGGATCGCCGAGCGCGCGGCTCTGCATCAGCACGAGATAGGCGCGCGTGCCGACGCTGCCCACGCCGACCACCCGATGCGCGACATCCACCACGTCATAGCGTTCGAGCATCATGCGCCACTCGCCTGCGATCGTCTGCAGATACGCGCCTAATCCGTCGATGACATGGTTTTTCTCGGCTGCGTCGAGTTGCGTGAGAATCGGCGGATCGACCTTGAAGCGATAGCTCTTGCCCGCGGGTTCAGCCATTTTCGCGAGCATCGTCGCGTGGGAGCGCTTCATGGCCCGCTCGACCGTGCGCTCGATGGTGGCTTTTTCCTCGGCATTCAGGCGCGTCGGCGCGTCCATGTGCAGCGCGCTCGCGTACGAGCGCAACTGCCAGAGATCGTACGGGCTCACTTGCCAGAGACCGGCCATGGTCGTGCGATACGCCGCGCACGCCGAGCGCACGGCGCGCTCGCGTCCGGCGGCATCGACACCGTTCTCGCGCGCCGCGACGTTGATGCTCGCCGTCAGCCGCTTCAGGTCCCATTCCCACGGACCGACCAGCGTTTCGTCGAAGTCGTTCAGATCGAACACGACGTCCTGACGCGGCGTGCGAAACAGGCCGAAATTGTTGATGTGCGCATCGCCGTCGATGATCACGTTGTGCCCGATCGACGGCGAGCGCGCGAGATCCCACGCCATGACTGTCGCCGAACCGCGCAGGAACGCGAACGGCGACTCCGCCATGCGCTGCATGCGCAGCGGAATCAGCCGCGCCTGGCGGCCCGCGTTGCCCGCCAGTACGCGCTCGACGGGGTCCGGCCGGTCCGCCTCGGGCGTCCAGCCGGCATGCGCTTCGAAGGGCACGGCGTCACGCATGGCGCGGCCGTGTGCGCGGCTTTCCTCCGCCGTGCCGGTGATCTGGAAATGCGTCGAGCCGGAACCGGGGCGCGTGGACAAGGCGTGTTCTCCCTGGATGATGAGAGGGCGCATCGAGCGTGCAGGAATGTTTTACACGCGATAAGAGCAGCACGCGCCAGAGCCTGGTCGCTCAGGTCCGCCGAGCAATCCGCACGCCGAATCTGCTCACGGGCACGCGAAATGCTTGCCGAGGTCCGCTGGCGCCGCCAGGCCTCGCAATGCCGCCGAATCCATCCGACGCGTCGCGTCAACCAATCGAATACATCATCTCATGCCGAACGAACTCCGCATTGCCGAAGGCTCCCCGTTTCCGCTCGGCGCGACCTGGGACGGAAAAGGCGTGAATTTCGCGCTGTTTTCCGCGAACGCGACCAAGGTCGAACTGTGTCTCTTCGACGAGAAGGGCGAGCAGGAGACCCAGCGCATCGAACTGCCCGAATACACCGATGAAGTCTGGCACGTCTACGTGGACGGGCTCAAACCCGGCACCGTCTACGGCTATCGCGTGCATGGCCCGTACGAGCCGGAAGCCGGACATCGCTTCAATCCGAACAAACTGCTGCTCGATCCGTACGCGAAGGCGCACGTCGGCACGTTGAAATGGGACCCGGCCTTGTTCGGTTACACGATCGGCGCCGAGGGCGACGATCTCACCTTCGACGAACGCGACAGCGCGCCCTTCATGCAGAAGTGCGAAGTCGTCGACCAGACTTTCAGCTGGACGCACGCGACGCGCGTGCGCGTGCCCTGGGAGCACACGATCTTCTACGAGACACACGTGCGCGGCTTTACGAAGCTGCATCCGGCGATTCCTGAGCACATGCGCGGCACGTTCGAAGGGCTCGGGCAGAAGGAAATCGTCGAGTACATCAAGAGCCTCGGCGTGACCTCGGTCGAACTGATGCCGATCCAGACGTTCGTCAACGACAGCCATCTGCTCGACAAGGGTCTGACGAACTACTGGGGCTACAACACCATCGGCTTTTTCGCCGCCGATCCGCGCTTCTTCGCGCGCAACTCGGGCGCCATCGCCGAATTCAAGGAAATGGTCGACCGCCTGCACGAAGCCGGTCTCGAAGTGATTCTCGACGTCGTCTACAACCACACGGCCGAGGGCAACGAACTCGGCGCGACGCTGTCGTTCAAGGGTATCGATAACGCGTCGTACTATCGGCTGATGCCCGACGAGCCGCGCTACTACATCAACGATACTGGCACGGGCAACACGCTCAATCTCTCGCATCCGCGCGTGCTGCAGATGGTCACCGACAGCCTGCGCTACTGGGTGACCGAGATGAATGTCGATGGTTTTCGCTTCGACCTCGCGACGATCCTCGGCCGCGAGCCCTACGGTTTCGACGAAGGCGGCGGCTTTCTCGACAGTTGCCGGCAAGACCCGATTCTGTCGAGCGTGAAGCTCATCGCCGAACCGTGGGACTGCGGGCCGGGCGGTTATCAGGTGGGCGGCTTTCCGCCGGGCTGGGCAGAGTGGAACGACCGTTATCGCGACACGGTGCGTGGTTTCTGGAAGGGCGACGAGGGCGAAGCGCCTGAACTCGCGACGCGCATGACCGCATCCGGCGACAAGTTCAACAAGCGCGGCCGCAGACCGTGGGCGAGCGTCAACTTCATCACGGCGCACGACGGTTTCACGCTGAACGATCTCGTCTCATACAACGAGAAGCACAACGAGGCGAACGGCGAGGACAACAAGGACGGCCATTCGGACAACAAGTCGTGGAACTGCGGCGCGGAAGGCCCGACCGACGACCCGGAGATCCGCGCGCTGCGCGAGCGCCAGAAGCGCAATCTGCTCGCGACGTTGCTGTTCTCGCAAGGCACGCCGATGGTGCTCGCGGGCGACGAATTCGGCCGCACGCAGAAGGGCAACAACAACGCGTACTGTCAGGACGACGACATCAGCTGGGTGAACTGGGACATCGACGAAGACGGCCACGCGCTCACCGAGTTCGTGCGCAAGCTGACGACGCTGCGCCATACGCTGCCGGTGCTGCGACGCCAGCGCTTTCTCACCGGCGAATTCCGCGACGAATTGCAGGTCACCGACGTCAAATGGCTGAGCCCGAGCGGCGACGTGCTCACGCAGGAGCAATGGGACGATCCGAACATGCGCTGCTTCGGTCTCGTCATCGACGGACGGGCGCAGGCGACGGGCATCCGCAAGCCGGCATCGGACGCGACGTTGCTGCTCGTCTTGAACGCGTATCACGACGTGGTCGATTTCACGCTGCCCGATATTCCGGGACCGGACGAATGGATCTGCCTGATCGACACGAATGCGCCGATCCGCGAGGAACTGGGCGTGTTCGATTCGCACAACGTGTATCAGGTGACGGGCCGGTCGTTGCTGCTGTTCGCGCTTCAGCCGCGCGGCGCGACGCGACGCATTTTCAAGCGCCTCGAAGAAGCGCTCACGGACGAGATCCCGCCCGAGGACGGCGAGAAGCCGGCGGCGGGCTGATTCGGGCCGCGTCGCGCGAGCGGGTATCATGCGGTTTTGCAATCACATCGAAGGCGGCGCGAGCCGCCTTCTTTTTTCCACGATGGCCGTTTCATCCATGCACGAACGCGCGCCGCTGCGCCGCCGCGCGGTCCCGCCGGCATGATCCTGAATGTGCTGCTGCGCGTCGCGAACTGGGATCAGCTCGAACGCATCTGGGAATTCATCATTGGCTTCTTCAAGTTTTTGTGGAGCCTGCTGCGCTTTCTGGGCGGCGGCTGAACTTGTTCGAACGATGTCTCCGAAATGACGAAGGCCCCGCGAGCGGGGCCTTCGTTTAGTGCGCGTGCGACGGCATGTTGGTGCCGGTATCAGGTATCGCGCCAGCCGTCGTCGTTGCTGCCGAGATCGAGGCCGCCACCGCCGCTGCCGTCGTTCCAGTCGTTCGAGCCGTTGCCCAAGTCGAGGCCGCCGCCGTTGTTGCCGAAATCGAGTCCGCCGCCATCGTTCTGCACCGGGCGATCGACGAGCACTTCGCGCTCGATCACGCGTTCACGCCCATTCGACAACGCCTGGCCGAGCAGCACGCCGGTCAGCATTCCGCCCATACCGCCGCCAAACCCGCCGCCGCCCTGCTGGATGATGACGGGCGGCTGCTGCCCCTGTTGCGGCGGATAAGGTCCATTTGGCGGATACGGCCCTTGCTGCTGATACGGCTGCTGGCCGCGTCCGAAGCGCTCGGCTTCCTGCGCATACGGCGAGTCGCTCTGCGCGTTGGCTTGTGCCGCATTCGGGTCCGGGCGTCCCTCGGCGCGCGCCTTCAGACTCGCGACCTGATTCTCCAGATCCTCGATAGCGTAGGGCGGCACCGGATTCTTCGAATTCGACAGCGACTCGACCATCTGCCGCAATTGCGTTTCCGCGCCTTCGACGTCGCGCAGCAGCGCTTCGTGACCGGGCGCGGTGGAGAGCCGTACGTCGAGCTTGAGCGTGCGTACGTCGTTCAGCAGTTCAGTCGCGCGCTTGATCTGCGCGAGGCGATCGCCGCCGGCGCGGTCATCGTCGCGTGCGCGGGCGCGGCGCAGTCCCCAGCGCAACACGAGCGCGATGGCGCCGATCAGCACCGCGAGTCCGATCCACGCGCCCATGCCGATGCCGTGCTTTTCAGCCGGCGCCGCCGACGCCCGCGGATTGCCCTGATTGAATGGATTCTGCGCAGTGGTTGCATTCGAGCTGTTATCCGAACGCGGCGATATGCTGGCCCGCGTGGCGTCCGACTGAATGCGCGCCTGCGTGGCCGCGAAACGCGACGGATCGGTGAAACTCAGCGAAGGATCGAGCGATTTCGCTTGCTGCAGATGCGACAAGGCATCGCTGTAACGGCCTTCGCGATCGAGCACCTGCGCGTACAGATAATGCGCGTGCGCGTTCTTCGGATGCGCATCGAGCACTTCGCTCAACTGCGAGTCCGCTCTTTGCCAGTTGCCCTGCGTCATCGACTGCTCGACCTGCTGCGCCGTCGGCACAGCGAACGCGAGCGGCGAAGCGAGCGACAGCGACAACGCCAGAGCCGTCAAAATCTTTTTCATGATGCGGGCCGGACGCGATGAACGTCCGTCTCCTGTCGAAGCTGCAAACGGGTGAAGCACTGAGTCATGCTCAAGGTAACGCAATTTCGCGCGGCGCGCGCCGGGTCCGGATGCACGCCGCGCGCGATTTCTCAAATGGCCGCAGTTACTGTGCCGGCGTGTTCATCTGCTTTTTCAGCGCTTCGAGACGATCCTCGACGGACGGACCGCGGTTGAGCGCGGCGAGCTTGTCTTCGAGCGCCTTGCCCGATTTCTGGTCGGCCGAATTCAGGCGCGCATCCGAGCGGGCGTTCGCGAGCTGGATCTTGTCTTCGAGCTTCTGGAAATCTTCCGAAAGATTCTTCCCGCCGATGCCGCCGAGCGCGGTGGCGGCGGTGTCCTTCGCCTGCGCGATCTGCTGCTTCGCCTGAAGGATGTTCGAGCGCGCGTTGAGGTCGTTGCGGCGCTGGCGCATGTCGGCGATCTGCGATTTCAGATGTTCGACCGAGGGCACCAGGGTCTGCAGTTCCGCCGCGAGCGCATCGCGTTCGGTTTCGGCATTGGACTGCGCGGCAAGCGCTTCGCGCGCGAGACCTTCGTCGCCGGACTGCAGCGCGCGCTTGGCGCCGTCTTCATACTTGCGCGCTTTGTCGGCGGCGGCGTCGCGCTTGCTTTGCTGCGTTGCGACCTGCGCCTCGATCTCGATGAGCGAGTTCTCCGCCTTCGCGATGCTGTCGTCGAGCTCACGCACGATCTGGCGTGCATCGCGCGACGGATCCTGCATGGTGTCGGCGGCGTCGTTCAAGAGACCTTTGACCGTGCGGGTGATGGAATCGAAAAGCGACATGTATTTCTCCTGGATGAAAACTGCAGCGTGCGTGCTCTCGCGTGTGCCCACGCGGCTCGAATGTGCGGCGCATCGCGCGGGATTGCAAGCGTCTATGACCTTGAAATTCGATGTGAATGCCCGACCATCGCGCATATACGGGGTATACCCGCTTATTAGATCATGTCGTGGCTTAATCGGGACTTAACGAAGGTTAAGGAGTGTAACGACGTGCGCCATTGGCGCGCCGTACGTTGGAAACGGCGCGCATGGCCGATGCGCGAGGGGAAATGCGAGCGGTCGTGCGCGACGTCAATGACCGGAGCGCGTGCCGTCGGTGAGTGAGGCGTCGCCGCCGTCTTCCTGGCTTGCTTCCGGTTCGATTTCTTCTGCCGATGCCGCGTTCGGCGGCGTGCTGCGCGCTTGGGCGGCACGGCGGGTTGCATTTGCCGCCGCATCACGCGCTTCGCGTGCGGCCGCTTTCAACGCGACGCTTTTCAGTGCCGCATTGAGCGGATCGGGCGTTCTGGGCGCGCGCAGACGGTCGACGATACCCGCGACCTTGATCTGCTCGCTCGTTGCGTTGAAATTCAGCACGGCGCGGCGCATGAGTTCGCTCACGCTGATGCCGAGCGTGTCCGCCGTTTGGCTGATGGCCAGCTTTTGCGCGGGAGTCACGAAAACAACGATGCGTTCGCTGGGTTTGGTCGTCATGAGCGGCTCGCAAACAGTAAGGCGATCGTAACGGGACGAATCGCAACTTCGGTTCATCAAACGGCACGACATCTTTACCGCAGGGTTCGGCGCCGACTCCCGGGAACCTGCAAGGCGTACATCCATCATATCGGTTTGTGCGCGGACGTGGGTGCGGGGCCCCTCGCAACGCAATCGATGAGCATTGCGCAAAAAAGGCGCGCGATCAACGACTTGCCCATTTTCTCATACGGTTGTCCACAAGGCTCTCAACACTTTCTGTGGGCAACCCGACATTACGCGCACGGACGACGACTCACGCGGTGACGGCATTTACTTACAAAAAATTCCTGGCGCTTGTAGCGGTGCGCCCGAATTCTTTAAAATGTGCTGTTACCCTCGGTCGAAGCCGGCCCCGCTCATTTGCTTGTCCCGTCTTTTGCAGTAGCGCCATATCAACGGCGCATCGCAGCGCGGCAGCGCGCGCGCTTTTTTACGGCGCGCCGAACGAACCCAGTCATGCCTATCATCAAACGACCCGATTCATCGAAATCCTCGCGACACGATCGCGAACCCCGCTGGAACGACTCACCCAACGGTTCACGCAACGCTTCGGACGGCCGCGACGGCGGCGGACGCAATGGCGGCAGCGGAGGTCGCGGCGGCAATGGCGGCAACCGTGGCAATGGCCGTAACGACCGCGACGGCGGCGACGGCGGCGGACGCTCCGTGTTCGGGCGCATCGTGCTGTGGTTCGCGGGGCTCGCGGCCATCGGTGTCGTGGTGGGCGCGCTGATCGTCGGTTATGCGCTCGTCGTCATGGAGCCGAATCTGCCGTCGCTCAATGCGCTGATCGATTATCGGCCGAAGGTGCCGCTGCGCGTCTACACGGCGGATCACGTGCTGATCGGCGAGTTCGGCGAGGAGCGCCGCAGCCTCGTGCGCTTCCAGGACATTCCCGACCAGATGAAGAAGGCCGTCCTCGCGATCGAGGACTACCGGTTCTACGATCACGGCGGCGTCGATTTCGTCGGCATTCTGCGCGCGGGCGTGAGCGATGTCTTGCACGGCGGCGCGTCGCAGGGTGCGAGCACGATCACCATGCAGGTCGCGCGGAACTTCTTCCTGTCGAGCGAGAAGACCTACACGCGCAAGATCTACGAAATGCTGCTTGCCTACAAGATCGAAAAGGCGCTGACGAAGGATCAGATTCTCGAGCTGTATATGAATCAGATCTATCTCGGCGAGCGCGCGTATGGCTTCTCGGCCGCCGCGCGTGTCTATTTCGGCAAGGACCTGAAGGACATCACGCTCGCGGAAGCTGCGATGCTCGCGGGTCTGCCGAAAGCGCCGTCGGCATATAACCCGGTCGTCAATCCGAAACGCGCGAAGGTGCGGCAACAGTACATCCTGAAGCGCATGCTCGATCTGAACTACATCACGCGCGAACAGTACGATCAGGCCGCGGCCGAAGAGCTGCGCACAAAATCTGCGGGCACCGAGTACGGCGTGCACGCCGAATACGTCGCGGAAATGGTGCGGCAGATGATGTACGCGCAGTACAAGGAAGAGACGTACACGCGCGGTCTGACGGTCACGACGACCATCGACTCCGCCGACCAGGACGCTGCTTATCGCGCGGTGCGCAAGGGCGTGATGGACTACGAGCGGCGTCACGGCTATCGCGGGCCGGAGGGCAGCATCAACCTGCCGTCCAACGCGGACGACCGCGCCGAGGCGATCGAAGACGCGCTCGTCGACCATCCGGACAACGGCGAGCTCGTCGCGGCGGTGGTCACGGCGGCGAGCCCGAAGCAGGTGACGGCGCAGTTCGTCGGCGGCGATACGGCGACCCTCACCGGCGACGGTCTGCGCTTCGTCGCGGCCGCGTTGCGCAGCAATGCATCGAAGGCGCTCGCGTTGCGGCCGGGCTCGATCGTGCGTCTCATGAAGGACGACAAGGGTACGTGGCAGATCACGCAACTGCCGCAAGTGGAAGGCGCGCTCGTGTCGATGACGCCGCAGGACGGCGCGATCCGTTCGCTCGTCGGCGGCTTCGATTTCAACAAGAACAAGTTCAATCACGTGACGCAGGCGTGGCGTCAGCCGGGTTCGAGCTTCAAGCCGTTCATCTATTCGGCGGCGCTCGACAAGGGACTCGGACCCGCGACCATCATCAACGATGCGCCGTTGTATTTCCCGGCGACGGGCGGCGGCGATGCATGGGAGCCGAAGGACGACGACCAGCCCGATGGCCCGATGTCGATGCGTACCGGCTTGCAGAAGTCGAAGAATCTGGTGTCGATCCGTATCCTCTCGTATATCGGCACGAACTACGCGCAGGACTTCGTGACGCAGAAGTTCGGCTTCGACAAGGACAAGACGCCGCCTTATCTGCCGCTCGCGCTGGGCGCGGGGCTCGTCACGCCTTTGCAGTTGACGGGCGCATATTCGGTATTCGCGAATGGCGGTTATCGCATCAATCCGTATCTGATCGGCGAAGTCGCCGATGCGCGCGGCACGGTGATCTCGCGGGCGAGTCCGCTCATGGCGGGCAGCAACGCGCCGCAGACGCTCGAGCCGCGCAACGCGTACATCATGAACAGCCTGCTGCACACCGTCGCGACACAGGGCACGGGCTCGGGCACCAACGTGCTCAAGCGTAACGATCTGCAAGGCAAGACCGGCACGACGAATGACGCGAAGGACGGCTGGTTCGCGGGCTATCAGAAGCAGCTCGTCGCGGTCGCGTGGATGGGCTACGACCAGCCGAAGACGCTCGGCAGCCGCGAGTTCGGCGCACAGCTCGCGTTGCCGATCTGGGTCGAGTACATGGGACGGGCACTGCGCGGCATTCCGCAGGAGCAGATGGAGAGGCCTGATGGCGTCACCACCGTCGACGGCGAATTGTTCTATGCGGACCGCACGCCGGGCGCGGGCTTCGTCGCGAGTATCGGACTGGACAACACCAACCCAATGGCCGGCGACGCGACGACGATGGGCGGCGTAGGTCCGGCAGGCATGCAGGCTCCGCCTCCGCCGCCGCAAGTCACCACCGACGAGCGCAAGCAGATCATGGATATGTTCAACCGGCCATAGACCTTCGTTGGCCGATGCATGAAAAAAGCGCGCCGGGTGAGAACCCGGCGCGCTTTTGTTTGTGGCTTGAAATCGATGCGTGAGAGCGATCAGTGCCCCATGGCCGCCGGCGATTTCACCGTGCAGTTCACGTTCAGCGTGGTTTTATCCGCGAACGAAAGCGTGAGCGGAATCGTCGAGCCGACCGCGAGCGGCTTGCCCGGGTGCTCGAGCATCAGGTGATAGCCCTTCGGCGCGAAGCTCAGCGTGCCGTGCGCGGGCACATCGACGGAATCGACGGGCGACATCGTCGCCGTGCCGTTCTTCGTATCGGACTTGTGCATCATCGCCATGCCGAATGCAGGCGTTTGCGCGCCGCTGAGCGTCACCGGCTTGTCGCCGTTGTTGGCGAGGGTGAAGTAGCCCGACGACGGCAGGTTCGGCGGCATCGCGCGAACCCAGCAGTCGCGCGCGTCCAGCGTTGCGGCCTGAGCGATGGAAGCGCACGCCAGTGCGCCCGCGAATATGGCGATTTTTTTCATTGTGTTCTCACTTGACGGTGAAGTTGTAGTGACCTTGCGTGCGATGTCCGTCGGCGGCGACCGCGCTCCATTGCACTTTATAGACGCCGGGCTGCAGATTGCCGAGCGCGACGCTCATATGCTTCGGGTCGCTGGCATCGACGACGGATTTCGCGGTGTTGACCTGCGTGCCCTTCGCATCGGTGACGATGATCTTGCTGAAGGTCGGTTCGAGCGCTTCGCCGAATTCGATCGCGACTTCATGCGGCGCGCTGACGGTAGCGCCCGGGCCGGGGTTTTGGAGCTTCGGCAATGCATGGGCGAGCGCGAATTGCGCGGCGCCCGCGAAGGCGAACGCGAGCGCGCCGCGCACAAACGATGATGACTTCATGACGTGTCCTTGCGTGCTCATGGCGGATCGTAGAGCCGAGCGCGCCATGTGTTTAGATGTTCGAATGGATGCCGCCGCTTCGCTTCGCTGGATGCGAGGAGCCAAGCGCATGCGTGCAGATGCGAATCAGGCGAGAGCGGGCGGGGCGCGCGGCTGCGCAGCGCGGATGAGTTCGCGGCGCGGCTGATCGGCGGGATGCTGTGCATCGAACGTGTCGCGCATCCGCAATGCGGCGATGGCCTGATGCGGCGTCGTGGGCGGCGTGGGCGCGTGCGCGACGAGATCGCAATAACCGCAGGCTTGCAGATGACCGAGGGCGTCGTGCGTCGTGTGAGGCGCGCCTGTGCCGGACGTGATGCGCACCGCATGCGTGTCGGATGCGCACACGGACGCAAGCAACGTATCGACGAAGCGTGCATGTTCGAGCGTCTGCGATGCGACGGGCGCGAGCGAAAGCAGCAGCATCGCGCATATCGCCACGATCCCGCCAATCTTCCCGATGATGCTCCGACGCAAATGACGCATGCCGCGCTCGATACGTTGCCGTAGGTTGCCGTTACGTTGATCAAACGATTTTGAGCGAACGATTATGCCATGCGTGCTTTATGACGCTTCGCTCATGGACGGGACGCTTCGACGCAGGCCTGTGATGCGGCGTGCGATCTTTTCTTCGATTAGATCACGTGAGGCATTGCGTTGAGGTAAGTGATGACTTATAATCTTTTCTTCGACGGACGCGGGGTGGAGCAGTCTGGCAGCTCGTCGGGCTCATAACCCGAAGGTCGTAGGTTCAAATCCTACCCCCGCAACCAAAGCTTCAAATTCCGTCCAGTATCTTGCCAAAAAGCCCGGTCACGCCGGGCTTTTTGCTTTTCTGCGCACGCCGCACCGAAGCATCTGCACCTCACGCTCCACACCCCAGCCCCAGGTCGCAATTCCACCGCTCCACGTCCAACTCGCATATCGCGGCATCACCCGCGCATGTCAAAATCCTAAGCCTCGCGCGCATCTTCCCGCCCGCCATTCACGCACTTAAAGGAGTCTCCCGCCCATGGACATTCCCCATCTTCTTCAAGCCATCGCGCATCAGGAACGCACGCTCGTGTTCCCGCAGTTCCACTCCGAACAAGCATGGCAAATCGGCTCGCAATTGCGCGAGATGGCGCTGGCGCGTGGCGCGGCCGTCGTCATCGATGTGCGTACCTTCGGGCGCAAGCTCTTCTACGTCGCGCTCGACGGCACCACGCCCGACAACGCGCGCTGGGTCGAGCGCAAATCCCGCACCGTCGAACATTTTCGACGCAGTTCGTGGGCGCTCGGCCTCACGCTCCAGCAGGCCAACACCACGCTCGCCGAGAAATTCAGCCTCGATCCCGCGGAGTTCGCCACGCATGGCGGCGCGTTTCCCGTGCGCGTGTCGGGTGCGGGCGTGATCGGATCGGTGGCTGTGTCAGGACTCGCGCAGCGCGACGATCATCTGATGGTCGTCGAAGCGCTCTGCGCGGTGCTCGGCGAAAACTTCGGCAATCTTTCGCTCGGCCACGACTGACGCCATCCACGAACGAATACCACTCAAGAAACTCGATGTCGATGCGCTCAACCGCTTATGTGCTCCTCGCAATCGCGATCGTTGCCGAAGTCGTCGCGACCTCCGCGCTGCGCGCCTCCGATGGCTTCACGCGTGCAGTGCCCGCGGCCATCGTCGTCGTGGGATACGGGCTGTCGTTCTATTTGCTGTCGCTCACGTTGCGCGCGTTGCCCGTCGGCGTGGTCTATGCGGTCTGGTCGGGGGCGGGCATCGTGCTCATCACAATCGTCGCGGCGCTGCTCTTCAAGCAGACGCCCGATCTGCCCGCCATGCTCGGCATGGGACTGATCGTCGCGGGCGTCGTCGTGCTCAATGCGTTCTCGAAGATGAGCGCGCATTGACGAGCGCGGCTACTTGCAGCGCACGATCATCGAGCGGTTCTTGACGTTCGCCGAGATCACGTTGGTAATGCCGCCGCCGGTCGGGCCGCCTTCCTCGTTGTCCTTGGACACGATGTCGTAGCCCGTCGCGCCGCATTTCTTGCCGGCAAGGACATAGCAACTTGCCCAGCTCGAGCTGGCGTCCGCGCCGCTGCAATTGACGGCATAGCCCGTCTGGCCATCGGGCAGATTGATGAGCGATGCATCGTTCGACGACGCGCACGCGCCCAAACTCGCGACTACCAGCGTCGCCGCGCTCAACGTCAACGCGCGCAACGCCGGGGCGCGCGTCGCGAAAAAGGTGTTCTGTGTGGCGCCGGCGTGCGCGTCGCGCGCGAAGATCCGGCGCATGCGCCGACCGTGTTCCTTCATCTTTACCTCGTGAGAGCGAATGGCAAGCCGCGCCGCTCATCTCGTGATCGGAGAGGCGCTTTTTCGGGATAGGCATTGTCCCACACGAGTCTTACGCGGTTCGTAAGCGGTTGTTAGCGCCGTCTGACTCGGGCGCGATGCTTGCGAACACAGGAAATATCACGCCACGACAGGACAAACGACATGTCTGCCGAACTATTTTCCGCATTACAAGCCTTAAACATCTGAGTTTTCGGTTGAAATTGCATGTTGCTGGAGGCGTCCCGCATTGCGAAGACGCCGCTTGCGACAGGTGCATCAAGGGAGAAAACACATGGCGGAAAGAGTCACGGGGCCGTATCGCGGCTACTACATCAGCGCGTCGGCGCGGCTCGTGCAAACCCCGGGCCACGACAACGGCGCAGATGGCCAACCGATCTACGTCGCATCCGTCAGCCTCGCGCGCGGCGGCCCGGATGACGCGCATCGCTTCGAAGCGCTCGTCGATCTCGGGCCCGAGCAGCGTTTCGCCACCGAAGACGCGGCGCTCGCGCACGTCGAGCAGGCGGCGCGCGATTACATCGACCGCCTGCTGCAATCGACATGATGCGTCCCGTTCATCTTCGACACGCCGTGCTGTACGACGTCGCCAACTGTCTGATCGATCTCTTCCCGAGCGGCGCGGATGTCGCCGAGATCGGCCTCGACGCGACGCCTTCGCTCTTCGTCAGCTGGCGCACGGGCGGCGTCGCGAATCATCCGGGCAATATCGCGTGGGGCGTGCATTACCGCTTCGACGCACGCGTGCTGCGCGCGTATCCACAGCTTTCCGGCGACGCTCGCGAGCGCGTGTGCGAACGCGTGCGCGAGATGAGCCGTCTGCTCGACTTCAACTACGCCGATCCGCTGGCAAGCTCGCTTCTGGTCGTCGATGTCGACGAAGCCGTGCTCGCCGCCTGAACGCGGTCGGGGCAGGGTGCTGGACCGCGCCGCGCGAGCGCGAGTACCATAGTTGCCGGATCGATTCATGCGAACGTCTGGCTTCGCATCGAATGGGGAAAAAGCAGTGCTTGAACGTCTTCGCGTCGGTTCCGCTCGCATGTGTCGATGCGCCCGCCGCGCCCGAGCTACGAGACAATCATGAATATTCGATTCCTTCCGGACGCGCCCGATTACCGCAGCACCAACCTGACGATCGAATTCGCCGCGCTCGTCGATGGCCGGCGCGTGCCTTGCGCGATATCGGTCGAAGCGCTCGAAGATCATTTCGGCGCGCAGACGTATGACAGCATCGGCTGGATCAGCGCGTTCGATGCCGCGCGGCCGCATATCGAAGCGGTCGCGCGTGAGCATCTGCGTGTGACCAACGGCATGCCCGTGCTGCTCAAGAGCGGGCATTTTCCGCCGGGGCGCGTCGCGGTCTGACGTATTTGCTTCGCTCATTTCCTGCTCGATGCCCCTCTTACACGGCGCGATGTAAGACCTTCCGCGCCTGCGCATGTCGGAGTACCATTTCAAGATTGGCCGCACGCGGTGCGATTCGCTCGGCACATTACTTGCTCAAGGGCATGCGCTTTCCTTGAGCAACCATTATAAAAATCGCGCGGGGTCGTCATGCTGCAGTCCTTCGTTCACTCACTTATCGAATCCAATGCGCTATGGCTCATCTGGGCAGCCCTCGGTGTGCTGATTCTTGCCGTGTGCATCGTGTTTTCCTCCGTCGTGCTGGGCGACACGGAGGAGCCGCTGTACAGCGGGCCGTCGCGCCGGGACGACGACAGCAAGATGACCGTCTGAGCCGTCGCGGCTCGGCCGCGAATTGACTTCGAAAGAAGCGGTGCCGACAATGCCTCGCATGGGACTGCAAGAGCGGCGCACCGAGCAGAGACGCGAGCAGCGTGAGGCGCTGCGCGAGCGCATACTCGAGGTCTCGCGCGAGATCGTGAAACGCGATGGCTTCGCATCCCTCTCGATGAGAAAGCTCGCGGAAGCGATCGATTATTCGCCTGCCGCGCTGTATCTGCATTTCAGGAGCCGCGGCGAGATTGCGCACGCGTTGCGTCTGGAAGGGCACGCACGTCTGCGTGAGGCCTTTGTCGCGCACACGACAATCGCGGATCCCGCCGCGCGACTGAACGCAATGGCGCGCGCGTATGTCGAATTCGGTCTGGCCGAGCCCGAGACATATCGGCTGATGTTCATGGAGCCCGCTACGCTTGCCGACACAGCGGCCAACGGCGCCGACAAGCCCGCCGAGTTCGGCGCGGCAACGCTTTCGCTGATCGCGGACGCGTTCGTCGAGTTGCGCGTGGCCGACCGGCTGCGGCCGCATGCCGTGCCTTCGGCCTGCGCGGAAGGATTGTGGGCGAATTTGCATGGCATCGTCGCGTTGAAGCTGAACGGCGCGACGCTGCCCGAGACGCCGGTGGCGACGCTCGTCGAGCTGTCGCTCGATGCGTGGTCCGCACCGGCGCATGAAACCGAACTTCGCACGTATTCAGCGAACCGACCCGACACCTCAACACGATGACCACCGAAGACATCCGTATCGACTCCGCCAACGGCATCGGCTTCATTGCGCTCGATCGTCCGAAGGCACTCAACGCGTTGACCGCGCCAATGCTGCGCGCGATCAGCGAGGCATTGCGCGCATGGCGCCACGACCACGCGATCCGCGCGGTCGTCGTCTACAGTCCGCACGTGCGCGCGTTTTGCGCGGGCGGCGACATCCGCTTCCTGTACGAATCGGCGAAGGCGGGCGAGCGCGAGGCCATCGACGCGTTCTTCACCGACGAATACAAGCTCAATCACGCGATCTTCACGTTTCCGAAGCCGTATATCGCCGTGGTGAACGGCGTCGTGATGGGCGGCGGCATGGGCATCTCGCAGGGCGCGCATCACACGGGCGGGCTGCGTATCGTCACGCAATCGACCAAGATGGCGATGCCCGAGACGCGCATCGGACTGTTTCCCGATGTCGGCGTGAGCTGGTTTTTGGCGCGCGCGCCGGGCGCGATCGGCCGCTATCTCGCGGCGACGGGCGCGAGCATGGCCGCCGCGGACGCGCTCTATGCCCGCATGGCCGACGCCTTTCTCGACGACGGCGCGTTGCCGGGGCTGATCGAATCGTTGCGGCATCATCGTTTTCTCGATGGCGTGGAGATTGTGCGTTTCGTGCAGGGCGAGACGACGAAGCACAAGGTCGCGCCGATCCCGGAGAGGAGCGAGCTTGCGGCGGGGCGCACGATGATCGACAAGCACTTCGCGACGGGCAACGGCGCGGCGATTCTCGCGTCGCTCGAACGCGAGGCGGAGGGCGGCAACGAGTGGGCGAAGCATACGGCCGCGGAACTGCGCGAGCGTTCGCCGCTTTCGGTGGATGTGGCGCTGCAGCAAGTCGATCGCGCGAAGTTTTCGACGATGGCCGAAACGCTGCGCCGCGATCTCGACCTGACGCGCACGATGTTCGAGCGCGGCGACGTGCTGGAGGGCATCCGCGCGCGCATCGTCGATAAGGACAATCAGCCGCAATGGAAGGTCGCGCGGGCCGAAGACGTCAATGCCGCCGAAATCGATCGCATGTTCGAAAGCGCGTGGACCGCGGCGGCGCATCCGCTGCGGCTTTTGAAGGACTGAAAAACGAAGCGGCCCGTCTGGGCCGCTTTTGCTTCGGACACCGACGCCGCGCTGAATTAGTCGCGGATCAGCGTCTTATTCGCGTGATGCGCTGCCGGCCATGAAGGCGCGCATGAAGACGAGCGCGCCCCAGCCCCAGATCGCGTTGGCAATGAAGTTGGGCGCGAGGCGCGGCAGCATGTTGCCGCTCGGCCAGATGCCGCGGGCCGGATCGATCACGAACGCGCTTACCGCCGTCAGCACGATGCCGCCGAATACGAGTGCGCCGATCCACGGCGCGCTATGGTCCGGCGCGACGCGCAGCAGCCATGCCATCAGCACGCCGAAAACCGAACTCCAGAGCGCATTGGCAATGAATTCCGGGATGCCGAGCGGCAGAAACGGTGCGGTGGAAAAGCCGGCCGGATCGACGAGACCTGCTGCATGCAGAAGCGCCAGGGTCGATTCGCGAAAGAACAGGGCGGCGAGGAAACCGGAAACGAACGGCAGAATGACTTTTTGCATTGGCTAGACCGCTTGAGGCCGCAGGCGCGGTTCTCTTCGATTATCAGGACGAGCGCCATTATAGTGGGGTGGCGGGCACCGATCTGCCGCACTGCGGTAAAATAGCGAGTTCGCCTTATATTCAAGCGGCTCGCGCAAAGCGGGCGCGCCGTCGCCCATGTCAGCCGTATCGAAGATCAGCCCCCGCCGCGTCTCAGTCGCACCGATGATGGACTGGACCGACCGCCATTGCCGCTCGCTGCACCGCCTCGTGTCGCGTCATGCCTGGCTCTACACCGAAATGGTGACGACAGGCGCGCTGCTCTACGGCGACGTCGCGCGTCATCTGGCATTCACGCCCGCCGAGGCGCCCGTTGCGCTGCAGTTAGGCGGCAGCGAGCCGCACGATCTCGCGAGGAGCGCGAAGCTCGGCGAGCAATGGGGTTACGACGAAATCAACCTGAATTGCGGCTGCCCGTCCGAGCGCGTGCAGCGCGGCGCGTTTGGCGCGTGCCTGATGAAGGAACCGCAACTCGTGGCGGATTGCGTGAAGGCGATGCGCGACGCGGTGTCGATTCCGGTGACGGTCAAGCACCGCATCGGCGTCGATGCGGTCGAGGACTACGAATTCGTGCGCGATTTCGTCGGCACGGTAGCCGATGCGGGTTGCGAAGTGTTCATCGTGCACGCGCGCAACGCGATCCTGAAGGGCCTGAGTCCGAAAGCAAACCGCGAGATTCCGCCGCTCAAATACGAATACGCGTACCGGCTGAAGCGCGACTTCCCGCATCTGGAGATTTCGATCAATGGCGGCATCAAGACGCTCGATGAAGTCGAAGAACACCTGAAGCACGTCGACGGCGTGATGCTCGGGCGCGAGGCTTATCACAATCCGTACGTGCTCGCGGGCGTCGATACGCGCTTCTACGGTGCCGATACGCCGATTCCCACGCGCGAGGATATCGAGGCGAAGCTCATCGACTACGCGCGCGCCGAGCTTGCGCGCGGCACCTATCTCGGCGCGGTGACGAGGCATGCGCTCGGGCTGTATCGCGGCGTCGCGGGCGCGCGTGGATGGCGTCGCGTATTGTCGGACAGCCGTCAGCTTGCAAAGGGCGATCTCACGATCTTCGACGAAGCGCGCAGCCATCTGCGCGAGGCCGTGGAAGCGATCGAGTCTTAAGGCATGCGTTTGAGCACGCGTTGCGGAAAAAGATGCTCAAAGGGACTAGGCAAGCGCAATCGTTGTTCGTATAATCTCGCTTCTTGATTGCAACGGCATTTTTTCGAGGCAATCAGGATCGCGGTAACAGTGGTGGCTGTAGCTCAGTTGGTAGAGTCCAGGATTGTGATTCCTGTCGTCGTGGGTTCGAGTCCCATCAGCCACCCCACCGAGAATTCATGCGAAAGCCCAGTCAATCCGACTGGGCTTTTTGCTTTTCGTCGCCTGCGCGTTCGACTTCGCTCGCCCACGCATCGGGCACGCGGCGTGCACATCGAAGCTCTCCCGCTCACGGAAGACCGATCATGAGCCGCCCACGTCTCGCGACAGCCTCCCTCCTGCTCGTTGCCGCCTTCGCTACGCAAGCCGCGCAGGCCCAAACCGCCCGTCCCAACGACAACGCATCGATGGTCAAGCCGCCGGGTGCCCCCGGCGCGCCGTCCGCGAGCGCCACGCGCCCCGACAACCCCGACAACATGCCGGTCAAGCGCCCGAATCCGCCGCAAAACAGCGATCGCATGCTGCATCACAGCCCCGCGAGCGACGCGATAGCCAATTAGCGCGAACCCTGTCAGGCCTGATAAGACCGCCCGCCGAAATCGCCCACCGCATCGACCCCACCGTGCTAGCATCGACGAACCCCCTCCCCACGACGACATTGGAGGCAGCGATGAGCACTTTGGCGATCGACGGCGTGCGCTGGGTCAACGACCGTGTGACGAACGTACGCTGGGGCAGTTTCGATCAGGCGACCAACGACTGGGCCGCGCCGACCACCATCGTGGACGTTCAGCAGGTCGTGGACGCCATCAAGAGCGGCAAGGAAGTGCGCACGCTCTTCACGCTCGGCGGCAGAACGTTCCTCGGCCCGAAAGTGAACGCGCTGCCTTACACGAACGGTCATATCGGCATCGAGGCGCGCGTGCAGGACGGGCAGATCGAAAAATCGCTCGAAGACCTGCCGCCGGTCTGAGCAGGGCAAAAAAGGCGTCGCGGAGAAAAAGCGTTGAATCGGGAACAGGCGCTGCGCTTCGAGGCCGACTTCGTGCCGCGCATCGTCGAGCGTGTGGTGCAGATGGTCGGCTCCGGCGTGCGCGTCGAAATCCTTTCCTATGAAAGTCCCCGCGTGCCGACACGCCTGCACGTGAGCGCCGCGCGTGCACCGCGAACGGACGACGACTCCCCGCGCGGCTATCCGCATCCGCTCAATGTGTTCCTCACGTGGGACGACGAAGAAATCGAACGCTTGCTGAATCCGGGCGGCGAGGCCCGTTTCCTGCGTTATCTCGATGCCATCGGCGTCAAACTCGACGCCTGGCAGGGCGCGCGCGAAGTCGATCTCGCAACGCGTTCGCAGGCGGAAGCATCGGTGCTGTTCGGCGGTCTCGATTTCGAAGCCTGAGCGCGGCGGCATGCAGCCGCCGATTCAATCTTTCCGCGCCCGTATCTGCGGACGAATGGCAGCGCCGGACGGACGCATCACCATGAACGAGGAGGTCGGTATGGCATCGTCGAATGAAGGCAATCTGCGTGCGTTCGTGCAAACCGCGGAACAGGCGGGCGGCTTCGTGTGGGTGATCACGCTCGTCGATTTTGCGGCGCGCGAGGTCAAGCGCGCGCTGGTCTCGGAGGAAAATTTCTCGACCGCCGACGCCGCCCGCGACGCCGGCAACGACTGCCTGAAAGGCATGTCGAACGACCGCTGACGGCGAGCTTGCTGCGCGCGGGCGCGGCTCGCGTGCAGGAGCTTATTTCGTCGCGATGACCATCGAATCCGGGCCGACCAGCGGCTCGACACGCGCCGTCGCGAAGCCCGCTTCCTTCATCCACGCGCAGCATTGCGCACCGGTGTAGTCGAAGCCGCCGGGCGTCTCGATCAGCATATTGAGGCTCATCAAAAGGCCGAACGCGTTGTGACGGCGATCGTCGTCGATGATCGCGTCGTACACAATCAGACAACCGCCCGGCGGCAGCGCCGCGTGGCACTTCGCGAGCAGCGCGCGTTTCTGCTCGAGGTTCCAGTCGTGCAGGATATGGCCCATCACCAGCACGTCCGCCGATGGAATCGGGTCCGCGAAAAAATCACCGGGATAAAACCGCAGCCGGTCCTGCAAGCCGTTCGCGGCGATGTAATCGTCGAAGATCGGCGCGACGACCGGCAGATCGAAACCGCCGCCTGTCAGATGCGGATGCGCCCGCGCCACCTGCACCGGCAGCGCGCCTTGCGCCGCGCCCAGATCGACGAACGTGCCGTATTCGTTCCACGGAAACTGTCGCGCAATGGCCTGCGCCGCGCCCATGCTCACGCCGCTCATCGCGTGAAGAAAGACGCGCAGCCGCGCCGGATCGCTGTAAAGCGTCTCGAAAAGATTGCCGCCATGCTTCGATTCGTTCTGCGGCAAGCCCGTGCGCAGCGCCTCCGTCAACGCGCCCCAAAACGGATAAAGCCGCGAGTTCGCCATCTCGAGCAATCCGCCGACATAAGAGGGCTTGTTGCGATCGAGAAAAATATCGACGTCGGGCGCGTTGGCGTAGCGGCCGTCTTCGCGTGTCAGCAGATTGAGCGCGACGAGCGTATCGAGAAAATCGGCCGCGCCGCGCGGATGCAGTTCAAGCGCCTGTGCAAGTTGCTCGGCCTGCATCGGGCCGTCGGCGAGTTGCGAGAACACGCCCAGTTCAACCGCCGACAGCAGCGCCTTCGATGCCCAGAACGCCATGCCCAGTTGCAGCAGCCGCTCCGGATTGGGCGGCGGATTTCTGTTGCCTTGCGCGTCCGGCATGATGCGCCTCCTGTCGAAACGACAACGAAAGTACGATGAAATCGCGGATAGGCGGGTGTGTAAGCAAGCGGGAAAGGACTGCGTAACTCTAGGAGCCGCTTGCACGCGGATCAAGGCGGAAGTGTTCGCCGCGACACCAAGCAGCAAACACGTTCGATGATTTCGAACGAGTGCGTCAGGCGCATCGCACGGCATCGCGTGAAGGTCCGCCCATAATGGCTTCACACTGATCAACGTTCACAAGGAGAACGGTCATGAATCGCTTCGAAGGCAAGACAGTTCTGGTCACCGGCGGCAACAGCGGCATCGGTCTCGCGACGGCGCAGGCATTCGCCGCCGAAGGCGCACGGGTCGTCATCACGGGTCGCGACGAGGCATCGCTTGCTGCGGCGCGCGAGACGCTGGGCGCGAACGCTATCGCCATTCGCAACGTGACAGGCACGGTGGCCGCGGCGCGCGAACTCGCGCAACGTCTGGCCGACGAGCACGTCCGGCTCGATGCCGTGTTCGTCAACGCGGGCATCGCCACGTTCGCGCCGTTCACCGACATCGACGAAAAGGCATGGGACGAAACCTTCGCGATCAACGTGAAGGGACCGTATTTCCAGATTCAGTCGCTCGCGCCGCTGCTCAACCAGGGTGCGTCGATCGTGCTGAACGGGTCGATCAATGCGCATATCGGTATGCCGATGTCGTCGGTCTACGCAGCCAGCAAGGCGGCGCTCGTGTCGCTCGCGAAGACGCTCAGCGCGGAATTGCTGCCGCGTGGCGCGCGCGTGAACGTGGTGAGTCCCGGCCCGATCGCGACGCCGCTGCACGAAAAGCTCGGTCTCGTCGATGACGCCGCCGCGCAATTGCAGAGCCAGATTCCGCTTGGCCGCTTCGGCAAGTCGAGCGAAGTCGCGGCGACGGTGCTGCATCTCGCGGCGCAGGAATCGGGCTTTATCGTCGGGACGGAAATCGTGATCGACGGCGGCATGAGCCAGCTTTAATTTTTACGGCATGACAGGTCCGGGCCGCAGGTGCGGCGCGGGCGCACCGAGGCTTTCATCATGAGTGACATCATTTCTTTCGTCGTGCGCCTGCCGAGCAAGCCCGAGCATCGCGAGGAACTCGAAACGCGCCTGCTCGACGTGCTCGAACGCATGTCGGACGAGCCGGATTTCATCAACACGTATGTGCACCGCGCGGCCGATGATCCGGACACGCTCGTGCTGTACGAGACGTGGGCGTGCCCGGCCGAGTACTTCCGCGCTAATCACTTGAGCCGGCCGTATCGGCAGGCTTACGAGGCGGAACTGCCGCGGATGCTGGCGCGGGAGCGAAGCATCGACTTTCTGGAGCCGATGCGCAGTTACGAGAAAACGCGCGCCTGATGATGATTCGCACGCGGCGCACATCAGCGATGATGCCCGCCGCCCAAGGCGTGCATGCCGCCGTGCGGCGCGACCGAATAGGGGTGTGCATAGGCGTGATATCCGCCGAAGCCTCCATGATGCAAGCCGCCGAAGTGCTCGTGCCCCATCCGGTGAAAATGATGAAAGTGATGGAAGCGGTCGACGAAGACGAAGCTCGTGCCGAAGCCCACGAAAATCGGCGGCCCCCAATACCACGGGTCGGGATACGGATAGGCGGCAATCGGATAGACGATCACGCTCGAATCGGCGTCGTCGCGGACGATTTGCCAGGTGCCGTCGGGTTGCAGGCAGGCGCGCGCGGCAACCGGTTGGCTGATGCCGTCGATGTCGGCTTGCTCGGGAATCGCGCGGCAATCGCCGATTGCGGCGAGCGGATCATCGTAGCCTTGCGCGAAGGCGGGCAAGGCAAGCGTCAGCACAAGCACAAGCAAAAGCGAGCACAAGCGAAGCGGGAATTCCATGATGCGGCCCTGCGAGAAGCGTCGTTCCTGAGTTCGTAACGCGCGAGACGGCCGCTTTATTCCTCGCCGCGAGTCGGTGCACAATCGCGCGAGACAAGACAACGGGTCATCGCGATGAGCGACAACGACGAACAGGACGACGTGCAGCGCTCGCGCAAGGCACGCTATCGCCGCTACGAGGCGCAAGGAGAAGCGTCGATCCGCGCGGATCTGGACGAAGCAGCCGAATCCGCCGAATCCGCCGATCCCGGCACCGATCCGGAAGCCGCCTACAAGCGCGCGTGGCTGCGCCGTCGCGAAGCGGGCCGCCAGGACGAGCAGTTCCGCGCCATGTTCGCCTCCGTCAGCTCGGCCAACGACGCCGCGCAGCTCGCGCGCGATTCCGCCCAGGCATCGCGCCGCTCCGCCTTCTGGACGATGATCGCGGCGCTTGCAGCGGCAATCGGGGTGCTCGTCAACGCGGCGATTCAGCTCGGCTGGCTCGACTGGCTGCGGCGCTGAAGCGCGCGCCGTTCAGCGCATCGCCGGCCGCAGCTCGCCCCAGCCGACGAGAATCTCCTGAATGCTGCGCGCATACGCATCGCGATGTTTCGGCGACTCCGAGTGATACGCGCCGATCGCGCGCCACGTATTGCCGTACTTGACCATCTTCTGCTTCAGTAGCCACGCCGCAACGAACACGTTGACGCACGGATCGTTCAGCGCGCGATGCGGAATGCCCTGACGCGCGAGATCGGGGAAATGGATCGAGTTGATCTGCAACTGGCCGACGTCGATCGAGCCGTTGGTGTTGCGGTTGAGCGCGGCAGCGTCGCCTTTCGATTCGCGCCAGGCAACCGCGCGCAGCACGAGCGGATTCACGCCCTGATAGGCGCCGGCCTGCTCGAAGCAGTCGTCGGCATGAACGGCGTTCGCGGCGAGCATCATGCAGATGACGAGCGCGCGGCGGACAAACGGTGCGGTGATACGCGTCGAATGAGTCATGAGGCGTGGCTCCTTGTCGATGAACGAGGGCGCGAACGATGACGCGCTATTGCGCAAGCGCCGTGTCGATGCGGCGCTCGACGTCCTTCAGATACGTGCGCGATTCCTCGGACACGACGAGCCGCGGTTCCGGGCCGCTGCATTTGCAATCCGCGACACGGCGCGCCTTCTTGCCTTTCTTGCCGGCGGCGGAACGCGCGGGCGCGTCGTCTTCATCGGTGGTGACGGGCGGCAGCATCGCGAGCGTCGGCAGCGGCGGATAAACCTTCTGCGCGATGGGTCCGAGCGCGGCAAGCGTCTGCACGGAGGCGGGCGCGCTGACATCGAGCGGACCGGCGCACGCGCTCGCCGACAGCGCGAGCCCGGCGATAAAAGCCACGAAGGTCGATAAGCGAGACGAAAAGCGAGGCGACAAGCGAGACGAAAAGCGGCGCATCGCGTCAGCCTCCCCGCGTCGGCTTGATCGACACGCTGTACGGCTGTCGCGCGCCGGCGGTCATGTTTTCCAGGCTCAGCCGGACCGTGTGCCGCGCCGGCACGCCTTTCCAGATCGCCTGATTGAGATAGGGCAGGTCCTGCGCGAGCGCGGTGACGAGGATGGTCGTCGGTTGCTTCTGTGCGGCGGCGAGCGCGCCCGCTTTGGCGAGGATCGCGCCGAGTTGCGGATCGTGCGCGCCGAGCGCGTCAGCGGGAATCTCGAAGCGGAGGATTTCCGTGGAGACCGCGGACTTGTCGGCCGGGGCCGCGGTTTGGGCCTTGTCGGCTGCGGTCATCGGCGCGCAGCCGGTCACGGCGAACGCGGCGGCGCTGGCAAAGAGTGTGACTACCCACTTCACTGGCATCTCCTGAGTCTGTCATGGCGATATGCGAGATGACGGCGTGTACGCGGACGACTTGATGGCCGCACGCAAACGTTTCGCCATTTAGCAAGACTTGACTCAGAAGCGGCAATTTCTGGAAGGAGCCTTCCTCAGCGACGGTAATCGATACCGTTACCCGTCAGATCGGCCACCACGCGCCGATGCTCGGCTCCGCGTCCAGCGCGCGAAGGAAATCGTCGGCGAAGGCGTCGCTGGCAATCTGGCGTTCGAGCGTGCCTTCGGGAAAATCGTGGGGATTTTTGAGTCCCTTCGCGTGACGGATGGCGGCGACCGTTTCGGTCAGGGCGGCGATGGAGTCGAGCGTATGCGAGTTCATAAGCCGGTTATCGGCGCGGCGGGCGCGGGCTTGAGGCCCGTCGCGCATAAACGATAAAGGCTTCACGTCTTCGGCTTGCCGTGCCCCGACACCAGCGCGCCGGCATCGCGCGACAGCCCGAACAGATCCGCCACGCCGATCAGCCCGACGAACCCGACGATCAGAAACGCCACGCTGAAATCCTCCGGACCGATGGAATGCGCGTCGTGCCCGTGCAGCCATTCGCCGACACGCAGCGCGATGGCGCCGACCGCGACGCCGATGCCCATCGTCATCTGGAACAGTGTGCTCGACAGCGCCGACGCGCCGCTCATTTGCGACTTCGGGACGTCGGCGAAACTGAGCGTGTTGAGCGCCGTGAACTGCAGCGAGCGCGACAGGCCGCTCGCGAACAGCACGGCGACGATCAGCAGCTTGGGCGTCGATGGCGTGAGCAGACTCATCGCGGCAAGCGAGAACGCGGCAAGCACGCCGTTGACGATCAGCACGCGCCTGAAGCCGAACTGGCGCATCACGGGCGTGGTGACGAGTTTCATCGACAGATTGCCGGCGAATACCGCGAGCGTGAGCAGGCCTGATTCGAACGCGTTCAGCCCGAAGCCGACCTGAAACATGAGCGGCAACAGAAACGGCGCCGCGCTGATGGCGATGCGAAAGAGCGAGCCGCCGCCCATCGCCACGGCGAAGGTTTTCACCTTCAGCGCGGAAAGATCGACGACCGGCTGCGCCGCGCGCCGCAGATGCCACCACGACGCGACGCCCGCGATCACGCCCGCCGCGACCAGCACGCCGACCATGCGCCAGTCCGCGTCGCTGCGGCCGACGAGTTCCATCGCGTAGAGCAGGGTGGTGCAGGCGATGCCGCAAAGCGCAAAGCCGGGCAGATCGAAACGGCGCTGCGCGTCTTCGCGCGTATTGTCGATGTAGCGCAGCGTCAGCAGCAGCCCGATCAACCCGAGCGGCACGTTCAGATAGAAGATCCAGCGCCATGACGAATACGTCGTGATGAAGCCGCCGAGCGGCGGGCCGATCACCGGCGCGACGAGTCCCGGCCACGTGATGATCGCGATTGCGCGCATCAGGCCTTCCTTGGGCGTCGCGCGCAGGACGGCAAGACGGCCGACCGGCACCATCATCGCGCCGCCGATGCCTTGCAGCACGCGCGCGGCGGCGAAGGCGGGCAGGGTTGAGGTTGTCGCGCACAGCACCGACGCCGCCGTGAACACCGCGATCGCGCTGCCGAACACCGTGCGCAGGCCGAAGCGGTCGGCGGCCCAGCCCGATATCGGAATGAAGACCGCGAGCGTCAGCAGATAGGCCGTGATGCCGAGGCTCATGTCCGCCGGATGCACGTTGAAGGAGCGCGCCATCTGCGGCAGTGCGGTGGCGATGATCGTGCCGTCCAGGTTCTCCATGAAGAAGCTCGCCGCGACCAGCATGACGATGAGCGATGAGCCCTGATTCCCGCGATCGCGTTCGGACGGCATCGGTTGGGCGCTCCTTGTCGGCGTGATTGAGAGGCTGCCATTTTAGTCGCGGAAGCGGACGCCGCGCGGCTATGGTAGTTTTTGCGGTTGCCGGAAATCCAGCCAGGATGTTCTTCCGGCCACGCGCTGACGGCAGGCCAACGCCGCGCCAACAACGTGCCGACAGTCTGCCGACAGCGCGCAAACATCAAGCCAACAAGAGGAAAGTGCAATGAAGTTTCGGAAACTGGGCGATTCGAATGTCGACGTGAGTCTGATCGGGCTCGGCACCATGACCTGGGGCGAGCAGAACACCGAGAGCGAAGCGCATGAGCAGATCGACTATGCGCTCGCCCAAGGCGTGAACCTGATCGACGCCGCCGAAATGTATCCGGTGCCGCCGCGGCCCGAGACGCAAGGCCGCACCGAGGAATACATCGGCACGTGGCTCGCGAAGAACGCGGCGAAACGCGGCGAGATCGTGCTCGCGACCAAGATCGCCGGGCCGGCGCGCCAGCCGCACAACCCGCGGCACATCCGCGGCGCGGGCAACCAGTTCGACCGCAAGAACCTGAACGAAGCCATCGACGCCAGCCTGAAGCGCCTGCAGACCGATTACGTCGATCTGTATCAGCTGCACTGGCCGGACCGCAGCACGATGACCTTCGGCCGCCCCAACTATCCGTATATCGACGACGAATACACGGTGCCCATCGAAGAGACGCTCGCCGCGCTCGGCGAACTCGTGAAGGCGGGCAAGATTCGCTACGTGGGCGTATCGAACGAAACGCCCTGGGGCGTCGCGCAATTCCTGCGTGCGGCCGAGCGGGCGGGGCTGCCGAAGATCGTCAGCATTCAGAATCCGTACAGCCTCGTGAATCGCACATTCGAACTCGGTCTCTCCGAATTCACGCATCGCGAAGGCGTGGGTCTGCTCGCGTACTCGCCGCTCGCGTTCGGCTGGCTCTCCGGCAAATACGAAGGCGGCGCGCGTCCGGCGGGCGCACGCATCACGTTGTTCGAGCGTTTTCAGCGTTATAGCAAGCCGCAGTCGATTGCCGCCGTGACGTCTTACGTCGAACTGGCGAAGCGCCACGGTCTCACGCCGACGCAGCTCGCGCTCGCGTTCGTCAACACGCGCCGTTTCACGACCAGCACGCTGATCGGCGCGACGACGATGGCGCAACTGAAGGAAGACATCGGCAGCGTGGAGATCGAACTGTCGGAGGAAATTCTGGCCGAAATCGACGCGCTGCACGAGCGTCAGCCCAATCCCGCGCCCTGACGCGCTTGTGCGCGCTTATGCGCGTGCGTGCGCGTGCAGCGCGGCGCGGGAATTTCCTGCGCGCTCAGGGAGTTGCCGCGCACGCGCGTGCGCCTGCCGCGAATGTGTCAGCATGGAGCTTCTCGCGGCGGTCACGCGGCAAGAATTCGTGATATCCATGTTTTATCGCCCGCCGGTTTGAAAAAGACGCGCAAGGCCGCTTGTTTCAAATGCCTTGCGCGTCAGAAGCGTTTTCCGCCGTAACGCAGCCGTAACGCCGCTGTATCGCAGCCGTCGCGTCCGACGGCGCGCCCTCCGCATTACTCGCGGTGCAGTGCCGGCTGCAAGGCACTACACTTGCTCGATGGTCCTGGTTGCCCGCTGCGGCGCCCCTTGCCACAGCGCGCTCTCTGCAAAGGAGTCGTCGCTCATGTCTCAAGCAACACCTCAGGCAAAAGACCTCGATCGTCTGACGATCGATACCATCCGCACGCTTTCGATGGACGCCGTGCAGAAGGCCAATTCCGGCCACCCCGGCACGCCGATGGCGCTCGCGCCGGTCGCGTTCCATCTCTGGCAGAACCATCTCCGCTACGACCCCGACGCGCCGCTATGGCCGAACCGCGACCGCTTCGTGCTGTCGGTCGGGCATGCGTCGATGCTGCTGTATTCGCTGTTGCATCTCACGGGCGTGAAGGAAGTCGACGAAAACGGCAAGCCGACCGGCAAGCCCGCCGTGTCGCTGGATGACATTAAGAATTTCCGGCAACTGGAAAGCAAGACGCCCGGCCACCCCGAGTTCCGCATGACGACCGGCGTCGAGACCACCACCGGGCCGCTCGGGCAGGGCCTGGGCAACAGCGTTGGCATGGCGATGGCCGCGCGCTGGAAGGAAGCGCATTTCAACAAGGGCAGCGAGCGCATCTTCGATTACCGCGTCTACGCGCTGTGCGGCGACGGCGACATGATGGAAGGCGTCTCGCACGAAGCGGCATCGCTTGCGGGGCATTTGCAGTTGTCGAATCTGATCTGGATTTACGACAGCAATCGCGTGACGATCGAAGGCCACACTGACTTAGCCTATAGCGACGATGTCGAAGCGCGCTTTCACGGCTACAACTGGCACACGCTGCACGTCGACGACGCCAACGACGCGAGCGCGCTCGAAGACGCCATCAACAAGGCGAAGTCGCACACCGACAAGCCGACGCTGATCGTCGTGAAGAGCATCATCGGCTGGGGCGCGCCGCACAAGCAGGACACGTCGGGCGCGCACGGCGAGCCGCTCGGCGAGGACGAAATCAAGCTCGCGAAGAAGTTCTACGGCTGGCCCGAGGACAAGCAGTTCTACGTGCCGGACGGCGTCATGCAGCATTTCGCCGACGGCATGGGGGCGCGCGGCAAGAAGCTGCATGCCGAATGGAAGCAGCAGTTCGACGCCTACGAGAAGTCCAATCCGGAACTCGCGAAAGAAGCGTGGCTGATGCTGCAGAACAAGCTGCCCGAAGGCTGGGACGCCGACATTCCCACGTTCGAGCCGGACGCCAAGGGCATCGCCACGCGCGACTCGTCGGGCAAGGTGCTGAACGCGATCGCGCCGCGCCTGCCTTGGCTGATCGGCGGATCGGCGGATCTGTCGCCATCGACCAAGACGAATCTCAAGTTCGAAGGCGCGGGAAGCTTCGAACATGACAGCTACGCGGGCCGCAACCTGCATTTCGGCATTCGCGAGCACGGCATGGGCGCGGTGTGCAATGGCCTCGCGCTGTCGAACCTGCGGCCGTACGGATCGACCTTCCTGATTTTCAGCGACTACATGAAGCCGCCGATCCGTCTCTCGGCGATCATGGAAGTGCCCGTGATCTATGTCTTCACGCACGATTCGATCGGCGTCGGCGAGGATGGCCCGACGCATCAGCCGATCGAGCAACTGGCGTCGCTGCGCGGCGTGCCGGGACTGTGCACGCTGCGTCCCGCCGATGCGAACGAGGTCGCCGAAGTGTGGCGCGTGGCGTTGCAGCACAAGAAGGAGCCGTCGTGCATCGTGCTGACGCGTCAGCCGCTGCCGACGTTCGATCGCACGAAGTATGCGTCGGCGGAGGGCGTGAAGCGCGGCGCTTACGTGCTCGCCGATGCCGAAGGCGGCAAGAAGCCCGAAGTGCTGCTGCTCGCGACCGGCAGCGAAGTGTCGCTGTGCGTCGAGGCCTACGAGAAGCTGAAGTCCGAGGGCATCGCGGCGCGCGTCGTGTCGATGCCGTCGTGGGACATCTTCGAGAAGCAGGACAACGCGTACAAGGATTCGGTGCTGCCGCCGGACGTCGCCGCGCGCGTCTGCGTCGAGCAGGCGGCGACGCTCGGCTGGGATCGCTACGTCGGCCGCCTGGGTACGCAGATCGTCATGCATACGTTCGGCGCATCGGCGCCGCTTAAGGCGCTCAAGACGAAATTCGGCTTCACGCCGGAAGCGGTCTGTGAAGCCGCGAAGAAACAGATCGAACGCGTGAAATCCAACGGCAAGGAGTGAACCATCATGCAGATCGGCATCGTGGGACTGGGACGCATGGGCGGCAATATCGGGCGACGGCTGATGCGCGACGGACATACGTGCGTCGTGTACGACCACAATCCGCAGGCGACCGAAGCGCTCGCCGGCGAAGGCGCGACGGGTGCGAAAGATCTGGGCGATCTCGTCGCGAAACTGGCGGCGCCGCGCGTCGTCTGGCTGATGCTGCCCGCGGGGAAAATCACTGAAGACACGCTGAACGATCTGCACAAGATCCTTGGCGCGGACGACGTGATCATCGACGGCGGCAACAGCTTTTATAAGGACGATATCCGCCGCGCCGGGCAATTGCGCGAGCAGGGCATTCATTACGTCGATGTCGGCACGTCGGGCGGCATCTGGGGGCTCGAGCGCGGCTACTGCATGATGATCGGCGGCGACGACGCCATCGTGCGCCGCATCGATCCGATACTCGCGACGCTCGCACCCGGACGCGGCGATATTCCCGAGACGCCCGGACGCGAAGGGCGCGACGCGCGCGTCGAGAACGGTTACATGCATTGCGGGCCGGTCGGCTCGGGGCACTTCGTGAAGATGGTCCACAACGGCATCGAGTACGGCCTGATGCAGGCCTATGCCGAGGGCTTTCACATCCTGCGGCACAAGGATTCGAAGGACCTGGTCGAAGGCGAACGCTATTCGCTCGATCTCGCGGATGTGGCCGAAGTGTGGCGGCGCGGCAGCGTGGTGTCGTCGTGGCTGCTGGATCTGACCGCGGGCGCGCTCGCCAGCGACGGCACGCTCGACCGCTTCTCCGCGGAAGTCGCGGACAGCGGCGAGGGGCGCTGGACCATCGAGGCGGCGATCGAAGAGGCGGTGCCGGCGCAGGTGCTCTCGGCGGCGCTGTACACGCGCTTCCGCTCGCGCGATGCCGAATCGTTTCCGGAACGCATGCTGTCGGCGATGCGTTTCGGCTTCGGCGGCCATCACGAGTTTCCGGCCAAATAGCGCGCGCCTGCCGCCGATATGAAAACGGCGATGGACCTTTCGGGGCCATCGCCGTTTGTCATTTCACTTCATCATGCGTCGCCGGAAAAGCCACGCGCACACGAAGAAGGGCACGACGACATACGCGATCAGCACGGCGAGATGCACCGCGAAGTTGTCGAGCGGACGCCCGAGCATCGCGGGACGAATCAGCTCCACCGCGTGATAGAGCGGCAGCACCTGCGTGACATGGCGGGCGAGCGCGGGCAGTTGCGCGATCGGGAAGAACACGCCGGAGAGCAGGAGCATCGGCGTGAGCGCGAGCGTCTGATAGAACATGAAGAAGTCGTAGCTCGGCGCGAGCGCGGTGATGATCATCGCCGTGCTGGCGAACGCGAGCCCGGTCAGCACGATGACCGGCAGCGCGACCAGCATCGCCGGGAAGCTCGCATAGCCCAGCGCGCCCGCGACGATCATGATCGCCACGCCCGACAACACCGACTTGCTCGCCGCCCAGACGATCTCTCCGAGCACGATGTCGCCGAGCGTGAGCGGCGTGTGCATGATCGCCTCCCACGTGCGTTGCACCTGCATGCGCGAGAAGCCCGAGTACATCGCCTCGAAGCTCGCGGACATCATCACGCTCGATGCCGCCGTGCCCGCCGCCAGGAACGCGATGTACGACACGCCTTCGACATGCCCGACCATGAGCCCGAGACCGAGTCCCAGACCGAAGAGATAGATCATGGGATCGGCGAGATTGCCGATCATCGAGGCGATGGCGAGTTTCTTCCAGACGAGATAATTGCGCAGCCACACCGACATCCAGTGCGTGGCGTTGGCGGGCAGCGCGCTCGAAAACGGCGTGTGGTTGTCTGTATTGCGCGGCGTCCGGCGCGGGGCTTTGGTGTCGCTGCGGGATTGATCGAACGTGTCCATATCGTTGTGGTTCAGTCCACCATTTCGCGTCCGGTGAGGCGCAGGAATACGTCCTCGAGATTCGCCGGACGATGCAGATAGCGCACGTCGGCGCGGCCCTTCACGCGCGCGTGCACGGGCTGCGGGTCATCGACGTAACAGAAGAGCGTCTCGCCGCTCACTTCCATGCGCTCGACGAACGGCGCGAGTTCGGCAGCGAGCGACTTCGGATCGGGGCCGTAGATCTCGATCACATCCGAGCCGATCACCGATTCGATGAGATCGCGCGGCCGCCCCTCGGCGATCTTGCGGCCTTCTTCGATCACGCACAGCCGGTCGCACAGACGCTCCGCTTCTTCCATGAAGTGCGTTGTCAGCAGGATCGTCTTGCCGCGCGCGAGCAGCGAGCGCAGACGTTCCCAGATCAGATGCCGCGCCTGCGGATCGAGGCCGGTAGTCGGCTCGTCCATTACGAGCACGTCGGGATCGTTGACGAGCGCGCGGGCGAGCGTCAGGCGCCGCTTCATACCGCCCGACAATTCGCCCACGCGCGCATCGGCCTTGCTTTCCAGCCGCGCGAACTCCAGCAGCGACGGCACCAGCGCGTTCATGCGCGCGCCCGTCAGCCCGAAGTAGCGGCCGAAGACGATCAGATTCTCGCGCACGGTGAAGTCGGGATCGAGATTGTCGAACTGCGGCACGACGCCGACGCGCTCGCGTGCGAAACGGGCGCGCGCCGGCACCGGCTCACCGACGAGCCGGATCGCGCCGCTGTCCGGCGACGTGATGCCGAGCAGCATCTTGAGCGTCGTCGTCTTGCCCGCGCCGTTCGGGCCGAGCAGTCCGAAGCATTCGCCGGGACGCACGTCGAACGAAAGACCATCGACGACGATGCGCGCACCGTAGTGCTTCCTTACTTCGTTGAACTCGATCGCCGGCTCGCTTCGTTCGTCAGGCGCGAGTCGTGAGGTTGCATGTGAGTTCGTCTGCAATGTTTGATCAGTCATGCATTCATGCCGCAGAAAAGCCGCGTGAAGAAATCCAGCGGGCTAGTGTAATCCAATGCACCAATGCGGCGCTCGGCGTGCAACCGCATGCGGCGAGCCCGTGTCAAAGCTGTGCGGACAAGCCCGAAGCGGCTCCGTCCGAAAGTGCCAGAGGCTTGTCCGCCGGGCGCGGCGGCGATCTGGCACGGTGCGAGCTAGCGTGTGCGCTGGCGCGCATGCGGTTAGCGTTTTCCAGCGTTGCCACACAGGTGGCGACACACCATGATGAATGAACGCCACGGATAGATCGCGCATCGGGCCGGGCTTGCGGGCTCGGTTAGACCGAAACGCGAAGGGCAAGTCGGCCAGGGAGGTCATGATGGCGAGCTATCGAAAAATTCTGTTGTGCTATGACGGCTCCAGAGAGGGTCGCAAGGCGCTGCGTCAGGGCGCGAATCTCGCGCTCGATCTGAACGCGGAAACGCATGTTTTGGCGGTGGTGGACATGCGTTCGAGCATCGCGCAGAGTGCCGGACTGCTAACCGATATGGCCTGCGGGCGATTCGAGGAAGCGGCGCGAGACATTCTGCAAGAGGGCGTCGAGTGGCTGCGCGAGCGCGGACTGCAGGCGCAGGGCCATTTCGCGTTCGGGCATCCGATCGACGAGATTGCGGCGCTGGCCGAAAGTCTCAATGTCGATCTGGTGGTCGTGGGACATCGCTGCCGCAACGGTCTCGCGCGCTGGTGGATGGGCGCGGGCAATACGCCGCTGCTCGACCGCGTGAAGTGCAGCATTCTGGTTGCCGTGTGTCAGGCGGGTGAATCGGCCGAAGCCGCGGACGAAGCGGAATACGCGGCGAAACCGGTCAAGGCGGAAGCGGGCGCGTGAGTGAGCATTGAGTGAGCGTTGAGTGCGCCCGATGCGTCAGCCGTTCAGATCGACCGCGACGAGCTTCCACGAAACCAGTCCGTCGCGCTGAAAGATCGCCGAATAGCGCGCATCGCCCGCGCCGTGCTGGTACGTCACGACGAAGGTGTTCAAGCCGCGATAGCGGGCTGTCGTCATCGGGGGCTGCTTCGGTGCCTCTGGCGAACTCGGCTGCGGCGCTGGCTGTGGCGTGTCCTGCGCCGTGGGCGCGCCGGGCGCAGGCGCGGGAGGGGAATGTGCCAAGGGGACATCGTTTGCTCGCGGCGGTTGCTCGCCGAAATTCCCGCGCGGGGGAATGCCGTTGAGAATGGCCGCGACGCCGTCCGGCGTCGCATACGAATCCACCAACGGACCGACGACCGCCGCGCCGATCATCGCACCGATGATCGCGAGCGGATTGCCGCTCTTCTGGATATCGACGCGCCGCGTGAGCAGTCCGGTGACTTGCTCCTTCAGACTTGCACGCAGCGCCGGAAAATCGACGTATTGATTGACTGTTTGCGCGTCACGCGCATCGGCTGCGCGCTTCACGCGGTTCAGGACAATGTACGGCGACGCGTAAATGAAACCGAGCGCCGCGACAAGAACAACGACGACGAGCGTGCTCAGGACAAAACGGGTAGTGCGATTCATGCGACGGCAAAGCCTCTCTTGCAGAACGTGATTCCGGGATTGACCACGCATTCGCGCGTTATATCCCGGAAATTGGCGTTCTTTGTGTTCCCGCCTGTGCCTTGATTCGCCGCCGCTGTGCTTCGGACAGGCCTCAGGCGAGGATTCCGCCCGGCAGTCCCGCATTTTCCTCGGCGATACAGCGGTCGATCATGCGTGAAACTTCGTCGATCTTGCCCACCAGAATCACGCGCGACTGATCGCGATAGACGCGCACCGGCGCGCGCTGCGCGGCCTCTGCATGCACGCCGCTGTTCAGCGACACGCGCGCGAACGCCGGCTGACGCGACGGCAGCGCGGGCATGTCGTCGAAGAGATCGGGCGCGGCTTCGGCTTGCGGTACGCCGCAGGCGATCAGCGTGCGCAGATGACGCAGGCGGCCGAATTGGCGGAAGGGCAGCAAACGGGCGAAACGTTCCATGATGACTCTCCAGACGATAGGACGCACCGCGGCGCGCCGCGGACGGTGGCCGTCATGCTTGTTAGTCGTGAAACGCCCTGACTGGGGCGTTGAAGCAGTTGGTGAGGCAATCTTGCGCTTCTAACGAGACATTTCCTGTCTCATTGCGACGAGCGACCGGGCTATTTTCCGTATTTGTCGCCTCTCGCCAATGCTGCGCCGGACGTCAGAATTCGCCCGAACGAATCAATCCCACCGCAATGCCTTCCAGTGCAAATTCGCCGCTGCCGGAGCGTACGAAAATGTTCTCGTAGTCCGGATTCTCGGCAATCAACTCGACGCCATCCGACCGGCGTTTCCAGCGCTTGACCGTGACGTCGTCGCCAAGACGGGCGACGACGATCTGCCCGTCTTTCGCTTCGTTGCGCTTTTGCACGGCGAGCAGGTCGCCGTCGAGAATGCCTGCGTCGCGCATGGACAGCCCGCGCACCTTCAGCAGATAGTCCGGTTTGCTCGAAAAGAGCGCGGGATCGCACATGTAATGCTGCGAGATATGCTCTTGCGCGAGGATCGGACTGCCCGCCGCAACGCGCCCGACCAGCGGCAGCGACAACTGCATGATGCTCTGATGCGGCAGCGTGAACTGATGCGGCAACTCTTCCGTGCGATCCAGCAGCCGGATGCCGCGCGACGAGCCCGCCGCCAGTTCGATCACCCCCTTGCGCGCGAGCGCCCGAAGGTGCTCTTCCGCCGAATTCGCGGAACTGAAGCCGAGTTCCGCCGCAATCTCGGCGCGCGTGGGCGGAAAGCCCGTACGCTCAATGGCGCGCTGGATTAGTTCGAACACCTGCTGCTGCCGGGCGGTAAGTTTGGATGTCTTGGTCACTGGCTCGAACCCCTCGGGCACTGTATGGATGGACAGGTGACTGTATTTTTATACAGTATTTGTCTCTTTTCAAGCTTTACTTTAAGTTCGCGCCCGCAAGCCCGCCGGACAGTCGCCCACATCTTGTCTGCACTCGAATCTGCCTTTACCACCTCAGGGAATATCGTTCTTAGCAGTTTTGCGTATAAAAAAGTGAGAAACGATTATTTCTAATCATATAGGCGGCTCGATAGACTGATTCCGTCAATTCGATAAGACGGAGAACGGGGAATGCATAGCTTCAGACTGGGATTGGGCAAAGGTGCGCGGCGTCTGTTCGCGGCGGCGGCGCTGACCGCGGCGAGCGTCGGCATGAGCGCGTCCGCGCACGCCGAGACGTCGTTTCTTAACGTTTCGTACGATCCTACCCGCGAGCTGTATCAGGACTTCAATCAGGCATTCGCCAAGAAGTGGAAGGCCGAGACCGGCGAGACCGTCACGTTCAAGCAGTCGCACGGCGGCTCGGGCGGCCAGGCGCGCGCGGTGCTCGACGGTCTGCAGGCCGATGTCGTGACGCTCGCGCTCGCCTACGACATCGACGCACTCGCCGGACGGGGCCTCGTCGGCGCGGACTGGCAAAAACGTCTGCCGGACAACGCATCCCCGTACACGTCGACGATCGTGTTTCTCGTGCGCAAGGGCAATCCGAAGCACATCAAGGACTGGGACGATCTGGCGAAGCCGGGCGTGTCGATCGTCACGCCGAATCCGAAGACCTCGGGCGGCGCGCGCTGGAACTATCTCGCCGCGTGGGCTTATGCGCAGCACAAGCCGGGCGGCAATGAGCAGACCGCAAAAGAATTCGTGACGAAGCTCTACAAGAACGCGGGCGTCCTCGATTCGGGCGCGCGCGGCGCCACGACGAGCTTCGTGCAGCGCGGGCAGGGCGACGTGCTGATCGCGTGGGAAAACGAGGCTTTCCTCTCGGTGAAGGAATTCGGCACGGACAAGTTCGAAATCGTGGTGCCGACGGTGAGCATTCTCGCGGAGCCGCCGGTCGCGGTGGTGGACAAGGTCGTCGACAAGCACGGCACACGCAAGCTCGCCGAGGCGTACCTCAAGTATCTGTATAGCGACGAAGGTCAGCAGATCGCGGCGCGCAACTTCTATCGGCCGCGCTCGGACAAGGTGCCCGCCGAGCTTACGAAGCAGTTTCCGAAGCTGAAGCTCTACACCATCGACGATACCTTCGGCGGCTGGACCAAGGCGCAAAAGACGCATTTCGCGGACGGCGGCGTGTTCGATTCGATCTATCAGCCGCAATGAGTTGAGCAGACACGCGACGCGGCGCACAAAGACGCCGCGCACGACAGCAGCAACGCGCGCCCGACCCCGGCGCGCAACGCAGGACGATCAAGGATGACTCAAGGATGACAACGCTCACATTCAGGAAACCGAGCGCGCTGCCCGGTTTCGGCCTGACGCTCGGCATCACGGTGGCTTATCTGAGCCTCGTGGTGCTGATTCCGCTTGCGGCCACGTTCGCCAAGACGGCGACGCTCGACTGGGCGCAGTTCGTGCGCGCGGTCACGTCGCCGCGCGTGCTGGCCTCGTACCGGCTGACGTTCTTCGCGGCGCTCGGCGGCGCGCTCATCAACGCGGTGTTCGGCTTTCTCGTCGCGTGGGTGCTGGTGCGCTACACGTTTCCGTTCAAGCGTATCGTCGATGCGATCGTCGATTTGCCGTTCGCGCTGCCGACTTCCGTCGCCGGCATTTCGCTCGCCGCCGTCTACGCGGGCAACGGCTGGATCGGGCAGTATCTCGCGCCACTCGGCATCAAGGTGGCGTTCACGCCGCTGGGCGTGCTGGTCGCGCTGACGTTCATCGGCTTGCCGTTCGTCGTGCGCACGGTGCAGCCGGTGCTGGAAGACTTCGAGCGCGAGCAGGAAGAGGCCGCCGCGTGCCTAGGAGCCACGCGCTGGCTCACGTTTCGCCGCGTCGTGCTGCCGTCGTTGTTTCCTGCCTTGCTGACGGGCTTCGCGCTCGCGTTCGCGCGTGCGCTCGGCGAATACGGCTCGGTCATCTTCATCGCGGGCAATGTGCCGATGAAGTCGGAGATCACGTCGCTGCTCATCATCACGAAGCTCGAACAGTACGACTATGCGGGCGCCACGGCGCTTGCCGTCGTGATGCTGTGCGTGTCGTTCCTGATGCTGCTGCTCATCAACACGCTGCAATGGTTCCTTCAGCGGCGCACCAGCAGGACCGGCGCAGCGCCTGCCGTAGCGGTCGGTCCGTCGCTGCATGCCGGACATCCGGGCGGAGGTCACGCATGAGCACGCCCAATAGCAAGGCGCTGCCGGTGAACGCCGCCGCCCGCATGCACGAGAACCGGCTCAATCCCGTCACCGAACCGCGCGCCGTGCGCTGGCTGCTGACGGGCATCGCGCTCGTGTTTCTCGCGCTCTTTCTCGTCGTACCGCTCGTCGCGGTGTTCGTGCAGGCGTTCGCGAAAGGCATCGACTATTACTTCGAGTCGCTCAAGGACCCGGACGCCTGGTCCGCGATCAAGCTTACGCTCATGACGGCGGCGATCGCCGTGCCGCTGAACGTCGTGTTCGGGCTGGCGGCGTCGTGGGCCATCGCGAAGTTCGAGTTCCGCGGCAAGGCGCTGCTGACGACGCTGATCGATCTGCCGTTCTCCGTGTCGCCCGTGATCTCCGGCCTCATCTACGTGCTGATGTTCGGCGCGCAAGGCTGGTTCGGCCCGTGGCTCGCCGCGCATGACGTGCAGATCATCTTCGCGGTGCCCGGCATCGTGCTCGCGACGATCTTCGTGACGTTCCCGTTCGTCGCGCGCGAACTGATTCCGTTGATGCAGGCACAAGGCAACGACGAAGAGGAAGCGGCGCACGTGCTCGGCGCATCGGGCTGGCAGATCTTCCGGCGCGTCACGCTGCCGAACGTGAAGTGGGGTCTGCTCTACGGCGTGATTCTCTGCAATGCACGCGCGATGGGCGAATTCGGCGCGGTTTCGGTGGTGTCGGGCCATATACGCGGCCAGACCGACACGATGCCGCTGCACGTCGAAATTCTCTACAACGAATACAACTTTTCGGCGGCGTTCGCGGTGGCGTCGCTGCTCGCGCTGCTCGCGCTCGTGACGCTCGCGTTGAAGCTCCTCGCGGAGCGCCGCATGTCGCAGGTCGTCAGCGAAGCCAAAGCCACCGCACAGCATTGAGAGGCCGAAAACATCATGAGCATCATCGTTCGTAATCTGCAAAAACGCTTCGGCGATTTCACCGCGCTCGACAACGTCTCGCTCGATTTTCCGGCGGGTGAACTCGTCGCGCTGCTCGGGCCGTCGGGCTGCGGCAAGACCACGCTCTTGCGCGTGATCGCGGGCCTCGAATTCGCCGATGCGGGGCAAGTCGTGCTGAACGGCGAAGACGTCGCGGCAGTCGGCGCGCGCGAGCGGCAAGTGGGCTTCGTGTTCCAGCATTACGCGCTGTTCAGGCACATGACGGTGTTCGAGAACGTCGCGTTCGGCCTGCGCGTGAAGCCGCGCCGCGAACGTCCGAGCGACGCCGTGATCCGCGAGAAAGTGCACGAACTGCTCAAGCTCGTGCAACTGGACTGGCTCGCGGAGCGTTTCCCGTCGGAGTTGTCGGGCGGGCAGCGGCAGCGCATTGCGCTCGCGCGGGCGCTGGCCGTCGAGCCGAAAGTTCTGCTGCTCGACGAGCCCTTCGGCGCGCTCGACGCCAAGGTCCGCAAGGAATTGCGTAGCTGGCTGCGCCGCCTGCACGACGATCTGCATATCTCGACGTTGTTCGTCACGCACGATCAGGAAGAGGCGCTCGAAGTCGCGGACCGGATTGTCGTGATGAATCACGGGCGCGTGGAGCAGGTAGGCAGTCCGCAAGACGTGTACGATCATCCGCAGACCTCGTTTGTCTACGAGTTTCTCGGCGCGGCGAACCGGCTGCAGGGCCATGTCGATGCAAACGGCTTCGTCGTGGATGGCGCATCGAGCCCGATCGCCGCACAGGCGCATTTCAGCGGCCGCGCGCTCGCGTATGTCCGTCCGCACGATCTCGCGTTGTATCCCGCCGATGGCGCCCATCGCGACGGCATCGTGGTCGGCGTGCGGCGCGTGGTGACGCTGGGCGGCTCGGTGCGCGTCGAACTGGAAGGCAATGCGGGCAGCGTGATCGAGGCGGAACTGGACCGCGAGGCATGGCGCGCGCTCAGACTCGATATCGGCGATGGCGTGACGGCGGTGCCGCGCGCGCTGCGCCTGTTTCCAGCGCAATGAGATCAAATAAGATCAAGACATAAAAGCATCAAGAGAGGCTGACATGAATTTCCAGCAATTGCGCTTCGTGCGCGAGGCCGTGCGTCAGAACATGAATCTGACGGAGGTGGCCAACGTGCTTTATACGTCGCAGTCGGGCGTGTCGAAGCAGATCAAGGATCTCGAAGACGAACTCGGCGTCGATATCTTCATTCGTCGCGGCAAGCGGCTCACGGGGCTCACGGAGCCTGGCAAGCAGGTGCATCAGCTGATCGAGCGCATGTTGCTCGACGCCGAGAACCTGCGTCGCGTCGCGCGCCAGTTCGCGGATCAGGACAACGGCCATCTCGTCGTCGCGACCACTCATACGCAGGCGCGTTACGCGCTGCCCAAGGTCATCCGCCAGTTCACCGAAATCTTCCCGAAGGTGCATCTCGCGCTGCGCCAGGGCAGCCCGCAGCAGATCGCGCAGATGATCATCAACGGCGAGGCCGATATCGGCATCTCGACCGAGGCGCTCGACCGCTATCCGGACATCGTCACGTTCCCGTGCTATTCGTGGCATCACACGGTCGTGGTGCCGAAGGATCATCCGCTCGTCGGGCGCGAGAATCTCACGCTCGAGCAGATCGCCGAATATCCGATCGTCACCTACGACACCGACTTCACCGGCCGCTCGCACGTCGATCAGGCGTTCGCGAGCGTGGGCGCGATGCCCGATATCGTGCTGACCGCCATCGACGCCGACGTCATCAAAACTTACGTGGAACTCGGCATGGGCATCGGCATCGTGGCGGCGATGGCGTATGACGCCCGACGCGACACCGAACTCGTCGCACTCGATACGCAGCATCTGTTCGAAGCGAGCACGACGCGCGTCGGCCTGAGAAAGGGCGCGTTTCTGCGCGCGTACGCGTACCGGCTGATCGAGATGTTCGCGCCGCAACTCGACGAAGCGCAGATCGCCGCCCAGCTTCGCGAAGCAGCGTAAAACCCATGCCGGCTGATTTACAATCGCCGGCATGAACACATCCTCTCTCCCTCGCATCGCCGTGCTGGCAACGGGCGGCACCATCGCCGGACAGGCGGGCGATGCATCGAAGACGGCGGGCTACAAGGCGGGCGTCGTCGGCGTCGACAAGCTGCTCGAAGCCGTGCCCGCGCTGAGTTCCGTCGCGCGCATTCACGCCGAACAGTTCGCGAGCATCGACAGCAAGGACATGAGTGCCGCGCTGTGGACTGCGCTCAGCCGGCGCATCGATACGCTCCTCGCGCAAGACGATATCGATGGCGTCGTCGTCACGCACGGCACCGATACGCTCGAAGAAACCGCCTACCTGCTGCATCTCACGGTGAAGCGCGCGAAGCCTGTTGTGCTGACGGCGGCCATGCGCCCGTCGACCGCGCTTTCCGCTGACGGCCCGTTGAATCTGCTCAACGCGGTGAGCGTCGCGGCATCGCAGGACGCGGCGGGCAAGGGCGTGCTCGTCGCGTTCAACAACCAGATTCACAGCGCGCGCGATGTCGCCAAGACGAGCACCTACGCCGTCGATGCCTTCCGCGCGCCTGAAACCGGCGCGCTCGGTTTCGTGCAGGACGGACGCGTCGAATTTCAGCGCACGGTCGTGCGCCCGCATACCGTTGCGAGCGAGTTCTCCGTGACCGACGAATGGCCGATGGTCGAGATCGTCACGAGTCATGCAGACGCCTCGCGCGTGACGGTCGATGCGCTCGTCGCGGCGGGGGCGCGCGGTATCGTCGTGGCGGGCACGGGCAACGGCTCGATGCACGCGACGCTCACGCACGCACTCGCGGATGCGGTGAAGAAGGGCGTCGCGGTGGTGCGTTCGTCGCGCGTCGGCTCGGGTCACGTGATGCGCAACGGCGCCGCTTCCGACGATGCGCTCGGCACAATCAGCGCGGGCACGCTCAATCCGTACAAGGCGCGCGTGTTGCTGATGCTTGCGCTCGCGTCGGGCGCGCAAGACCTGCAACGTATTTTCGACACGTACTGAAAAGCAAAAACGCGAACCTCGGTTCGCGTTTTCGTTGAGACTGCCGCCGGTCAGTTCGCCGCCGGAATGCGCAGCACCTGACCCGGATAGATCTTGTCCGGGCTCTTCAGCATCGGCTTGTTCGCTTCGAAGATCACGTCGTTCTTCGAGCCGTTGCCGTAATACTTCTCCGCGATCTTCCAGAGATTGTCGCCCGACACAACGGTGTAGTACTGCGACTCGGGTCCGGCATTCGGCACGGTGAGCTGGTCGTCCACCTTGTCGACGTTCTGGACATTGCCGGCCGCGACGAGAATCTTCTCCTTGGTCGCCTGATCGGGCGCCTGACCGGACACGGTGACCGTGTGCGAGGTGCCGTCATATTGCACGCTGAGATTGTCCGCGTTGAGACCTTGCGAGCGAATGTACGCTGCAATCGCGTCGCCCGCTTTCTGGTTCAGTGCGGCGACATCCACAGGATCGGACGCTGCCTGCGCGCTCGGCGTGACAGCGCCGAACAGTTTTTCACCCGCTTCCTTGATAAAGCTGAGAATTCCCATTGTTCAACTCCTTTAATTAACGTGGTGATACGGCCGCGAAGTCCAGGCAGATTAGTCGCGGACACCACCAGATAGTTCTGAGTTTGACAAAAGGAATTTTTAGCACCACTTGCGCCATGGCGATAGGACGCAATCTGAAACAATCCGACGCGGACACCCGACGATAAACCGTCTGACCGACCAAGGCTTACCCGGCGCACCGCCGGGTGCCGCTCTCGGACCCCACTTTGCCGCCCTCAGCCCAGAGCGACATTTGTCCCGCGTGCCCATACGCGGGACGCCCCACGGTTCAGGTGACAGAATTACGCGGCTTTGGCTGCCTGCTGCGGTTCGTCGGCCACCTGGAAGTTGGACATGATTTCGAGTGCGCGGACCATCGCCGAGTGATCCCAGGCCTTGCCGCCGTTCGCCGCGCACACGCTGAAGAGTTGCTGCGCGCTCGCCGTGTGGGGGAGGGCCAGGCCCATCTTGCGTGCGCCGTCGAGCGCGAGGTTCAAATCCTTCTGATGCAGTTCGATACGGAAGCCTGGATTGAACGTGCGCTTGGTCATGCGCTCGCCATGTACTTCGAGGATGCGCGACGACGCGAAGCCGCCCATCAGCGCACGGCGCACGCGTTCCGGATCGGCGCCCGAGCGTGCCGCAAACAACAGCGCTTCGGCGACCGCCTCGATGTTCAGCGCGACGATGATCTGGTTCGCGACCTTGCACGTCTGACCCGCGCCGTTGTCGCCGATGAGCGAGATGTTCTTGCCCATCAGTTCGAACAGCGGCTTGGCGATCTCGAACGACTTCTCCGGGCCGCCGACCATGATCGTGAGCGTCGCTTCGCGCGCGCCGACTTCGCCGCCCGATACCGGCGCGTCGAGATAGTCGCAGCCGAGCGCGTTGATCTTCTTCGCGAATTCCTGCGTCTCGAGCGGGGCGATCGAGCTCATGTCGATCACGAGCTTGCCCTTCGAAAGACCGTTCGCGACGCCGTCATCGGCGAACAGCACATTGGCGACATCGGGCGTGTCCGGCACCATCGTGATGACGATTTCGCTCGCCTGTGCAACCGCTGCCGAGTCCGCGACGACCTGCGTCTGCGCGCGGATGTCGTCGGGCACAGGGAACTTGCCGTTCACGACGAGCTTGTGGCCGCCCTTGATGAGGTTGCGCGCCATGTGCGCGCCCATGATGCCAAGGCCGATGAAACCGATCGTTGCCATACTTCAAGCTCCTCCTGCGTGTCAGATTGAGTCAGATTTATGCTGCAGCGGTGGCTTTCACGCCGCCGATGCTGTGCAGCCAGCCGAGGCCCGCTTCGGTGCCGTTGAGCGGCTTGTACTCGCAGCCGATCCAGCCTTGATAGCCGATCTCGTCGAGCAGTGCGAAGAGGAACGCGTAGTTGATCTCGCCCGTGCCCGGCTCGTTGCGGCCAGGGTTGTCGGCGAGCTGAATGTGCGCGATCTGCGGCAGATTCTTGCGGATGGTCGCGGCGAGTTCGCCTTCCATGCGCTGCATGTGATAGATGTCGTATTGCAGGAACAGATTGTCCGAGCCGACCGCGCGGATCACATCCAGTCCTTCCTTCGAACGGTTCAGCGCGAAGCCCGGAATGTCGTACGAATTGCACGGCTCGACGAGCAGCCTGATACCTTCTTTCTTGAGCGCATCGGCTGCAAAGCGCAGGTTTTCGATGATCGTCGCGCGCGCCTGTTCCGCCGATACGCCAGCCGTCGGAATGCCGACGAGGCAGTTCAGTTGCGGCACGTTCAGCGCCTTCGCGTATTCGATTGCGCGCGGCACGCCTTCACGGAATTCCGCGACGCGGTCCGGCAGACAGGCGATGCCGCGCTCGCCGGCTTCCCAATTGCCCGCAGGCAGGTTGTGCAACACGATTTGCAGATCGTTGTCCTTCAGGCGTTTCTGGATATCGCCGATCGAAAACGCGTACGGAAACAGGAACTCGACCGCCTTGAACCCCGCGTTCGCCGCCGCTGCGAAGCGGTCGAGGAACGGAAGTTCGTTGAACAGCATGGTCAAGTTCGCGGCAAATTTCGGCATTGTTCTTCCCTGATGGTCGGTCAGTTGATGTACGCCGCGCGTTCCTTGCATGAACGTGCATGCACGTGCACGAGCGCGCGGCGGCGATGCTCAGTCCAGCGGCGTGACTGCGGTCGGCGCGTCGGCCTTCGTTTCGGCGAGTTCCTCGAACTCGTTGATCGCGTCGATTTCGGTGCCCATCGCGATGTTGGTCACGCGTTCGAGAATCATCTCGACGACCACCGGCACCTGATGCTCCGCCGCCAGCGCCTGCGCCTGCTTGAGAGCCGGCGCGATGTCTTCCGGCTTGTGCACACGCAGCGCCTTGCAGCCGAGACCTTCCGCCACCGCGACGTGATCCACGCCATAGCCATCGAGTTCGGGCGCGTTGATGTTGTCGAACGCAAGCTGCACGCAGTAATCCATGTCGAAGCCGCGTTGCGCCTGACGGATCAGCCCGAGATACGAGTTGTTCACGACCACGTGCACGTACGGCAGCTTGAACTGCGCGCCCACGGCGAGCTCTTCGATCATGAACTGGAAGTCGTAGTCGCCCGACAGCGCGACGATCTTGCGTTGCGGGTCCGCCGCACGCACGCCGAGCGCGGCAGGAATGGTCCAGCCGAGCGGGCCGGCCTGACCGCAGTTGATCCAGTTGCGTGCCTTGAACACGTGCAGGAACTGCGCGCCCGCGATCTGCGAGAGACCGATCGTCGTGACGAAGCAGGTGTCGCGGTCGAACGCGAGGTTCATCTCTTCGTAGACGCGCTGCGGCTTCATCGGCACGTTGTCGAAGTGCGTCTTGCGCAGCATCGTGCGCTTGCGCTGCTGGCAATCCGCGACCCACGCGCTGCGGTTCTTGAGCTTGCCGGCGGCCTTCCATTCCTTCGCCACTTCGACGAACAATTCGAGCGCGAACTTTGCATCCGAGACGATGCCGAGATCCGGTCCGAACACGCGGCCGATCTGCGTCGGCTCGATATCCACGTGCACGAACTTACGGCCCTTCGTATAGACCTCGACGCTGCCCGTGTGACGATTCGCCCAGCGGTTGCCGATGCCGAGCACGAAATCCGAGGCGAGCATCGTCGCGTTGCCGTAGCGGTGCGACGTCTGCAGGCCGACCATGCCGGCCATCAGCGGGTGATCGTCGGGGATCGCGCCCCACGACATCAGCGTCGGGATGACGGGCACGCCGAGCGTTTCCGCGAACTGCACGAGCAGGTCTTCCGCCGCCGCATTCAGCACGCCGCCGCCCGAGACGATCAACGGCTTTTCGGCGTCGTTCAACATCGTCAGCGCTTTTTCGATCTGCGCGCGCGTCGCTTTCGGCTTGTAGACCGGCAGCGGTTCGTAGGTGTCGATGTCGAATTCGATTTCGGCCAACTGCACGTCGATCGGCAAGTCGACCAGCACCGGACCCGGACGGCCCGAGCGCATCAGGTGAAACGCCTGCTGGAACACGCGCGGCACGAGCGCCGGTTCACGCACGGTGACGGCCCACTTGGTGACCGGCTTGGCGATCGATTCGATATCGACGGCCTGGAAATCTTCCTTGTACAGACGCGCACGCGGCGCCTGGCCGGTGATCGCGAGAATGGGGATGGAATCCGCCTGAGCCGAGTAGAGGCCCGTGATCATGTCGGTGCCCGCCGGACCCGACGTCCCGATGCACACGCCGATGTTGCCGGGCGCGGCGCGGGTATAACCTTCCGCCATGTGCGAGGCGCCCTCGACGTGGCGCGCGAGCACGTGGCTGATGCCGCCCGACTTCTTCATCGCCGAGTAGAACGGGTTGATGGCCGCACCCGGCACGCCGAACGCGGTGTCGATGCCTTCCTTCTCCAGCACGAGGACGGCTGCGTCGACGGCTCTCATCTTGGGCATGATTGTCTCCTTCCTGGGGTCTCTATCCGAAATTCGCTGTCTGCATTGAAGCAGGGTTCCATTGCACTTTAAGAGCGTGGAAAAGGTTTGATAAGATCAGCTGAAGTCGCTTTTTCCCAAACAAAAAGTATCGAATGACGGTGCCACGGGGTTCGGCGGCAGCGCTGTATCGGACAGGAGACGCGAGATGGACCGTTTCAAGCAGATCGAAACCTTCGTGCGCGTGGCCGAGGCGGGCAGCCTCGCGGCGGCGGCGCTGGAAGAGGGCGTGTCGCCGGTGATTCTCGGGCGGCGCATCGACGCGCTCGAAAAGCGCCTCGGCGTGAAGCTGATGTACCGCTCGACGCGGCGGCTCGTCGTGAGCGAGGAGGGCGCCGCGTTTCTCGACCGCTGCAAGAATCTGCTCGCGGAATGGGATCAGGCGGAGAACGAACTCGCGGCCGGGCGGCGCGCAGTGGGCGGGCATCTGATCGTATCGGCGCCGGCGGCGTTCGGACGCATGCATGTCGCGCCGCACGCGCCGGCGTTCGTCGCCGACAAGCCCGAATTGCAGATGTCGTTCAATCTGACCGATCGCGTCGTCGATCTGGTGCGCGAGGGCTACGATCTGTCGATTCGCATCGGCGGGGCGGTCGATCCGAACTTCGTCGCGGTGAAACTGGCAGGCAACCGGCGCGTCGTGTGCGGCACGCCCGCGTACTTCAAGAAGCACGGCAAGCCGAAATCGCTCGAAGATCTGCCGGAGCACAACTGTCTCGCGTTCAATCTGCAGGGCGGCCAAAACCGCGGCTGGTACTTTCGCCGCAACGGCAAGCTGGTGACGGTGCGCGTTTCCGGCAACCTCGATTGCAACGACGGCGAATTGCTGCATCGTTGGGTATCGGAAGGCCTCGGACTCGGCTGGCGCTCGACGTGGGAGATTCAGCGGCAACTCGAAGCGGGCGAACTCGAAACCGTGCTGGACGAGTTCGAATTACCCGATTACGACATCCTCGCGGTCTATCCGCAACAGCGTTATGTGCCTGCGCGCGTGCGCTACTTCATTGATTATCTTAAGGAAATCTACGCGCAGCCCGGCTACTGGAGCCGCCTGCTCGCGCCGCCCGGCGAGCCTTTGCCGGAGCACGCGCCCGTCGCCCATGGACGCTGAATGCCTGCTAAATGCTTGAATTCACAGCCAAAGTCAGTCGCAAAATGCTGATTTGTCTTGCCCACGCGAGCGGAACGCGTTATAGTTTCGGGCTTCTCACTTGCCGCACCGGTCCGACGCCCGGGTGGCTTTTATCCATAAGTCAGCACAAGGAGTGAATATGCGTCATTACGAAATCGTCTTTATCGTGCACCCCGATCAGAGCGAGCAAGTGCCCGCCATGATCGAGCGCTACAAGGGCACGATCACGTCGCACGGTGGCCAGATCCACCGCATCGAAGACTGGGGCCGCCGTCAACTGGCCTACATGATCGAGAAACTCGCGAAGGCTCACTACGTCTGCATGAACATCGAATGCGATCAAACGACGCTCGAAGAGCTCGAACACGCATTCAAGTTCAACGACGCCGTTTTGCGTCACCTCATCGTCAAGCTGAAGAAGGCCGAAACCGGCCCGTCGCCGATGATGAAGGAAGTGCAGCGCGAAGAAGCCAAGAAGGCGGCCAGCCAGCCGTCCGAAGCGCAGGCTTAAGGACAGTTCAGAACTGTCAAGCCATCAGGGAACAACACTAATCTCGTGAACCGGCTGCAGCTGACAGCAAGCGTCGTGGAACGCGAACCGGTGCGGTACACGCCCGCCGGCATCCCGATCGCAAGCTGCACGTTGCAACACGCGGCAGAAGTCGTCGAAGCGGGCATCGCCCGGAAGATCGAACTGACACTGCAGGCAGTGGCGGCCGGAGAAGCGAGCGGCAAGCTGGAAAGCTGTCCGATGGGCGTCGAAACACGCTTCACCGGCTTTCTGGCGAAGAAAAGCCGTAATGCCCGAACCCTGGTGTTTCACATCACAGAATTGCAGGACATTGGAAAGGACTGAACATGCCCCGCCCGACTGGTAAGAAATTCGACAAGCGTCGTCAGCAACAAAACCCGCTCTTCAAGCGCAAGAAGTTCTGCCGTTTCACGGCAGCCGGTGTCGAGTACATCGACTACAAGGACACGGAAACGCTGAAGGACTTCATCGGCGAAAACGGCAAGATCACGCCGGCTCGTCTGACTGGCACGAAGGCGCACTATCAGCGCCAGCTCGACACGGCCATCAAGCGCGCACGTTTCCTCGCGCTGCTGCCGTACACCGACCTGCACAAGGCCTAATCAGACGACGCATAAGGACAAGCCAAAAATGCAAATCATTCTTTTGGAAAAAGTCGTCAACCTGGGCAACTTGGGCGACATCGTCAAGGTCAAGGACGGCTACGCACGTAACTTCCTGATCCCCGGCAAGAAGGCACGCCGCGCCACGAAGGACGCAATCGCCGAATTCGAAGTTCGCCGCGCCGAACTCGAAAAGGTCGCCGCTGAAAAGCTGGCAGCCGCGCAAAAGCAAGGCGAAAAGCTGAACGGCTTCACCGTGCAGATCTCGCAGAAGGCTGGCGTTGACGGCCGTCTGTTCGGTTCGGTCACGAACGCGGACATCGCAGACGCGCTGAAGAAGCAAGGCTTCGCCGATGTGGAAAAGGCGCAAGTGCGTCTGCCGCAAGGCCCGCTGAAGATCGTCGGCGACCACGCAGTTCAAGTGGCGCTGCACACGGACGTGCTGGTCGACGTCACGGTGTCGGTGCTCGGCGAGCACGCGTAAGTTTCAGGCGAGGCCCCGTGCCTCGCCCGCAGGAAAGAAGGGCAGGAACCAGAGGGGCAAAACCCCGAGGTTCCTGCCTTTTTTATTGTCCGCGACCCGCCATTCATCGATAATTCCACCCCATGAACGCACCGTCCAAAGACCCGCAACTCGACGCGCTGAAGGTTCCGCCGCATTCGATCGAAGCCGAGCAATCGGTGATCGGCGGCCTGCTGCTGGACAACGCCGCATGGGACCGCATCGCCGACGTGATGTCGCAAGGCGACTTTTATCGCTATGACCATCGCATCATCTACGAACACGTCGGCAAGCTGATCGCGGCAACGCGCCCGGCGGACGTCATCACCGTCTATGAAGCGCTCACCATGGCCGGCAAGGCCGAGGAAGTGGGCGGTCTCGCGTATCTGAACGCGCTTGCGCAGAACACGCCAAGCGCGGCGAATATCCGCCGCTACGCCGAGATCGTGCGCGATCGCGCGGTGCTGCGGCGGCTAGTCTCGGTGGCGGACGAGATTTCCGCGGACGCCTTCAATCCGCAAGGCAAGGAAGTGCGGCAGATTCTGGACGAAGCGGAATCGCGCGTGTTTTCGATCGCGGAAGACGGCGCGCGCGGCACGCAGGGCTTTCTGGAAATCGGCCCGCTGCTCACGCAGGTCGTGGAGCGCATTGACACGCTGTATCACACCGCCAATCCGAGCGACGTGACCGGCACGCCGACGGGTTTCGTCGACCTCGATCGCATGACTTCGGGCATGCATGGCGGCGAGCTGATTATCGTGGCGGGCCGCCCGTCGATGGGTAAGACGGCTTTTTCGATGAACATCGGCGAATACGTGGCAGTGGAGTACGGCTTGCCCGTCGCGGTGTTTTCGATGGAAATGCCCGGCACGCAACTGACGATGCGGATGCTCGGCTCGGTCGGCCGGCTCGACCAGCATCGCATGCGCACGGGGCGGCTGACCGACGAAGACTGGCCGAAGCTCACGCACGCGGTGCAGAAAATGAGCGAGGCGCAGCTTTTCATCGACGAAACCGGCGGCCTGAACCCGATGGAACTGCGCTCGCGCGCGCGGCGTCTCGCGCGTCAGTGCGGCAAGCTCGGCCTGATCATCGTCGATTATCTGCAACTGATGAGCGGCTCGAGCTCCGGCGAAAACCGTGCGACCGAAATTTCCGAAATCTCGCGGTCGCTCAAGAGCCTTGCCAAGGAACTCGACGTACCGGTGATCGCGCTGTCGCAGTTGAATCGCGGTCTGGAGCAGCGGCCGAACAAGCGCCCGATCATGTCGGACTTGCGCGAGTCGGGCGCTATCGAACAGGACGCGGACGTCATCCTCTTTATCTATCGCGACGAAGTCTACAATCCGGACAGTCCCGACAAGGGCACCGCCGAGATCATTATCGGCAAGCAGCGTAACGGTCCGATCGGTCCGGTACGCCTGACTTTCCACGGCCAATATACGAAGTTTGACAACTTCGCCGGCGCGCAGAGCTTCTACGGCAGCGAATAACGCGGGCTGCTGTCACACCGTCACCACACGCCAACGGCCGCCGCGCGCAAGCGCGGTGCGCCGGGTAGTGCGCACAGGTACAATATGACGGTTTGATGTCCGTCTCAAAACTGACCCATCTATCGGGATTTTCATGTTCGGTCGTTTCATGCCCACTGAGGGCAAATTCTTCGAGATATTCAACGCGCACGCGAAGTGCATGGTCGACGCAAGTCGCGAGCTTGAACTGCTGATCGACAACCTCGAAGACGCCGAGGTACACAAGCAGAACGTGCAGACGAACGAAAAGCGCGCCGACAAGCTCACGCACGAAACCATCGATCTGCTGCACAAGACTTTCATCACGCCGCTGGACCGCGACGAGATCCACAAGCTGATCACGACGATGGACGACATCCTCGATCTGATGGAGGACGTCGCCACGGCCATTTCGCTGTATGACGTGCGCGCGGTGACCTCGGAGGCGAGCCAGCTTGCGCATATCTGCACGGCGACCTGCCTGCGCGTGCAACAGGCCGTGGGCTTGCTGGCCGACATGAAGCGTGCGAGCGAGATCCTGAAGATCTGCGAAGAAATCGACCGTCTGGAATCGGATGCCGACCGCGTGCTGCGCTCGGCGATGTCGAAGCTGTTCCGAGAAGAGGACGACGTCAAGACGCTCATCAAGCTGAAGGCGATCTACGAGTTGCTCGAGACGGTGACCGACAAGTGCGAGGACGTCGCGAACATTATCGAAGGCATCGTGCTGGAAAACGCCTGATCGAACTTCCCGAACCCGCAGCGCGCGATTCGTCGCCGCGCGGCGGGCAGCCGCTCGACCACCGGGACGATAAACCGGCAGCGCGTTTCCAGACCGGTCAAAACAACACCAACTGATGCATTCGATTCAACTCGCCATCTGGGCTGTCGCCTTGCTCGTCATAGTCGCACTCGCGTTCGACTTCATGAACGGCTTCCACGACGCCGCCAACTCCATCGCGACGGTCGTCTCGACCGGCGTGCTCAAGCCGCAGCAGGCCGTTGCGTTTGCCGCCGCGTTCAACGTCATCGCGTATTTCATCTTTCACCTGAAAGTCGCCGCCACCGTCGGCAAGGGTACGATCGATCCCGAAATCGTCGATCACTACGTGATCTTCGGCGCGCTCGTCGGCGCCATCGGCTGGAATATCGTTACGTGGCACTACGGGATTCCGTCGAGCTCGTCGCACGCGCTGATCGGCGGGCTGGTCGGCGCCGCGCTCGCCAAGTCGGGCTGGGGATCGCTCAACATGGACGGCCTGCTCAAGACGGTCGCGTTCATCTTTATCTCGCCGCTGCTCGGCTTCGTGCTCGGCTCGTTCTTCATGCTGCTCGTGTCGTGGCTGTATTTCCGTACGCCGCCCTCGAAGGTCGACCGGCGTTTTCGCCGCATGCAGCTCGTCTCGGCGGGCCTGTATTCGCTCGGCCACGGCGGCAACGACGCGCAGAAGACTATCGGCATCATCTGGATGCTGCTGATCGCGACCGGCTACGCTTCCGCGACCGCCGACGCACCGCCCGTCTGGGTGATCGGCCTGTGCTATCTGTCGATGGGTCTTGGCACGCTGTTCGGCGGCTGGCGCATCGTGCGCACAATGGGTCAGAAGATCACGAAGTTGAAGCCGGTCGGCGGTTTCTGCGCCGAGACGGGCGGGGCGATCACGCTCTTCGTGGCGTCGTTCCTCGGCATTCCGGTGTCGACGACGCATACGATCACGGGCGCCATCGTCGGCGTCGGCGCGACGCAGAAGTTCAGCGCGGTGCGCTGGGGCGTCGCGGGCAATATCGTGTGGGCGTGGATTCTGACGATTCCCGCGTCGGCCGCGCTCGCGGCGGCCGGGTGGTGGATCGGCCACCGCTTCCTGTAACGCTCGCTCTAAGCAGTCTTATCAGCCTTCGGCCCCGCAGCGATTCGGGGCCGAAGCGCATCAGATGATCGGCGACGACACTCCGTCCATCGGAATGATCGCGCCCGACACGTAGCTCGCGCGGCGGCTCGCCAGAAACAGCGCGACGTCGGCGATTTCCTCCGGTTTCGCATAACGTCCGAGCGGCACCTTTGCCTGGCTTTCGGCGAGCACCGCATCGCGCGACACGCCCTGGCGCTTCGCCTCCAGTTCGAGCGCTTCCTCGACGCGCTCTGTGAGCGTCGCACCCGGATTGATCGCGTTGATGCGGATGCCGAACTTCGCGTAGTAATGCGCGAGGCCGACCGTGTTGAGCATCAGCGCCGCGTTGGCCGCACCGCCCGCGATGTGAATGTCCGTCGCAATTTTTCCGCCCATCCCGACGATATTGACAATCGCGCCGGGCTCCGCCTGAGGGTCGCGCCGCAGCCGCTCGGCCATGCGCTTGAGCACCACTTGTTGCGGATAGACGTAGGAAAAGTACTTGGCGTCCATCGCGGCCTTGTAGGCGGCGGCATCGAGCGTATCGGGGTCGTAGCGGCGCGCGGCGCCGGCGCTGTTGATCAGAATGTCGATGGGCCCGAGCGCGGCGCTCGCTTCCTCGACGACATCTTCGGCACTATGCGCTTCGTGCAGATCGGCGCGCGCGAGATGGATGTGATGGCCGGCGCTCGCCAGCTGCTCGCGGGCGCGGGCGAGGTTCGCGGCGTCGCGCGAGACGATCGCGACTTTCGCGCCTTCCTCCGCGAACGCTTTCGCGCAGGCAAAACCGATTCCCTTGCTGCCGCCGGTGATGAGCACGACCTTGCCCGCCAGTCCCAGATCCATGGTGTTCCGCTCCCGTGAGGAATGATCGAAACACGATAGCAGAGACGCGCGCCGCGCGTCAGTTCGTGCCGGTGGCGAAGCGGGCGATGGGATCGTCGGACGGGGCGGGGCGCGGCGCCACGAGTGAGCCGGTGGAGGCGCGCATCACGCGCACGGGCGGATCGGCTGATTCGGCGGGCGTGCCGACCGACTGAGCCGCACGCGCTTGCTGCTGCGCTGCGCGTGAGGTCGGAGGAGGCGGCTCGAACGCATCCGCGGCGGCCTGGATCGGATCGGGGGCGGCGCTCACCGCTGTGACCGCTGTGGCCAGCGGCGGTGCGCTTGCGCCGGCGGCCTGCGCCTGGCGCTGGGCCGCGCTGAGCGTGGTCGGCGGCGGCTCGAAGGCGTCGGCGCTTGTCGGGGCGCTTGCCGGTGCAGTCGCAGGTTGTCGCGCATAGACCGGTTCCGGTGCCGCCGCGGGTGCCGCTGCCGGCGCCGGCGATGCGAGATAAGTCGGCGCATCGAACGGCGTGGGCGCGGCTTTCGGCGGCGCAACGCGTCGAATACCGTCGAATCGCTTCGCCCAGTATGGGTTCGTCAGATAGTCGAGCCGAACAGTGCCGCCCGTCGACGGCGCATTGACGAAGCGCAACTTGCCCACATAAATGCCGACGTGCGAATGCGGCCGCCCGGTCGTGTTGAAAAAGATCAGGTCGCCGGGCGCGACTTCGTCCGGTTCGACGGATTCGCCGCGCGAACTCATGTCGGCGGTCGTGCGCGGCAGATTCACCGACGCCGCACGATCGACGACATAGCGCACAAGCCCGCTGCAATCGAAGCCGGCGTCGGGCGTGTTGCCGCCCCAGCGGTACGGCACGCCGACGAGCGACATCGCCTGAATGGAGATTTCCTCGCGCCCGACGCTGTGATCGACGAAATTAGGGAAGCCGGGCGGCGGTTTGAAGGTGCGGTTGGCGGCCGTGCTGGCGGCGGGCTTGCGCGCTGCCTGCTGCGGCGCGCTTCCGCACGCAGCGAGCAGGACGGTCACGAGAAGCGGCAGCCAGAATCGACGCATTGCAATGGGCGAGCGAAATCTCGCCGGAGGAAGACAGGTGTGCCGATACTAGCCCGCCGAACGGGCGTGCCGCAAGATTTCCTGATGTTCTACATGAAGTTTCAGATTTAACTGTTGTCCGCGCGAAACGTTCAGACCAAATGGAAACGGCCCGGCGGATCGCTCCGCCGGGCCGTGATGCCAAAGAAAATGCCGCGCGCTTACAGAATGTCGGACGCGTAATCGGCGAGACGCGAACGTTCGCCGCGTGCGAGCGTTACGTGGCCGCTGTGCGTCCAACCCTTGAAGCGATCGACGACATACGTGAGGCCCGAGCTGCCTTCGGTCAGATAAGGCGTGTCGATCTGCGCGATATTGCCGAGACACACGATCTTCGTGCCCGGACCCGCGCGCGTAACGAGCGTTTTCATCTGCTTGGGCGTCAGGTTTTGCGCTTCGTCGATGATCACGTACTTGTCCACGAACGTGCGTCCGCGCATGAAGTTCATGCTCTTCACTTTCAGGCGCGAGCGGATCAACTCCTGCGTCGCGGCGCGGCCCCATTCGCCAGCGGCGTCGTCGGTTTTCTGGAGAACTTCGAGGTTGTCGTCGAAAGCGCCCATCCACGGCTGCATCTTCTCTTCCTCGGTGCCCGGCAGAAAGCCGATATCTTCACCGACCGGAACCGTCGCGCGCGTCACGATGATCTCGTTGTAGCGCTTGTCGTCGAGCACTTGCGCGAGGCCGGCGGCGAGCGCCATCAAGGTCTTGCCGGTGCCGGCCTGACCGAGCAGCGTGACGAAATCGACTTCCGGGTTCATCAGCAGGTTGAGCGCGAAGTTCTGCTCGCGGTTGCGCGCCGTGATGCCCCACACGTTGTTCTTGTGGTGGCCGTAGTCGCGCAGCGTCTGCAAAAGCGCCGTCTTGCCGTTCAGTTCGCGCACCACCGCGTGGAACGACGGCTCGCCGTTCTGCGGCTCCAGATAGACGAACTCGTTGACGAGCATCGACGGGCACAGCGGCCCGGTCACGCGGTAATACGTCGTGCCGGTCTTCGTGTCCTGCCAGCTTTCCATGCCCTTCGCATGCCGCGTCCAGAAGTCTTGCGGCAGCGCGCGCACGCCGGAGTAGAGCAGGTCCTTGTCTTCGAGAACCTGATCGTTGAAGTAGTCTTCGGCGGGCAGACCGAGCGCGTGCGCCTTGATGCGCATGTTGATGTCTTTCGACACCAGCACGACCTGACGATCCGGACGCTCTTTTTGCAGCGCCCGCACGACGCCGAGAATCTGGTTGTCCGCCTTGCCGACGGGCAATCCCTCGACCGGCTCGATGTCCGTGAGCGTGGTCTGGAAGTAGAGGCGGCCGAGGGCGTCGCGATTGCCTTGCGCGGCGAGCGGAATGCCTTCCGTCATCTTGGCGGCGTTGCCCGCGTGCGCGACGAGCGCATCCAGCGTGCGGCTCACCTGACGCGCATTGCGCGCCACTTCCGACATGCCCTTCTTGTGATTGTCGAGTTCTTCGAGCGTCATCATGGGGAGATAGACGTCGTGCTCCTCGAAGCGGAACAGCGAACTCGGATCGTGCATCAGCACGTTGGTGTCGAGCACGAAGAGCTTGCGCAGTTCGGCTTCGGCAGTTGTGCGCTGGCGGCGCTTGTTCTGGGTGCGCGTCTCGCGCGCGGGGGCCGGGGCGGGCGTCGTGGGTACGTCGGCGCGCTCCGTGCGCTCGCCACGAACGTCGACCTTTTTCGCTTCGACCTCGTCCGGCTTGGCGCGCGCGCCCGGCACCGGTTGCAAGAGCGCTGCGGTCTGTTTCGATTTTCGGCCGCGCGTGGGCACCGTGCCGGGCGCGGGCGGCGGGACGGCCGCGTCGGCGTGCGCTTCGGCGGGAATCTGGGTCAGCACGTCGCTCGCGATCGAGCGCAACGTGTGCGCGGCGTTCGCCGCAGGACGCCCGGCGGCCACGGTTTCGACCGCGCCATAGGCGTCGTCGTCACTGGCCGCGGCGGACTTTTTCGACTGTTTCGAAGGCCGGGCTTTGGCCTTGTACTCGTCGGACGGCAGGAGGTGGCCGAGTTTGGCCGGGGCGGTAGGCAAAGGCATGGTGTTCCCTCGAAAGGAATCGGGTCGTGTATCGTGCGCCGCCTGTCGCATCCTGCTCGTACGCCCTCGAAGCGATACGGATCCCGCAGTTTGCGCCCGGTGGCGCGCTTCATTGTCGAAAACGCCGGTTCGCCTAAGTTTCGATCTGCTCCTTGGGGGTTGCGTCTACGGGTCGTCCCGCGCGAGCCGGTCGAACGTGGCTTTTGCACGACGCCAAATAAAAAAGCCGCCGTTCCGACTACCGGAACCAGCGGCTGACTTCTGTCTCGGAGCACCTGCGCCGTACCGTCTCCGCGTAGCCCGGATCCATGCCGACCGCGCCGACAGGCGCCCGGCGGCTCGCGCTAAGAGAAAAGGGTTGAAGTAGACAGGCGCTCATTGCGAACCAATATAGCGTGCCTCAAATTGCTTGTACAGCCTCGACGATGGCCTCTACGTGGCCTGGCACCTTGACGCCGCGGAACTCGCGTTTGAGCACGCCTTTTGCGTCGATGAGAAAGGTCGAACGCTCGATGCCGCGCACTTCCTTGCCATACATTTTCTTCATTTTGATGACATCGAACGCCGCGCAGATGGCTTCGTCGGTGTCTGAAACCAGCGTGTAAGGCAACTCCAGCTTGGCCTTGAAGTTGTCGTGCGATTTCACGCTGTCGCGAGAGATGCCGATCACTTCCGCGCCGGCCGCCTTGAACTGGTCGTAGTGGTCGCGGAATTGCAGGCTTTCGGTGGTGCAGCCCGGCGTGTTGTCCTTCGGGTAGAAGAAAAGCACGACCTTTTTGCCGCGCAGGCTCGAAAGCGTGAACTCGCCACCCGTCGCGGGTGCGGTGAAGTCGGGAACGGGCTGGTCGACAGCGACTGACACGAAGTTTTCTCCGGTTGTTGTGGTGTGTCGGTGAGAAAGACGGTGTGACGGCGAGGCGGAGAAAACGCGCGCCTGCGCGGCGCGCGCGTTTCAGCCCGGCTGGACGATCAATTCGCCCGCGCGGCCGGGAATCTCGCCCCACGTGACAGGGTACGTGGGCAGCGTCGCCCGGTCCAGCGCGGCATGGTAGTCGCCCATCGTGGCGAAGCTGTGTCCCTGAGCGCGCCAGCCGGCGAGCAGTTGCTCGAATATCGGAGCGAGCTTCTGGCCCTCGAGCTCGGCGTGCAGCGTGAACACCTGATCGTGCGGATTGTCCGCCGTGCGACGCAGCAGATGCGCCGCCACGTTACTTTCGTCGACGCCGTCCACGCCCAGCACTTCGTCGAGCGTCGGCAGCGTGGTGGGCATCTGCACGTGGTTCAGCGTGCGGCCGTCGAGCACGGGGATGTACGGCGTGTGGCCGCGTCCATCCGAGGCGTAGCGCATGCCCCAGGCGTCGATCTGCTCGAACGCGTAGCCGTTCATCTGCCAGCCCGCGGCGCCGTGCGTGACGGGCGGCGCCCCGAAAATCTCGATGAAGCGCGCGTGACTCTGCTGCATCTGCGCGACGGTCCAGTCGCGATCGCGGGCGCGCACGTTGTCCTGCCAGTAGACGTGGTCCCACGTGTGGATGCCGCATTCGAAGCCGGCTTCGTGGATCGCGCGCATTTCGGACACGGCTTCGCGGCCGATGTCCGGTCCCGGCAAAAGCACCCCGTACATAAGCGTCTTCACGCCGTAATGCTCGACCACAGACGTGCGCGACACCTTCTTGAGAAAGCCCGGCCGGAAGACGCGCCGCAGCGCCCAGCCGGTGTGGTCCGGGCCCAAGCTGAAGAGGAACGTCGCGCGGGCGCCGTACTTGTCGAGCAGACGCCCGAGATTGGGGACGCCTTCGCGCGTGCCGCGCAGCGTATCGACGTCGATCTTGAGGACGATGCGGGCCACGCGCGCGCCTCTTTACGACTGCTCGACGAGCTTGCGGGCCTCGCCCACATGCGCGCGATACGCTTCGAAAATCTTGCGCAGCGCGTCGTCCATCGTGGCTTGCGGGGCCCAGCCGAGTTCCTGCATGGTGTTGTCGATCTTCGGCACGCGGTTCTGCACGTCCTGATAGCCCGCGCCGTAGTACGCGCCCGACGAAGTCTCGACGAGTTGCACCTGCTTCGCGCTTTGCGCGTACTCGGGGATCTGGTTGGCGAGCGTGAGCATCTTGTTGGCGAGCTCGCGCACCGAGAAGTTGTTCTTCGGATTGCCGATGTTATAGATCTTGCCCGACGCCACGCCGCCCTTGTTTTCGATGATCTTCATCAGCGCGCCGATGCCGTCGTCGATATCGGTGAACGCGCGCTTCTGCGCACCGCCGTCGACGAGACTGATGTTCTCGCCGCGCACGATATGGCCGAGGAACTGCGTCACCACGCGCGACGAACCTTCCTTCGGCGTGTAGATGGAATCCAGGCCCGGCCCGATCCAGTTGAACGGACGGAACAGCGTGAAGTTGAGGCCCTCCATGCCGTAGCCCCAGATTACGCGGTCCATCAGCTGCTTCGAGCACGCGTAGATCCAGCGCGGCTTGTTGATGGGACCGTAGGACAGCACGGAGTTTTCCGGGTCGAACTGCTCGTCGGTGCACATGCCGTACACCTCGGACGTCGACGGAAACACCAGATGCTTGCCGTACTTCACGGCCGAGCGCACGATCGGCAGGTTCGCTTCGAAGTCGAGTTCGAACACGCGCAGCGGCTGCTTCACGTAGGTCGCGGGCGTGGCGATGGCGACGAGCGGCAGGATCACGTCGCACTTCTTCACGTGATACTCGACCCACTCCTTGTTGATGGTGATGTCGCCTTCGAAGAAGTGCATCCGCTCGTGATTCGCGAGCTCGCCCAGGCGATCGGTTTGCATGTCCATCCCGAAGACTTCCCAGTCGGTCGTTTCGAGGATGCGCTTGGACAGGTGGTGGCCAATGAAGCCATTGACACCCAGGATCAGAACTTTTTTCATGAATGACGAGAGGATTGAATGATTCGGCCGAATTCGGCGGGATCGACGGGGCGCTCGTCGCCCACGGGTTGCGCGTCGGCACCGAGCGGCCGATGACGCAATTCGTGGATGGCGATGACACGGCCATCGCCGCAGACGCCAAACAGCGCATTATCCGTCACCCTTAGGCCCGGCGGCAAACTCCGCAGTTCGCGCAGCTTGTCGGGCGAAACGCCGGGCGCGCCCGTTTCGGGCACGAGACGCGCTCGCGCAACAATGAAACGCTCCGCGCCGATATCCGAAAACGCGCCCGGATAAGGCGGCGCCACGGCGCGAATCAGGTTGTAGACGCGCGCGCCCGGCTGCGTCCAGTCGATGCGGCCGTCTTCCGGCTTGCGTCCGCCGTAGTAGCTGCCGGCGGCGAGATCGTTGGGCAGATGGGGCGCCTCACCCGCCAGCAGCGCGGGCAGCACCCGCCAGAGCGTCTGCTCGGCAGCGACCACCGTTTTGTCGAACACGAGCGCGGCGGTGTCGTCGGGGAGGATCGGCACCGGCGTCTGCGCGAGGATCGCGCCCGCGTCGGGCTTGGCGGCCATCTCGTGCAAGGTCGCGCCGCTTTCGGTTTCGCCGTTGAGCACCGCCCAGTTGGTCGGCACGCGGCCGCGATACTTCGGCAGCAGCGAGCCGTGCATGTTGTACGCGCCGCGTTTCGCGAGCGCGAGCAGCGACACCGGCAGCATGTGCCGGTAATAGAACGAGAAGATGAAATCCGGCGCGATCTTCTCGACCGCGTCATACAGTTCGGGCGCTTTCGGATCAGCCGGCATGATCGTCTCGATGCCATGTTCCGCCGCGACCTGCGCGACGCTGCCGAACCAGATGTTCTCGCTCGCGCTGTCCTCGTGAGTGACGACGAGCGCGACATCGACGCCGCGCGCGAGCAGCACCTGCAGACAGCGCACCCCGACGTTGTGATACGCGAATACGACTGCGCGCGGCTTCATCGGCCGTTTTCCTCGCGCGTGACGGCCGCCACCTGTTGCACGGCTTCCTGAAGCGGCTTGGTCGCGATCGGCAGGCCGTCGCGTTGTTCGAGGATCGTCTGCACGAGATAGCGCGGCCGGGCGCGCACTTGCTGATAGATGCGCCCGATGTATTCGCCGAGCAGCCCCAGCGCGAAGATGATCACGCCGAGCATGAAGAACGTGATGGCGAAGAGGGTGAAGACACCCTGAACTTCCGCGCCGAACATGAAGCGGCGAATCAGCAGCAGCACGAACAGGCCCGCCGAGCCGACCGACAGAATCACGCCGATGAACGACAGCCATTGCAGCGGCACGACCGAGAAGCCGGTGACGAGGTCGAAGTTCAGGCGGATGAGGCTGTAGAGCGAATACTTCGATTCGCCCGCGAAGCGCTCTTCATGCGCGACGTCGACTTCGATCGGATTCTGCGCGAACGTGTACGCGAGCGCCGGAATGAACGTGTTGATTTCGCCGCAACGGTTGATCGTATCGATGATATGGCGGCTGTACGCGCGCAGCATGCAGCCTTGATCCGTCATGCGAATCTTGGTGATGCGCTCGCGCAGCCGGTTCATCGCGCGCGATGCTTTCTTGCGCCACAGACTGTCCTGGCGCTGCTGGCGAATCGTGCCGACGTAGTCGTAGCCTTCGCGCATCTTGGCGACGAGCTTGCCGATTTCCTCGGGCGGATTCTGCAGATCGGCATCGAGCGTGACGACGATATCGCCGCGCGATTGCTCGAAGCCCGCCAGGATCGCCATGTGCTGGCCGTAGTTACCGTTCAGCAGAATGACGCGCGTGGTGTCGGGCCGCACGTGGAATTGCTGCGCGAGGAGCGCGGCCGATTTGTCGCGGCTGCCGTCGTTGATGAAGATCACTTCATACGACGTGTCCAGCGCATCCAGCGCCGGATACAGGCGCTGGAAGAGGGCGGCGAGGCCGGCTTCCTCGTTGTAGACCGGGATGATCACCGAGAGCTCGGGCGACGTCGCCGGAAAATCCATATGACTCATGTTGCGCTGATCGTCCTTGCTGATTTATCCGTTGAGATTTTCGTTGCTGCCGAATTGCGTGCAGATGTCGTCGATCGATTCGACGACGTGCGCGACATCTTCCGCGCTCATGCCCGGAAAGAGCGGCAGCGTGACGTTCGTCGCGCCGTAACGTTCGGCATGCGGGAACATCCCTTCCTTGAAGCCGCGCGCGCGATACAGCGTGAACAGATGCAGCGCCGGGTAGTGCACGCCGCTGCCGACGCCGCGCGCCTTCAGTTGCTCCATGAATTCCGCGCGCGAGAGCGTGAGGCGTTCGAGCGGCAACGCGATCTGGAACATGTGCCAGTTGCTGTCCGTGAAATTGCGCGCCGGCAGACCCACGCCGAGCTTCACCGCGGCGCTGCCTTCGAACGCGTCGAAATACAGGCGCGCCAGCTCCCGGCGCTTTTCCGTGATGCTTTCCACGCGCCGCAGCGAACCGAGCCCGACGCGCGCCGCCACGTCGGTCAGGTTGTACTTGCCGCCGAGCACGTCGCAGTCCATGCCGTCGAAGCCCGTGCGCGTGATGCCTTGCAGACGATACTTGCGCGCGAGTTCGGCTTCGTCTTCGTTGTTCACGACGAGCGCACCGCCTTCGATCGACGTCACGTTCTTGTTCGCATGGAAACTGAACGACACGATGTCGCCGATCGCGCCGATGCGCTGGCCGCGCCAGCTCGCACCGAACGCCTGCGCGGCGTCTTCGATCACGCGCAGCTTGTGGGCGCGCGCGATCTCGTAGAGCCGGTCCATGTCGACGGGCAAGCCCGCGAGATACACCGGCATCAGCGCCTTCGTGCGCGGCGTGATGGCGCGCTCGAGCAGGTTCAGGTCGATGTTGCGCGTGACCGGGTCGATGTCGACGAACACCGGCGTCGCGCCCACTTCGAGAATGACGTTGGCGGTGGACACCCAGGTCATCGGCGTGGTGATGACTTCGTCGCCGGGGCCGACACCCGCGATCCGCAAGCCGATTTCCATCGTGCAGGTGCCGGAGTTGAACGCGCGCACCGGCCGTCCGCCGACGAACGCCGAGAGCTCCGCCTCGAACTGCTGATTCTGCGGACCGGTGGTGATCCAGCCGGAACGCAGCACGTCGACCACGCCCTGAATGGTTTCCTCGTCGATTTCAGGCTTCACGAAAGGCAGAAACGGCCGCGATGTTTGAGTCATGGACTATGCGAAAAAATGAATTGATCCGGTCGAACGTTCAGTCGCGCGATGTCAAGATAACGCGCGCATTCTGCATGAACTAGCCGCGCGCGAGTACCACGACGCCGACAAGGATGATGCCGATGCCCACGAGCCGCTGCATCGAAAGCACTTCGCCAAACAGATACCACGCCGCGAACGCGTTGACGACATAACCGAGCGAGAGCATCGGATAGGCGATCGACACTTCCACGCGCGAAAGCCCGACGATCCACACGACTACGCTCACCACATAACAGGCGAGCCCGCCGATGATCGGCCACTGCGTCGCGATCTTGATTCCGACCGGCAGAATGTTGGCGGGCGTCATGTCGAAATGGCCCACCGCATTCACGCCGGCTTTGAGCAGAAGCTGAGCGCACGCGTTCAACAATACGCCGATGACGATGCAAATGAAGGAAATCGGGTTCATCGCGCGTTTTTCAAATGCGAAACAAGGATACTCGGTTCATCTCGAAATGCCGAACGATCGTACGTTGCGGCACCGGCGCCGTGTGCAGTGAAATGGCTCACGGTTGCGGTTTCTCCACGATCACGCGGCGTTCGTCGCGCGCGATGATCTGCATCGGCACATGGCGCGCTGCGAGTTCGTCGTAGCGGGAAGGCGGCATCAGGGCCAGCGCGTTGCGCTCCGAATCCCAGAGTTTGATCCACTCGTCGATGCTCGGCACCCATTTTTGCGGCTCGGTATGCACGCCGAACGTCAGCTCGTCGGCTTCCTGGACCATGATCATCGTGTGATCGAGGTAGAACGGCATGGTGTGATCGAGCTTGGCGATCGAATAGAAGGGCGTGTCGGCCGGGAGCTTCGCCATCGCGGCCTTGACCGCCGGGACGAGTTTCACGCCGGAACTCTCGGTGCCGAACACGTCGTGGCCCGAGCCCGCGATCGTGCCGAGCAGGAGCCACGCGGCGCCCAGGGCCGCCGCGCCCGCCAGCACGCTGCGGCGGTTCAGCCACAGCCCGAACACGGTCACGGCGAACGCCACCGCGATGCCCGCCCAGACCCAGATCTGGAACTCGCGATACAGCGCATTGGGCGTATTGGCGCTGCCCGCGCGGCCGATGAAGATCGCGCCGAACGCCGCAGCGATCAGGAACACCGCGTAACCGATCAGATGCTTGCGGTACTGCGGCTTCGTGAGCGACGGCAAATAGAGCCCGATCACGAGCGCGAGCGCAGGCGCGATGGGCAGCACGTAGGAAATGAGCTTCGAATGCGAGGCGCTGAAAAACACGAAGATGAACGCCGACCAGACGAGCAGCAATGTGACTGGCGCGAAGCCGTTGGGCTGACGCGGCGTCTTGATGCCGTGCCACACGCTCTGCGCGGCGACCGAGAGCCACGGCAGAAAGCCCACGATCAGAACGGGCACGAAGTAGTAGAACGCGCCCGGACGATTCTGCTCGGGCGTGAGATAGCGCTTGAACTGCTGAACGATGAAGAAGAAGTTGAAGAACTCCGGATTCTTCATCTGCACGAGCACGAACCACGGCGCCGTCACGATCAGGAACACAATCAGGCCGCTGCCGATATAAAGCCGCTTCCAGAGCGCCCAGTCGCGCGCGACGAGCGAGTAGAGAACCAGCACCGCGCCGGGCAGAATCAGGCCCACCAGGCCTTTGGACAGCACTGCGGCGCCCATCCCGGCCCAGCACAGCCACATCCACAGGCGCACGTCGCGCGTCGGCAGGCCGGGGCGCTGCGCGAGCAGCAGGGCGCAGAGGGTCAGCTGCATCCAGAACGACAGGCCCATGTCGAGCGTGTTGAAGTGGCCCATCAGGTTCCAGTACGGGCAGGTCGCGAGGATGACCGCGGCCGCGAAGCCGGTCATCGCGTTGAAGACCCGTGTGCCCGTGTAACCGACGAGCAGCACGCCCATGAAGCCTGTGAGCGCCGTATAGAGCCGCGCCTGCCATTCGCCGATGCCGAACCACGCGAACGTAAGCGCGTTGGCCCAGGTTTGCAGCGGCGGCTTCTCGAAATACTTGTAGCCGTTGTAGCGGGGCGTGATCCAGTCGCCGGTCACGAACATCTCGCGCGCCATTTCGGCGTAACGGCCTTCGTCGCTCGGCACGAGATGGCGATAGCCCAGCGGCGCGAACCAGATGATCGCGAGCGCGAGTACGAGAAGAATGAGCGAAAGACGTGTGAGCGGTAGCCGCGAAGGCGTATCGTTCATGAAGTCGACCTGTCCGATGCCGCGATGCGCGGCGCTAGTGAAACGAATGGGCGGTGGTGCCGCGGCGCCACGGCGCTGCATGCGCAAATTCAGGCACGCATTTTCGGCGTGAGTTCACGAATCCCGGCTTGCGCCGCACCCGATCCGCCCGGTGAAGACGGAACGTCGGGCGGGAGTGTAGCGCACGCGAAGGCCTCAACTGTTAATTTGGCGCGAAGGCCACGCCAAGTCACGCGAAAGGCGCGTCGAACCGCGCCGGGGTTGGGGGCGGGCGGCGCCAAGTCTGGCAGCGATTCCTTAAATTTCCCTTAGCGTTCGTGGCGCGTTTTATCACCGTTGTTTTTCAGATTTCGATTAGCAGCGCCGCGGCAACGCGCCGGCCTTCGGACATCAGAATGTTGTAGGTGCGGCACGCGGCGCCGAAGTCCATCGTCTCGACGCCGATGCGGTGCCGGGCAAGCTGCGCCGTCAGACGCGGATGCGGAAAGCGCAGGCGCGCACCGCTGCCGAAAATGACGACTTCGGGCGCTGCCTCGACGAGCATCTCGAAATGTTCCGGCGCGAGCGCCTCGAACGACGACACCGGCCACGCCGTCACGGGCATCTGCGGCATGACGATCACGCTGCTTTCGTGCCTTTCGAGATTGATCGCCACGAAACCGTCTCCGTAGCTCGTAATGGTGTTGAGCGCGCTGTTGGAATCCTGATGAAGTTTCAAAACAGTGATCCGGCAAGAAATGGGAGAAAAGCGTGAGAAAGGCCCGATGTCCGCGGTGTGGCGGGAAAGCGTGCTTACCGCGCGCCGGCGCCGCGCTGCGGGCCGCCATTCGTGCGCGCCCGTTGCCCCACGGCCGCAGCCGGGCCGCGCGCCTTTGGTGCATTGCGGAACTGAGCCATAATCAGTAAATTATAACTTTTCGGCTGCCGGGCTTGCTCGGGCGCCGCCCGTCGCGCGCGCCGCCACAAGCCGCCTTCGCCACGCAATCCGGTCCGTCACGCCCGAGCCTTACCTGGCGCGGCGTCTGAAATGCATCGTTCGGCGCTCGGAACGAGCGCGCCGCCCGGGCGAACCGCCGCCGGGCTTCACCCCCGGTTTTCCAATGCAAGGCCCGTCTGCTGCCCGTGCGCCCAGGCCGGACGTCCGGAACACCGGGCCCTGAGCGATCATGAGCCGATCAAACTAGCCGATCAAACTCGCGACCAACTTCAAAGCCAAGAGCCGCCAGCCGTGAAACCGATTCTCAAATCCAACAAGCTGCAAAACGTCTGCTACGACATTCGCGGGCCCGTGCTCGAACACGCGAAGCGCCTCGAAGAGGAAGGCCATCGCATCATCAAGCTCAATATCGGCAATTTGGCGCCGTTCGGCTTCGAGGCGCCGGACGAGATCATTCAGGACATGATCCGCAATCTGCCGGGCAGTTCGGGCTATTCGGATTCGAAGGGCGTGTTCGCCGCGCGCAAGGCGATCATGCATTACACGCAGCAAAAGGGCGTGACGGGCGTCGAACTGGACGACATCTACATCGGCAACGGCGCGTCGGAACTCATCGTCATGGCGATGCAGGCCTTGCTCAACGACGGCGACGAAGTGCTCCTGCCCGCGCCCGACTATCCGCTCTGGACGGCTGCGGTGAGCCTGTCGTCCGGCACGCCGCGCCATTACATGTGCGACGAGAGCAACGGCTGGATGCCCGATCTCGACGACATCCGCGCGAAGATCACGCCCAACACGAAGGCGCTCGTCGTCATCAACCCGAACAATCCGACCGGCGCGCTGTATTCGGACGAATTGCTGCTCGATCTGATTTCGATCGCGCGCGAGCACGGCTTGATCATTTTCGCGGACGAGGTCTACGACAAGATCATCTACGACGGCATGACGCATACGTCGATGGCCGCGCTCTCCGAAGACGTGATCACCGTCACGTTCAACAGTTTGTCGAAGAGCTATCGTTCGTGCGGTTATCGGGCGGGCTGGATGGCCATTTCCGGTCTGATCGAAGAGAATCGCCGGCGCGCGAAGGATTATCTCGAAGGCCTCGGCATTCTGGCCTCGATGCGCCTGTGCCCGAACGTGCCCGGCCAGTACGCGATCCAGACGGCGCTGGGCGGCTATCAGAGCATCAATGACCTGATCTTGCCGGGCGGACGGCTCTTCAAGCAGCGCGAACTCGCCTACGACATGCTCACGGCCATTCCGGGCGTGAGCTGCGTGAAGCCGCAAGCCGCGCTGTACATGTTCCCGAAGCTCGATCCGAAGATGTACCCGATCCAGGACGACCAGCAGTTCATCACCGACCTGCTGCTCGAGGAGCGCGTGCTGCTCGTGCAGGGTACGGGCTTCAACTGGCCGACGCCGGATCACTTCCGCGTGGTCTTCCTGCCGAACGTCGACGATCTCGCGGATTCGATCAACCGCATCGCGCGCTTCCTCGACGGCTATCGCAAACGGCATTTCGCTTAATTTCTCTTTAAAGACTCGCGCTGCATGGAACCGATCAAAGTAGGACTCTTGGGCTTCGGCACGGTCGGCAGCGGCACCTTCACGGTGCTGCGCCGGAACCAGTCAGAAATCAAACGCCGGGCGGGCCGCGGCATCGAAATCGCGCGCGTCGCGGTGCGCACGCCGGCCAAGGCCGAAGCGGCCGCGAACCAGGGCATCGCGGTGACGGACGACTTCAACGCGGTCGTCGACGATCCTTCCATCGATATCGTCTGCGAAATGATCGGCGGCACGGGTCTCGCGCGCGAACTCGTGCTGCGCGCGATCGCGAACGGCAAGCACGTCGTGACGGCCAACAAGGCGCTGCTCGCCGTGCACGGCACGGAGATTTTCGAAGCCGCCCGCGCGAAAGGCGTGATGGTCGCGTTCGAGGCGGCGGTGGCGGGCGGCATTCCGATCATCAAGGCGCTGCGCGAAGGGCTGACCGCGAATCGCATTGAATACATCGCGGGCATCATCAACGGCACGACGAACTACATTCTCTCGGAGATGCGCGACCGCGGCCTCGACTTCGCGACGGCGCTCAAAGCCGCGCAGGAGCTGGGCTACGCTGAAGCCGACCCGACCTTCGACATCGAAGGCGTGGACGCCGCGCACAAGGTCACGATCATGAGCGCGATCGCGTTCGGCGTGCCGGTGCAGTTCGACCGCGCGTACGTGGAAGGCATCAGCAAGCTCGCGGCCATCGATATCCGCTACGCGGAGGATCTCGGCTATCGCATCAAGCTCCTGGGCATCGCGCGGCGCACGGAGAAGGGCATCGAGTTGCGCACGCATCCGACGCTGATTCCCGCGAAACGCCTGCTCGCGAACGTCGAAGGCGCGATGAACGCGGTCGTCGTGCACGGCGACGCGGTCGGCACCACGCTGTACTACGGCAAGGGCGCGGGCGCGGAGCCTACCGCTTCCGCCGTGGTCGCCGATCTCGTCGACGTGACGCGCCTGCACACGGCCGACCCGGAGCATCGCGTGCCGCATCTGGCGTTTCAGCCGGACAGCCTGTCGAACACGCCGATCCTGCCGATCGAGGAAGTGACGAGCGGCTACTACCTGCGCCTGCGCGTCGCTGACGTGACGGGCGTGCTCGCGAACATCACGCGCATTCTCGCCAACAAGGCCATTTCCATCGATGCCTTGCTGCAGAAAGAGTCGGAGGAAGTCGATGGCGCCAACAAGGGCGAAACGGACATCATCCTCATCACACACGAGACGCTGGAAAAGGACGTGAACGCGGCGATCGCCGAGATCGAGGCGCTGTCCACGGTGGTCTCGAAGGTGACGAAGCTGCGCATGGAAGGTCTCAATTAAGGGCAAGGACGCACGATGAACTACATCTCGACGCGCGGCGCCGGCTCGAACGAGCGCCACACGTTTTTCGACATTCTTCTGGGCGGGCTGGCCAAAGACGGCGGCCTGTATCTGCCGGCGGACTATCCGCGCGTATCGGCCGATGAACTCGCGCGCTGGCGCACGCTGTCGTACGCGGATCTCGCATTCGAAGTGCTGTCCAAGTTCAGCGACGACATCCCGGCCGAAGACCTGCGCTCGCTCACGCGCAAGACCTACACCGCGCAGGTGTACAGCAACGTGCGCCACGAAGAGAGCGCCGTGCAGATCACGCCATTGAAGACGCTCGGCGAAGAGAACGGCACGACGATCTCGCTGCTGGAACTCTCGAACGGCCCGACGCTCGCCTTCAAGGACATGGCGATGCAACTGCTCGGCAATCTGTTCGAGTACGCGCTGGCGAAGCACGGCGAGACGCTGAACATTCTCGGTGCCACTTCCGGCGACACCGGCAGTGCCGCCGAGTACGCAATGCGCGGCAAGGCCGGCGTGCGCGTGTTCATGCTGTCGCCGCACAAGAAGATGAGCGCGTTCCAGACCGCGCAGATGTTCTCGCTGCAGGACCCGAACATCTTCAATCTGGCGGTCGAGGGCAACTTCGACAACTGCCAGGACATCGTGAAGGCGGTATCGAACGATCACGCGTTCAAGGCTGCGCACAAGATCGGCACGGTCAATTCGATCAACTGGGCGCGCGTGGTGGCGCAGGTCGTGTACTACTTCAAGGGCTATTTCGCTGCGACGCAAAGCAACGACGAACGCGTGTCGTTTACCGTGCCGTCCGGCAACTTCGGCAACGTGTGCGCGGGGCATATCGCGCGCATGATGGGCTTGCCGATCGATCAGCTCGTCGTCGCGACGAACGAGAACGACGTGCTCGACGAGTTCTTCAAGACCGGCGTGTATCGCGTGCGCGGTGCGGCGGAGACGTATCACACCACGTCGCCGAGCATGGATATTTCGAAGGCATCGAATTTCGAGCGCTTCGTGTACGACCTGCTCGGCCGCGATCCGGCGCGCGTGCTGCAACTGTTCCGCGATGTAGAGGAGAAGGGCGGTTTCGATCTGGCGGCGAGCGGCGATTACGCGCGCGTGAAGGAGTTCGGTTTCGTGTCGGGCAAGAGCGATCACGACGACCGCGTGAACACCATCCGCGACGTGTTCGAGCGTTATCACACGATGATCGACACTCACACGGCGGACGGCGTGAAGGTCGCGCGCGAAAACCTGAAACCCGGCGTGCCGATGATCGTTCTCGAAACCGCGCAGCCGATCAAGTTCGGCGAGACGATCCGCGAGGCGCTCCATCGGGAACCGGAACGTCCGGCGGCCTTTGTCGGACTGGAAAAGTTGCCGCAGCGATTCGACGTCGTGCCGGCGGACACCGCCGTGGTCAAGGCCTTCATCGCCGAGCGCACGTAGCGCACGAAACGCGCGAGCGGGTTTCATCCGAAGAGAAACGGGGCGCGGCTCGAAAAGCCGCGCCCCGTTGCGTTTGGCCGGCCACTGGAACGCCCGCAGCCTCAAATGCCGCCAATTTCTGCTAAAATCTCAGGTTTTTCGTCGTACCCCATTCAAAAGGACGCGCCGTGCTGTCTACCGCCAATATCACCATGCAATTCGGGCCCAAGCCCCTTTTCGAGAACATCTCGGTCAAGTTCGGCGAAGGAAACCGCTATGGACTGATCGGCGCGAACGGCTGCGGCAAGTCGACCTTCATGAAGATCCTGGGCGGCGACCTCGAGCCCAGCTCGGGCAACGTGATGCTCGAGCCGAACGTGCGTCTCGGCAAATTGCGTCAGGACCAGTTCGCGTACGAAGACATGCGCGTGCTCGACGTGGTCATGATGGGCCACACGGAAATGTGGGCCGCGATGACCGAGCGCGACGCGATCTACGCCAACCCCGACGCCACCGACGACGACTACATGCGCGCCGCGGATCTCGAAGCGAAGTTCGCCGAATACGACGGCTACACGGCCGAAGCGCGCGCGGGCGAACTGCTGCTGGGCATCGGCATCGACATCAACGACCACAACGGTCCGATGAGCAACGTCGCGCCCGGCTGGAAGCTGCGCGTGCTGCTCGCGCAGGCGCTGTTCTCGAAGCCCGACGTGCTCCTGCTCGACGAGCCGACCAACAACCTCGACATCAACTCGATCCGTTGGCTCGAAAACGTGCTGAACGAGTACAACTCGACGATGATCATCATCTCGCACGATCGACACTTCCTGAACCAGGTCTGCACGCACATGGCGGACATGGACTACGGCACGCTGAAGGTGTGGCCGGGCAACTACGACGACTACATGCTGGCGTCCACGCAGGCGCGCGAGCGTCAGCAGGCCGCCAACCAGAAGGCCAAGGAGCGCGTGGCCGACCTGCAGGACTTCGTGCGCCGCTTCTCGGCCAACAAGTCGAAGGCGCGTCAGGCGACCAGCCGTCTCAAGATGATCGACAAGATCAAGATCGAGGAATTCAAGCCGTCGTCGCGGCAGAATCCGTTTATCCGCTTCGAGTACGAAAAGAAGCTGCATAACATCGCCGTGGTCGCGGAAGGCATCACGAAGAAGTACGACCGCACGATCTTCCAGAACTTCAGTCTGAGCGTGCAGCCGGGCGAGCGCATTGCGATCATCGGCGAGAACGGCGCGGGCAAGACGACGCTGCTCAAATCGCTCAAGGGCGCGCTCGATCTCGACGGCGGCCGTGTGAAGTGGGCGGAAAATGCCAACATCGGCTACATGCCGCAGGACACGTACGAAGAGTTTCCGAAGGACGAAACGCTGACCGAGTGGATCGATCAATACCGCAAGGAAGGCGACGACGAGCAAATGATGCGCGGCACGCTCGGCCGCCTGCTGTTCAATGCCGACGACATCAAGAAGAACGTGAAGGTGCTGTCCGGCGGCGAGAAGGGCCGCATGATCTGGGGCAAGCTGATGCTCGGCCGCCACAACGTTTTGCTGATGGACGAGCCGACCAATCACATGGACATGGAATCGATCGAATCGCTGCAGATCGCGCTCGACAAGTTCGAAGGCACGCTGATTTTCGTGTCGCACGATCGCGAGTTCGTGAGCGGGCTGGCAGATCGGATCATCGAAGTGAAAACCGATGGCACGCTGCGCGACTTCGGCGGGAATTACGAAGACTTCTTGTCGAGCCAAGGGATTCAGTAAGCCCCGGCTTCTCGCATCGTTTGAAAAAACGGCCCGTTTCGAAAGAACGGGCCGTTTTTTTATGGCTTACAGGCGGTCGTTCCGAAACCGCATCGCCGTGCCTTCGCGCCGGATGCGCTCCCAGATCGCGCGCTTTTCCTCGTCGTTGAGGAACACCCAGTTGGAGACTTCGCCGGCCGTGCGGCCGCAGCCCTTGCAGACTTCGTCGAAGAGCGTGGAACAAACGCCGATGCAAGGGCTATCCGGCAGGTCGTGAAGATTCGAGGACATGGGCAAACTCTTGACCGCGCTGTCGCCGCGAAAAAAGGGCGACAACGCAATGGTCGATTCGTAAAAAAAGCTCAGCGGGCGATACTGTAGCCTATTCGCGCGATCCAGTGATGTCGCTGGTTGTAATCGAGGATATCCTCGCCGTAACCGTTGAAATAGCTCGCGAACAGATAACCGCCCCACGCGCTGCCGACGAGTTTCGCCAACGGATAAGTCAGTTGCGACTCGACGCTGCCGTACCAGTGCTTCGTGCCCTTGCGCAGCGTGGTCGCGAGTTGCCAGCCGTCCGGGCTGCCGTACTTCACGAGGAAATCCACATAGCCGCGATAGTCGGCGATATCCTGGTTGCCGCTCTTCGACAGGTAGTAGTAGAACTTCGGCGAGAGCGTCAGGTGATTGCCGTTCAGGTTGCCGAAATCCCACGTCGGGCGCACGAACAAAATATTGATCGCGCGCGATTCGTCGCCGCTCTTGCCGTTCGACTCGTGCCCGATGCCCGCCGCCACGCCCATGCGCGTGAACAACGGACTCTTCACGCCCGTGTCCTCCACGTAATAAAACAGCTGCGGCTGAAAGCTGATGTCGCGAAACGGCACGGACTCGGCAGACAAATTCCAGATGGCCGTTTGCGTATAGCCGAAGTACAGGTTGTCGAGGAAGCCGCGCGAGCGTGGATCGTCGGGCAGATGCAGCCGGTACTTGAAGCTGAACTGAAACTTGGCGAGGTTGTCGCCGTTCTTGCCGTCGGCGAAGTAGGTCGGCTCGAAGGTCGAGAAGCGGCCCGAGAGCATTGTGTCCTGCGAGGTCGTCGGCACGGCCGCGGTATTCGCGGCGGCGGTCGCCGTGGCGAGCTGCGCGGGCGTCGTGGCCTGCGTTTCTCGGCGCTCCGCGGCGGCGACCTGCGTCTGGCTCTCGCCACGGTTCAGCGTGACGAGCATCGGCGATGTATCGAATCCGACCGGGTCGATCTTGATGATGCCTCGCGCCGACTCGGGCCACGGCGCGGTAAAGCGCACACGACGATACTGGCCCGGCGCGAGACGCAGACGGTCCGGCACGCGCGGATCGCGCGCGAGCGTGATCGGCGCGGGCGGCAGATCGCCGTTGGTCAGTTTGACGGTCAGTTGCTTCGGCACGTCGATGGTGAGCGGCTTGGCATCGTCGTCGGTGTAGAGCAGCGTCAGTTCAAGAGGCTGCGCGGCGGCCGCTTCGCGCGCGGGTTGCAGAACGGCGACGGTTGCATGGGCGCCACCGCTCAGGGTCGAAGTCAGAGTAAGCGCCATGAGCGCGATGGAGCGCACTCGGGCGCGGCTCCGCGTTGGGCGAAAAGCCATGTAGTTAGGGTCCTGGAGGTCGCCCGGCAAGCTCGGTTGAAGCCGGCGTGCAGCGGCTGCGGGTCAGTCGGTCAGCTTATTGTACGAATCGTACGCGGGTAGCAATCGCGATGCCTGCTCCAGAAAAACATTTCTCGTGGGCCACTCAGCTTGAGAACACCGCCTGCCACAACATCGCCCCGTTCAACGCGACGATGATCCCCGCGCACCCCCATGCCAGCGCGAGCGGCACGCGCGCGACGCGCCAGCGACCCATCAGCGCGGCGTCGGAGGCGAAGCGCACGAGCGGAATCACGGCGAGCGGCAATTGCAGGCTCAACACGACCTGCGTCGCGACCAGCAAAGTATTCGAGCCGTGCTGACCGAATGCCGCGACCGCAACGAGCGCCGGTCCGATCGCGAGGCCGCGCGTCAGGAGCGCGCGGGCCCAGCGCGCCATCTTCAGGCGCAGGAAGCCTTCCATCACGGCCTGACCGGCGAGCGTGCCGGTGACCGTCGCGTTCAGCCCGCAGGCGAGCAGGGCGACAGCGAACACGACGCCCGCCCAGTGGCTCCCGACGAGCGGCGCGATCAGACGGTGCGCATCGGCGAGATCGTCGACATCGAAATGGCCACTCGCGTGAAATACCGCCGCCGCGACAATCAACAACGACGCATTGACGACGAACGCCAGCGACAGCGACGCGAACGTGTCGATGTTGACGCCCGTGAGCGCGCGCTCGACGGTCGAATCGTCGCGGGCGGGCGCGTGCTCCTTGACGAGCGCGGAGTGCAGGTAGAGGTTGTGCGGCATCACGGTTGCGCCGAGCACGCCGGCGGCGAGCCACAGCATGCCGGCATCGCGCAGGAGTTCGCGCGACGGCGCGAGACCGCGCAGCGCGTTGCTCCAGACCGGGTGCGCGAGCGCGAGTTCGACGACGAAGCAGAAGCTCACGAACAGAATCAGCGCCGTCACGGCGCGTTGCAGCGGCCGCCTGCCGCGGCTTTGGAGGGCGAGCATCGCGAATGTGCCGACCGCCGAGCACAGCACGCCGGCGGTAAGCGAGAGGCCGAAGAGCATCTGCAAGGCGACCGCGCTGCCGACGACTTCCGCGACGTCGCACGCGATGATCGCGATTTCGCACGCGATCCACAGCACGAGCGTCGTGCGCCGGCTGTAGCGTTCGCGGCACAACTGCGCGAGATCGCGGCCCGTGACGACGCCCACGCGCGAGGCGATCCATTGCAACAGCATGCCCATCAGGCTCGCCAGCAGTACGACGAAGAGCAGCGAATACCCGTAACGCGCGCCGCTGGCGAGCGCGGTCGCCCAGTTGCCCGGGTCCATATAGCCCACGGCGACGAGCGCGCCCGCGCCGGCGAACGAATACCAGCGTCCGCGCGGATGCGGCGTTCGTGGTCCCCCGTCCCGGCTTGCCGCGGGCTGAGTGTCGGAATTCCCGGCGGACAGCTGGGCAAGCACGGAGGGATTGGTATTCATGCGGGAGCGGCCTCGAATAGCGGGGCAACGAGCGGCGTCATGGGTGGTATACGCGTGCGTTGCGGTTCAGGATGCGCTGCATTTCGCGACGCAAGTCGAATTGGCTCGCAACAACTGTTCCGCTGGCTATTCGTCAGACTCGGGCGCCCGATTGCATGGGTTGTCGCTAGCGCGCCGGCGTCCATCTCCGGGCCGGCAAGGCGCGGACAGACGACGGTCGCGACCGCATGCGGGCAGCCGATCACGAATAATGACATTTCGTCGCCCCGGCGCGCGGGCGAATCACTGCGGCGAGTGTGGTTTTAAGACGTCCCGCACGCGCTGAATAGGGGCTAAAATGCGCGCTCTCTCCAAGCGCCCGGGAACGCACCGAAGCGCCTGGGAAACGCGCTTCATGCCCGCGCGGCGCGCCTTTCGCACAGCCTGGCGTAGCGGCGTGTACATTTTGCGCGACAAGCGGCGCCGGGATTTTTGTCGCGCTGCGTTTAATGGTAGTTTTCGGGGTTTTGAAGGGCGTCGCGGACCCGTATCAGACGATCGGACGATCGGACAATGAGAGGCCGACGGGACAATCGCCGGGTTCGCGCGACACGACGCCGTGACAAGTCGGAACAAGGGAGAATCGAGATGAACGAGAAACTGGCGGGCCGCGTGGCCAAGCTGGCAGGCACTCTGGCATGCGCCGCGATGTTGACTCCGCTCGCAGCGTCCGCGAAGGACACGCAGTTGAACGTGTACAACTGGTCGGACTACATCGCCAAGGACACGATTCCCAACTTCACCAAGCAGACCGGCGTCAAGGTGAAGTACGACAATTACGACAGCGACGACACCCTTCAAGCCAAGCTGCTCACCGGCAACTCGGGCTACGACATCGTCGTGCCGACCAGCAACTACGCAGGCAAGCAGATCGCGGCCAACATCTTCGCGCCGCTCGACAAGTCGAAACTGCCGAACCTGAAATATCTCGATCCCGACCTGATGAAGCTCGTCGAGGGCGCGGATCCGGGCAACAAGTACAGCGTGCCCTGGGCGTACGGCACGACCGGCCTCGGCTATAACGTCGACAAGGCCAAGAAGATTCTCGGCAACGTCGAGCTCAATAACTGGGACATTCTTTTCAAGCCCGAGAACATCTCGAAGCTGAAGGCATGCGGCGTGTCGGTGCTCGACGCGCCCGACCAGATGTTCGCCGCCGCGCTTCATTACCTCGGCAAAGATCCGATGAGCACGAATCCCGCCGACTATCGCGAGGCGCTCGCGATGCTCAAGAAAATCCGTCCGTACATCACGCAGTTCAACTCGTCCGGCTATATCAACGACATGGTCGGCGGCGATATCTGCTTCGCCTACGGCTGGTCGGGCGATGTCGTGATCGCGAAGCACCGTGCGGTCGAAGCGAAGAAGCCGTTCAAGATCGAGTATTACATTCCGAAGGGCGGCGCGCCGGTCTGGTTCGACGTGATGGCCATCCCGAAGGACGCGAAGAACAAGGACGCCGCACACGAGTGGATCAACTACATCGAGACGCCGCAGGTTCACGCGGCGATCACGAACGCGGTGTACTACCCGAGCGCGAACCTCGAAGCGCGCAAGTATGTCGACAAGGACGTGGCGAACGATCCGGCTGTGTATCCGCCACAGGACGTCATCAAGACGCTGTTCCTGCTGAAGCCGCTGCCGCCGGAAATCCAGCGTCTGCAGACGCGGCTCTGGACCGAGTTCAAGTCCGGCCGATGATGTTCCAAAGCCGGTTATTCTTTTGAATCGACGAAGCCCTCGGACCTCCGGGGGCTTTGTTCGTGGCCGATCCCGGTCACGAAGCACATGCAAGCAGGAGTCGGGCAGGCAATCATGAGTGAGCAGTCGAGCGCGTTGAAGGGGACGCCCAACGGATCTGGCGGCCGGCGCGAGCCGGGCGGCGTCGCAGCGGGCGTGAGCCTGGACGACAACTTCGTGCAGATCGTCGACGTCGTGAAGAAATTCGGCGAAACGACGGCCGTGCGGGGCGTCAATCTGTCGGTGAAGAAGGGCGAATTGTTCGCGCTGCTCGGCAGCTCGGGCTGCGGAAAATCGACGCTGCTGCGCATGCTGGCCGGCCTCGAATCCGTGACCGAAGGGCAGATCCTGATCGACGGCGAAGACCTCGCGAAGATGCCGCCCTATACCCGGCCGGTCAACATGATGTTCCAGTCCTATGCGCTGTTTCCGCACATGAGCGTGGAATCGAATGTCGCGTTCGGGCTGAAGCAGGAGGGCGTGCGCGGCGGCGAACTCAAGGAGCGCGTGCACAAGGCGCTCGAACTCGTGCAGATGGCGCAGTACGCGAAACGCAAGCCGCATCAGCTGTCGGGCGGGCAGCAGCAGCGCGTGGCGCTCGCGCGCAGTCTCGTCAAGCGTCCGAAGCTCCTCTTGCTCGACGAACCCATGTCCGCGCTCGACAAGCAGATCCGTCAGCGCACGCAGATCGAGCTGGTCAATATCCTGGATCAAGTGGGCGTGACCTGCATCATGGTGACGCACGATCAGGAAGAAGCCATGACCATGGCCAACCGTCTCGCCGTGATGAGCGAAGGGCGGATCGTCCAGCTCGGCACGCCGCACGAGGTCTACGAGTATCCGAACAGCCGCTTCTCGGCGGGCTTCATCGGCTCGACCAATCTGTTCGACGGCACGGTCGTCGAGGACGAGCCCGATCACGTGTTCGTCGAAACGCCGGATCTGCCGGTGCGCATGTACGTGAATCACGGCATCACCGGGCCGCTCGGCATGCCGGTGACGATCTCGGTGCGGCCGGAGCGCATCGCGCTGATGCGCAAGCCGCCCGAGGGCGCGTACAACTGGGGCCGCGGCAAGGTGAGCAACATCGCGTACATGGGCGGCTACACGCTCTATCACGTGACGCTCGATTCCGGCAAGGTCGTGGTCGCGAACGTGTCGAGCCTCGCGCTCGGCGAGATCGATTCGCCCACTTTCGACGACGAAGTCTACGTGCGCTGGAGCGCGTCGGCGGGCGTGGTGCTGACCTCATGATGACGAACCTGCTCAAGCGCATGGGCGTGAGCGGGCGCACGCTGGTCATCGGCGGGCCGTATCTGTGGCTGCTGATGCTGTTCTTCGTGCCGTTCCTGCTCGTCGTGAAGATCAGCTTCGCGGACAGTCAACTGGGCATTCCGCCGTACACGGAACTGCTCGCGATGAAAGACGGCGTGATGAACATCGCGCTCGACTTTTCGCACTACGCGTTCCTCGTGCAGGACAGCCTGTACTTCGCGACCTACATGAATTCGCTGCTGGTCGCGGCGGTCTCGACGGTCCTGTGCCTGCTGATCGGCTATCCGATGGCGTATTACATCGCGCGCTCGAACCCGGCCACGCGCAATCTGCTGCTGATGGCCGTGATGCTGCCGTTCTGGACCTCGTTCCTGATCCGCGTGTACGCGTGGATCGGCATTCTCAAGAACAACGGTCTGCTCAACAACTTCCTGATGTCGATCGGTCTGATTCATTCGCCGATCGAGCTCTATCACACGAACACCGCGGTGTATATCGGCATGGTGTACTCGTATTTGCCGTTTCTCGTGATGCCGCTTTACGCGCATCTCGTGAAGATGGACCTGACCTTGCTCGAAGCCGCTTACGACCTCGGCGCGAAGCCGTGGAAGGCGTTCGTGCAGATCACGCTGCCGCTGTCGAAGAACGGCATCATCGCCGGGTGCCTGCTCGTGTTCATTCCCGCGGTCGGCGAGTACGTGATTCCGGAGTTGCTCGGCGGCGCGGACACGCTGATGATCGGCCGCGTCATGTGGAACGAGTTCTTCGACAACGCCGACTGGCCGATGGCCTCCGCCGTCACCTGCGCGATGGTGCTGCTGCTGCTCGTGCCGATGGCGCTTTTCCAGCATTTCCAGGCGAAGCAACTGGAGGAAAAGCGATGATCAAGCCGAGCCGTCCGCTTCAAATCACCGCGCTCGGGATCGGGTTCGCGTTTCTGTATATCCCGATCATCAGCCTGATCGTCTACTCGTTCAACGACTCGCCGCTCGTCACCGTGTGGACCGAGTTTTCGCTCAAGTGGTACCGGGCGCTCTGGACCGACGACGAACTCATCAGCGCCGCGTGGCTGTCGCTGCGCATCGCGTTCATGACGGCGTGCGCGTCGGTCGTGATCGGCACGTGGGCGGGCTTCGTGCTCGCGCGCATGGGCCGCTTCAAGGGCTTCACGCTCTACACGGGCATGATCAACGCGCCGCTCGTGATTCCCGAAGTCATTCAGGGCATCTCGCTGTTGCTGCTGTTCGTCGAAATGGCGAAGCTGATCGGCTGGCCGGCGGGGCGCGGACTCTTCACAATCTGGATCGGCCACGTGATGCTGTGCATCTCGTATGTGGCGATCATCGTCGAATCGCGCGTGCGCGAGCTGAATCCGTCGCTGGAAGAAGCCGCGCTCGATCTCGGCGCCACGCCGTTGCGTGTGTTCTTCACGATCACGCTGCCGCTCATCTCGCAGGCGCTCGTGGCTGGCTGGCTGCTGTCGTTTACGCTGTCGATCGATGATCTCGTGCTGTCGGCGTTCCTCTCCGGCCCCGGTTCGACGACGCTCCCGCTCGTCGTATTCTCGCGCGTGCGGCTGGGTCTGAATCCGGAAATGAACGCGCTCGCGACGCTGTTCATCGCGTTCGTCACGGCGGGCGTGATCGCCGCGAATTACTTCATGCAGCGCAGCGAGCGCAGACGGCTCGCGGCTGTCATGTGAAGACGACGCGCCGCGTTTGAAAACGCGGCGCTGCTTGACCGGTACGCGTCAGACCGCGGAAAGATGACGCGCGAACGTGGCGGGATCGGTATTGGTGCCGCACAACAAGACGCCCACGCGCTTGCCCTGCAGACGCTCGCGCAGCGGGCCGAGCAGGGCGGCGGTGGCGGCGGCGCACGCCGGTTCGACCGCGAGCTTCAGTTCGCTGAATAGCTGCAGCATGCCGTGACGCAACGCATCGTCCGATACGGTGACGATCTCATCGATATGCCGGCGACACAGTTCATAACTGTACTGCTCGGTATGCGGCGCCATCAGCGAGTCGGCAATGCCGTGCATCGCGCCCATCTTGATGGTGTGATTCGCGGCGAAGCTGCGGCTCATCGCGTCCGAGCCTTCCGGTTCCACGCCGTACACGTGCAGCGACGGATTCGCGAGCCGCATGGCTGTCGACACGCCTGCGGCCAGCCCGCCGCCGCCGATCGGCAGAATCACCGCGTCGAGATCGGGCGCCTGCGAGGTCCACTCGTAGCCGAGCGTGGCCGTGCCGAGCACCGTGCGATAGCCGTTGAACGGATGGATAAACACGCGTCCTTCCTCCGCCTCGACGCGCCGCACGACATCGAAGGCTTCCGCGACGTTTTCCGCGAACACGACTTCCGCGCCGAAGCGCCGGCACAGCGCGACCCGCGCCGGGCTCGCGCTGCGGATGATCACCACCTTCGCGCCCACTTCCATGCGCTGCGCCGCGTACGCGACCGCCACTGCATGATTGCCCGCCGACACGCACGTGACACCCGCCGAGCGTTCGCTGTCGGAGAGTGCGAGGATGTTCGAGAACGCGCCGCGCGCCTTGAACGTGCCGCTCGCCTGAAGCAGCTCAAACTTGAACGTGATGGGCGTGCCTTCGAGCGTCGGAAAATCGTGGCGCTCGAACGTCGGCGTGCGCGCGACCCAGGGCGTGAGGGCCATGTGCTGCTCGGCGATGTCGTCGAGCGTCGGGATCGGCGTGCCGTCGATGGTGTTATCGGAATGCGTGGCGGTGGACATGGCTTCGCGTGCGTTGAAGGTCAGCGGGCTTGCGCGTCGACGGACATGCTGTGGATGAACTTGCCGAGGAACGCCTCGCATTGCACGAGCTGTTCGAGCGACACGTACTCGTTCGCCTTGTGCGCCTGCTCGATATTGCCCGGCCCGCAGACGATGCTCGGCACGCCCGCATTGGCGAACAGGCCGGCTTCGGTGCCGTAGGCGACCTTGCGCTTGTCCTGATTTTCCGTGAGCGCGCGCACGAGTTGCGTGATGGCGGCCTGCTCGGTCGCATCCAGCCCGGGCGCGGACGCGAGCTTCGTGAACTCGATGGCGGCGTTGCCATGCTCTTTCAGCATCTTCGGCAGCAACGTGTCCCGCGCGTAGGCTTCGATGCGCCCGAAGATCTGTGCGGGGTCGATCGTCGGCAGATTGCGGAATTCGAAGTCGAAGGTGCATTCGGCGGGCACGGTGTTGATCGCGTTGCCGCCTTTGATCGTGCTCGTCTGGCCGGTGGTGAAGGGCACGTCGTAGAGTTCGTCGAACGGTCCGTTGGCGCGGAATTCATCGACGAGATCGCGAATATGGCAGATGAGCCGCGCCGCGTATTCGATTGCGTTCAGGCCTTTGGGCGTCAGCGACGAATGGGCGGCGAACCCGCGCACGCAGCAGCGATACGTGTTGATGCCCTTGTGCGCGATGACCGGGCGCATCGAGGTCGGCTCGCCGACGATGCAGCCGTCCGGCCGCACGCCGCGCTTTTGCAGGTCGGCGATCATCAGCGGCGCGCCGGCGCAGCCGACTTCTTCGTCGTATGAAAGCGCGAAGTGGATGGGTTTCGCGAGCTTCGTCGCCTGCATCTGCGGCAGCAACGCGAGCGCCGCGCCGATAAACCCCTTCATGTCGCACGTGCCGCGGCCGTACAGCAGGCCGTTGCGCACTTCGGGTTTGAAGGGATCGCTGTGCCAGTCCTGACCGTCGACCGGCACGACATCCGTATGACCCGACAGCACGATGCCGCCGTTGGTCTCGCCGTCATGCGCCGGCACGGTTGCGAAAAGATTCGCCCATTGGCCGCGCGGATCCGTGGTGATGGTGGCGTTCACGCCTGCGTGGCGCAATTCGTCGCGCACGGTTTCGATGAGCCCGAGGTTCGGATTGCGGCTGACGGTATCGAAAGAAACGAGTTTTTCGATCCATGGCAGCGAGGCCGGCGACGAACTGCTGGACGAGGAAGATGAGGCTTCGAGATGCGCCTTATCAGCGATCTGTGACATGTTTTGACTCCTGCGGACAGAGTTCGATCATAGCCGAAATAACGACTGCCCAGCGGGAGCCAAAAACACGCGGATGCCGCCTGAACGCCTTAGCGCACCGCCGCAACCGGTTGCCGCACCGGTCCGCCGAGCGCGCGCAGCGTCTCCTTGACCGTCGAGATGCGCACCGCGAGATCGGGGCTGCGCGTCTCGATGCGCAGCTTGTCCTGTCCCGCCAGCTTGATGTGCTTGTGCTTCTGAACCATCTCGATGATCTTCATGCCATCGACAGGCGGATTCGGCACGAACTGCAGCGAGATGGATTGTTCGGCGGCGTCGATCTTCGAGATGCCGAGCGGTTTCGCGGCGAGCCGCAGCCGATGCGTCTCGACGAGCGCATGCGCCTGCGGCGGCAGCTTGCCGAAGCGGTCGACGAGCTCTTCCAGAATGCCGTCGATCGCATCGCTCGATTCGCAGTTCGCGAGACGTTTGTAGAGCGACAGACGCTCCTGCACGTCGCCGCAGTAATCGGCGGGCAGGATCGCGGGCGCGTGCAGGTTGATCTCGGTCGTCGCCGCGAGCGGCGCGTTGAGGTCCGGCTCACGGCCTTCCTTGAGCGCGCGCACGGCGTCGTTCAGCATGTCGGTGTAGAGCTGGAAGCCGATCTCGTGGATTTCGCCGGATTGTTTGTCGCCGAGCACTTCGCCGGTGCCGCGAATTTCGAGGTCGTGCATCGCGAGATAGAAGCCCGAGCCGAGTTCTTCCATCTGCTGGATCGCTTCCAGCCGGCGCTGCGCCTGCTTCGTCAGCGCCTGCGGATCGTGCACGAGCAGATACGCATACGCCTGGTGATGCGAGCGCCCGACGCGCCCGCGCAACTGGTGCAACTGCGCGAGGCCGAATTTGTCCGCGCGATGCATAAGGATGGTGTTCGCACTCGGCACGTCGATGCCGGTCTCGATGATCGTCGTACACAGCAGCACGTTCGCGCGCTGGCCGACGAAATCGCGCATCACGCGTTCGAGTTCGCGTTCGTGCATCTGGCCGTGCGCGACCGCGATGCGCGCCTCGGGCACGAGCGCCTCCAGCATGGTACGGCGGTTCTCGATGGTTTCGACTTCGTTGTGCAGGAAGTACACCTGCCCGCCGCGTTTGAGTTCGCGCAGCATCGCTTCGCGAATCACGCCGTCTTCCTCGCGCCGCACGAAGGTCTTGATGGCGAGGCGCTTCTGCGGCGCGGTTGCGATCACCGAGAAATCGCGCAGGCCTTCGAGCGCCATGCCGAGCGTGCGCGGAATCGGCGTTGCGGTGAGCGTGAGCACGTCGACTTCGGCGCGCAGGGCCTTCAGCGCTTCCTTCTGACGCACGCCGAAACGGTGTTCCTCGTCGATGATCACAAGCCCGAGCCGCTTGAACTTGACATCGCTCGACAACAGCTTGTGCGTGCCGATGACGATATCCACGCTGCCTTCGTTGATCTGCTGCACCGACTGCGACACTTCCTTCGTGCTCTTGAAGCGCGACAGTTCCGCGATGCGCACGGGCCAGTCGGCGAAGCGGTCGGTGAAGGTCTGCGTGTGCTGCTCGGCGAGCAGCGTAGTGGGCGAGAGAATCGCGACCTGCTTGCCCGCCATCACCGCGATGAACGCCGCACGCAACGCGACCTCGGTCTTGCCGAAGCCGACGTCGCCGCACACGAGCCGGTCCATCGGCTTGCCGCTCGTCATGTCGCCGATGACGGCTGCGATCGCTGCCGCCTGATCGGGCGTCTCCTCGAAGCCGAAGCTTTCCGCGAACTTGGTGTAGTCGCGCGGCTCAAGCTTGAACGCGTAGCCTTCGCGCGCGGCGCGGCGCGCGTAGAGGTTGAGCAGTTCGGCGGCCGTATCGCGGATTTGCTGCGCCGCCTTGCGCTTCGCCTTTTCCCACTGACCGGAGCCGAGCGAATGCAAGGGCGCGCTTTCCGGGTCCGCGCCGCTATAGCGCGAGATCACGTGCAATTGCGCGACCGGCACGTAGAGCTTGGCGTCGTTCTGATACTCGAGATGCAGGAATTCGGTTTCGCCTTCGCCGAGATCCATCGACACGAGGCCCATATAGCGGCCGATGCCATGTTGCGCATGCACGACCGGATCGCCGATCTTCAACTCGGCGAGATCGCGCACCATCGAATCGACATTGCTCGCCTGTTCCTGGCGACGGCGTCCGGCGCGGCGCGCGAGCGGCCCGTAAAGCTCCGTCTCGGTGATGATCGCGAGCTTCTCCGCCGGCAGCGCGAAGCCGTTGGCGAGCGGCGCGATGCCGAGCGTGAACTTGGCCTCGCTCGTGAGCCATTCGTGGAACGTGTCGCGCGATTCGCCGCGCAGGCCGTTATCCGCGAGCAATTGCTGGATCGTCTCGCGCCGCCCGGCCGATTCCGCGACGAGCATCACGCGGTTGTCCGTCTGCTCCAGATAATGGCGCAGCGCGAGCAGCGGCTCGTCGGCATGGCGGTCGAGCGCGAGGCCCGGCAGCGGCACGGCCCAGCCGCCTTCGGGCACGGCCGGGAATTTCAGCTGCGCGAAGGGCTTGGCGAAGGTGAAGAAATCGTCGTCGGTGAGAAAGAGGCGGCGCGGTTCGAGCAGCGGCCGCTCGCGGTCGTGCCCGAGAAAGTTGAAGCGCTGCTTCGTGTCGTTCGTGAAGCGTTTGATGGCCGTATCGAGATCGCCGACGAACGCAAGCTGCGAACCTTCCGGCAAGTAGTGGAACAGCGTTGCCGTCTCTTCGAAAAACAGCGGCAGATAATATTCGATGCCCGCCGACGGCACGCCGTTGCCGATGTCCTTGTAGATCTGCGAGCGGCTCGGATCGCCCTCGAACACTTCGCGCCAGCGGCTGCGAAACGCGGTGCGCGCGGCTTCGTCGAACGGAAACTCGCGTCCGGGCAAGAGGCGCACGTCGCGCACGGGGTAGAGGCTGCGCTGCGTGTCGGGATCGAAGGCGCGGATCGAATCCACCTGATCGTCGAACAGGTCGAGCCGGTACGGCAGCGCCGAGCCCATCGGATACAGGTCGATGAGCGAGCCCCGCACGCAGTATTCGCCCGGACGAACGACCTGGCTCACGTGCTCGTAGCCCGCGAGCGTCAGTTGCGCCTTGAGCTTGGCTTCGTCCAGACGCTCGCCCTGCGTGAACGAGAACGTGTAGGCCGCGAGAAACGACGCCGGCGGCATGCGATAGAGCGCGGTCGTCGCGGGGACGATCAGGATGTCGCAGCGTCCTTCGCCGAGATCGTGCAGCGTCGCCAGCCGCTCGGACACGAGATCCTGATGCGGCGAGAACGTGTCGTAGGGCAGCGTTTCCCAGTCGGGCAGCAGGCGCACGCGGGCGTCCGGCGCGAAAAACGGGATTTCGGCGGCGAGACGCTGTGCGTCGACCGCGCTCGCGGTCACGACCGTCAGGAGCGGCACGCTCTCGCGATGTGCCGCGTGATAGCGCGCGATGGCGAGCGAATCCGACGAACCGGTCGCGCCGTCGAAGGCGAAACGCTGACCTGGCTTGACGAACGCTAGGGGAGAACTGGACTGCGCGTTGACGGCTTTGGAGGGCATAAGGTGTGCATGGAGCCGTCCGGCGCGCCAGTCGAAAATACGAACTGACGTGCGGCGGACGTGGTCGCGAAGGACCTATTATAAAATCCGGGCTTCAACTTTGACTTGGCCGACGCCATTCGCCCGTGACTTCCCGCCTGTTTTCACTGATTCCCTGCGCCGGGACCGGCAGCCGTTCCGGTGCGCCGATGCCGAAGCAATACCAGACTGTCGCGGGCCGACCGATGCTTGCATACACGCTCGCAGCGTTCGACGCCTGTTCCGAATTCTCGCAGACCCTGGTCGTGCTCGCACCGGACGACCATCATTTCGACGCGCGCCGCTTCGCCGGGCTGCGTTTCGCGGTGGAGCGCTGCGGCGGCGCGTCGCGGCAGGCGTCGGTCTACAACGGGCTGCTCGCGCTCGCACGTTTCGGCGCGCGCGCCGACGACTGGGTGCTCGTGCACGATGCCGCGCGGCCCGGCATCACGCCGGAGCTGATCCGCAAGCTCGTCGCGGAATTGCGCGATGATCCGGTCGGCGGCATTCTCGCGCTGCCGGTCGCGGATACGCTCAAACGCGTGGCGCAGGCCATGCCCGATGTGGCGGCGCCTGCGGGCGGCGAGGAAACCCGCATCGCCCGCACGGAATCGCGCGACGGCCTGTGGCAGGCGCAGACGCCGCAGATGTTCCGGCTCGGCATGCTGCGCGAGGCGATCGAGCGTGCGCGCCACGACGGCCACGACCTGACCGACGAAGCCAGCGCCATCGAATGGCTCGGGCATTCGCCGAAGCTAGTTCAGGGCAGCCTGCGCAACTTCAAGGTGACGTATCCGGAAGATTTCGCGCTTGCGGGCGCGATGCTTTCCGCCCACGCCTGACTCTCAACCCAGACTCAACCAAGGTTTGCATCGATGGATTTCAGAATCGGACAAGGGTACGACGTCCACCAGCTCGTCGAGGGCCGCCCGCTCATCATCGGCGGGGTGACGATTCCCTACGAACGCGGCCTGCTCGGCCACTCGGACGCCGACGTGCTGCTGCACGCGATCACCGACGCGCTGTTCGGCGCGGCATCGCTCGGCGACATCGGCCGGCATTTTCCCGACACGGCGACCGAATTCGCCGGCGCCGACAGCCGCGTGCTGCTGCGTGAAGCAATGAAACGCGTGACTGACGCGGGTTTCGCGATCGTCAACGTGGACAGCACGGTGATCGCGCAGGCGCCCAAGCTCGCGCCTCACATCGAGGCGATGTGCGCGAACATCGCCGCCGATCTCGACTTGTCCATCGACCGCGTGAACGTGAAGGCCAAGACCAACGAGAAGCTCGGCTATCTCGGCCGCAAAGAGGGCATCGAGGCGCAGGCCGCGGTGCTGCTGCGCCGGACGTCGATCGATCGCTGAGAAACGCCCGCCGGTCTCGCGTGACGCCGCCCGGCGGACTATTTCCCTTCCGCTTCGATCGTCAGCGCGACCGCGTTGATCACCGCCGCGATGCGGCCGACGTCGCGCAATTGCGTCGTCGACATGCCTTCGGTCACGAGATTTTCGTAGTGCGACTTCACGCAGAAGTGACACTTTCCGATGATCGACGCCGCGAGCGCATACATCTCGAAGCGCCGCTTGTCGACGCCGCCATGCGACGCATACGCGTTCATGCGCAAGTTGGCGGGCTGCGTCTTCAGGTCGGCGTTGTCGGCCATCTCCAGATACGGGTACCAGACGTTGTTCATGCCCATCAGCGCCGAGGCCGTGAGCACCGCATTCGTCTCTTCCGGCGACAGCACGCCGGCGCCGCGGATGATGCGGACGAGCTTCGTCGCCTTTGCCGCATAAGCCGCCGCGAGCGCGACGCCGACCGCGTCATTGCCTTCGAGCGACGAACGGGCAATCGTGCCGTCAACGTTCAATCGGATGTCCTTCGCGTAGTCCGGCACGAGTTCCTTGATCGCAGACAGGAATTCCATCGTGTTCTCCTCTTCGTGATGCATGTGGCGCTTGTGGCGCTTGTGACGCTTGTGACGCTTGTGACGTTAAAAAGCCCGCCAGCGCCGAACACATCCGGCCGATGGCGGGCCTGGCGGCAACCCGAATGCTTTAGAGCGTCGAGCCGCCGACCGCGCGATTGCACGGGCACAGTTCGTCCGTTTGCAAGCCGTCGAGAATGCGCAGGACTTCCTCGGGGCTGCGGCCCACGTTGAGATTGTTGACAGACACATGCTGGATCACGTTGTCCGGATCGACGATGAAGGTCGCACGCAACGCCACGCCCGCTTCCTTGTCACGCACGCCGAGCTGGTCGATCAGTTCGCCTTTCACGTCGCCGAACGCATAGTGGTTCAGCTTGTTCAGATCCTTGTGCTCACGGCGCCATGCCAGCTTGACGAACTCGTTGTCGACGCTGCCGCCGAGCAGCACGGCGTCGCGATCCTCGAAGTCCCGCGCCAACTTGGCGAACTCGACGATCTCCGTCGGGCACACGAAGGTGAAGTCCTTCGGATAGAAATAGATGATCTTCCACTTGCCCGGAAAGGACTGCTCGGTGATTTCCTCGAAGGCGGACTGGCCGTTTTCTTCGTGGTGGTTGAAACCCGGCTTTGCAGCGGTGACGGTGAATGCTTCGACTTTATCGCCAACGGTCTTCATGCAGTAGCTCCTGTTGAATCGTTGAAAGGACAAGCGCAAATCAGACTGGAATCACACTACCGAATCGCCGTAACGCCCGCGTGACACTGTCGTGCCAGGCACGCTGGGCGTTAGCCCGTTTCATCTTAACTCTATAAAAATAATGATCTCAATAGTTTTTAACTAACCCACCGGATAGCTTTTCCCGAATGCAGCGATGAAAGGGACAAGAAGGGCAGCTAGTCGCGCGCGCCGTCGAAGCGCGCGCCGCCCTTGAGCGGCGGAAAGTCGATGGTCACTTCGAAACCCGGCAGCGGCGTGCGGTTGCGCAGGCGCAGCGTGCCGCGCTGACGCGTGACGAGACGTTGCACGATGGCCATGCCGAGACCCGTGCCGTTCGCCTGCGTGCGCGCCGTATCGACGCGATAGAACGGGCGGGTGATGAGCGCAACCTGATCGTCGGGGATGCCGCAGCCTTCATCCATCACCGACAGTTCAACCTTGCCGTGCGCCACGCGCGTTTGCAGCGTGATGCGCGCGATGTCGTCGTGCTCGCTGCGACCGTACTTGCGCGCGTTTTCGAGCAGGTTGCCGACCACGCGGCGCGCATCCGTCGGATCGCCTTCGATTACCGCGCCCGACGCGAGATCGGTATGCATCACGACGCCTTCGTCGGCCTGGAAGCGCGCGGCGAGTTCGCTCGCGATCATCGACAGATCGACGGCTTCCGGCATGCGCTGCATCGGCCGCGCGTAGTCGAGGAAGCGCCCGATAATCATGTCCATCTGCTCGATGTCGTCGATCATCGCGAGCTTGGTCGCTTCGTCCGACGGACTCATTTCCGTTTCCAGACGCAGGCGCGCGAGCGGCGTGCGCAGATCGTGCGAGATGCCCGCAAGCATCAGCGCGCGGTCCGCTTCGAGTTGCTCGAGGTCCTGCACCATCTGGTTGAAGCTTCGATTCGTTTCCGCCGCGACGCCCATGCCGCGCTCGGGCAGCGGCTCGGGCGACTGTCCCGAGCCGACCTTGCGCGCCGCGAGTGCGAGGCGCGCGAACGGCCGGTTCACGAGACTCGTGATGAAGGCCGCGCCGAACAGCGACAGCGCGAGCGCGAACACGCCCCAGCCGGCCCATTGCAGGCCGGTGACGGTGTCGAGTTGATCGCGGTCGAGCGCGACCCAGTAGTCGTCGTCATCGATCTTGAAGCTGATCCATACGCCGGGAATGTCGTTCACCGACTGCGCGATGATCGTCTCGTTGCCGAGCCGCCCGCGCACGTCGCGCTCGATCAGCCGGTTGAGCGATTCGTCCGGTTGCAGCTTGTACTTGTCGGTGGTTTCGCGTGGATAGACGCGCACGCCCTCGTTGCTCTCCAGATCCTGAAGCAGCGCGCGGCGCAGGTCGGGATCGGAATAGAGCAGGGCAGTACGCGTGAGCTTGACGACGGCGACGAGCTGCAAAGCCACGCGCTGCGCGCGCGGCTCCCGCTCGATCACGCGAAAGCTCTGAAACCAGGCGGTCAGGCTGACCGCGATGAGCAACGCGATCAGCGCGAAGGTTCGCCAGAACAGGCCGCCGAACGCGAGCGCCAGTAGCCGCCTGTCGATGCGCATGGGTCTGTCGGGTTCAGCTCGGTGAAGGGGAGAAAGCGTGACGAAACTCGCTCAAAACGATCAGGCTGCGCCGTCGGGAATGAAGACGTAGCCGAGGCCCCACACGGTCTGAATGAAACGCGGACTGCTGGGATCGGGCTCGATCAGCTTGCGCAGACGCGAGATCTGCACGTCGAGGCTGCGGTCGAACACTTCGTATTCACGGCCGCGCGCAAGTTCCATGAGCTTTTCACGCGACAGCGGCTGACGGGGATGACGCGCGAACACCTTCAGCACGGAAAACTCGCCGGTGGTCAGCGGAATTTCCTGGCCGTTCTTCGTGAGCGTGCGCGTAGCGAGATTCAAAGCGAACTCGCCGAACTCGAACACTTCGGTGGTTTCGGACGGCGCGCCCGGCAGTTCGGACGGCGTCTGGCGACGCAGCACCGCGTGAATGCGCGCGACGAGTTCGCGCGGATTGAACGGCTTCGGCAGATAGTCGTCGGCGCCCATTTCAAGGCCGACGATGCGATCGACATCTTCGCCCTTCGCCGTGAGCATGATGATCGGCGTACGGTCGTTGCTACCGCGCAGACGGCGGCAGATGGAGAGACCGTCTTCGCCAGGAAGCATCAGGTCGAGCACGAGCAGATCGAAACGCTCGCGCACCCAGAGCTTGTTCATGGCCGGCGCATTCTCCGCGACATACACGTTGAAGCCCTGCTCGCCGAGATAGCGGCGGAGCAGATCGCGCAGGCGCGGGTCGTCGTCGACTACCAGTATTTTTGATGGGTTTTTGGTTTCCATAGGGGCATCTTAGCGCGATTAGCTGGACGTCGAGTTTGTAACAAAAGCGAGTGTAACAGTTCGTTACAAAATTTACGGAGGCTGTGGCACGACCTCAGCCTTTGCTGCGTACACTCCTTTACCTAAGCCCGCCATTCGGTAGATACTCCATTACACCAGCACGTCGTGCGGCCCGACCAAGCCGCGGCGAGACGCGCGCGAAAAGAATGAGGCTGTCCGGTTGTCGAGCAACGAAGGGAAAAACATGAAGGGAGCGCGGCAACGCGGACCCGTGCGCAGCGAGCGCATTTTCAGAAAGACACTTCTTGCCAGTGCGCTCTATGCAGTACTGAGCACACCTCACGCCTATGCGCAATCGAATGGTTTCTCGCGCGACAGCACGACAATCGATCGCAGCATCACCAACCCGCCCAATCGCTTCGATGGCCGCATGATTCGCGCGCAGCAGCGCGTGAGCAGAAGCGCAACCGCGCCCGGTCGCGACCACGACAGCAAGTCGCTCGCAATGCAGTCCATCCAGCAGGTCGACCAGTCGCCGCCCGCGCGCCCGCCGCGCCACACGGTGATGACTGCCGATGAACGGCGGCTCCTGCGACAGCACATCGAAGAAGCCGTACGCGATCTCTACAAGCGATAGACGCCGGCGAGCCGCGATGAACCGACGTCAGTTCCTTTCGATGGCCGGCGCATTCGCAGGATGCACGGGCGGCGTCGGCGAGGCGTTCGCTTTGACTTCGTCGTCGCCTGCTTCTGCTTCTAACGTGCTCGTCATCGTCGATCTCGACGGCGGCAACGACAGCCTGAACACCGTCATTCCGATTGCCGATCCGCTCTATCGAACGCTCAGGCCGGGCCTTGCCATATCCAGGTCGCGCGCCTTGCCGCTCGATGAAAACACGGCGCTGCATCCATCGCTAAGTATGTTGATGAACGTGTGGCATGCGAACGAACTGGCGATCGTGCAGGGCGTCGGTGTCGATGCGACCGAGCGCTCGCATTACCGCTCACGACAGATCTGGGATACGGCGTCGGACGCGGATGAATATCGTCGCGACGGATGGCTCGAACGCGCGAACGGCTCCCGTGCCTCGATGCAGGACGTGGTTGCTTCAGGAAGTTTCGTCGCTGCGTGCGAGGCCGCTGCGAGGCGCATCGCCGCGCGCGATGTGCACGACGCGCCGGACAGCGTGAACGTGATCCGGCTCACGCTGCATGGCTTCGACACGCATGAGAATCAGGCGCAGCGGCATGCGTGGTTGCTGACTCAGCTCGCCGAAGGGCTGGCCTTGTTGCGCACGACGTTGATCGCATCCGGCGACTGGCGACGCACGCTCGTCATGACGCGTTCGGATTTCGGACGATCCGCGCGTGAAAACGCCGCGAGGGGAACGGAGCATGGCGCGGCCGCTTCGCACTTCATGCTGGGCGGCAACGTTCGCGGCGGATTGTTCGGTGCGCCGCCGCGTCTCGATGCGCTCGACGCCGCCGGCGGCCTTGTCGTAGGCATCGACTTCAGAAGCTTCTATGCGACCGCGCTCGCGGCGTGCGGGCACATCGATCCTGCATCGGTCTTCGGTGGGCGCTTCGAGCCGCTGCCGCTGTTGCGCGCCTAGCGCGTGCGCCACGTGATCCACAGCTTGCGGATCGGCGTGAGCGAAATGCGCTGATGCAGCACCTGAAAATTTTCCCGTTCGATCTCGTCGAACAGCGCGAACGACAGCGCCGCCTGCGCGCGCAGGACGCGCTGCGCGGCGCGCTCGGCGGGCGGAATGGCGGCGAGCGCATCCTGCAGCGCGCGGCGGGCGCGATCGACCTGAAAGCGCATGAGCGCGATGAACGCATCGCCGTATTTGCGATTGAGGATGTCCGCGGCCGTCACGTTGAAACGCTGCAACTCGTCGATGGGAATGTAGATGCGCCCGTTCCGCGCATCGTCGCCGATATTTTGCACGCGCTCGGCAAGCAGCAGTGCCGAGCCGAGCGGGGCGGCCCAGGCAGCGGCGTGCTGCGGATCGCGCGCGGTAATGCGGGCCACGACCGTCGCGAAGGCGCCGCCCGTCTGCTCCAGATAGCGCCGGAGGCCGGGCCAGTCGAGATAGCGCGCCTGATCGAGATCCATGCCGAAGCCATCGACGAGCGCGGCGAGCGACGCGCGGCCTGCGTCGTCAAGGAGCACATGCGCCGGTTCGCGCGCGTGCGCCCGCAGCGCTTTGGTCACCGGATGCGTCGGTTCGCCGCCGTCGAGCCGGCCGAGTTCGCTTTGCCACCACGCATGTTTCGTGCGGCCGATGGTCGGATCGCTGGTCTCCTTCGCCGTCTCCTCGAGCTCGCGATGGAGCGCGAACAGCGCGGTCAAAAGCGGTCGCTGCGCCGCCGGCGCGCGTCGCAGCGCGTAGTACGTGCCGGAGCCATCGGGTGCGGCCTTTTGCTGGCAGTAGTCGTCGAAATTCACGAACTTGAATTGGGGGATCGAAGGAAGGGCGCGGCTGGCGGCTTGCATCGCCGGCTGCGGTTTTTGTCGTGAGGCGCCAGGATGTCACGCGTCGGGCGCCCATTTTATCCGGCCAGGCGCGGCTTCGCTGCGCGGCCGCGGCAACACGCGGTGCGCGGACACCGCCACGCCGATGTCCGCGCATGTGCGCCGTACCACTGACGGCGCCTGACGAGCGCGCAACACTGCCGCAATCCGTCCGAGCGACGATCCCCGAACGACGATCCATTTCCGCGCGCGATCCGCGCATGAAGCCGGGAGGCGCCATGGCCCTGAGCAAAACCGAGAACAAGCAATTCGGCGATAAATGCCTGCCGTTCCTCGTGAAGAGCGTGGCGACGGATTTCGGCTTCGACTTTCGCGTGTGCCCGCGCCAGATGCACGTCTCGCCGACGGTCGGTCTGCATATCACCGCGAACCGAAGCACCGGCGCGAGCCTTTCTTATCCGCTCAATGTGTTTGTATTCTGGCAACCGTCGGGCGTGCGGCAGTTCCTGTCGCACGTAGACCGGCCGATTGCCGCCGCGCGCGCGAGCGAGCGTTTGCCGGAGGAAATCAGGCGCGTGATGGGGCAATCGGGCGTCGACTTCGCGGGGCGTTCGCAGGCGAAGGGCGAGGTGATGATGGTCGAACTGGGCGATATCAGCGTCTAGTTCTGCGTCCATCAAAACAAAAACCCCTTTGCCGATGGAAAGGGGTTTCGGGTGGTGCGAGGAGGGGGACTCGAACCCCCACACCCTTGCGGGCGTCAGGACCTAAACCTGGTGCGTCTACCAATTTCGCCATCCTCGCGTCACGGCGGATGTTCCGGGATCGCTTGGGGTTTCGTGGCCGCCGATTCAGCATTTCCGAAGCCCGGCGATCCGCCGTGTCCGGCACCAGTCCAAAGTGCCGAGCCGGAGATTCTAACCGATTCGTCTGGCAATGTCTGCGGATTTGCGTCGCCGCCCGGACGTTGAGAGTGGCATGTGAATCGCTTCGGTGAAACGCGATTCCCGCCATACGCAGCGCAGGATTGCGGCATCCCGATACGCTGCCTACAATCCCGCTCATCCCTCCGTTTTATCGTCCCGACATTCCTTCATGGCTCGCAACGCGCGCAATCGCTTCGTCGCATGGCTCGGCATCGCCGCCATGTGGCTCGCCATTGTCGCGCCGGTCATCGGACAGACGCTCGCCGCGCGCGATCCGCAAGCGGCACTCTGCACGGTCGATGCGCACGAAGCCCACGGTGCCGTTGCGCAAGACGATGCAGCGCCTGCCGGACATCACGATGCCGCGAGCCATTTCGACGCCTGCGCCTATTGCGGCCTGCTCGCGCATCATCTTCCGGTGGCAGCCGGCATCGCGCCGGATGTCGCGCGCATCGAACGCGTCGTGCGCGTGGCGACACATGCAAGCGTCGATTCCGTCTGCGCAAAGTCCTTCAATGCCGCGTGTCCGCGCGCGCCTCCCGTTCTCGTCTGAAGCTGTCTTTCGTCTTGCCGCAGCGCATCGCGACCACGCATTTCCGGAACCGGGAATAGCGCCGCCGCGCTTGCGATACTGTATTCGGGACGCCGCTGCGGCGCGCCGAATACTCCATGTGGATGCGCCCATCGCTTAGCCGGTGCGCAGCGTCCGCATCGCACACATTCAACGAGAATCGCCATGCTTGCACCCAACTCAACCGTGGCCGCCGCCGCGTCGAATGCGGATGCCATCGCGCATCGCCGCACGCTCTGGCGCTGGCATTTCTATGCGGGCCTCTTCGTGATGCCGCTGCTGCTCGTGCTCGCGATCACGGGCACCATCTATTGCTTTCAGCCGCAGATCGAACCGCTGCTTTATCGCGACCGGATGGTCGTCGCGGACACGCACGGCCCGCAACTTTCGCGCGATGTCCTGCTCGCGAAGGCCGCCGCGAGCGAGCCGCGCGGCGCCGTGCCGACGCTCGCGCAGATCGAAACGAACCGCACGCGTAGCGCGGAATTCGTGTTTCGCCTGCCGTCCGGCGAGAGCGAAAGCGTCTACGTCAATCCCTACGACGGCGCGGTGCTCGGCACGCTTTCCGTCGAGCACCGGCTGATGAAGCAGGTGCGCAATCTGCATCGGGGGCTGATGCTCGGCAAGACCGGCGAACTCCTGATGGAACTGGCCGGCTGCTGGACGCTCGTGATGATCGGCACGGGCATCGCGCTGTGGTGGCCGGATCAGTGGCCCGATCGCGCGAAGGCGCGCCAGGGCGGCGTATGGCTGCCGCGGCTGTCGCTCGAGGGGCGCGCGTGGTGGCGGGATCTGCATGCCGTCGGCGGCATCTGGCTCGCGGCGGGCGCGCTTTTCTTCGTGCTCTCCGGGCTGCCGTGGTCGGGTTCGTGGGGTAAGGAGTTCAAGGCGCTCGCGACATCGGCATCGCTCGGCTATCCGAAGGGCGCGTGGGGTCAGGCGCACGTCCATTCGACCGCGCCCAGTGCGGCACAGCAAGCAGCGAAGCCCGCCGACGAACACGCGATGCACGGCATGTCCATGAAAATGGACGACCTGCCGCTCAAGCAGACGCCGTGGGCCGTGGGCGCGACGACCGTGCCGGGCAGCGCGGACGTATCGACGCCGGCCGCGCGCGTATCAATCGACGATATCGTCGCGCTCGCGTCGAGGAACGGCGTCGCGGACGACTACGGCATCGCGCTGCCGAACGCGCCGACAGGCGTCTACACCGTGTCGTATTTCCCCGCCGATCCGCGCGCCGAACGCACGCTACATATCGATCAATACAGCGGCCGCGTGCTGTCGGACATCGGCTATTCAGGCTATGGCCGCGTCGCGAAATGGATTTCGTACGGCACGTCGCTGCACATGGGGCGTTACTTCGGGCTCGCGAACCAGATCGTCTGCTCGGTCATTTCGCTGGGGCTCGCCACGCTGGCCGTGAGCGGCTTCGTCATGTGGATGAAGCGTCGTCCCGCACGCGCGCTCGGTGCGCCGACGCGACCGGTCAGGCGTCCGCCGATGCGCGTCTGGCGCGGCGGTCTCGCCCTGGTCGGCGTGATCTTCCCGCTGATGGGCGCGACGATGCTCGCCGTCTGGTGCTTCGACCGGCTCGCATTCGGCGCGAAGCGCACGCTTGCCTGAGCGGCGTGCGCGCGCCGCCCGGCTCAGTTCGAGCCGAACCGCAGCCGCGTGAGCTGCTCGGCTTCGTTGGCGAGCAGACGCGCGGCGTCGCGGATTGCGGTGTCGAGCGTGATCGGACCCGGCGCGGGCGAGAAGCAGCCGGCGAAAAACTCCGACAGGCGCGGCAGGGCGGCCGAATCGACGGCGCCCGAGAGTAGCGTCGCCGGAACGCCCGCCGTACGCGCGTGCTTGCAGGCGATGAACGGCGCCTTGCCGTGCAGCGTCTGCACATCCGAGCGGCCTTCGCCGGTGATGAGCCAGTTCGCGCCTTCGAGCGCGCCGTCGAGCCCGATCTCGCGCGCGACGACTTCCGCGCCGGTCTCGAAGCGCGCGCCCAGCATGTGCAGCGCGAAGCCTAGCCCGCCCGCCGCGCCCGCTCCCGGTTGGTTGCGTTTGACGACGCCCATCGCGGGTTCGAGCAGATCGGCGAAATGGGTGAGGGCGGCGTCGATCGTCGAAATCTGCTCGGGCGTCACGCCTTTTTGCGGCCCGAAGATCGCGGTCGCGCCGTGGTCGCCGGTGAGCGGATTATCGACGTCCGACATGCCGACGAACTCGACTTCCCTCACGCGCGGATCGAGCCCCGACACGTCGATGCGCGCGATCTGCGCAAGCGCCGACGGGACCGGCTGGAGTTCCTTGCCGCCAGCATCGAAAAGCTTGAGACCCAGTCCGACGAGCAGACCCGCCCCGCCGTCGTTAGTGCTGCTGCCTCCGAGCGCGACGTAGAAAGTGCGCGCGCCGGAGTCGAGCAGCGCGCGGATCGCCTCGCCCATGCCGAGCGTGCTGCGCTCGGTGACGGGCACGGCCATGCCGTCCGGATCGGTGATGCCGACCACTTCGGCCGTCTCGACGATCGCGCCGCCGTCGGCGAGCAGGCCGGTGGCGGCGTCGCGCCGCGCGCTCGCCGCACCGCGCACGTTCAGCATGCGGCGCTCGCCGCCGGCCGCGAGCATGGCGTCGAGCGTGCCTTCGCCGCCGTCGGCCATCGGGCGGATGCGAATGTCGGCATCCGGCCGCGCGCGCCTGATGCCTTCCGCGATGGCGTTCGCCACGCCTTCGGCCGAAAGCGACCCCTTGAAAGAATCGGGAGCGATGACAACTACGGGAGCAGGCGTGGCATTTGGCATGGTGTCTCGAACGTTCTGGTTTGGGAGAGGCGACGGCAAGCCGCGACGGTGTTTTCATGCAGTTATTGCATGCGCTTCATGCGTTGCGGCAATGCATTGCGCACAAAGCGGATTCGTCGCGCGAATCGTGCGTCGGCAAGCTTATCAGCGCGACGCGTCCTGCAAAATAGCCGCGTACGGATAGCGGGAATTGTGCGCGCGTGGCTGCGCGGACAGAACGCGGATTTACGCCGAATTGCGCACCGGAAGCGGGCAAATTCCGCTAAAACAGCGTGTTTACGTTTTCGTTGCCGGGGCCGGCCGGATTTGTTTGCTAAAATGCTTGGCTCTGTTGACTGACACCGTGTCGGGCGACTACCCGGCACTCCCGCGAGATGCGTCGCACAGACGCTTTCGGTGCCAGGCGTTGCTTTCGGCCGGCTCACGCAGAGCCCGCATCCGGACCCGCGCCTTTAGAACCGCGGAAGAACCGAACACTGAATTGACGATTCACTTTAGGACGATTTCAGCCATGGCTAACGTAGTTGAGAACCTCGGCAAGCTCGAACGCCGCGTGACGATTTCCCTGCCGAAAGACACCGTGCAGAAAGAAGTGGATTCGCGCATCCGCCAGTTGGCCAAGAACGTGCGCATGCCGGGTTTCCGCCCGGGCAAGGTGCCGCTCAAGATGGTGACGCAGCAATACGCTGGTCAGGTCGAAGCCGAAGTGCTGAGCGACAAGGTCGGCCGTGAATTTTTCGATGTGACGCGCGCCGAAAACCTGCGCGTCGCGGGCCAGCCGAGCTTCGCGCCGAAGACGGAAGCCGCCGCGGACGACACCTACGCGTTCGACGCCACCTTCGAGGTGTATCCCGAAGTGAAGCTGGGCGACGTGGCCACCGCTGAAATCGAACGCACGGTCACGACTATTTCGGAAGCGGAAGTCGATCGCACGCTGGACATCCTGCGCAAGCAGCGCGTGCACTTCCACGCACGCGGCGAAGGCGGCGAGCATGGTGACGGCGGCGCGGACATCGCAGCGAAAGAGGGCGACCGCGTGACGCTCGACTTCGTCGGCAAGATCGACGGCGTCGCGTTCGAAGGCGGCAGCGCAGAGGACTTCGCGTTCGTGCTGGGCGAAGGCCGCATGCTGCCGGAGTTCGAGCAGGCAGCAACGGGCCTGAAGGTCGGCGAATCGCGCGAATTCGACCTCAAGTTCCCGGACGACTACCACGGCCGCGACGTGGCAGGCAAGACGGCTCAGTTCACCGTCACGCTGAAGAAGGTCGAGTGGCCGCATCTGCCGGAAATCGACACGGAATTCGCCAAGTCGCTCGGCATCGAAGACGGCGATCTCACGAAGATGCGCGGCGAGATCAAGGACAACCTCGAACGTGAAGCCAAGCGCCGCACGCAGCAAATCGTGAAGAATCAGGTCATGGACGCGCTGCTCAAGATCTCCGAGCTCGACGTGCCGAAGGCGCTGATCGAGCAGGATCAGCAGCGTCTCGTCGAAATGGCGCGTCAGGATCTGCAACAACGTGGCGTGCCGAACGCCGCCGACGCACCGATTCCGGCCGAAATGTTCGCCGAGCAGGCAGAACGCCGCGTGAAGCTGGGCCTCGTGCTCGCCGAACTCGTCAAGGCAAACGAACTGCAGGCGAAGCCCGAGCAGATCCGCGCTGAAGTGGACGAATTCGCCAAGAGCTACGAAGACCCGAAGGAAGTCGTCCGCTGGTATTATTCGAACCAGCAGCGCCTCGCCGAGATGGAAGCGTTCGTCGTGGAAAGCAACGTCGTCGATTTCGTCCTCGGCAAGGCCAAGGTGACCGACAAGGAAGTCAGCTTCGAGGAACTGGCCAGCGCAACGGCACAAGCCTGACGCGTACTCGGCAAGGGGCGTGCGGAGTCGTCGGACTGACGGCTCCCACGCCTTTTTTGCATTAAAGTTTGGGCGTTTGCGTGCCGTACTACCGGATGTTCCTTTGTCGTTCAGTATCCCTATTCCGAACAAGGAAATTGCATGACCTTTCGCGCTGAATTGCTCCACACGTTGGCGTCCAACGCACCGCGGGACTTCGAAGCCCAGGCGCTCGGACTCGTTCCGATGGTCGTGGAGACAAGTGGCCGCGGCGAGCGTGCCTATGACATCTACTCGCGACTCCTGAAGGAACGCGTGGTGTTTCTCGTCGGTGAAGTGAACGACCAGTCGGCGAATCTCGTCGTCGCGCAGCTGCTGTTCCTCGAGAGCGAGAATCCCGACAAGGACATCAGCCTGTACATCAACAGCCCGGGCGGCTCGGTCTCGGCCGGCATGGCGATCTACGACACCATGCAGTTCGTGAAGCCGGATGTCGCCACGCTGTGCATGGGTCTCGCCGCGAGCATGGGCGCGTTCCTGCTGGCAGCGGGCGCGAAGGGCAAGCGCGTCGCGCTGCCGAACGCGCGCGTGATGATTCACCAGCCGCTCGGCGGTGCGCGCGGTCAGGCATCCGACATCGAGATTCAAGCGCGGGAAATCCTGTATCTGAAGGAACGCCTGAACCAGTTGCTGTCGCATCACACGGGTCAGCCGGTGGAGCGCATTGCGCGCGACACCGACCGCGACAACTTCATGTCCGGCGACGACGCGCAGGCTTACGGCATCGTCGACCAGGTGCTGCACAAGCGTCCCTGAAGGCGTCCGGAGCGGCGCCGCGCCGGCGCACGGAGACGATGCCGGCGAAATGCGAGTCGCGCATCGGGCGCCACGCCAAACGCGCTTCATCCGGGCCACGCGGTACGAATCTGCGTGGCCGGATCGAAGGGCGTATCATGTAACAAGAGTGTCCGGAGGCTTACACATTTATGGCGGACAAAAAAGGTTCAAGCAGCGAAAAGCTGCTGTATTGCTCGTTCTGCGGGAAAAGCCAGCATGAGGTGAAAAAACTCATCGCGGGTCCGTCGGTGTTCATCTGCGATGAATGTATCGATTTGTGCAACGAGATCATTCGCGACGAGGCGGCTGGCGCGGCGGAAGAGGCCGGGCTGTCCAAGTCCGACCTGCCGAGCCCGCAGGAAATCAGCGATATCCTGAATCAGTACGTAATCGGCCAGGAACGCGCGAAGAAAATTCTCGCGGTGGCTGTGTACAACCATTACAAGCGGCTCAAGCATCTCGACAAGAAAGACGAAATCGAGCTGTCCAAGAGCAACATTTTGCTGATCGGGCCGACCGGTTCGGGCAAAACGCTGCTCGCACAGACGCTTGCGCGCATGCTGAATGTGCCGTTCGTGATCGCGGACGCCACCACGTTGACCGAAGCCGGTTACGTTGGTGAGGACGTCGAGAACATCATTCAGAAGCTGCTGCAGAACTGCAACTATGAGGTCGACAAGGCGCAGCGCGGTATCGTCTATATCGACGAAATCGACAAGATCAGCCGCAAGTCGGACAACCCGTCCATCACGCGAGACGTGTCGGGCGAGGGCGTTCAGCAGGCGCTGCTCAAGCTGATTGAAGGCACGATGGCGTCGGTGCCGCCGCAAGGCGGACGCAAGCATCCGAATCAGGATTTCATTCAGGTCGATACGACCAACATCCTGTTCGTGTGCGGCGGTGCATTTGACGGGCTGGAAAAAGTCATTACGGATCGCACGGAGAAAACCGGCATCGGTTTCGGCGCGAGCGTGAAGAGCAAGCAGGACCGTGACGCGGGCGAAGTGCTGCGCGACGTGGAACCGGAAGATCTGATCAAATTCGGCCTGATTCCCGAGTTGATCGGCCGTCTGCCGGTGGTCGCCACGCTCGGCAAGCTCGACGAAGCGGCGCTCGTGAAGATCCTGATCGAGCCGAAGAACGCGCTCGTGAAGCAGTATCACAAGCTCTTCGCAATGGAACGCGTGGAACTCGAGATCCGTCCGGCGGCGCTGCAGGCGATCGCGCAGAAGGCGATTCGCCGCAAGACCGGCGCGCGCGGCCTGCGCTCGATTCTGGAACAGGCGTTGCTCGATGTGATGTACGAACTGCCGACCATGAAGGGCGTCTCGAAGGTGATCGTGGACGACAACACCATCGACGGCGACGGCAAACCGCTACTCATCTACGAAGATGCGCCGAAGGTAGCGGGTTCCAACTGAACAGGCTGTGGCTCGGCGAGAAGGCCGTTCATGGCGACGTGAACGGCCTTTTATTTTTTCCGGTTTATCTTGTGGACGTTACTGACGCGATCTTTGACTAACGACTTTTCCCTTCCGATAAAGGCTTGCAATAGCAGTGAACGGCCTTACTTACGACTGAACTGATTCCACTTCTGGGGAAATGAAATGTCAGGAACCCAACTCCTCCCGCAGGAACGCATTACGCTGCCGCTGCTCCCGCTGCGCGACGTAGTCGTTTTCCCGCATATGGTGATTCCGCTCTTCGTCGGGCGGCCCAAGTCGATCAAGGCCCTCGAAGCCGCGATGGAAGGCGGCAAGCACATCATGCTCGTCGCCCAGAAAACGGCGGCGAAGGACGAGCCGACTGAAAAAGACATGTACGAAGTAGGATGTGTCGCCAACATCCTGCAAATGCTGAAGTTGCCCGACGGCACGGTGAAAGTGCTCGTCGAAGGCCTGCAGCGCGCCAAGACGCTCTCGATCGAAGAGCAGGAAACGCAATTCTCCTGCGACGTGATGCCGCTCGAGCCCGATCACGCCGACAGCGCCGAAACCGAAGCGCTGCGCCGCGCGATCGTCTCGCAGTTCGATCAGTACGTGAAGCTCAACAAGAAGATTCCGCCGGAGATCCTGACGTCGCTGTCGGGCATCGACGAAGCGGGTCGTCTTGCCGACACTATCGCTGCGCATTTGCCGCTCAAGCTCGACCAGAAGCAGCACATCCTCGAGATGTTCCCGGTCATCGAGCGTCTGGAGCATTTGCTCGCGCAACTCGAAGCCGAAATCGACATCCTTCAGGTCGAGAAGCGCATCCGTGGGCGTGTGAAGCGTCAAATGGAAAAGAGCCAGCGCGAGTACTACCTGAACGAACAGGTCAAGGCCATCCAGAAGGAATTGGGCGAAGGCGAAGAGGGTGCCGATCTCGAAGAACTCGAGAAGCGCATCACGGCCGCGCGCATGCCGAAGGAAGCCAAGAAGAAGGCCGACGCCGAACTCAAGAAGCTCAAGCTGATGTCGCCGATGTCCGCGGAAGCGACCGTCGTGCGTAACTACATCGACACGCTGATCGGCCTGCCGTGGCGCAAGAAGAGCAAGGTCAACAACGACCTCACGAACGCCGAGCGCGTGCTCGACGAAGATCATTTCGGGCTCGAAAAGGTCAAGGAACGCATTCTCGAGTATCTCGCGGTTCAACAACGCGTCGAGAAGGTGAAGGCGCCAATCCTGTGCCTGGTCGGGCCTCCGGGCGTCGGCAAGACCTCGCTCGGGCAGTCGATCGCTCGCGCGACGAACCGCAAGTTCGTGCGCATGGCGCTGGGCGGCGTGCATGACGAGTCCGAGATTCGCGGTCACCGTCGTACGTATATCGGCTCGATGCCCGGCAAGATCCTGCAGAGCCTCGCCAAGGTCGGCGTGCGCAATCCGCTCTTCCTGCTCGACGAAGTCGACAAGATGGGCATGGATTTCCGCGGCGATCCGGCATCCGCGCTGCTCGAGGTGCTCGATCCGGAACAGAACCACACGTTCGCGGACCACTACATCGAAGTGGACTTCGACCTGTCGGACGTGATGTTCGTCGCGACGTCGAACTCGCTGAACATTCCGCCGCCGCTGCTCGACCGGATGGAAGTCATCCGTCTGTCGGGTTACACGGAAGACGAGAAGGTCAGCATCGCGCAGCGTTATCTGTTGCCGAAGCAGAAGCGTAACAACGGCCTGAAGGACGGCGAGATCGAAGTCACGGAACAAGCCATCCGCGACATCATTCGCTACTACACGCGTGAAGCGGGCGTGCGTTCGCTCGAGCGTGAAGTGTCGAAGATCTGCCGCAAGGTCGTGAAGATGCTGCTGCTGAAGAAGGCCGAAGGCGCCGTGAAGGTCGACGGCAGCAACCTCGATACTTTCCTCGGCGTGCGCAAGTACGACTTCGGTCTGGCTGCGAAGGAAAACCAGATCGGTCAGGTGACGGGCCTCGCGTGGACGGAAGTCGGCGGCGATTTGCTGACGATCGAAGCGGCGGTGATGCCCGGCAAGGGCGGCGTGATCCGCACGGGTTCGCTCGGCGACGTGATGAAGGAATCGGTCGAGGCTGCGCGCTCGGTGGTGCGGTCGCGTTCGCGTCGTCTGGGTGTGTCGGACGAAGCGTTCGAGAAGAAGGACATTCACATCCACGTGCCTGAAGGCGCGACGCCGAAGGACGGTCCGTCCGCCGGTATCGCAATGACCACGGCGCTGGTGTCGGTGCTGACCGGTATTCCGGTCCGCGCGGATGTCGCGATGACGGGCGAAATCACGCTGCGCGGCGAAGTGCTGCCGATCGGCGGGTTGAAGGAGAAGCTGCTGGCGGCGCATCGCGGCGGCATCAAGCTCGTGCTGATTCCCGAGGAAAACACGAAGGATCTGGCCGACATTCCCGACAACGTGAAGAACGCCATCGAGATCGTGCCGGTTCGCTGGATCGATCGCGTGCTGGAACTCGCGCTGGAACGTACGCCGGAGCCGCTTGCGGAAGAGGAAGCCAAGGCGACGCCGGTGGCGGCCGAAGCGCAGAAGGACGCGCCGGCTTCGGGTGAGGTCGTGAAGCACTAAGCGCATCGCGCGGCACGGTTCGCTGACCGTGTTGCGTGATCAAAACTAAAAACCCGCGGGTTATGCCCCGCGGGTTTTTTCTTTATGTGCGCCGCTTTTCGAGGAGGTCTTCTAATTGGCCGGAAAGGCGCGTCGTATAAGGCTCAATCCTCGTTGACACGCCGCTTTCGGCTAAGTTTAATGGGCGCCGCATCCACTTAAATCGAGATGCCATTCGCTTAGATGCAAGACCTATCGATTACAACGTGCCATTACTGATTCGGGGATCACAATGAACAAGACGGAACTGATCGACCATATCGCGCAGCAAGCCGATATCTCCAAGGCCGCTGCCGGCCGCGCGCTCGACGCGGTGATCGGCGGCGTGCGCGCGACGCTGACGAAGGGCGGCACGGTAACGCTCGTCGGCTTCGGCACGTTTGCGGTCGGCAAGCGCACGGCGCGCACGGGACGCAATCCGCGCACGGGCGCGGCGATCAAGATCAAGGCCGCAAAGGTTCCGAAATTTCGCCCTGGCAAAGCTCTGAAGGATGCGCTAAACTAGCGGACTCGCTGGATCCGGTACTGAACGGTTGCGCAGATTGCGTATCGAACAGTAACGAAGCAGATCGGCGAAGCGCGAAGCAATTCAGGAAATCGCAAAGCTGCGGCAAATTGCTGCGGTCAGTGACTGCGAAACGGGTGCTTAGCTCAGTTGGTAGAGCGGCGCCCTTACAAGGCGTAGGTCGGGAGTTCGAGCCTCTCAGCACCCACCAGTTTCCAGTTCGGTTTCAGTTCGTTGCGCGCGAGTTTTGGAGCGGTAGTTCAGTTGGTTAGAATACCGGCCTGTCACGCCGGGGGTCGCGGGTTCGAGTCCCGTCCGCTCCGCCAGAATCGACATTAAAATCCCGCAGGCTTCACGGCTTGCGGGATTTTTCGTTTTGGCTTGCGCCGTGTTGGCCTACGCATTCGGTCGAGGCGTTCGTCAAGAATGCTAACGATCGATGAATCGCATCGGTTGTTCGATTCGTAACGAGACAAGTGCTCGTCATTTCGCCGGCTGACGTTCGTTGCACAAGACGCATCGATCGACCGTTAAATGCTTGATTTTTCGTGCATTCCGGCAGGTCGAATGAACGGTATTGGGGTCGCGCCACCTGTCCGTATGGCCGATTCCCGATCGCCTTTCGCCTTTTCCGCGCCCGCTGTTGTAATATCGAGCGTTTTGTTCCAACCACGCAGCGCTACGCATGCTCGACTTCTTCCGTAATCACCAGCGCCTGATGATGGCCTTGCTGATCCTGATCATCGTGCCCGGTCTGGGCATGGTCGGAATCCAGGGATTCAGCAACTATTTTGACGAGAGTTCTTACGTCGCCAGCGTGAATGGTCACAAGATCACGCGCGCCGAATTCGACAGCGCCTTCAGGCAGCAAGTGGACCGCGCCCGCTCCATGCTCGGCGCACAGTTCGATGCCAAGATGTTCGACTCGCCCGAAACGCGCGCCGCGATGGTCGACAGCCTCGTGCAACAGCGCGCGCTCGCGGACGAGACGCAACGCCTGCATCTCACCGCGTCGGACGACGCCGTGCGCCGCGCGCTGCTGGCGGACCCGGTGATCTCGTCGCTGCGCAAGCCCGACGGCACCATCGACGTGGACCGCTACAAGCAACTGCTCGCCATGCAGGGCATGACGCCCGCCCAATACGACGAGCGCATGCGCTACACGATCTCGGCGGACCAGATCCCGAGCAGCATTCAGGCGACGTCGTTCACGTCGAAGACGCTCGCGCAGAACCTGACCGAACTCGCCGAGCAAAAGCGCTCGGTGCAGGGCATGTCGCTGCGCGCGGCGGATTACACCGCGAAGATCCAGCCCACCGACGCGCAACTCACCGCGTATTACGACGCGCATCGCAACGATTTCGCCACACCTGAGACGGCCGCGATCCAGTACCTCGTGATGTCGCCATCGACTATCGCGGCAGCCGCGAAGCCCGGCGACGCCGATCTCAAAAAATATTACGACGACAACATCCAGCGCTATCGCACCGAAGCGGAAGTGCGCGCGAGCCATATACTGGTGAACGCACCGAAGGACGCGAGCGCCGCCGACCGAGCCAAGGCCAAACAGAAGGCCGAGGAACTGCTCGCGCAGGTCAAGGCGCATCCGGACCAGTTCGCGCAGATCGCACAAAAGAACTCGGACGATCCGGGTTCGGCGAGCAAGGGCGGCGATCTCGGTTACTTCGCGCACGGGCAGATCGCGGGCGGCAAAGCTTTCGACGACGCCGCCTTCGGCCTGAAGAAGGGCGAAGTGAGCAATCTCGTCGAGTCGGACTTCGGCTATCACATCATCCAGGCGACGGACGTGAAGCCCTCGGTCACGAAGCCGTTCGACGAAGTGAAGGATGCGCTCACGAAGGACTATGCGGCACAGCAGGGCGCGAAGACTTTCGCCGACAACGCCCAAGGCTTCACCGATCTCGTGTACGAGAAGGCGAAGTCGCTGCAGCCCGCGGCCGACAAGTACAAGCTGACCATCCAGACGGCAACGGTCGGCCCGAAGCCGAATCCGCAATTGCCGCAGGACAATCCGCTCAACAACCCGAAGTTGCTCATGGCTATCTTCGCGCCCGATTCGGCGAAGGATCGCAACAACACGCAGGCCATCGATGTCGGCAACAACACGCTCGTCGCCGCACGCGTGACCGACTACAAGGCGCCCACCGTGCCCGCATTCGACGCGGTGAAGGACGATGTGCGCAAGAAGGTCATCGCTGAAATGGCTGCCGCCATGGCGAAGAAAGAAGGCGAGGCGAAGCTGGCCGATCTGCTGAAGTCGAAGTCGACCGATGGCTTCACGTCGCCGATCACGGTGTCGCGCAACGACGCACAAGGTCTGCCGCCCGCCGCACTGAGCGCGATCTTCAAGGCGGACGCATCGAAGCTGCCGGCCTATGTCGGCGTGGACCTCGGCGCGGATGGCTACGCAATCTATCGCGTGAACGCAATCGAAAAGCCGGCGCCCGTCGCGGCCGATCGTCTCACCGGCGCGCAGCAGCAGATCGCGCAGACGTACGCGCAAGCCGAAATGGAAGCCTATATCAGCTCGCTGAAGGCGCGTTCGAAGGTCAAGCTGAGCCACGCATCGACGGAACCTGCGCCGAACTGATCGGCTTTAGCGTCGACATGTAAAAAGCCCCGCTGCCGAAAGGAAGCGGGGCTTTTGTTCGAAAGCGCTAGCCTGAGCGCGGCCGAGAGATACGTTACACCCTCGGGCACACGGCTGCGCGGACTTGCAACGTTCTTACAGGCAAGCCTGAATATCGCCGGTTGCTTCGCTGCCGGCTGCGCCCGATGCGCGGAAGCCCACCCACGAGCCCGGACCCGACCATGCCGGACGAACCACGGCCGCTGCGCCGCTCGGCGGCTGCTGGCCGGGCACGTAGATATCGACGGCCTGGTCGTTTGCCAGCGTGTCCTGCGACACGACCTGCTGCTGCGACTTGTCGGCCCACTTCTGGGCGACACATTGCGCGATGGCCTTCGGCGCCTTCTGGCTCGTGCCGACTTGCTGCACGCCGGCGGGCGGTTGGGCGGCGCAAGCCGAGATCGCAACGGTCAGGGCGAGAAGAGGGATAAATTTCACGTGACCTCCTTGTGAAGTCGCTCCAGTACGAGCGGAGTTATAAGAGTTACGCGAAAGTCTCAGATGACTGAATCGTGGCCGTGTTCCGCGTTTATTGGAGAAAGCTGTCGCGGCCGCCGTCTTCTTAATGCGCGGCACCTGCGCCCAGCAAGGGTTTCAAGCTTGGCCAGACGTTATCCAATAGCAAAGGCTGGGCCTGCACTGTCGGATGAATCTGGTCTGCCTGGAACAGGGACGGTTTGTCCGCGATGCCCGCAAGCAGGAAAGGCACGAGCGGCACGTTCTTGTCCTTGGCGACGCGTTCGTAGACCGCGTGGAACTTTTGCGTATAGTCCGGGCCGTAATTGGGTGGAACGTACATGCCGATGAGTAAAACCTTCGCGTGCGCGGCCTGCGATTCAGCGACGATGTCCCGCAGATTCGTTTCGGTCGTCGCGAGCGGTACGCCGCGCAATGCGTCGTTGGCCCCGAGTTCGACAATCACGACCGCAGGCTTGATGCGCGCGAGCACCGCGGTGAGCCGCGCGCGTCCGCCGCTCGTGGTGTCGCCGCTGATGCTCGAATTGGCGACGCTATAATCGAAGCGCTCCTTCGCCAGCCTGTCGCGCAACAGATAGACCCAGCCGGTATCGCGCGGCAAGCCGTATTCCGCCGAGAGGCTATCGCCCAGCACGACGATTGCGGGCTTCGGTTGCGGCGCGGCTTGTGCGTCGACATGAGCGTCGGCGGCATGGCCGGTCGTCGAGCAAGCCGCCATCAACAGGATTGCGGGAATCAGACCGCGCGAGTTCTTCTTCAAGGTGTCCATGCAAAACAATATCGAGCCGGTCATCGAAGTACGGGGATTAAGCAAGCGGGTGAAGGACGCAACGGGCGAGCTCACGATTCTCGATCAGATCGATCTCTCGATCGCGAAGGGGAGCAGCGTGGCGATCGTGGGCGCATCGGGTTCGGGCAAGTCGACTTTGCTCGGCCTGCTCGCCGGATTGGACAGCGCGAGCGCGGGCTCGGTTCGTTTGCTCGGCAAGGAGCTGTCCACGCTGAACGAAGACGAACGCGCGGCATTGCGAAGCGGCGCGGTCGGCTTCGTGTTCCAGTCGTTCCAGTTGATGCCGCATCTCACCGCGCTCGAAAACGTGATGCTGCCGCTCGAACTGCGCGCCGAGATGCCGCACGGCGAGATCGCTGCGCACGCACGCTCGCTGCTCGATCAGGTGGGCTTGGCGCAGCGTACGGGCCATTATCCGAAGCTGCTGTCGGGCGGCGAGCAGCAGCGCGTCGCCCTCGCGCGCGCGTTCGTCACGCATCCGGCCGTGCTCTTCGCCGACGAGCCCACCGGCAGTCTCGACGCCGCCACGGGCTACGCGATCATCGATCTCATGTTCGAGATGAATCGCCGCAACGGCGCGACGCTCGTGCTCGTCACGCACGACGCCGAACTGGCCGAGCGCTGCGATGCCACGGTGACGATCGAAGCGGGGCGCCTCGTCAACGGCATCGGCGTATGAAAAAGCCCGCGACGATCGAACGCCGCGGGCCGTGTACCGCACGCCGAATCTAGCCGAACCTAGCCGAACCTCAGCGCTTGAGCGCCTTGCGCGCACGCGCGATCAACGCCGACGTCGACGAATCGTGCTTCGCGGCATCGGTGCTCGCAGCGGTGATATCGGCCTCGACGACCTTGCCGAGAATCTTGCCGAGTTCCACGCCCCACTGATCGAACGAGTTGATGTCCCACACCGTTCCCTGCACGAGCACTTTGTGTTCATACAGGGCGATGAGCGCGCCGAGCGTTTGCGGCGTGAGCGCATCGAGCATGATGGTCGTGGTCGGCCGGTTGCCGGGGAAGCTCAGGTGCGTGGCGAGTTCTTCCTTGCCCGGACCGGCCACTTTCTTCGCCTCTTCGAGCGTGCGGCCGAGCATCAACGCCTCGCTCTGCGCGAAGCAGTTGGCGAGCAGTTTCGCGTGATGATCGACGAGCGGATGCTCCGGCGTCAGCACGGCGATGAAATCGATCGGAATCAGCGTCGGTCCCTGATGCAGCATCTGGAAGAACGCGTGCTGACCGTTCGTGCCCGGCTCGCCCCAGATCACGGCGGCGGTCGGATAATCGACCATCTTGCCGTCGAGACGCGCGGACTTGCCGTTGCTCTCCATTTCCAGTTGTTGCAGGTACGAAGGCAGATAGTGCAACGCCTGCGAGTACGGCGCGATCAGGTCGCTTTGCGAGCCGAAGAAGTTGCGATACCAGATCCCGATCATGCCCATCAGCACCGGCAGGTTCACGGCGAGCGGCGCGGTGCGGAAGTGCTGATCCATTGCGTCGGCGCCTTGCAGCAGCGCGTCGAAATTCTTCGGCCCGACCGAGATCATGATCGACAGACCGACCGCCGACCACAGCGAATACCGGCCGCCGACCCAGTCCCACATCTCGAACACGTTCTCTTTCGCGATGCCGAACTTGACGACCTCCGCCGGATTCGCCGACACCCCGACGAAATGCTTCGACAACTGGTCTTCGGGGCAGCCGGCCTTGAGGAACCAGTCGCGCATGGAGTGCGCGTTGGTCATCGTTTCCAGCGTCGTGAAGGTCTTGGAGACGATGATCGCGAGCGTCTCCTCGGCATCGATCTGCTCGAGCACGTTGTAGAGATCGGCGCCGTCGACGTTCGAGACGAAGTGCGTGTCGAGTTCCTTCGATGCGAGGTGATGCAGCGCGTGCACGACCATCTTCGGCCCGAGATCCGAGCCGCCGATGCCGATGTTCACCACATGACGGATGCGCTTGCCGGTGTAGCCGGTCCACGAGCCGTCGCGAACGCGGTCCGAGAAAGCGGCCATCTTGGCCTTTTCGGCCTGCACCTGCGCGTGGAAGGGCGCATCGGGCGATTGCGCGCGCAGCGCCGTATGCAGGGCCGCGCGATGCTCGGTGATGTTCACGATATCGCCGTTGAACATTGCGTCGCGCCGCTTCGTGACGCCGGCTTCCTCGGCGAGCTGCACGAGCAGCTGGAGCGTGGCGTCGCTGATGCGATTCTTGGAAAAGTCGATGGTGAGACCGCCACCTTCGAACGTGAAGCGTTCGGCGCGCGTCGGCGCGGCGTCGTTTTGCGGCGCGAACCAGTCGCGCAGACGCTCGCCGGAGATGGCATCGTAGTGCGACTGGAGCGCCGACCAGGCAGGAAGCGAATTGAGCGTCGAGGTTTGGGTCATGAGCGGTCCGATAGTCTGAGAGTGACAGAGGAATACGTTCGTGCAAATCCTGCGCGGCGTGGCTTGCGTCGTGTTTGCGTCATCTGTTTCGTGAACGCGACTAAACCGCCGCGGATGCCCGAATCAAAAAAGAGTATAGCGATGATGCGTGAACAGATGCTTGCAACGCGTCGGCACAGCCTGACGGAGTGTGCGGACGGCGCGCGGCATCAGCTTCGCGCATGCGTTCCGTATAAGCGGCGATTGATGAGCGTGCGCACCGCGGGCGCGAGTTCTCCGGCTGTCAGTCCCGCCGGACCGGTGCCGCCGTCGGTGAGCGTCTGCGCAGCGAGGCCGTGCAGCCACACGCCCGCGAGCGCGGCCTCGTAGGCGGGCAGTTTTTGCGCGAGCAATGCTCCGATCAATCCGCCGAGCACGTCGCCGGTGCCGCCGGTCGCGAGTCCCGCATTGCCCGTCGGATTCACTGCGACGCGGCCATCGGGCGATGCGATCACGGTGCCCGAGCCTTTCAGCACCGCGATAGCCGCGTAGCGCGCCGACAATTGCCGCGCGGCCGCGATGCGATCGGCCTGAACAGCTTTCGCGTCGCTGTGCAGCAGACGCGCCGCTTCCAGCGGATGTGGCGTCAGAATGCATGGATCGCCTTGCGCACCGCGCGCCGCGACGGCTGCCGCGAGCGCATCGTTCTTCGCGACGAGATTGAGCGCGTCGGCATCGAGCAGCTTGGGGATGTCGAGCTTCAGCACGTCGTCGAGTACGTTCTGCGCGCGTTCGCTCGAACCCATGCCGCAGCCGATCGCGAGAGCGTCCATTTTGTCGAGCGCGAAGCCGTCCACGTGATGCAGCATCAGTTCGGGATGCGGCGGATCGTAGGGCGGGAAGCCGTCGCCCAGAAACGCGATATTGACCTTGCCCGCGCCGCCGTACAGCGCCATGCGCGCGGCGAGCACGGGCGCGCCGCACATGCCGGTGTCGCCGCCGATCACGGCGAGCGTCCCGAAGGTGCCCTTGTTCGTCGCGTTGTCGCGTGGCGGCATGTGCGCGGCGAACAGCGCGGGTGCGTTGAGCACGACCGACGGCGCGGCGCTCGATTCGACCTCCAGCGTCGCCAGGAAAAGACGGCCGCAGAGATCGCGCCCTTGCGACGTGAAATGTCCCGGCTTCGCGCCGATGAAGGTGATCGTGTCGGTCACGCGAACGGCCTCGCTGCCGTTCACGGGCGTGCCCGTGTCGCTGTCGAGGCCGCTCGGCACGTCGAGCGCGAGCACCTGACCCGACGCCCGTGCCCGCCGCGAGAGGCGCGCGCCGATCTCCGCGAACACGCCTTCGAGCGGCCGCGACAGGCCGATGCCGAACATGCCGTCGACGAGCCAGCCGAAACCGTCGAACGATGCGGGCGGCGCAGCATCGATCGGCACGCTCGCCGCGCGTGCGGCCTGGAGCGCCCAGCGCGCGTCGTCCGGTTTGACCTCGACGGGCATGCACACGCGCACGCCGACGCCCGCGCGATGCAATCGCTCGGCGATCACGAGCGCGTCGCCGCCGTTGTTGCCGGGGCCGGCCGCGATCCAGACGGGACGCGCGCGCGTTTCAGGATCGTGCTCCATCGCGTCGATGAGCCATTGCGCGGCGGCCGCGCCCGCGCGCGCCATCAGCGTGTGCGGCGGCAGCGCGGCGGCTGCACGCGCCTCCAGCGTGCGCAACTCGGCGAGCGTCAGCAGCGCGAGCGGATCGTCTTTGGGCGTGAAGTAGGCAGAGCGGGCAGCGGTCATGGCGGCGGAGGGAAGGGCGCGTCGAGTGGGGAATCGTTCGGAAACCCGGCATTGCGCGCAGCAATCATGCCCGTCGCGGCCGCCTGATGCGGCGCGTGTGCGTCCGCGTTCGCGGCTAGAAGCGTTCGAGGCTCAGCGCGGCGAGCGTCGCGTGGGGAAGATCGGGCGTGACGCCGGAGACGAGGTCCGCGATCACTCTAGCAGACCCGCACGCCAGCCCCCAGCCTGCCGGGCCGTGCGCCGCGTTGACGAAAAGCCGCGGATGGTGCGTCGCGCCGACGACCGGCAGGCCGTCCGCCGAAAGCAGGCGCACGCCGTCCCACGCACGCGCGACGGACACCCGCGCCGCGCCCGGAATCCAGTCGTGCGTGCCTTGGCCCAGCAGATCGAGCGCGCGGCGCGCGAGCGTGGCGTCGAGCGGCTTGTCGGCCTTCGCCGCGCTTTGAAACACGCCCGCGCCCGCGATGCGCAGCCGCTGCGTGCTGCGCGTCATCGTGATGCGCTTGACTGAATCGACGACGGTCAGATGCGGCGCGCGCTCCTCGTAGGCGACGGGCGCGGTCAGCGTGTGCACGCGCAGCGGGAACAGCGCGGGCGTCGCCTTGATGCCGCCGATGAGCGCCGGCGTGCCGTTGCCCGCGGCGACCACGATGGCGTCCGCCGAAATGGTCTCGACGTCGGCCGAACGCTTCTTGCCTTCGCCCGGTTCGGCAAGCTCGACCGCGGCGCGCGCGCCCTCGAGACGCACCGACGCCACCGTGCGATGCATGCGGAACTGCACGCCGCCGTCTTCGAGAATCTGCTTCAGTTGCTTGGTGAAGAGCGGACAGTTCGCGGTGCGCTCCTCGGGCAGCAGCACGCCGCCCGCGAAGTGGGGATCCTCGGGCACCGAAGGCTCGACCGCGACGCATTCCTCGGGCGTGAGCTCCTGATACGGCACCTTGAACCGCTTGAGCAGATCGATCGCCGGCTGCGCGTATTCGAGTTCGCGCGTCTGACGGAACACGTGCAGCATGCCGCGGCGCTGCTCGAATTCGAGTTCCAGACCGCTTTCGATCTCGCCCAGAACCTTGCGCGACAGCGCGACGAGGGGTTCCAGCCGCTCGTATTGGGCGGCGAACGCTTCCGGATCGCGCAGCGTCACCAGTTGTTTGACGAAATCGCGCGCGGCGGAGTCGAAACCGGTCTTGACCACCATGCCGCTTTGCTTCGCGCGGCTCGACGCCATGAAGGTCGGACCGAACCAGACGTCGAGCGGCGAGGGCAGCAACGCGCCGCCCTGGCCGTAGGTGGCGCCCTGGGCGACGGTCGCGTGGCGCTCGATCACGCAGACGCGGTGGCCGGCCGCATGCAACTGATGCGCGGTGGCGATGCCGGCGATTCCCCCGCCGATGACGATGACATCCATGACTTTTTTCTGCCCGAAGGCGCGAGTTGGCAGTGCTGCGTAACACAAGAGCGGTGCGAAGCGCGGGCAGGTGCGCCCGGCGCCGCCCTTCGCACCATGACGCACGATGAAACGACGGGCCAGCCGGCCGGGATCGATGAGCGGGCCGCGCCCGAAGAAAGCGCGCCATGATAGCGCCAAAATCGTTTGCGGGGGACGGCAAGCCGCGCGCGCGAGCATGCCGCCGTCGCCGCAACGGCGTGCAGCGCGCTGGTCCGGCACCTTTTTGAGATGAAACGCACGGCGCCGCGCATCGGCGAGTCGTCGCGGCGCCGTGGCCGGGCGGGCGTCCCCGCCCGATTTCGAGACGCTTCCGGGTTATAATCGCGGTCTTCCTTTCGCCTCACGCCGCTTGCGTGCTCGAATCTGAATTTGCGAATTTCCGAATTTGCAATACAGCGAACGAGCAGCGGACGAGCGGCATACAGACGTCATCGACGCACCGTCACAATGGCCCACTTCTCGTGTTTCCCCGGCGCTTCGGCCCTCTCCGATTTCCGTCAGACCCGTCTTCTCGAAACGCTCGCCCGCATCGACGCGAACATCGTCGGCGTGCGCGGACAGTTCCTGCACTTCGTCAACTCGTCCGAGCCGCTCACGGATGAGGACAATCGCCGCATCGAGGCGCTGATGCACTACGGCGCGCCGTTCGAGGAAACCAGGGAGCGCGGCGCGACGGAAACGTTCATGGTCGTGCCGCGTTTCGGCACCGTGTCGCCGTGGGCGAGCAAGGCGAGCGACATCGCGCACCACTGCGGTCTCACGAAAGTGCGGCGCATCGAGCGCGGCGTCGAGTACACGGTCATCATGAAGAGTGGCTTGCTCGGCGGCAAGAAGGCGCTGTCGGACGCGGGGCGCGCGGCCGTCGCGGATGCGCTGCATGACCGCATGACGGAAAGCGTTGCGGCCTCGCGCGATCAGGCGCTGCATCTGTTCGACGAACTGCCCGCGAAGCCCTTGCAGACAATCGACATCATCGGCGCGGGGCGCGGCGCGCTCGAAGCGGCCAACGCGGAACTCGGGCTCGCGCTCGCGGAAGACGAGATCGACTACCTCGTGGATGCGTTCAGGAACCTCGAGCGCAATCCGACCGACGTCGAACTGATGATGTTCGCGCAGGCCAACAGCGAACATTGCCGTCACAAGATTTTCAACGGCGAATGGACCATCGACGGCGAGAAGCAGGACATGTCGCTGTTTCAGATGATCCGCAATACGGAAAAGCTGAATCACGAAGGCACGATCGTCGCGTATTCGGACAACTCGGCGATCATGCAGGGCTGCACGGCCGAGCGCTGGTTTCCGCGCGGGGCCGACGAGCAGTATCGGCGTCACGTGGAACTGACCCACACGCTGATGAAGGTGGAAACGCACAATCACCCGACCGCGATTTCCCCGTTCGCGGGCGCGGCCACGGGTTCCGGCGGCGAAATCCGCGATGAAGGCGCAACGGGCCGCGGCGCGCGTCCGAAGGCAGGCCTGGCGGGCTTCACCGTATCGAACCTCGATCTGCCCGATGCACGCCAGAAGTGGGAAAACGCGCGCGATGCCGCCACGCCGCTCGCCACGCGCAATCCCGCCGACGCGCACGAACCGTACGGCCGCCCGGATCGCATCGCGTCGCCGTTGCAAATCATGATCGACGGGCCGATCGGCGCGGCGGCCTTCAACAACGAATTCGGGCGACCGAACCTCGGCGGCTATTTCCGCACGTTCGAGCAGAACGTCGCGGGCCGCGTGCGCGGCTATCACAAGCCGATCATGATCGCGGGCGGCATCGGCAATATTTCGGACCAGCATACGCACAAGCACGATCTGCCCGCGGGCATGCTGCTGATCCAGATCGGCGGGCCGGGCATGCGCATCGGCATGGGCGGCGGCGCAGCGAGTTCGATGGCGACCGGCGCGAACACCGCCGAACTCGATTTCGATTCGGTCCAACGCGGCAATCCCGAAATTCAGCGGCGCGCGCAGGAAGTCATCAACGCGTGCTGGCAACTGGGCGAGCGCAACCCGATCCTGTCGATTCACGACGTCGGCGCGGGCGGCATCTCGAACGCGTTCCCGGAACTCGTCGATGGCGCGGGCAAGGGCGCGCGCTTCGAGCTGCGCCGCGTGCAACTGGAAGAAAGCGGCCTGTCGCCGCGCGAAATCTGGTCGAACGAAGCACAAGAACGCTACGTGCTGGCCATTGCGCCCGCCGATCTGCCCGCGTTCCAGGCGATCTGCGAGCGCGAACGCTGCCCGGTGGCAGTCGTTGGCGTCGCGACGGAAGAACGTCAGCTCGAACTCGTCGATGACGCCAACGAAGGCCAGGAACCGGTCGACATGCCCATGGACGTGCTGCTCGGCAAGCCGCCCAAGATGCATCGCGACGTGAAGCGCGAAAGCACCACGTTCGGCCAGGTCGACGTCACCGGCCTCGTGTTGTCCGAAGTCGCGCTCGACGTGCTGAAGCATCCGACGGTCGCGAGCAAGTCGTTTTTGATTACCATCGGCGACCGTTCGGTGGGCGGCACGACCGCGCGCGATCAGTTCGTCGGTCCGTGGCAGGTGCCCGTCGCGGATTGCGCCGTGACGACAATGGACTATGCCGGCTTCCGCGGCGAAGCCATGACGATGGCCGAGCGCACGCCGCTCGCCGTCATCGACGCACCCGCGTCCGGCCGCATGGCGGTGGGCGAGGCGGTGACCAACATCGCGTCGGCGCCGATCGCGTCGCTTAACAAACTGAAGCTCTCGGCGAACTGGATGGCCGCGTGCGGCAGCGCCGGCGAAGACGCCGCGCTGTACGACACCGTGAAGGCGATCGGCATGGAACTGTGCCCGGCGCTCGGCATCAGCATTCCGGTCGGCAAGGATTCCCTGTCGATGCGCACCAAGTGGCAGGACGCGCGCGGCGCCGCGAAGGAAGTCGTGTCGCCGGTGTCGCTGATCATTTCAGCGTTCGCGCCGGTGGAAGACGTGCGCCGTCATCTGACGCCGCAACTCGTGAACGATGCGAACACGGTGCTGATCGCGATCGATCTGGGCCGCGGCCGCAATCGCATGGGCGGCAGCATCCTCGCGCAGGTGACGCAGCAAGTGGGCGACACGGTGCCTGATGTCGACGATCCCGAAGACCTGAAGCGCTTCTTCACGGCGATCCAGGCGCTCAACGCCGACGGCAAGCTGCTTGCCTACCACGACCGCTCCGACGGCGGCCTGTGGGCGACGGTGTGTGAAATGGCGTTCGCGGGGCACGTGGGCGTGTCGCTGAACGTCGATATGCTGACGCTCGACGCCGAGCACGAATCCGATTACGGCGACGCGAAAGACTGGGCGAAGCAGACGAGCGGCCGCCGCGAAGACCGCACCATGCGCGCGCTGTTCGCCGAAGAACTGGGCGCGGTGGTGCAGGTTCGCGCGTCCGAGCGCGACGCCGTGCTGGGCGCGCTGCGTGAACACGGCTTGTCGGCGTGCGCGCATGTGATCGGCAAACCGAACGCGACGGATACTGTCGAGATTTATCGCGACGCCAAGAGAATTTTCGATGCCCCGCGCGTGGAACTGCATCGCGCGTGGAGCGAAGTAAGCTGGCGCATCGCGCGTCTGCGCGACAATCCGGCCTGCGCGGATGCCGAATACGACGCGCTGCTCGATGCTGGCGACCCCGGCATTTCGCCCGTGCTGACGTTCGATCCGGTGGAAGACGTCGCCGCGCCGTTCATCGCGACCAACAAGCGTCCGCGTGTGGCGATCCTGCGCGAGCAGGGCGTGAACTCGCATCTGGAGACGGCCTACGCATTCGATCGCGCCGGCTTCGACGCGCACGACGTCCACATGAGCGACCTCCTCGAAGGCCGCGCCACGCTCGCCGATTTCGCGGGCGCGGTCGCGTGCGGCGGCTTCTCGTATGGCGACGTGCTCGGCGCGGGCGAGGGCTGGGCGAAGACGATCCGCTTCAATGCGCAACTGGCCGACATGTTCGCGGCGTTCTTCGGACGTGCCGATACCTTCGCGCTCGGCATCTGCAACGGCTGCCAGATGATGTCGAGCCTCGCGTCGATGATTCCCGGCGCCGAAGCCTGGCCGAAGTTCACGCGCAACAAGTCGGAGCAGTTCGAAGCGCGCTTCTCGCTCGTCGAAGTGCAGAACTCGCCGTCGATCTTCTTCGCCGGCATGGAAGGCTCGCGCATTCCGGTGGCGGTCGCCCATGGCGAAGGCTTCGCTGACTTTTCGCAGCAAGGCGACCCGTCGAAGGCGCTCGTCGCGATGCGTTACGTCGATCATCGCGGCCAGGCGACGGAGCAATATCCGTTCAATCCGAACGGCTCGCCGCAAGGCATCACGTCGGTCACCACGCCCGATGGCCGCTTCACCGTGCTGATGCCGCACATGGAGCGCGTGCATCGCAATGTGCAGATGAGCTGGACGCCCGAAGACTGGACCACCGACGGCAGCCCGTGGCTGCGCGTCTTCCAGAATGCGCGACGCTTCCTCGGCTAAGGCGCATCGCTCGCTGAAGCCGCTGCCAAAAACGCCCCGAAGTTCACGCTTCGGGGCGTTTTGCTTTTTGCGCCGACCTTTCGATCGCATCGACTGATGCTTTCCGTCATCTTTCTCAAAATAATCGGGTTGTAAGTTGCGGGTATAGTGTTTTCGCGCGTCGTCGTGAGGCGCGACTGACAACGGAGGAGCAATGAGACAATCTCGATCAGGATATTTAGTTATACGAAGCGTATTGATGACGACGGCTGTCGCGGCGTCGCTTCTGCTGACATCGTGCGGCGGCTCGAATTCGGGCTCGGCCAACCTGACGCCGTCGGCGCGCGCGGCCGCGCTCGGCGAAAATCTGCAGATGCGCGTCGAAATCGATACCAACGACGCGGCGACATCCGGCACGAACTGCGCGGACCTCGGCGCGGACTGGGCGAGCTGCGCGCGCGGCAAGCTGATTCTCGAAAACACCGGCGGCCGCAGCCTCGCCGCCGGAGGCTGGACGCTCTATGTGCACAGCATCCGGCGCATTCTGGCGGTCGAGCATCCCGCCTTTGCGTGGAAGCACATCACCGGCGATCTCTACGCGCTCACGCCCGCCGCCGGCGCGTTCACGCTCGGCGCGGGCGAGCGCATCGAAGTGCCGTTCGTCGGCGAGTACTGGTATCAGCGCTACAGCGATCTGTTGCCGCGCGCGTATGTCGTGGCGGACGGCAGCGAGACGCCCGCTATCCTCAAGCACAACGATACCGACGACGAAACGCGCTACGTCGACCGCATTCCGCCGATCAAGGACGACGCCACAACGCTCGCCGCGACGCCCGCGCAAGTGCAGCGTGCCCGCGCGGAGGCCGCGCTGCCCACTGCGCAGCAGACAGCCGCGCGCGCCGTGCCCGCCGTGCTGCGTGAAACGGCGGGAGAGGGCGCGGTGCAGATTGGCGGCATCGATTTGTCGCTGGCCGGGCTGAGCGCGTCGCAAGTCACGGCGCTGCGTTCGCGCGCAACCACGCTCGGCCTCAATGGTCCGGCCGCGCGCGTGAGCGGCCAGATCGTCGGCGCTGCGCTGCCGGGCGATACCGCGAAGAGCGGCGGCTATCGGCTGACGATCGCATCAGGCGGCGTGAACATCGACGCCTTCGACGCCGCCGGGCTCTACTACGGCGCGCAGACGCTGCTCTCGCTCACGCCGGCGGGCGGCGGCAGCGTGCCGGCAATCACCATCGAAGACGCGCCGCGTTATAGCTATCGCGGCATGCATGTGGATGTCGCGCGCAACTTCCGCCAGCCCGCTACGCTGCGCCGCCTGATCGACCAGATGGGCGCGTACAAGCTCAATCGCCTGCACTTGCATTTGTCGGACGACGAAGGTTGGCGCATCGAGATTCCCGGCCTGCCCGAACTCACCGAGATCGGCTCGAAACGTTGTCACGATCTCACCGAAATGCGCTGTCTCGTGCCGCAACTCGGTTCGGGTCCGGACAACCGCTCGGGCGGCGGCTATCTGAGCCGCGCGGAGTATGTCGCGCTGGTGCGTTACGCGGCGGACCGTTTCGTCGAGATCGTGCCGGAAATCGACATGCCCGGGCACGCGCGCGCCGCGGTGGTGTCGATGGAAGCGCGTTATCAGCGTCTGCGCGCGAAAGGCGATGCAGCGGGCGCCAGCGCGTACCGGCTGCTCGATCCGGCCGACACCTCGAACACGACGACCGTCCAGTTCTACGATCGCCGCAGCTTCCTGAATCCGTGCTCGGACGGCGCGCAGCGTTTCGCGTCGAAGGTGATCGGCGAAATTGCGGCGATGCATCGCGAAGCCGGCGCACCGATCTCGGTCTGGCATTTCGGCGGCGACGAGGCGAAGAACATCCTGCTCGGCTCGGGCTTCCAGCCGCTCGACGGCACCGATGCCGGCAAAGGTCGCGTGAATCTCGCGGCGCAGGACAAGCCGTGGGCGCGTTCGCCGCAATGTACGGCGCTGCTCGCGGCGGGCAAGGCGGCATCCGTCGACGAACTGCCGTCGATGTTCGCGCGTCAGGTGAGCCAGATCGTGCGCACGAACGGCATCGGCACGATGGCGGCGTGGCAGGACGGCATCAAGCATGCGAACGGCCCGCAAGATTTCGCGACCGCGAACATGATGGTGACGATGTGGGACCCGATCTTCTGGGGCGCGGCGGATACGGTGCAGTCGCTCGGCAAGCAGGGCTACAAGACGGTGCTCGCGCTGCCGGACTATCTGTACTTCGATTTCCCGTATTCGCTCGATCAGCACGAGCGCGGGTACTACTGGGGATCGCACGCCACGGACAGCTTCAAGACGTTCTCGCTCGCGCCGGATAACCTGCCGCAGAACGCGGAAATCATGGCCGACCGCGACGGCGTTCCGTTCGAGGTGACGAGCGCCGGACCGGCGCCGCACATCGAAGGCATTCAGGGGCAGGCCTGGGCCGAAGTGATGCGCAACGATCAGCAGTTCGAGTACATGGTGTACCCGCGCGTGCTGGCGCTTGCGGAGCGCGCGTGGCATCGCGCTGCGTGGGAGCTGCCGTATCGCGATGGCGAACGCTTCAAGCTCGGCGACACCAATAAGGTCGACAAGGCCGCGCTCGCGCAGGACTGGGCGGGTTTCATGAGCGTCGTGCAGAACCGCGAGTTGCCGAAGCTGACGCGCGCGGGTGCGCTGATGCGGCCCGCGCTCGGGCTGAGCAATTGAACGGCTGAACGAAAGCACGCTGTAGAAACGACAAAGCCGCCCGAAGGCGGCTTTGTCCGTTCATGCCCTGCGCAAAGACAACAGCGAAGGCAAAAGCCGAAGCACTTACTTGATCACCGCCTTGCTTCGCAAGCCTTCCTCGAACGCCTGCAGCTTTTCCTGCTGGATCTGCTGCGCAATCTGCTGCTTGACCTGCTCGAGCGGCGGCGGGGCGACCTCGCGCGAGTCGTCCATGCGGATGATGTGCCAGCCGAACTGCGTCTTCACCGGCTCGGGCGTCACCTGGCCCTTCGTGAGCTTCTCGGCGGCCGCGCCGAATTCCGGCACATAAGCCGACGGCGACGACCAGTCCAGATCGCCACCGTTCTTGCCCGATCCCGGATCCTTCGAATATTGCTTGGCGAGATCCTCGAAGCTCGCGCCGCCCTTGATCTTCGCGATCAGATCTTTCGCTTGCGCTTCGTTGTCGACGAGAATGTGGTGCAGATGCAATTCCTTGCCGCCACCGTTCTGCTGAACCAGTTTGTCGTAGCGCGCCTTGATTTCCGCGTCGGTCGGCGTGTTCTTCTTCACGAAGTCTTCGATCAGCGCGCGCAGCACGACGGTCTGCTGCGCGACGGCCAGTTGCGCCTTCACGTCGGGACGCGTCGCGATACCTTCGCGTGCGGCTTCCTGCATCAGGATTTCGCGATTGATGAGTTCCTCGCGCACGGCTTGCTTGAGCTGCGGCGAATCCTGCTGACCTTGAGCGACGAGTTGCTTCACGAGCGCATCGGCGCGCGACGTGGGAATCGGCGTGCCGTTCACGACGGCAACATTCTGCGCGAACGCGGGCGCCGCCGCGAACGCGGCCAGCAACACCCAGACGCGGGTTTTCTTCAATGTCATCGGAGAGGTTCCTAACTGAGCAATCAGACGCCTTTACAGGCGAGATTCAAGAGGCCACGGCTTAGGCGATACAGAGAAATGGGCGGCCGTGCCACGCGCGCGTCTATTCGAATTGTTCTGCGAACTCCTGCGGCGTGTAAGCCCGGATGGCGAGCGCGTGCACGCCGCGCCGCATTTCCTCGGCCAGCGCATCATACACCAGTCGATGCCGCGCCACGCGCGCGCGGCCCGCGAAGCATTCCGCCACGATCGTGACCGTGTAATGGCTTCCCGAGGCGGCGCCCGCATGACCCGCGTGGGCGGCGCTATCGTCGTCGATATGTACCGATTGCGCCGCGAGCGCCGCGTTCAGGCGCGCTTCGAGATGCGCGATTTTGTCCGCCGCGGATGCATTGACGAAATCGAAGGCCTCGCTCATTGTTCATCCTCCTTCATGTGCTTCGCGAGCCAGAAGCTCTGCGCGACGATGAACAACACCAGACAGCCCGTCGCGCCGAACAGCTTGAAATTCACCCATTGATCCGTGGTGAAGTTATACGCGACGAACAGGTTCACGATACCCAGCAGCGCGAAAAACACCGCCCACGCGACGTTCAACTGGCCCCACACGCGATGCGGCAACACGATCTGCTTGCCCATCATCGCTTCGATCAGATTCTTGTTGAAAGCCATCTGCGCGATGATCAGCGCGAGCGCGAACAGCCAGTAGAGCGCGGTCGGCTTCCATTTGATGAAGGTGTCGTTGTGCAGCACGAGCGTCGCGCCGCCGAACACGACGACCACACCGAGGCTCACCCACAGCATCGGGTCGACCTTGCGGTGCCGGAACGCCACCCAGGCGATCTGCACGAGCGTCGCCGCGATCGCGACTGCCGTCGCCGTGTAAATGCCCCAGATCTTGAATGCGACGAAAAAGAGAATGATCGGAAACAGATCGAACAGAAATTTCATTGGCGTCCGGACGTGAAGGGCATCGGATGAATGCGGGGTGCGCGAGACGCGAACGCCCGCCTGACGAGGCGGGCGTCGATACGGACTGGAAGCGGGGCGCTCCCGGGCGCCCCGTGCCGGGCTCGCGCTTACTTGGATTCGAATTGTAGCGCAGCCGAGTTGATGCAATAGCGCAACCCGGTCGGCGCCGGACCGTCCTCGAAGACGTGGCCGAGATGCGCGCCGCAGTTCTTGCATTGCACCTCGATGCGCAGCATGCCGTGCGAGCGGTCGGTCTTTTCCTGAATCACTTCGCCGTTGATCGGCTTGAAATAGCTCGGCCAGCCGCAGCCGGCGTCGAATTTCGTGTCCGATTCGAACAGCGGGGTGCCGCAGCACACGCAGTCGTACACGCCGCGCTCGAAGTGGTCCCAGTATTCGCCGGTAAACGGCCGCTCGGTCGCGGCCTGGCGCGTAACCTTGTACTGCATGTCGTTCAGTTCGCGGCGATAGCTCGCGTCGTCTTTTTGCAGCGGATGGCCGGTCGTGTCGGGGGTGTCGTCTCGGTTCATATCGGTCCTTTTTCGGGTTTCTTTACTGAGGCCTGGTATATGGGGGCGCGGTCACGAAGAACAACTCACTTCCAGCCCGCTCGCCCAGTCGGGCGGCAGGCCGGCGTATGCCTCGTATTCCGGCTGCTCGTCGAAGGGGCGGCGCAGCACATCCAGCAGGCGCGCCACCTCCGAGAAGTCTTTATCGGTCGCCTGGCGGATCGCCTGTTCCGCCAGATGATTGCGCAGCACGTACTTCGGATTCACGCGATTCATCGCCGCGGCACGACTGGCGTCGTCGCGCGGCTCGAGCGTCAGGCGCTCGCGATATTGCACCGCCCACGCATCGAACGCGGCGCGGTCGAGGAAGAGGTCGCGCACCGGCGCATCGCCGCTCGCATCGGATTTCGATAGCTTCGACAAGTTCCGGAACGTGAGCGTGAAGTCCGCGCGATTGGCGTGCATGATCTCGAAGAGCGCGTTCGCGAGCTTGTCGTCGCCGTCGTGCTCGATGTCGAGACCGAGCTTCGCGCGCATCTTCGCCACCAGCGCGGGCGCGAAACGCGCCTTGAAGCCTTCGAGCACCTTTTGCGCCTCTTCGACCACGCGCTCGGCGCGGCCTTCTTCCGGCAGGTTTTCGCCCACGAGCGGCACGAGCGCCTGCGCGAGACAAAACAGGTTCCAGTAGCCGACCTGCGGCTGGCGTCCATACGAATAGCGCCCCTGCGTATCCGAGTGATTGCAGACGTGATGCGCGTTGAAGCCGTCCATGAAGCCGAACGGACCGTAGTCGATCGTCAGGCCGAGAATCGACATGTTGTCGGTGTTCATCACGCCATGACAGAAGCCGACGCCTTGCCATTGCACCATCAGATCGGCGGTGGAGCGCACGGCTTCGCCCAGCAGGGCGAGATAGGGATCATGCGCGTCGCGGCAATGCGGATAGAAGCGATCGATCACGTGATCGGCGAGCTTTTTCAGTTCGTCGACGCGATCGTTCGAATAGAAGTGCTCGAAGTGACCGAAGCGCACGAAGCTCGGCGCCACGCGCGTGACGATCGCCGCCGTCTCCACGGTCTCGCGGCGCACCGGCAAGTCGGAGCCGATCACCGCGAACGCGCGCGTGGTCGGAATGCCGAGATGGTGCATCGCCTCCGAGCACAGAAACTCGCGGATCGACGAACGCAGCACCGCGCGGCCATCGCCCATGCGCGAATAGGGCGTGCGTCCCGCGCCCTTCAACTGCACTTCGAGCCGTGCGCCGCCGGCGTCGATTTCGCCCAGCGTGAGCGCGCGGCCGTCGCCCAGTTGACCGGCCCACACGCCGAACTGATGCCCGGAATACACGGCCGCATACGGCAGCGCATCGCTTGGCCAGTCGCGCGTCGGATTGCCGGCGAAGTAAGCGGCGAATGCGTCTTTTTCGGGGCCGAAAGCGACTTCCGGCGCGATGCCGAGCGCCTGGGCCATCTCGTCCGATAGCGCCACGAGATAGGGATCGGGCACGGGCGCGGCCGGGAGCCGCGTGAGGAAAGCGGTGCCGAGCGCGGCGAACGAACCCTGCTTGCCGGTCTCGATCGCGCCGGCTATCTCGCTTATGGCGCTCATGGAAAGCGCACCGGCGGGCGTCTCGTCGCGCGCAGCGCGCACGGCATTGCTTGGGGAAAACGACATGTTGAGCGCCTCAGAGTTAAACGATATTGTAATTCCGCGCCCGCGGGCCTGCAGGAGCCGGGCCGCCGTCGAACGCCAAGCCATCGACCCTTCCGAGGACCTCGCCTATGACGTCGCCGCTTTACGGGCAAATGATGGAACTACCGCTGCTCGCGTCGTCCCTGCTGTCCCATGCATCGCGCCATTTCGGCGACAACGAGATCGTGTCGCGCCGCATCGAAGGCGATATCCACCGCTACACCTACCGCGACTGCGAAAAACGCGCGAAGCAACTCGCGCAGGCGCTCACGGCGCTCGGCGTGGAGCAGGGCGAGCGCATCGGCACGCTTGCATGGAACGGCTACCGGCATCTCGAATGCTATTACGGCATCGCGGGCATGGGCGCCGTGTGCCACACGATCAACCCGCGGCTCTTTCCCGATCAGGTCGCGTTCATCATCGATCATGCCGACGATTCGTACGTCTTCTTCGACATGACCTTCGGCCCGCTCGTCGAGATCATCGCGCCGCAATGTCCGAACGTGAAAGGCTGGATCGCGCTCGGCGACGCCGCGTGCATCGGCGAGCATCTGTCGAACATGAGCGTGCCGGTGCTGAGCTACGAAAGTCTCATCGGCGAACACGACGGCGCGTATGACTGGCCGATGCTCGACGAACGTCAGGCCTCGTTTCTCTGCTACACGTCCGGGACGACGGGCAATCCGAAGGGCGCGCTCTATTCGCATCGCTCGACGGTGCTGCATGCGTATGGCGCGGCGCTGCCCGACGCGATGGGCGCGTCATCGAGCGATGCGATTCTTCCCGTCGTGCCGATGTTTCACGTCAACGCGTGGGGCATTCCGCACGCGGCGCCGCTCGTCGGGGCGAAGCTCGTGTTTCCCGGCAAGGACCTCGACGGCCGCTCGCTCTACGAATTGATGGAAACTGAAGGCGTCACGTATTCGGCCGGCGTGCCGACCGTCTGGATGAGCCTGCTCACGTACATGAAGCAGCAGAACGTGCGCTTCTCGACGCTCACGCGCACGGTGATCGGCGGTTCCGCGTGCCCGCCCGCGATGCTGCGCATCTTCGAGGAAGAGTACGGCGTGCAGGTGATCCATGCGTGGGGCATGACGGAGATGTCGCCGCTCGGTACGCTGTCGCGCCTCTCGTTCAGACAGAAGCAGCGCTCGCCGGAAGAACAGCGTCATTCGCTCGAAAAGCAGGGACACGCGATCTTCGGCGTCGACATGAAAGTGGTCGGCGACGACGGCCGCGAACTGCCTTGGGACGGCACATCCTTCGGCGATCTCTACGTGCGCGGACCGTGGGTCATCGACCGCTATTTCCGCCGGCACGAATCACCGCTCGTCGACGGCTGGTTTCCGACCGGTGATGTCGCCACCATCGACCCGGACGGTTTCATGCAGATCACCGACCGCAGCAAGGACGTGATCAAGTCCGGCGGCGAATGGATCAGCTCGATCGATCTGGAGAACATCGCGGTGTCGCATCCGCAGGTCGCGGAGGCGGCGTGCATTGCGTGTCTGCATCCGAAATGGACGGAGCGGCCGTTGATCGTCGCGGTGCTGAAGCCCGCTGCCACCGTCACGCGCGAGGAACTGCTCGCGCATTTCGAGGGCAAGGTCGCGAAGTGGTGGATTCCGGACGACGTCGTGTTCGCGCAGGAGTTGCCGCACACGGCGACCGGCAAGCTGCAGAAGGTGCGGCTGCGCGAGCAATATCGCGATTACGTGCTGCCGAGCGCGACCGAGAATTCCGTCTGACGCGGCCTTCTCCCTGAAAACCCCGGCTCCGCCTGCGCGCGGCGCCGGGGTTTTTCCATTTCCGGCACGCACAATCATCAATTGAACGATCGTGCTTTTTTGTGTATTCTGCATCGATCCGACTTCATAATCGGGCTTATCCGCTCTTGCCCGCCTTTACCCGCTTTTATCTGTTTGGAAGGAGACACGCTCATGGCTGTGGACTATGCGGTCCGCGACGGCGTCGCCGTCATCACGCTCGATAATCCGCCGGTAAACGGGCTCGGGCACTCGACGCGTCTCGGTATCCTCGAAGGCGTCGAGCGCGCGAATGGCGATGCGAACGTGCGCGCTCTCGTTCTCATCGGCGCGGGCAAGGCGTTTTCGGGCGGCGCGGACATCACCGAATTCAACACGCCGAAGGCCACGCAGGAGCCGACGCTCATGACCGTGATCGAGGCGGTCGAGGAGAGCGCGAAGCCCGTAATCGCGGCGATTCACGCTGTCGCGATGGGCGGCGGCCTCGAACTCGCGCTCGGCGCGCATTACCGGATTGCCGCGCCGGGCGCGCAGATCGCGCTGCCCGAAGTGAAGCTCGGCCTGTTGCCCGGCGCGGGCGGCACGCAACGGCTGCCGCGCGCAGTCGGTCTGGAGACGGCGCTGAACATGATCGTCGCGGGCGCGCCGGTGCTGTCCGAGACGCTCGCGCAGACCGCGCTCTTCGACGAAATCGCCGACGGCGATCTGCTCGATGCGGCGCTCCGGTTCGCCAGGCGCGCCGCGGACAGAGAAGGCCCGCATCCGAAGGTACGCAATCGACCGATCGAGCATCCGAACGCCGAGGGCTTTATCCAGTTCGCGAGAAACAGCGTCGCGGCGGTCGCGAAGCACTTTCCGGCGCCGCACAAGTGCATCGACGCAATCGAAAAGGGCGTGCAGGAAGGCTTCGAGCGCGGTCTCGCGTTCGAGCGCGAATGCTTTCTCGCGCTCGTGCAGACGCCCGAGAGCCGCGCGCTGCGGCACGCGTTCTTCGGCGAGCGCGCGGCGGGCAAGATTGCCGACGTGCCGTCGAATACACCCGTCAGAAAGATCGAGCGCATCGGTGTGGTCGGCGCGGGAACGATGGGCGGCGGCATCGCGATGAACTTCCTCAACGCGGGCTTGTCCGTCGTGCTGCTGGAGACGAAACAGGATGCGCTCGATCGCGGCATCGCCACGATCCGCCGAAATTACGAAGCGCAGGCCAAAAAGGGCAAGCTCACGCAGGACAAGCTCGAGGCGCGCATGGCGCTCATCCAGCCGACGCTCGCCTACGACGATCTCGCGCACGCGGACCTGATCATCGAAGCGGTGTTCGAGGAACTGGGCGTGAAGGAACAGGTGTTCCGCCAGCTCGATGAAATCGCCAAACCCGGCGCGATTCTGGCATCGAACACTTCGACGCTCGATCTGAACCGTATCGCGGCTTTCACGAGGCGTCCGGACGATGTCATCGGCATGCACTTCTTCAGCCCGGCCAACGTAATGAAGCTGCTCGAAGTCGTGCGCGGCGAGAAGACCGCCAAGGACGTGCTCGCGACCGTCATGCAGCTCGCGAAGAAGATCCGCAAGACGGCGGTCGTGTCGGGCGTGTGCGACGGTTTCATCGGCAATCGCATGGTCGAGCAGTACATTCGTCAGGCGCTTTTCATGCTGGAAGAAGGCGCGCTGCCCGCGCAGATCGATCGCGCGATCGAAAAGTTCGGCTTCGCGATGGGCCCGTTCCGCATGAGCGATCTCGCGGGCAACGACATCGGCTGGGCGATTCGCAAGCGCCGTTACCGGGAGCAGCCGGATCTGCGCTATTCGCGCGTCGCTGATCGCTTATGCGAGATGGGCCGCTTCGGGCAGAAGACCGGCGCGGGCTGGTACGACTACGAGCCGGGCAGGCGTGACGCGCTGCCGTCGAAAGCCGTGGATGAAATGATCTTCGCGTATTCGCAGGAACAGGGCGCCGCGCGGCGCAGGATCGGCGACGAGGAAATTGTCGAGCGTCTCGTTTTCTCGCTCGTCAACGAAGGCGCGAAGATTCTCGAAGAAGGGATCGCCGCGAAGGCGTCGGACATCGACATGGTCTATCTGACGGGCTACGGTTTTCCGCTCTGGCGCGGCGGCCCGATGCTCTATGCGGACACGGTCGGCCTCTACAACGTCGAACGCGCGATACGCAAGTACGCGCAGCAGCCGAACGGCGAAGCGTGGCAGCCGGCCGCGCGCGTGAGCGAACTCGCGGCGAGCGCCGGCCGCTTCAATGGCTGAGCAATCCAACATGATCAAACCCGTCGAAGATGTGCTCCTCGTCGTGGACGTTCAATACGACTTCATGCCGGGCGGGGCGCTGGCTGTCGCGCGCGGCGATGAGGTCGTGCCGGTCATCAACCGGCTCGCGCGCGCGTTCTCGCATGTCGTGCTGACGCAGGACTGGCATCCGCGCTCGCACGTGTCCTTCGCGGCGAATCACGCGGGCCGCGCGCCGTTCGAGACCATGACGCTGCCCTACGGCGAACAGGTGCTGTGGCCGGTGCACTGCGTGCAGGACACCGAAGGCGCAGCGTTGCATCGCGATCTGCATGTGCCGCAGGCGCGGCTCGTCGTGCGCAAGGGGCATCACGAGCACGTCGACAGCTATTCGGCGTTTCTCGAAGCAGATCGCGTGACGCCCACGGGCCTCGCCGGCTATCTGCGCGATGTCGGCGCGCAACGCATCTGGCTCGCGGGACTGGCCACGGACTATTGCGTCGCGTGGTCCGCGCTCGATGCGCGCGAGGCAGGCTTCGAGGTGCGCGTGATCGAAGATGCGTGCCGCGCGATCGATTTAAACGGCTCGCTCGCACGCGCGTGGCAGGACATGGACGACGCGGGCGTCAAGCGCGTGAGTTCGCAAGACATAACAGCAAGGGAGACGACATGACCGATGCAGTGATCGTATCGACGGCGCGCACGGCGCTCGCCAAATCGTGGCGCGGCGCGCTGAACATGACTCACGGCGCGACGCTCGGCGGCCACGTGACGCGGGCGGTCGTCGAGCGTGCGGGCATCGATCCGGCGCGCGTCGAGGACGTCATCATGGGATGCGCGAATCCGGAAGGCGCGACCGGCATGAACATCGCGCGGCAGATCGGTTTGCGCGCGGGCCTGCCGGTGTCGGTGCCGGGCATGACGGTGAACCGCTTCTGCTCGTCGGGCTTGCAGACCATCGCGCTCGCCGCGCAGCGCGTGATCGCGGGCGAGGGCGACGTGTATGTCGCGGGCGGCGTCGAGTCGATCTCGTGCGTGCAGAACGAGATGAACCGTCACATGCTCAAGGACGGCTGGCTCGACGAGCACAAGCCGGAAATCTACTGGTCGATGTTGCAGACCGCCGAGAACGTCGCGAAACGCTACGAGATATCGAAAGAGCGGCAGGACGAATACGGCGTGCGCTCGCAGCAACGCGCCGCGGCGGCGCAGGCGGCAGGAAAATTCGACGATGAGATCGTGCCCATCACCGTGCTCGCCGGCGTCGCCGACAAGGCGACCGGCCGCCTCTACACGAAGGAAGTGACGCTCGCCGCCGACGAAGGCATTCGCGCCGACACCACGCTTGACGGCGTCGCGAAAATTCGCACGGCGATGCCGGGCGGCGTCATCACGGCGGGCAACGCGAGCCAGTTTTCCGATGGCGCGTCCGCCTGCGTCGTGATGAGCGCGACGCTCGCCGAGAAAGAAGGCCTGAGCCCGCTCGGCATTTTCAGGGGCTTCGCGGTCGCGGGCTGCGAGCCTGACGAGATGGGCATCGGTCCGGTGTTCGCGGTGCCGAAGCTTTTGAAGCGCGCGGGGCTGTCCGTCGACGACATCGGCTTGTGGGAGCTGAACGAGGCGTTCGCCGTACAAGTGCTCTATTGCCGCGACCGCCTGGGCATTCCCGACGAGCGTCTGAACGTGAACGGCGGCGCGATCGCGGTCGGCCATCCGTACGGCGTGTCGGGCGCGCGGCTCACGGGGCACGCGCTCATCGAAGGAAAGCGGCGCGGCGCGAAGTTCGTCGTGGTGACGATGTGCATCGGCGGCGGGCAGGGCGCGGCGGGCCTCTTCGAAATCGTGTGAGGGTTGTGCCTGAGTTGCGCGCGTCCATCGATGCCGGGCGATTTTTGCTACGCTTCAGTTCTCGATCGATCACAGGAGCCGCCGTGCTACGTCACATCGTCATGTGGAAACTGAAGGAAAACGCCGAGGGCGCGAGCCGCGCCGAGAACGCGCAGAAACTGAAGGCGAAACTCGAAACCTGCCGCAGTATCGTGAAAGGGCAGGGACACTTCGAAGTCGGCACCGCGCAGCCGGGCTTCGATTGCACGTACGACGTCGTGCTCGTCTCGGATTTCGACGACCACGCCGCGCTCGAAGCCTATCAGGTTCATCCGAAGCATCAGGCGCTGAAGGACTTCGTCGCGGCGATCCGCGAAGAGCGTCAGTGCGTCGACTACGAAGTGTGAGCGCGATGTCCACTTCCCAACCCGGCGCGAGCGGCGTTTCGATCGAAAGCCCGTTCATCGATATGCTCGGCGTCGATCTCGTCAAGGCCGCCGACGGCGAAAGCGAAGTGCGCATGCCGCTCAAGGACGCGCACCTGAACACCTGGGGCATCGCGCACGGCGGCGTCACGATGACCTTGCTCGATGCCGCACTCGCGCTCGCCGCGCGCAGCGTCGCGGGCGACGGTATCGGCGTCGTGACCGTCGAAATGAAAGTGAATTTCATGCAGCCCGGACGCGGCGAATTGCGCGGCTATGGGCGCGTGCTGCATCGCTCGACGACCATGGCCTATTGCGAAGGCGAGATCCGCGACAGCGAAGGCCATTTCGTCGCGAAGGCGCTCGGCACATTCAAATACATGAAGCGGCTCGCGGTGGGCCGCGACATCGTCCGGCAAAAGATGCGCTCCGATCCCAAGGCCACGCCCGGTCCGAGCGACGCCTGAACCCGCCGGCATCAGTGATGCATCAGTCAAGGAGAACTCGCATGGCAGACGCACAGATCAATCGCCAGATATTGCTCGTCTCGAGGCCGCAAGGCGAGGCGTCGGTGTCGAACTTCAAACTGGTCGAGACGCCGCTTGCGCCGCTCGCCGAGGGCGAAGTGCGCGTGCGCAATCACTACCTGTCGCTCGACCCGTACATGCGCGGACGCATGGACGACGCCAAATCCTACGCCGCGCCGCAGCCGCTCAACGAAGTGATGATCGGCGGCACTGTCGGCGTCGTGACCGAGTCGCGCAACGCGGCGTTCAAGGCGGGCGACAGCGTCGTCGGCATGTTCGGCTGGCAGGAATACGGCACGTCCGACGGACGCGGCCTCAACAAGGTCGATGCGTCGCACGTGCCGCTGTCCGCCTATCTCGGCGCGGTCGGCATGCCGGGCGTGACGGCGTGGTATGGCCTCAACCGCATCATCGAGCCGAAAGCGGGCGAGACGGTCGCCGTGTCGGCGGCGAGCGGCGCGGTGGGCAGCGTCGTCGGGCAACTGGCGAAGGCGGCCGGATGCCGCGTCGTGGGCATCGCGGGCGGTGCGGAGAAGTGCCGCTATGTCGTCGACACGCTCGGCTTCGATGCGTGCGTCGACTACAAGGCGAGCAAGCTGCACGACGACCTGAAGGTCGCCGCGCCGAATGGCATCGATGGCTATTTCGAAAACGTCGGCGGCGAAGTGCTCGATGCCGTGCTCGCGCGCATGAACGCGTTCGGGCGCATTGCGCTGTGCGGCATGATTTCCGGCTACGACGGCGCGCCGTTGCCGCTCAAGGCGCCGCGATTCCTTCTGACGCAGCGGCTCAAGCTGCAGGGCTTCATCGTGAGCGAACACATGGAAGTGTGGCCGCAGGCGCTCAAGGAACTCGGCGAGCGCGTCGCGTCGAAGAAGCTGCATTTTCGCGAGAGCATTGCCGAAGGGCTCGACAACGCGCCCGAAGCGTTCCTCGGCCTGCTGCGCGGGAAGAACTTCGGCAAGCAACTGGTGAAGCTCGTCTAACCGGGGGCTTAACCCAAGGAGCGCGCGTGGATCGTTTCGCAGGCAAGGTCGCCGTCATCACCGGCGCGGGTAGCGGCTTCGGCCGGGAATTCGCGCTCGCGGGCGCGGCGCTCGGCATGAAGCTCGTGCTCGCCGATCTAGATACCGCCGGCCTCGCCGCCACGGTCGATGCCCTGCGCGCGCAGGGCGCGGACGCAATCGGCGTCACGGCGGACGTAGCCGACGCCGCACAGGTCGATGCGCTCGCACGCGCCGCGCTCGACGCATTCGGCGGCGTGCATCTGCTCTTCAACAATGCGGGCGTCGGCGCGGGCGGCTTCGTCTGGGAGAACAGCGCGAACGACTGGCAATGGGTCTTCGGCGTGAACGTGATGGGCATCGCGAACGGCCTGCGCGCGTTCGTGCCGATCATGCTCGAACAGAACGAACCGGCGCATATCGTCAATACGGCGTCGGTGGCGGGCTTGCTCGCCGCGCCCGCGATGGGCGTCTACAACGCGTCCAAGCATGCGGTCGTCGCGCTGACGGAGACGCTCTATCACGACTTGCGGCTGGCGGGTGCGTCGTCGATCGGCGTGTCGCTGCTGTGTCCGGCGTTCGTGCCGACCGGCATCGCGAACGCCGAACGCTCGCGGCCCGAGGCGCTCGCCAACGACACGCCGTACACGTCCTCGCAAAAGCTCGCGGCGCGGCAACTGACGAAGGCGGTGGAGGGCGGCAAGCTCTCGGCACGCGACATCGCCGCACTGACTTTCGATGCCGTGCGCGAAGGGCGTTTCTACGTGATTTCGCATCCGAACATCATGGCGTCGGTGCAATTGCGGCTCGACGATATCGCGCAACTGCGCAACCCGAGCGATCCGATGTCGTTCAAGCGCGGGTGAAACGCTCGCGCTTCGTGGCATCATCCTGTCCCCCAGACGCCTTTTTGATCGATGCCGCCGATGCCGCTCAATCCCAAGATCGCGCAAATCCTCGATATGGTCGCGCGGGCCAATCGGCCGCCGTATCACACGCTCACGCCGCAAGAGGCGCGCGCCGCCTACGCAATGAGCGCGCAGATTCTCGATATCGCGCCCCTGCCGATGTTCAGCGTCGAAGACATGCGCGTGCCTGTGCGCGACGGCGAAACGATCGGCGTACGCGTGTATCAGCCGGTCGAGCCGAGCTGGGCCGAGCCGTGCGCCGGATTGATGTATCTGCATGGCGGCGGCTTCACGGTCGGCAGCGTGGCGACGCACGACGCGCTGTGCCGCAAGCTCGCGCACGATGCGGGCTGCGCGGTCGTCTCGGTCGATTACCGGCTCGCGCCCGAGCACCGGTTTCCGGTCGCCGTCCACGATGCCTTCGATGCGCTGCAATGGCTCGCGCGCGAGGCGCCGACGCTCGGCATCGATGCCACGCGCCTTGCCATCGGCGGCGACAGCGCGGGCGGGACGCTCGCGATCGTATGCGCGGTGCTTGCGCGTGATGCGGGCATCGACTTGCGGCTGCAACTGCTGATCTATCCGGGCACGAGCGCGTGGCAGCGGAGTGCGTCGCACGCGCGGCTGGCGGAGGGCTATTTGCTGTCGGGCGAGACGATACAGTGGTTCTTCGAACAATACGTGCGCGACGAGCGCGATCGCGACGACTGGCGCTTCGCACCGCTCGACGCGGCAGGCGGCGTGCCGGATTACAAGGGCGTGGCGCCCGCGTGGATTGCCGCAGCAGATCACGATCCGCTCTACGACGAAGACGTGGCGTTTGCGGACATGCTGAAAAAAGCCGGCGTGCCGGTCACGCTCGCGCGCTACGAAGGCATGATCCACGAGTTCTTCAAGATGGGCGGCTTCGTGCCGGACGTGGCGCACGCGCATGCGGACGCCGTGAACGCGCTGCGCGCGGCGTTCGCTTAAAGCTCAGCCGTCGATTGCGAATGCAAATTCAAACGCAAAGGCCCGCTCGAACGCCCCGGGCCGCACGATGCGATGCGAACCGTCGTCGTCGCTGCGCTCCTTGATCTCCATCGACAGACCGTGCGCCGACGGATTCACGCGCAACGCCGTCGTGCTGCGCGTGCCGTACTCCGGCGTTTCGATGAACGCCGCCGACAGCACGCGTTCGCGTTCGATCGAAATGCCCGTCGCGGGCAAGTGCTCGTCAGCAGCGATGCGCGGATCGCGCAACGTTGCGATGAGCACGTCGAGCGACGGATGTTCGTCGGCGTGGATCAGATCGCACAAGGCCTCGCGCTGCGCAACGAGCTTCGGCCACGGCGTGTTCAACAAGCTGTTCGACAAGCCGTGCACGCCTGCATCGAGCAACGCGGGCGGCGCATCGGCACGATTGCCGAACCAGCCGAGCTCGCGCCGCGTGAAATCTCCGCACAGCAGATTGAACCCGTTATACCGATGACCTTCCTGCGCCACGCGCCCGAGATAGTCGAGCGGGGCCATGCGCTCGCCCGCGAGGAACGCGCTCACGAGCGTGCCGCGCGTCGGCGCATTCGGGCGCACCTCGGCGGGCGCGCGAAAATTCGTCAGCGCGGCGAAGCGGCCGTCGCGCGAAACGCCGAGCCACGTTCCGCCGCCCGTCAGATCGCGGCCCGCGAGCACGCCCGGCGCGTCGGTCCACCAGTGCATCGGCTCGGCATCGCGGCGAAAGAACTCGTCGCGATTGGCCGAAAGCGTCAGCAACGCGCGGCCGTTGTCCTGCGACGCCGCAGGTTGCCAGTCGAAGACGATCAGACACATGGGTGCGAAGTCTCAAACGTCGGCGGGAAAGGCGTAGGGCAGCGGCACGAAGGTGAGCGCCGGGCCATCGGCCGCGCCGACGTGCACCGAGCCGCTCGCCAGCGCCGCCAGCTTGATTTCGACGAGACAGTCCACGCCGCCGCCCAGCGCCGGCGCCGCGTTGACGACGAGACCGCACGGCTGGCCGGGGTCGTCCGCATGGAACAGCTCGACGCCGGGCGCCGCCGTGTCGGCGTGGGCGAGCGCCGTGCGACGCTTGATCGTGCCGCGATACTGGCTGCGCGCGACGACTTCCTGACCCGGATAGCAGCCTTTCTTGAAGTTCACGCCGCCCAGCACGTCGAAATTGACCATCTGCGGGACGAATTGCTCGACCGTCGCCTGCGTGATGCGCGGCTCGCCCGCGTGGATATCGAGCCAGTCCCACATCGATTCGGGCACGCGCGTGAGCTTTTCGTCGAGACCGGCCAAATGCGCTTCGACTTCGGCCTTCGGTCCGACCCACAGAAAACGCGGACGATTCGCCGCATCCGGCACGCGGATCAGCGCGCCGTGCGGGCCTTCGACTTTCACGTGCACGCCGTCCGGCAGCGCATCGAAGATGCCGGACAGCGCCGCGCGCACGTCGCCCGCGAAACCGACCGCGGCGACTTCGGGCGTCGCATCGGAGAGTTTCGCCTTCGCGCGCAGCACGAACATCGACAGGCGCTTCTGCACGGCGGGCTGCACGTCCCGCGCGATCAGCAGACGCACGGCGTCGGCCGTGCGCCACATCAGGAACGAACCGAGAAGACGTCCCTTCGGCGAACAGTAGCCCGCGAGACGCGCGGTCGAGGCATCGAGATGCTGGACGTCGTTGGTGATCTGGCTGTGCAGAAAAGAGGCGGCGTCTTCGCCCTTGACGTCGATCACTCCGAATTGCGTGAGCGGCATGTAGGCGCCGCCGGTCTTGACGGCGTCGAAATCGGAGGAGGCGGGCGCTGTGTCGTGGGAATTCATGAGGTGGCGGGCTGTCAATGCGGCTAGGTACGCGCGCGAATGCGGCGCGCGGCGGTTCATTCGGTGTTGCGGGCGCGGGCAACGGAAACGACTCCGTGCCTCCCGCGCAGGTGGCAAGTTATTATATTGGTCTTATCTCAAGCGTGTTTCGCATGACCTTCTTCAAGAAATGCGTCGTGGCGGCGGTGCTGGTCGCGATGCTCGCGGCAGCGGTCGCGGGCGGCGTCTGGTGGTGGGCCAACCGCCCGATGGAGCTTTCGACGCCCGAACTCGACGTCACCATCAAACCCCATAGCAGCCTGCGCAGCGTGAGCGCCCAGTTGAATCGCGGCGGCGTGCCCGTCGAGCCGCAGCTTTTCGTGCTGATGACGCGCGCGCTCGGCCTGTCCGCGCAACTGAAATCGGGCAACTATGCTTTCAAAAGCGGCATCACGCCTTACGAAGTGCTGCAGAAGATCGCGCGCGGCGACGTGAACGAGTACGTCGCGACCGTCATCGAAGGCTGGACGCTGCAGAAAATGCGCAACGAACTCGACGGCAATCCCGCGCTCAAGCACGACACCGCCGGCATGAGCGACATCGATCTCCTGCGGGCAATCGGCGCGGCCGAAGTGGACAAGGCATCGGCCGAAGGGCTGTTCTTCCCCGACACCTATCTCTTCGACAAAAACACGAGCGATCTGGCCGTCTACAAGCGCGCGTACCGGCTGATGCAGACGCACCTGACCGAAGCGTGGAACACGCGCGCGCAGAATCTGCCTTACAAGACGCCTTATGAGGCGCTGATCATGGCGTCGATCGTCGAGAAGGAGACGGGGCGCGCGACGGACCGGCCGTTCGTCGCGGCGGTCTTCGTGAACCGGCTGCGCATGGGCATGCCGCTGCAAACCGATCCGAGCGTGATCTACGGCCTCGGCCAGACATACAGCGGCCGTCTGAAGAAAAAGGACCTGCAGACCGACACTCCGTACAATACCTACACGCGCATGGGTCTGCCGCCCACTCCGATCGCGCTGCCCGGCGTGGCCGCGCTGAACGCCACGCTCAATCCCGCCGCGAGCAACGCGCTGTACTTCGTTTCCCGCGGCGACGGCAGCAGCATCTTTTCCGACAATCTGGGCGACCACAACAAGGCCGTCGACAAATACATCCGGGGTCAATGATGGTGCGGGGCAAGTTCATCACGTTCGAAGGCATCGACGGCGCGGGCAAGACCACCCATCTGGACTGGTTTCGCGAGCAACTCGCGTCCAGGCTCGCCGCGCACGGCCGTCAGGTCGTCATGACGCGCGAGCCCGGCGGCACGCCGCTCGGCGAAACGCTGCGCGGCATCCTGCTGAATCAGCCGATGGACCTCGAAACCGAAGCGCTGCTGATGTTCGCGGCGCGCCGCGAGCATCTCGCGCAGGTGATCGAGCCGGCACTCGCACGCGGCGACTGGGTGCTGTCGGACCGTTTTTCCGATGCGACTTTCGCCTATCAAGGCGGTGGCCGCGGCTTGCCGCGCGACAAGCTGGAAGCCTTGGAGCGCTGGGTGCAGGGCGGTTTTCAGCCCGATCTGACCGTGCTTTTCGACGTGCCGACCGACACGGCGAGCGAGCGCCGCTCGTCCGCCCGCGCGCCGGACAAGTTCGAGAGCGAATCGGAGGCGTTTTTCGAGCGCACCCGCAGCGAATATCTGCGCCGAGCGGCGGAGTCGCCGGAGCGCTTTTTCATCGTCGATTCGACGCGAAGCATCGGCGATATTCGCGAAAAACTCGAAGAAGTGGTCGCAAGCATCTGATTGCATAGAACAATGATCTACCCCTGGCAAACGGACGACTGGCAGCGCCTGCAGCAACTGCGCGCACACTGGCCGCATGCGCTGCTGCTGCATGGCGAAGCGGGCATCGGCAAGCTTCAGTTCGCGCAGCATCTGGCGAAGGGGCTGCTGTGCGAGAACCCCGCCACGAACGGCGAGCCGTGCGGCACGTGCCCGGCCTGCCTGTGGTTTTCGCAAGGCAACCATCCGGACTATCGCGCCGTGTTGCCGGAAGCGCTCGCGGGTCTTGCGGCCGCCGGCAACGACACCGCCGACGCCCCCGCCGATAAAGCCGACGGCGACGAAGGCAAAAAAACCCGCACACCCAGCAAGGAAATCAAGATCGAGCAGGTGCGCGCGCTGCTGGATTTCTGCGGCGTGGGCTCGCATCGCGGCGGCATGCGCGTCGTGCTGCTGTATCCGGCCGAGGCGCTGAACGTCGCGGCAGCGAACGCGCTTTTGAAAACGCTCGAGGAACCGCCTGCGGGCGTGGTGTTTCTGCTGGTGTCGGCGCGCATCGACCGATTGTTGCCGACCATCATCAGCCGCTGCCGTCAGTGGCCGATGAGCGTCCCGCAACCTGACGCCGCGCAGACATGGCTTGCGGCGCAAGGCGTCGACGATCCCGCCGGTCTGCTCGCCCAGGCGGGCGGCGCACCGCTCGCGGCGCTCGCACTGGCAAGCGACGAAAATCGCGCCTTGCGCGACTTCACACTCGCGCAACTCGCCGCCGGCCCGAACTGCGACGCCTTCGCCTGCGGCGAGAATCTGCAAAAGCTGCCGGTGCCGCTGGTGCTCGGCTGGCTGCAACGCTGGCTCTACGATCTGCTCGCGCAACGCACGGCGAGCCGGCCGCGCTATTTTCCCGGCGCGGGCAAGGCGCTTGCCCGCTGCGCGCAAAGCGCCGACCCCGCGGCGCTCGCGCGCTACATCAAAACCGTCACGCGGCAGCGCGCCGTGGAAAATCATCCGCTCAACGCGCGCCTCGTGTTCGAAGAACTGTTTCTCGCGTATCGCGGGATTTATACGGCCTGACGTCATTCATCCGCACAACCATGAGTCTTGATTACCGCGACGCCACGCTCGACGATCTGCCCGCCATCGTCGCCATCTACAATTCGACGATCGCCTCGCGCCAGGTCACCGCGGATCTCGATCCCGTCACGGTCGAGAGCCGCATCGCCTGGTTTGGGGCGCATAGCCCGCAGGCGCGGCCGCTGTGGGTCGTGGAGCAACACGGCGAGATCATCGCGTGGCTGAGCTTTTCCGATTTCTACGGCCGTCCGGCGTACGCGCGCACGGTCGAAGTCAGCATCTATCTGGACGAACGCACGCGCGGCAAAGGTCTCGGCAGGAAGTTGCTGCGCGAGGCACTGGATCGCGCGCCGTCGCTCGATGTGGATACCGTGCTCGGTTTCGTCTTCGGTCATAACGAGGCGAGCATGAAGCTTTTCGCCGGGTTCGGCTTCGACATCTGGGGCACGTTGCCGCGCGTCGCGGTGCTGGACGGCGTCGAGCGCGATCTCGTGATTCTCGGCTTGCGTCTCGATGCGCAACGGGCCGCGTCGCAGCAAGTGCACTAGGGAGCACCGGATGTTCGTCGATTCGCATTGCCACATCAATTTCGAAGGGCTCGGCGACCGCCTGCCCGACGTGTTCGACAACATGCGCGCACACTCGGTCACGCATGCGCTGTGCGTGTCGGTCGATCTGGAAACGCTGCCTTCGGTGCTCGCCATCGCGGAGCGGTACGAGAACGTCTATGCGTCGGTCGGCGTGCATCCCGATCACGAAGACGCGAAGGAGCCGAGCGTCGCCGAACTGGCCGAACTCGCGTCGCACCCGAAGGTGTGCGCGATCGGCGAGACCGGGCTCGACTACTATCGTCTGGAAGGGCGCAGCATCGCCGACATGGAGTGGCAGCGCGAGCGCTTTCGCACGCATATCCGCGCGGCGCACGCGACCGGCAAGCCGCTCATCATCCATACGCGCTCGTCGTCGGAAGACACGCTGCGCATCATGGCGGAAGAGCGCGCCGGCGTGCCGGGCGGCGTCATGCATTGCTTTACCGAGACGTGGGAAGTCGCGCAGGCGGCGCTCGCGCAGAACTTTCATATTTCGCTGTCCGGCATCGTCACGTTCAAGAAAGCCACCGACGTGCAGGAAGTCGCGCAGCGTGTACCGCTCGAGCGGCTGCTCATCGAAACCGATTCGCCGTATCTCGCGCCCGTGCCGTATCGCGGCAAGCCGAATGAACCCGCGTACGTGAGTTATGTCGGACGTTTCATCGCGCAGTTGCGCGAGCAGCCGGAAGAAACCGTCGCGCAGGCAACTACCGAGAATTTCTTCCGGCTCTTCAAGATCGCGCGGCCGGCGTGATCTCCGGCTCGGGTGGCCCGCCGCCTGAGCGCAAACCTGTTTCAAGGCAATCCGAAGGTCTCTTATGAACAATTCGTCGATGGTTTCCACTTCGTCCATGGCGTGCGCGCCAAACGTTTCCTCCGTGCGCGCCGCGCGAGCGGGCGCCGCCGTGCGCGGTCTCGTCGCGGGCGCGCTGCTCGCCGCGTGCGCCGTCGCGCAGCCGGTCTGGGCCGCCTCCGTGGACTCGCTCATCAAGGCGGTCAAGTTCGACGATGTCTCGGAGGTCAAGAAGCAGCTTGCCCAGGGCGCGGACCCGAATACGGTCGACAACACCGGCACGCCGATCCTCGTGATCGCGGCGCGCGAGAAATCGGACAAGGTCGGCCAGTTGCTCGCCGACAATCCGAAGACGGACCTCGAAAAGCTCGACCCCGCCGGCGAAAACGCGATGATGCTCGCCGCGCTCAACGGCGACGCCGCCTTCGTGAACCTGCTGATCGCGAAGGATGCCGAAGTGAACAAGAAGGGCTGGACGCCGCTGCATTACGCGGCCACCAACGGTCATGACGACATCGTGAAGCTTCTCGTCGACCATTCGGCCTATATCGACTCGGGTTCGCCCAATGGCACGACGCCGCTCATGATGGCTGCGCGCGGCGGGCATCTGTCCACCTGCAAGCTGCTGCTCGACGAAGGCGCGGACTTGCGCATCAAGAATCAGATCGGCATGACGGCCGTCGACTTCGCGCGCAAGTACAGCGAAAAGGATGTCGCCGAGGGCCTGCAGGCGCGTCTCGATTCGATGCAAGGCGGTGCTGCGCAAAGCGCGCCAAACGGTGCAAAATAGCGCAGCGCAGTTTTCCATTCAGGGACGCGCGGCGGTCGGGCGCGGCCGCCGCACGTCCCGCACCTATCGCTGCAATTAAGCCGCCGCTCAACATAAAAGGAAGATCATGCTGCGGGAATTCGTCATCGCCTGCGTTCTCGCCACGCCTGTGTGCGCGTTCGCGTTTACCGGCAACGATCTGAACAAGCTCTGCACCAAAACGGATCCCAACTCGCGCACCGCCTGCGCGGCGTATATCGAAGGCGCGGCGGACGGCATCTACAACACGATCGAGGCAATCGGCGGAACTTCCGGGCCGCAGGTCGGCCAGTACTTTTGCCTGCCGGCCGACGTGAAGCCGCAGCAGCTCACGGACGCGGTGCGCAAGTACATCGCGAACAATCCGGACAAGGCCGACTTCAACGCGACCACAATGGTCTCGCTCGGCCTGGGCAAGGCGTTTCCCTGCAAGGCGGAACGCTGAAGCTCGTTTGATGCCCGGGCGTCGTCGTTGAGCCAAGACCGACGCAACGTTCAACGCAACGTTCATTGCAACATCGCGCCGCCCGCGCAGCCGCGCGCCGCGACCGCCGTATCCACCTCGCCGTGTTCACTTTCACGAGGCCGATCCCGCGACGCTCATGCAATCATTCGATCACTTCCTCGACCTGGCCGAACGGCCGCTCGGCACCTGGCCGGGCGCGCTGGTCGTCGCGGCGATTGCCGTGGCGGTCGCGGTGGGCGTGCATCGCATCGGCGCGCGCATTCTGACGCGCATCGCGCGGCCGTATCCGCTGATGAGCGTCGTGCTGCGCTACATCGACACGCCCGCGCTGGTTCTGCTGATCTTCCTCGGGCTCGGTTTCGTGATCTTCGAGGCGCCGGATACGCTGCCGTTGATCGGCGTGCTGCGCGATGTCGAAACCGTCGCGCTGATCGGCGCGCTCACCTTCCTCGCGGCGCGCTCGGCGGGCGCGGTGGGCGAGGCGATCGTGCAGGCGCATCCGCTCGACACGGACGACAACCTCAACGCGCGCCGCATCCACACGCAGGCGCGCGTGCTGGCGCGCTCGGTGATGGTGGTGATCGTGATCATCGGTTTCGGCGCGGCGCTCATGGCGTTCCCGAGCGTGCGGCAGATCGGCGCGAGCCTGCTGGCGTCGGCGGGCGTTGCCGGTCTGGTCGCCGGGATCGCCGCGCGGCCGGTGCTCGGCAATCTGATCGCCGGGCTGCAGATCGCGCTGTCGCAGCCCATTCGCCTCGACGATGTCGTCGTCATTCAGGGCGAATGGGGACGCGTGGAGGAGATCACGGGCACCTATGTGTCGATCCGCATCTGGGATCAGCGGCGGCTGATCGTGCCGTTGCAGTGGTTCATCGAGAATCCGTTCACGAACTGGACGCGCAACAGCTCGCAGATCATCGGCACGGTGTTTCTCTATGTGGATTACCGGATGCCGATCGCGCCGCTGCGCGAGGAATTGGAGCGGATTCTCGCCCACGCGCCGGAATGGGACGGCCGCGTGCAGGTTCTGCAAGTCACCGACGCCACCGACCGCGCGCTACAACTGCGCGCGCTCGTCAGTTCCTTCGATTCGGCGCTCAACTGGGATTTGCGCTGCCGCGTGCGCGAAGGGCTCGTGAACTTCGTGCAGGCGGCGTATCCGCAATATCTGCCGCGCGCGCGGGCAGATTTGTCGACCGACAAAGATCGCCACGTCGATTTCGCACCGCCGCTCGAACGGGCAGGCCCGGAGCCTGCATCCGCGAATACGGCGAATACGCCGGCGGACCCGGTTGCAAGCCGCGGTGAGCCGGGCGGGCCGGACGCTCGCGCGCACGCGGCGGCATCGACCGCGCCGGCGCCGGGCAAAAGAGGGTGAAGCCGGCCGACGGAATTCGCGGAAACCCACACGGCATTTTCCGGTCGATAAATTCAGGGTTATCCTGAAGCCCCGCACATTCGAAGAGGAAAGGAACGCATATGAGTCGTCTCGTCGTCGTATCCAACCGGGTCGCCACGCCGACCGAAACCAAGGGCTCCGCAGGCGGGCTCGCCGTCGGCGTCTTCGGCGCGCTGAAGGACAGCGGCGGCGTCTGGTTCGGCTGGAGCGGGGACGTGGTGAGCGAAACCGTGGCGAACCAGGGCCCGAAACTCGAACGGGACGGCGCGGTGACGTTCGCGACCGTCGGCCTGCCGAAGAAGGACTACGACCAGTACTACCGCGGCTTCTCCAACGCGATGCTGTGGCCGGTCTTTCACTATCGCAACGATCTCGCCGTCTACGATCGCGACGAATACGCCGGCTACCGGCGCGTGAACGCATGGCTTGCGCACAAGCTGATCAAGCTGCTCGAACCCGACGACATCATCTGGGTCCACGACTATCACCTGATTCCGTTCGCCGAGGCGTTGCGCTCGGCGGGCATCAAGAACCGCATTGGGTTCTTTCTGCACATTCCGTTTCCGTCGCCGCAGATTCTGTTGAACATTCCGCCGCACGAGGAACTGGTCAAATCGCTGTGCTGCTATGACGTCGTCGGCTTTCAGACCGAGCGCGACCGCATCGCGTTTCACGATTACATCGTCCGGCACGCACACGGCACCGCGACGCCCGACGGCCATATCGAAGCCTTCGGCCGCACGCTCAAGACCAGCGTGTATCGCATCGGCGTGTTTCCCGATGAAATCGCCGAGCAGGCCGAGCGCGGCGAGGCGCGTCAGGATGTGATGGACCTGAAGCAAAGCCTCGAAGGCCGCAAGCTCATCATGAGCGTGGACCGGCTGGATTATTCGAAGGGACTCGTCGAGCGTTTTCGCGCGTTCGAGCATTTCCTGGAGAAGTCGCCGGAGTGGCGGGGCAACGTCACGCTCGTGCAGATCGCGCCGCCCACGCGCGCGGACGTCGAGACTTATCAGCAGATTCGCCAGAACCTGGAGTACGAGGCAGGGCGCATCAACGGACGTTACTCCGGCCTCGACTACACGCCGATCCGCTATCTCAACCAGCGCTACGACCGCTGGAAGCTGATGTCGCTGTTCCGCGAATCGCAGGTTGGGCTCGTCACGCCGCTGCGCGACGGCATGAATCTCGTCGCGAAGGAATACATCGCGGCGCAGAATCCGGACGATCCGGGCGTGCTGGTGCTGTCGCAATTCGCGGGCGCCGCCGACGAAATGACCGGCGCGATGATGGTCAATCCGCACGATATCGTCGGCACGAGCGAGGCTATAGCGCGTGCGCTCGCAATGCCGCTTGCCGAGCGCAAGCAGCGCTACGAAACCAACATGATCGCGCTGCGCAAACACAACCTGGGCGTATGGCGCGACGATTTTCTTGCCGATCTGCGGGGCGACGCGAAGGCGTGACCGATACGGCGCCACCCGTAACCGTCGCGCGAAACGATTGTTTCCGGCCTGTAACAGAGCGATGAAAGTGCAAGAATGCGCTTCGTCGCCGCCTTTCTCACTCGATAATGAACTCGTCGTGCGGCGCTGCGCGCGGCAGGCAGCGGGCTAGCTCGCGCGTTGAGCCTCAAGCCGAGAGGAAAACGCGTAAGGGCAAACCTCGTTGTCCACGCTTGACGCCCGCTGTCATACTCGATGCTCGCCGCGCGACGGTATTGCTCGCGCCGCAGCTGAACCGCATGGAGACGAGAACGATGAGAATTGCGCAAATTGCCCCGCTCACCGAATCGGTGCCGCCGAAGCTCTATGGCGGGACGGAGCGGGTCGTGTCCTATCTCACTGAAGCGCTCGTCGAGCAAGGTCACGATGTCACGCTGTTCGCCACCGGCGACTCGCAGACCAAGGCCAACCTGGAGCCGGTGTGGCCGCGCGCATTGCGCCTGGACCCGGCGATCCGCGACCGTATTGCGCCGCATATGCTGTTGATGGAGATGGTGCGGCGTCGCGCCGAGGAGTTCGATGTCCTGCATTTCCACATGGACTACTACTCGTTCTCGCTCTTCAAGCGTCAGGACACGCCGTTCGTCACGACGCTGCACGGCCGTCTCGATCTGCCCGAGCAGCAGCCGGTCTTCGACACGTTCAACACCGCGCCGGTCATTTCCATTTCGGATTCGCAGCGGCATCCGCTGCCGCAGGCCAAATGGATCACGACGGTCTATCACGGGCTGCCCGACACGCTCTATACGCCGCAGCCGGTGGAGCAGAAGTATCTGGCGTTTCTCGGACGCATCTCGCCGGAAAAACGCGTCGATACGGCGATCCGCATTGCGGGCCGCTGCGGCCTGCCGATCCGCATCGCCGCTAAAGTCGATGCCGCCGATCACGAATACTTCGAACGCGAGATCGCGCCGCTGCTCGAATTGCCGTACGTGGAATATGTCGGCGAGATCAACGACGGTCAGAAGGCCGAATTCCTGTCGGGTGCGCACGCGCTGCTGTTCCCGATCGACTGGCCGGAGCCTTTCGGCCTCGTGATGATCGAGGCGATGGCATGCGGCACGCCGGTCATCGCGTTCAATCGCGGCGCGGTGCCCGAAGTGGTGGACGAGGGCGTGTCGGGATTCATCGTCGAGGACGAGATCGGCGCGGTGGCCGCGGTGAACCGTCTGCACACGTTGTCTCGCGAGGGCGTGCGCCGACGCTTCGAAGAGCGCTTCACCTCGCACCGGATGGCGCGGGAATATCTCGAGGCGTATCAGTCCGTCGTGCGCGCGCAGAAACGCGCGCGTTTCAAGCTGATCGACCGCGCATCGACCCCCTAACCGTCTCACACTAGCCTTCGCCTCAAAGCAAAAAACCGCCGTGTGATGCGATCCGGAGATCGCATCACACGGCGGTCATTGCGTGCCGTGCGCGCGGAAACCCGCGCTCAATACGTGCTCAGTACTTGATGCGCGACACCTTCGTGCCTTGCAGCGAGACATCGGCCATCAGACCGGCGTTCGTCAGCACGATGGCCTCGACCGGCTTCGTCGCGGTGGTCGTGTCGATCGTGCCGTTCGCGCCCATCTTGACGAGGGCCACGGACGCGTCCGCGCCTGCCGACCAGCCGTCCGAGTTGCGGAATTTGTCGAGTGCGTCCTGCGTCATGAACAGGAAGATCAGCGCCTTCGACTGCGCGCCGGCCTGCAGGCCGAACGAGCCCGACGTGGTGCTGTAATAGCCGACGGTGCTGCCACCCACCCGCAGCGACCCCTTGCCGTACTGCGCCCCGACGATGAAACCCGCCTGGATCACCGACGGGAACACCAGAATGCCACGCGCCTTCGCGACCAGCTCACGCGAACCGCCTACGGTGGCGTAGAGACGCTGGATGGTGCTGTCGACGTCGGCGTCGATCGAGCGGCGGTCATCGGCGGCACCCGCCGCCGCTTCCGAGCCGCTGTTTCTGTTCGCGGTGCAGCCGGCAAGCGCGAGGCCTCCGAGCGCCAGAACAGCGGTCGACTTGAGCATGAAGTTTCGTCTTTGCATCATTTTTCTCCATCGTGGAATTTGGGAAACCCCATAGAGCGGGAGGGTGAGGCACGCCAAGTTATAGCACAGCATTCCATAAAGACCAGCCTCATCCATGCGCTCGAAGCCTTGTCACGCAAAGGTTTTCAGGCTCCGCACCATTCGGGGAACAGCAAGCTTGATTTTCAAGCTTACTCCGAATCAGGCCCTAAAAGCGCCAGAGGAACGGTAAATCACGTAAAACTTTCGTTGTCATTGCACAGAAGATTGCAGCTTGGACGAAGGTTCGACTGTTCCCGGCCACTTCGGCTTTTTCGCCCGAACGGCTTCTGTCAGGCAAGCACAATTTTCGTGACAGGCGGTGCCGCGGTTGCGAGAAATCCGCAACACCATGTAGCAACGACCGTACCCGGCCGGCTTTCAAGAATGGGTCGTCGTTTTTACTTCGCCGGGTGCGGCGGACGCTGTGCCCGACGCCGCGCGTTGCGGGCGCCGTAAAGCGCGCCGGATTCCGCCGATCAAAACGCCCAGTACGAGCAGGAAGGCAGCCGGCACGATCCAATAGCCGACGAAGGCATGCCATAGATAATCGGCGAGCGTCGCTTTGCGATGCGCGTATTCGTCGAGCGCTCCCTGATGCCGGGCGGCGTTGGCCGCGAGGATGTCGGCGGGACAGCCGGCGGCTTGCGCCTCGTCAGGCGCGCCGTGGCAGCGCGCCGCCGCGCCCGAGGCGCGTTGCGGGTCGGTCAGCTCCCATGTCGAGAGCGACTTCTGGAGATCGACCTTGTTGTACGCCATCTCCTCGCGCACTTCGTTGACCGCGACGATCAGCACCGGCACGAACCAGAATGTGATCACCACGAGCCACCGCCTGAACCAGCGGTTTTTATGTCTCCATGCCATCCATTGCCTCCATGCGAAGCTTCTGGCTTCGCTCGAAACGGTGGCGGCCGATGGCGTATTTCTTGTATTCGTGAGGGGCCGCCTTCGCGCCATCTTATGAGAAAAAGACGACGGTGCGAATCGAAAGCTTGGGTGCAGTGCAATAACGGCAAGCAGACTGCGTAACTTGGTAATACGCGACGAATCAACGCAATCAATCAACGCGATCAACTGCGCACGCCGCGCCGGCCGGCACGGCGTGCGATCCGGGCACGCTCAGCCCTTGTTGCTGAGACAGCTCTTCATGAAAGACTTGCGATCGTCGCCTTTCTTGTCGGTCGCTTGCTGATTGCAGGCGGTCATCTTTTGCTGCTGGGTCATCGGCGCGGAGGCGGCCGCCGGCGACGCCGACAGACAGCTCTTCATAAACGCCTTGCGGTCGTCGCCTTTCTTGTCGGTCGCCTGCTTGTTGCAGTCGATCATCTTGCTCTGCTGACTGTTGGCGGCAAATGCTGCGTTCGCGCCGAACGTCAGGCTCAGTGTGGCGACGAGTACGGTGGCTAGGATTTTCATATGAGGCTCCCTGATCTGAGTGACGGTTGTTCTTCGACAGTGCGTCCGAGTTGCGGCATAAACGGGTATCCGCCGGCGCATTATGGCAAACCCAATATGAACAGTGTGTGGGATAAGGTTAAATCGGGAGGCGCGGGAATGGTGCTTGCACCTGGCTTTCAATGCCGGCCGCGGCGCGCCGGATCGTAAGCGCGCGCGTGGTTGCCACGCGACACACATGCTTCAGAGAGCAGACGTATCATCGTTCGATGCATGTCCAACGAAAAGGAGACGCCCCATGTCCACGCCGCTGTCCGACCATTACAAAGGCTTCGAGATCAAGGTGCAGGCATTGCGGCGCGCAAAGGAGCGCGACGATCCCGACGACGGCCCGCGCCACTTCGATATCGTCGTGACGATCGCCCGCAGCGCGCACGGCGACAGCGGCCGCTCGGTGATGTTCGGCGTGCCCGATCAGGAACCGTTCGAAAGCCCGATCGATGCGACGCGCGCCGGCATCGACTACGCGCGCGAGATCATCGACAACAAAGTGGAAGGGCAGTCGGTCGAAGACCTCTGAAGTCGGTCCCGAGTCTGTCGTCTGTCCCGCATCTGTCCCGCATCTGTCCGAAAGCGCCATCGTCTAGCACGGCGTTCGGCCGATAAGCGCGAGTCTTTCGCGCCGTAATCCGCTGCTTCGATCCAGCGAAGCATGCCGTCCCCGTCACGCGAGCCGATGCGACCGCACGCTTGCGCACGTTCTACATGTAAGCCCGATTGACCTTGCGCCCCTCACCAACGAGAATCGACGGCGAGCAAACGTTGGAACCGCGGGGCGAGGGCGTGCGCAGGCAGACGGCACACGAAACCAGACCAGGCGAAGCGCAGGCGCGACAGGGCGCTCGCGCCCGCTCGTGTCACGCTTGTACCACTCGCGCAGACGGATCGAAACGCCACGCTCAAGTTTGCTGCAGCACGCACGACCAGACAAACCAAAACGAAAGCACTGGAGATCCGCATGAACCCAACCATCCGCCGACGCGTTCTGTCGGCCGCCGTCGCGCTTGCCGCCTGCACCGCCTTGCCGTTCGCCTCGAGCTCCGCATTCGCGCAGACGGCGGGCAAGCCGAAGGTCGCGCTCGTCATGAAGTCGCTCGCCAACGAGTTCTTCCTGACCATGGAAAACGGCGCGAAGGAGTATCAGGCGCATAACGCCAGCCAGTTCGATCTGATCACCAACGGCATCAAGGACGAAACCGATACGGCCGCGCAGATCCGTATCGTCGAGCAGATGATCGTCTCGAAGGTCGATGCGCTCATCATCGCACCCGCCGATTCCAAGGCGCTCGTGCCGGTGATCAAGAAGGCGGCGGACGCGGGCATTATCGTCGTGAATATCGACAACCGGCTCGACCCGGACGTGCTCAAGTCGAAAAACCTGAACGTGCCGTTCGTCGGACCGGACAATCGCAAGGGCGCGAGGAAGGTCGGCGACTATCTCGCCCAGCGGCTGAAGAAGGGCGACGACGTCGCGATCATCGAAGGCGTCACGACCACCACCAACTCGCAGGCGCGCAGCGCGGGCTTCAAGGACGCGATGGACGCGGGCGGCATGAAGGTGGTCGCGCTGCAGTCGGGCGAATGGGAAATCGACAAGGGCAACGCGGTCGCGTCGCAGATTCTGAACGCGAACCCGGGCGTGAAGGCGCTTTTGTGCGACAACGACAACATGGCGATCGGCGCCGTGTCGGCGATTCGCGCGGCCGGCAAGGCGGGCAAGGTGCAGGTGGTCGGCTTCGACAACATCAACGCAATCAAGCCGATGCTCAAGGACGGCCGCGTGCTCGCGACCGCCGACCAGTACGCCGCGAAGCAGGCGGTGTTCGGTATCGATGTCGCGCTGAAGGCGATTTCCGGCCACAAGAAGCAGTCGGAGCTTTCGCAGGTCGTGGAAACGCCTGTCGATCTCGTGACGAAGTAAGCATGGCGCGGGGCGGTGCTTTGGTGCCTTGGTGCCTTGGTGCTTTAGTGCTTTAGTGCTTTAGTGCGCAGCCTCGCGCAACAAACCTCAAGTTTGCGGCCGGCGTGCCGATAAAACGCTGACGAGCGCGAAAGGCAGACGGCGCGAACCTGCGCGCCGCACGTCTGCCGAAGCCGCGCACAGACCACCCGCGAGGATATCCAGCGAGACTTGAAGCGCCCATGACCGGATCGAACGATGCAAACGTGCTGACGGTGACGGGCATCGGCAAGACATATGTCGAGCCGGTGCTGGCGGACGTGTCGCTCGAACTCGTGCCCGGCGAAGTGCTCGCGCTGACCGGCGAGAACGGCGCGGGCAAGAGTACGCTGTCGAAGATCGTCGGCGGGCTCACCGATCCGACCACCGGAACGATGACGCTCGCGGGCCGGCCCTACGCACCGCGCAGCCGCTCTGACGCCGAAACGCTCGGCGTGCGCATGGTGATGCAGGAGCTGAACCTGCTGCCGACCTTGTCGGTGGCGGAAAATCTGTTTCTGAACCGTCTGCCGCGCACGGGCGCGCTGGGACCGCTCGGCTGGATCGACCGCAAGCGCCTGGCCGAAGACGCCCGCCACGCGATGGCGCAGGTCGGGCTCGACGCGATCGATCCGGATACGCTCGTCGGCAGTCTCGGCATCGGGCATCAGCAGATGGTCGAAATCGCGCGCAATCTGATCGGCGATTGCCGCGTGCTGATCCTCGACGAACCCACCGCGATGCTCACCGCGCGCGAAGTCGACTTGCTGTTCGAGCAGGTCGAGCGGCTGAAGGCGCGCGGCGTCGCGCTGGTTTATATCTCGCACCGGCTCGAAGAACTGCGGCGCATCGCCGAGCGCGCGGCCGTGCTGCGCGACGGACGCCTCGTGCATCTCGGCCCGATGGACGAACTCACGAGCGACCGGCTCGTCACGTTGATGGTCGGACGCGAGATCGGCGAGCGCATCGATCTGGGCGAGCGCCGGATCGGCGGCGTCGCGCTGAAGGTGGAAGGCATGACGCGCGCGCCCGTGGTACGCGACGTGTCGTTCGACGTACGCGCGGGCGAGATTTTCGGCGTGAGCGGGCTGATCGGCGCGGGCCGCACGGAACTGATGCGCCTCATCTACGGCGCGGATCGCGCGGATGCAGGCACGGTATCGGTGGCGCGCAACGGGCAGCCGCTGCGCCGCGTGACGGTGCAATCGCCCGCGGATGCGGTGAACGAAGGCATCGCGCTGATCACGGAGGACCGCAAGGGCGAGGGCCTGCTGCTTACGCTGCCCATCGCCGCGAACGTTTCACTGGGCAATCTGGGCGCGGTGTCGCGTCACGGCGTGGTCGACGCGCACCGGGAAGCGGCGCTCGCGCAACGGCAGATCGAGGCGATGCGCATCCGCACGTCGGGGCCGGCGCAGGCGGTGTCGGAACTGTCGGGCGGCAATCAGCAGAAGGTCGTGATCGGCCGCTGGCTCGCGCGCGATTGCTCCGTGCTGCTGTTCGACGAACCGACGCGCGGCATCGACGTGGGCGCGAAGTTCGACATCTACGGGCTGATGGGCGCGCTCGCCCGCGAAGGACGCGCGCTCGTCGTCGTGTCGAGCGATCTGCGCGAGCTGATGCTGATCTGCGACCGGATCGGCGTGATGTCGGCGGGACGCATGACGGGCATGTTCGAGCGCGACAGCTGGACGCAGGACGCGCTGCTCGCCGCGGCGTTCGCCGGTTACGCGAAGCGCGAGGCGATCCTGCACGAGCCGATCGCGCCGGATGCGAAGGCACCGGATGCGAAAGCGCCGGATGCGAAGGCACCGGATGCGAAAGCGCCCGAAGACAACCTGGAGCATTGAATGAGCGAAGCAAACCTGCCCGCCGATGCGCCGAAGACCACGAAAGGCGTCGGCACGCGGCTGGGCATCTCGAACTACCTGGGACTCGCGGGCGCGCTTGCCGCGATGATCGCGCTGTTTTCGGTGCTGAGTTCGCACTTCCTGACCTACGACACGTTCAGCACGATCGCGAACCAGATTCCGGATCTCGTCGTGATGTCGGTGGGCATGACGTTCGTGCTGATCATCGCGAGCATCGATCTGTCGGTGGGCTCGGTGCTCGCGCTGGGCGCATCGGTCGTGAGCGTGGCCGCGCTCAAGTGGCACTGGCCGGCGTTTCCCGCCGCGCTGATCGGGCTCGCCGCCGCCGCGCTGACCGGCGCGGTGACCGGCCTCGTGACGGTGGCGTGGCGCATTCCGTCGTTCATCGTGTCGCTCGGCGTGCTGGAAGGCGCGCGCGGGCTCGCGTATCAGATGACGAACTCGCGCACGGCGTATATCGGCGATGCGTTCGATTTCCTGTCGAATCCGATCGCGTTCGGCATCTCGCCGTCGTTCTTGATCGCGGTCGCGGTGATGATAATTGCGCATCTGGTCTTGACCCGGACGGTTTTTGGCCGATATCTCGTAGGGATCGGCACGAACGAGGAAGCCGTGCGGCTCGCGGGCGTCAATCCGCGGCCGTACAAGGTGATCGTTTTCGCGCTGATGGGCGCGCTGTCGGGCCTCGCCGCGCTGTTCCAGATCTCGCGGCTGGAGGCGGCCGATCCGAACGCGGGCTCGGGGCTCGAACTCCAGGTGATCGCTGCGGTGGTGATCGGCGGCACGAGCCTGATGGGCGGGCGCGGCTCGGTGATCAGCACGTTTTTCGGCGTGTTGATCATCTCCGTGCTGGCGGCCGGTCTCGCGCAAATCGGCGCGAACGAGCCGACCAAGCGCATCATTACCGGTTCGGTGATCGTGGTGGCGGTGGTGCTGGATACGTATCGCAGCAGACGAAAGCGGGTTTGACGGAAAAATCGGGAGACGGCGACGGCACGCTTCGCACGGGGCGAAGAGGCCGCCGACGGTAGCGACAAGAGCCGCGATAAGCCGCAACAAAAGCGGCACGAGCGGCATCGATGAAGCAAGCAGGGCGCGGGGAAGCAGTACACGGCGCAGTAAGAGCATGACGCGCCGAACGCCTTACGACCAATAAAAGCAATTGGACCAAAGCATAGCGAAGGACGATGTATGGCGACGATCAAAGACGTGGCAGCCATTGCCGGGGTGTCGTTTACGACGGTATCCCACGTAGTGAACAATTCGCGGCCGGTATCGGCCGATGTGCGCGCGAAAGTCGAGCGGGCGATTCTCGAGCTCGATTACGTGCCCTCGGCGGTGGCGCGCTCGCTCAAGGCGCGTTCGACGGCCACCATCGGCCTGCTCGTGCCGAACGCGACCAATCCGTATTTCGCCGAGCTCGCGCGCGGCGTCGAGGACGGCTGCGCGAAGAACGGCTATTGCGTATTCTTCTGCAATTCGGACGACGATCCCGCGAAGCAGCGCAGCTATCTGCGCGTGCTGCAGGAGAAGCGCATCGACGGGCTGGTGATCGCGTCGGCGGGTGAAGACTCGGTGCTCGCGCAATGTCTCGCGGGGGCGCGCGAACCGCTCGTGATCGTCGATCGCAATATCGAGGGCTTGCAGTCGGACCTCGTGCAGATCGACCACGAAAAGGGCGCGTATCTCGCGACGCGGCACTTGCTGCAACTCGGGCATTCGGAAATCGGCTGCATCACGGGGCCGGTGGCCACCGCCGTCTCGGCAATGCGCCTGCACGGCTTCATTCGCGCGATGGCCGAGCGCGGTATCGAGATCGAGCCGAACGCGATCGTACAGAGCGATTTTTCCGCGACGGGCGGTTACGCCGCGGCCTCGCAACTGTTCGACAACATGAAACCGACCGCGATTTTCGCGTGCAACGACATGATGGGCATCGGCGCGCTGCGTGCGGCGGCCGAGCGTCACATCAACGTGCCTGCGGATTGCTCGATCATCGGTTTCGACGATGTCGAACTGTCGCGCTATACGTATCCGGCGCTGTCGACGGTCGGGCAATCGGTGCGTGCGCTCGGCGAAATGGCCGCGCAGACGCTGATCGACCGCATCACCGGCAAGCTGGCCGGGACAACGCGCCGCCGCGTCGTGGCGCCGCGCCTCGTGCGCCGCGAGTCGACGGCGGTCGTGCCGGAATCGCGTCGTCATGCACGCGGCACGAGCGCCTGAATGTACGCATAAACGAAGGTTGACCGAGAGGAAACGAGCAAGATGGGCGAAGCAATGGGTCGCGTGACCGTGGTCGGCAGCCTCAACATGGATCTCGTCGCGCGCGCGCCGCGCCTGCCTAAGCCGGGCGAGACGCTCGCCGGGCACGCGTTCGCGCAGGTCGCGGGCGGCAAGGGCGGCAATCAGGCCGTGGCGGCGGCGCGTCTGGGCGCGCAGGTCGCGATGATCGGCTGCGTCGGCGACGACTCGAACGGCGCGACGCTCAAACGCAGCCTGGAAGCGGAGGGCATCGACTGCAGCGCGCTTGCGACGAGCGCCAGCGCGCCGACGGGCGTGGCGCTGATCATCGTCGATGACGCGAGTCAGAACGCGATCGTCATCGTCGCGGGAAGCAACGCCGAAGTGACGCCCGCGAGCGTCGAGGCGCAGGAAGGGCTGCTCGCACGCGCGGATGTCATCGTCTGCCAGCTCGAAACGCCGACGGACACGGTGCGCGCCGCGCTCGCCGCCGGCCGGCGCCTGCAGCGCACGACGATCCTCAATCCCGCACCCGCCGCCCGCAAGCTGCCGCCCGACTGGTTCCCGCTGATCGACTACCTGATTCCGAACGAACTCGAAGCGGCCACATTGTCGGGCGTCGCAATCGACACACCGGAGGACGCGCGCCGCGCCGCACAGGCGCTGAAGGCGAAGGGCGTGCGCAATGTGATCGTCACGCTCGGCGCGCAAGGCGTGCTCGCGCTGCTGGACGGCGAAGACGAGGCGGGCGTGCATATGCCCTCGCCGAGAGTGGAAGCCGTCGATACGACCGCCGCCGGCGACACGTTCATCGGCGGTTTCGCGGCGGAACTCGCGCGCGGCTCGGCCGTGCGGGACGCCATCGCGTTCGGCCAGCGCGCGGCGGCAATCGCCGTGACGCGCGAGGGCGCGCAGCCGTCCATTCCGCACCGCAGCGAAATTTCCGCATAACTTTTCAATGTTCGTTGAAGAACGGCGCGCAATGTCGCGCCGTTTTCTCTTCATACGAAATAATTCCCCTTAAGTGTCCGTGCTTTCGCGCCGTTTACATCGCTAGCGGACGGGCGATGTCGTCTGTCCGCATTTTCGACGGATACGGCGACGCGCATCGGCCGCGCGATCGTCATCGGCGGGTGCGCTTCGCAGCGCGCGCCGGCCGTCGATCGCCTCAAAAACGGCTGAAAGATCCGCTCGCTGCGGCACAGGGACAACTCAATGAACAAGGCTTTGACGATCAAGGCGCGCCTCGGCATCTCCATGGCGTTTCTGGGCGCGCTGCTCATCTCGATCGGCGCACTCGGGCTCACCGGCATGAGCCACTCGAACGGCGCGTTTCTCGACACCTATTCGGTGCAGATGCCCGCGGCGATCGCGGTCGGCAACGCGGAAATGTATGCGGCGCGCGAGCGGCTCGTGTTCGATCGCGCGGCGCTGCTCGCGGGCACGCCGGAAGTGGCGTCCACAGTCGAACGCGCGCGCATGATGCGCGAGCGCGCCGACGGTTACTGGAAAGAGTACGTGTCGCTGCCGCAATCGTCCGGCGAGAAGCGCCTCGCGGACGCCACGCAGGAAAAGCGCCTCGCGCTGCAGGCGATCGTCGATAAGGGCGTGGCGGCGGTCATGGCGAACGATCACGACGGCATCATCGCGAATGCCAAGGCGATGCAGTCGACCTACAACGAACTCGCCAACGCGAACGACGCGCTGCGCAAGTTCCTGACCGAAGCATCGAAAACGAGCTACGACGAGGCGCAAGAGCGTTATCAGTGGTTCCGCGCGCTGAGTCTCACGGCGATCGCGCTCGGCATCGCGGCGGCGGCGTTCGCGTGGGTGTCGCTGCGGCGTGCGATTGCGCGTCCGCTCGAAGCCGCGCTCGGCCACTTCGATGCAATCGCCGCGGGCGATCTGCGCCGCGAAGTCGTCGTGACGTCGCGCGATGAAATGGGACTTCTGCTCGAAGGCCTCGCCAGAATGCGCGCAAGCCTGCTTTCCACGGTGCGTACCGTGCGCTCGGGCAGCGAATCCATCGCCTCCGCCACGCAGCAGATTGCGGCGGGCAATACCGATCTGTCATCGCGTACGGAAGAGCAGGCGTCCGCGTTGCAGGAAACTGCGTCGAGCATGGAAGAGCTGACCGGCACCGTGCGCCAGAACGCCGACAACGCCCGCCAGGCGAGCGCGCTCGCGGCGAACGCGTCCGAGATCGCGGGCAAGGGCAGCGCGGTCGTGAACCAGGTCGTCGATACGATGGGCGAAATCAACCGCAGTTCGTCGAAGATCGCGGACATCATCTCGATCATCGAAGGCATCGCGTTCCAGACGAATATTCTCGCGCTCAACGCGGCGGTCGAAGCCGCGCGCGCGGGCGAGGAAGGGCGCGGCTTCGCGGTCGTCGCGGGCGAGGTGCGCAGTCTCGCGCAACGCTCGTCGGCGGCGGCGAAGGAGATCAAGGAGCTGATCGACACGTCGGTGGCGCGGGTGCAAACCGGCTCGACGCTCGTCGACGAAGCCGGCCGCACGATGACCGAGATCATCGGCGCGGTGCAGCGCGTGACCGACATCATGGGCGAGATCGCGGCGGCGTCGGAGGAGCAGTCGAGCGGCATCGAGCAGGTGTCGCGCGCCGTCACGCAGATGGACGAAGTGACGCAGCAGAACGCCGCGCTCGTCGAGGAAGCGGCGGCCGCCGCGCAGTCGCTGGAAGATCAGGCCGGGCGGCTGCGGCAGGCGGTCGCGGTGTTTCAGGTGACGGACGGCGCGGCATCGATGGCCGCCGCACCGGCACCCGTACACGCGTCGGCGATTGCATCGCATGCAAGGGTTGTCGTCGCCAAGGCCGCGATGAAGCCTCAGAGCAAGCCTGCGCACGCACCGCAACGGCGCACCACGGCCGGGGCCATTCCCGCGCCTGCTGCAAAGACGGCGGCGATGTCCGAGGCGAACGGCGACTGGGAAACGTTCTGAAGTTGAAACGCGATGGCGGACTGTCATCGCGCATGAAACGCCAAGCGGGCGAGCAACGTCGATCCGGTAACCCGTACACTGGCGGGTGTGCGTCACCGTTCACACGAGGACATCGACATGACCGGATCGACACTCGCCGCGAAGCTTGCGGAAGCCCGCGCCCGGCATCGGCTGATCGAAGTGCTGGAGCCCGCCGACATTCCCGCCGACGCGCCGACCGCGTACGCCATCCAGCACGAGATGCTGAGAGCGACGGACGCGCGCATCGGCGCGTGGAAGATCGGCGCGCGCGCGCCGGACGCGCTCGCCACGGGCGCGCCCATCGATGCGGCGCTCGTTTATGCGAGCCCCGCGCGCCTGCCGTTCGACGCGTTCTTTCGCGTGCTGGTGGAACTCGAAATTGCGTTTTGCTTCGCCTACGCGCTGCCTGCCAGGATCGAACCTTACACGCGCGAGGAAGTGTTCGATGCCATCGGCGGCGTTGCGGTCGCGCTCGAAGTGGTCGACAGCCGTTTCGCGCAATGGCCCAATCTCGACCCGCTCGCGCAACTCGCCGATTCGCAGAACAACGGCGCGCTCGTCGTCTCGGGCATGGAGCCGTACGACGTCGTCGCGCCCGGCTTCGACTTTCTCACTCCGCGCCTCGAATTCACGCTCGACGGCGTGCCCATTGCGCCCGCCGCGTTCGGCAATCCGGCGGGAGACCCGCGCGAATTGCTGCTCTGGCTCGTCAACCATTGTTCCCGTATGGGATTGACGGTCGAACCGTTCTGGACCATTACCACGGGCTCTTATACGGGCGCATACCGCGTGGAAGGACCGGCGATGCTGCATGGTTCGATCGACCGCATCGGCGAACTGGAACTGGTGCTCGCATGAACGAGGCGCCGGCGAAATACCATACATCGCGAACGGGTATTGACGATGCCGCGCATTGCCGCATGCATATGAAAACGCTGCATCCGGCGCGCTTGCGCACACGTATGTCAGCTGATGATGTGCGAGCGTGCGCCAGCACGATACAGGCGTCTCAATGGCGGATGGGCACTGCTCTTAAGTGCGCGAGAGCGAGGTGCAACGAACAGGCAGGGGAGAAGGAGGGCAACACGATATGGACATCGGGATAAGGATTGTAGGTGAACGAAAATAACTCACCAAGCTAGGAATACTTCGAAGCAAATGAACAACGCAAGTGCGTGAAAAAAAATTCGAAAGGGTTTAGGATGATTTCAAGCGATGTCGTTTCGATTACGCGCGTTGCGCACGACATAGCTTTCTGACTTCGGCGAGGAGGTAGCATGGATATCTACAGCAGTTTCGCGACCCGCTTCGAAAAAACCCGCGAGGAGGAATTCTCGCTCGAAGAGTATCTCGCGCTCTGCAAAGAAGATCCTGCCACATATGCAACAGCGGGCGAACGCATGTTGACGGCCATCGGGGAACCCGAATTCGTCGATACGCGGCTCGATCCGCGGCTGTCGCGTACGTTTGCGAACAAGGTCATCAAGGTGTATCCCGCGTTCCGTGAATTCTACGGAATGGAGGAGGTGATCGAGAACGTCGTGTCGTACTTCCGGCACGCGGCTCAGGGTCTGGAAGAGAAGAAGCAGATCCTCTATCTGCTGGGTCCGGTGGGTGGAGGCAAGTCGTCGATCGCCGAACGACTTAAGCAACTCATGGAACGCGTGCCGTTCTATTCGCTCAAGGGCTCGCCCGTCAACGAATCGCCGCTCGGCCTGTTCGATTACGACGAAGACGGCCCGGTCCTCGAAGAGCAGTACGGCATTCCGCGCCGCTACCTCAAGAGCATTCTCTCGCCGTGGGCCGTCAAGCGCCTGCACGAGTACAACGGCGACATCCGCAAGTTCCGCGTGGTGCGCCGCTATCCGTCCATCCTCCGGCAGATCGGTATTGCGAAGACGGAGCCGGGCGACGAGAACAATCAGGACATCTCCTCGCTCGTCGGCAAGGTGGATATCCGCAAGCTCGAAACCTATTCGCAGGACGACGCTGACGCCTACAGCTATTCCGGCGGTCTGTGTCTCGCGAATCAGGGCCTGCTCGAATTCGTCGAAATGTTCAAGGCGCCGATCAAGGTGCTGCATCCGCTGCTCACCGCGACTCAGGAAGGCAACTTCAAAGGCACGGAAGGCTTCGGCGCGATTCCGTTCGACGGCGTCATCCTTGCTCACTCGAACGAGTCGGAGTGGAAGGCGTTCCGCAACAACAAGAACAACGAGGCATTGCTCGATCGTATTTTCGTCGTGAAGGTGCCGTACTGCCTGCGCTACGGCGAAGAGATCAAGATCTACGAAAAGCTGCTGCGCAACTCGTCGCTGGCCGAAGCGGTGTGCGCGCCGGGCACGCTCAAGATGATGGCGCAGATGGCCGTGCTCACGCGTCTGCACGAGCCGGAAAATTCGAGCCTCTTCTCGAAGATGCAGGTCTACGACGGCGAGAACCTCAAGGACACGGACCCGAAAGCGAAGTCGTATCAGGAGTACCGCGATTACGCGGGCGTCGACGAAGGCATGACGGGTGTCTCCACGCGTTTCGCGTTCAAGATCCTGTCGCGCGTCTTCAACTTCGACTCATCCGAAGTCGCGGCGAATCCCGTGCATCTCATGTACGTGCTCGAACAGCAGATCGAACGCGAGCAGTTCCCGCCGGAGACGGAGCAGAAGTATCTGTCGTTCATCAAGGACGTGCTCGCTTCGCGCTACGCGGAATTCATCGGGAAGGAGATTCAGACTGCTTATCTCGAGTCGTACTCGGAGTATGGACAAAACATCTTCGACCGCTATGTGACGTATGCCGATTTCTGGATTCAGGATCAGGAGTTCCGCGATCACGACACGGGCGAGAGCTTCGACCGCGCAGCGTTGAATGCCGAGCTGGAGAAGATCGAGAAGCCCGCGGGCATCAGCAACCCGAAGGATTTCCGCAACGAGATCGTGAACTTCGTGTTGCGTGCGCGGGCGGCGAACGGCGGCAAGAACCCGGCGTGGATCAGCTACGAGAAGCTGCGCGTGGTGATCGAGAAGAAGATGTTCTCCAACACCGAAGAACTTCTGCCGGTGATTTCGTTCAACGCGAAGGGTTCGGCCGAAGAGCAACGCAAGCACGAAGACTTCGTCAACCGTATGGTCGCCAAGGGCTACACGCCGAAGCAGGTGCGTCTCCTGTGCGACTGGTATCTGCGCGTGCGCAAATCGTCGTAATGTAACGTCGTGATGTAATGTCGTGAGGGTGACGCGAACGGCTCAGGCCTTCGCGACACCCGTCGGTCGGAGCGGGTGCACCAAAGCGTACGGTAGCCGGCTCCGGTCCCGCGCAGCGCGGGAGTTAAGATGTCACTATCGCCGGGCGCGCGGATTGCGCCCGTCCGGCACAGTGGACAGTTTGCGAGACAGAGACGCTGCACAACCGGCCGCACACGGCCTCAAGTTTCGCGCAGCGCCTCGCCCCCTCGCCAATAACGCGGGAGACTGGATGTGCTGCACCAAATCATCGACCGCAGGTTAGCCGGCAAGAACAAGAGCATCGCCAACCGCGAACGCTTTCTGCGACGCGTCAAGAGTTACATTCGCCGCGCGGTGTCCGACGCGGTGCGCGATCGCAGCATCAAAGACATTCAAAGCACCCAGAGCATCACCATTCCCAAGAAGGACATCTCCGAGCCCTCGTTCCGTCACGGACCGGGCGGCAAGCGCGAGTACGTCCATCCGGGCAACGCCGATTACATTCGCGGCGACAAGATTCCGCGTCCGCCGGGTGGCGCGGGCGGCGGCGGCAAGAGCGCCAGCAACGAGGGCGAGGGCCAGGACGATTTCGTCTTCGAACTGTCGCGCGAAGAGTTCATGCAGTACTTCTTCGACGACCTCGAACTGCCGCGCCTCGTCAAGACGCAACTGCTCGCCGTGCCGACGTGGAAAAACGTCCGCGCGGGCTGGGCGGCGGAGGGCACGCCGAACAATATCGATGTGGTGAGATCGCTGCGCTCCGCGCTCGGGCGGCGCATCGCGCTCGGCTGGCCGCTTGCCACGCAGTTGCGCGAGCTGGAGCGTCAGCTCGAAGAACTGAAGGCAGAAAACGCCGACGCCGAAGAAATCGCCCGGCTGGAGGCGGATATCGTCATCATGCAGGGCCGGATCACGCGCATTCCGTTCATCGATCCGTTCGATCTGCGCTACATCAACCGCGTCAAGCAGCCGACGCCGTCGAGCAAGGCGGTCATGTTCTGTCTGATGGACGTATCCGGCTCGATGGACGAACAGCGCAAAGACCTGTCGAAGCGATTCTTCATCCTGCTGTATTTGTTCCTGCAGCGGAATTACGAAAAGATCGAGGTCGTCTTCATTCGGCACCATACGCGCGCCGAGGAAGTGGACGAGGACACCTTCTTCCATTCGACGGAAAGCGGCGGCACGGTCGTGTCGAGCGCGCTCGAACTCATGAAGAAGATCATGGACGAGCGTTATTCGCCGTCCGAATGGAACATTTACGGGGCTCAGGCCTCGGACGGCGACAACTGGACCGACGACTCGCCGAAGTGCCGCAAGCTGCTCGCCGACGACATCCTGCCGAAGGTCCGGTATTTTGCCTATATTCAAGTTGCGCCAGAAGAGCAGAATCTCTGGTTGGAGTATGCTCAGCTTGCCATGGGCGCGCCCGAGCTGGCCATGAAGAAAGTCGATTCGGCGGCGGACATCTACCCGGTGTTCCGCGAACTGTTCGAGAAGCAACAGGCGGCCGCATGACGAGAGAGGCGCATAACGAGACGCGGGGTTATCAGCTGGAGAGCACGGACGATCGTGTTACTTCCAGGCTCGGGCCCGAAGACGGGCAACGCAATGCGTCCGCAGAGCAGCACGAGGCGCGCGAGGAAGGCAGAATGAATGTTGCAGAAAAGCGGCGACCACTTCCATTCCCGTCGGATTGGACCATCGAGCTGATCGAGGAATACGACGCCGAAATTTCGCGCGTCGCCAATCGTTACGGGCTCGACGTCTATCCCATCCAGCTCGAGATCATCACCTCCGAGCAAATGATGGATGCCTATGCCTCGGTCGGCATGCCGGTGAATTATCGGCACTGGTCGTTCGGCAAGCATTTTCTCTCGACCGAAAAGGGCTACCGGCGCGGGCAGATGGGCCTCGCGTACGAAATCGTCATCAACTCGAATCCCTGCATCGCGTATCTCATGGAAGAGAACACCATGACGATGCAGGCGCTCGTTATCGCGCACGCGGCGTACGGGCACAACTCGTTTTTCAAGGGCAATTATCTGTTCCGGCTGTGGACGGATGCGCACGCCATCATCGACTACCTCGTGTATGCGAAGAACTACATCGCGGAATGCGAGGAGCGGTTTGGGCTCGATCGCGTCGAGGAATTGCTCGATTCGTGCCACGCGCTGATGAATTACGGCGTGGACCGTTACAAGCGCCCGCAAAAGCTGTCGCTCGCGAAGGAAGCGGCGATGCGGCGCGAGCGCGAGGCGTATCTGCAATCGCAAGTCAACGAACTGTGGCGCACGCTGCCGAACCGCAAGGAGGCATCGCCCGAGGAAACCGAAAGCCGCTATCCGCCGGAACCGCAGGAAAACCTGCTGTATTTCGCGGAAAAGAACGCGCCGCTGCTGGAGCCGTGGGAGCGGGAAGTGATCCGCATCGTGCGCAAGGTCGGGCAGTATTTTTATCCGCAGCGTCAGACGCAAGTCATGAACGAAGGCTGGGCCACGTTCTGGCACTACACGCTGCTCAACACGCTCTACAACGAAGGCCGCCTCGAAGACGGCTTCATGATGGAGTTCCTGCATTCGCATTCGAACGTGGTGTATCAGCCGCCGGTGACCAAGCCGTATTACAGCGGCATCAACCCGTACGCGCTCGGCTTTTCGATGATGAGCGACATCCGCCGCATCTGCGAAAACCCGACGGACGAAGACCGCGAGTGGTTCCCGGAACTCGCGGGCAGCGACTGGCTGGAGTCCTTGCACTACGCAATGCGCAACTTCAAGGACGAGAGCTTTATCGCGCAGTATTTGTCGCCGCACCTGATTCGCGAGATGCGTCTCTTCTCGATTCTCGACGACGACATGCGCGACGCCCTCGAAGTCTCGGCGATCCACGACGGCAGCGGCTATCGCTATGTGCGTCAGGCGTTGTCGCGGCAGTACGACATTCATCACCGCGAGCCGAATATTCAGGTGTATTCGGTCAACACGCGCGGCGACCGCAGTCTGACGCTGCGTCACTTCATGACCGACAACCGGCATCTGTCGAACGACAGCGACGAAGTACTCAAGCACATGGCGCGCTTGTGGCAGTTCGATGTGTATCTGGAAAGCGTCGATGAAAACGGCACGGTCAGGAAGCGCTTCGAGTGCAAGTACGTCGCGCCGAATTCACGCTGAACGACGCGCACACCAACCACGCTGTCTAAACCGGCTCTGATTCAGAGCCGGTTTTTTTGTGGCTTACGGTTGAGCGGCCTCGTCCTGCGAAAACAAATCCCAACTTGCCATGAACAGCGCCGCGACCAACGGGCCGATCACGAAGCCGTTGATGCCGAAGAGCGCCATGCCGCCGAGCGTCGAGATGAGCACGACCCAGTCGGGCATCTTCGTGTCCTTGCCGACGAGAATGGGGCGCAGCACGTTGTCCACAAGTCCGATCACGACAACGCAAAACACGACGAGAATCAGCCCCTTCAAAAGCTGCCCCGTCATGAAAAAGTAGATGGCGGCGGGCGCCCACACGATTGCCGCGCCGACCGCGGGCAGCAGCGATAGAAACGCCATCAGCACGCCCCACAGCAGCGAGCCGCTGATGCCGAGAATCCAGAAGATCAGCCCGCCGAGCAAGCCCTGCACGGCCGCGACCGCGATGTTGCCCTTGACCGTCGCGCGCACGACGGTAGTGAACTTCGCGATCAGATGTTGCTTCGGTTCGGGATCGAGCGGAATCGCGCGGCGAATGCGCCGGCCGATTTCGCCGCCATCGCGCAGCAGAAAGAACACGAGATAAAGCATCACGCCGAAGCTCACGACGAACTGAAACGTGTTCTGTCCGATCGACAGCGCCTGCGTCGCCGCGAACTGGCTGATCTGCGTGGCGCCTTCCATGAGCCGGCGCTGCACGCCGGGGATGTCGTCTAGCCCGTAGCGCCCGAGCAGTTGCTGCACCGACGCCGGCAACGCATGCAGCACGTGCTGGAAGTAGAGTCCGAAGTTCAGATCGCCGCTCTTGATACGCGCGTAGACGAGCGCGATTTCCTGCACAAGCGTGACCGCCACGATCGCAAGCGGAATAATGACGATGAGAATCGCGGCGCCCAGCGTCGTCAGCGCGGCGAGATTACGGCGCTTGCCGAAACGCGCGGCGAGATAGCGCTGCATCGGCTGAAACAGGATGGCGAGGATCGCGCCCCAGAAGATCGCCCCGAAAAACGGCAGCAACACCCACCCGAGCGCGAGCGTCACGACGAACAGCAGGATATGGAAGAAGCTCTGATGGACAGTGTGGTTGTTCATTGGCGAGGAAGAGGGGGAACGGGATCGCCGACGGCAATCGCGGCCTGGGTTCGGCCGGTTTTGGCGGTCTGGCGGATTTTCAGCGCTCAGGGTTCGAGCAAGAAATCGGCCAGGGGTTCGCGAAACAGTTTGCAAAAGGCTGTGACCGTCGATGGAGCCAGCGCAAGCCGTCGATTAAAATTCGGCTTCCATTCCCCTTGCGGAACGCTTTCCGATCGGACGGCGGCGCCGCTCAACGCATCGAATAATGAATCCAGGCGTCGTCTACGCATTCGCGGCCTTTGCCATCTGGGGCCTTTTCCCGATTTACTTCAAGGCCTTGCATTCGATCGGCCCACTGGAGATGCTCGCGCACCGCATGGCGTGGTCGATGCTCTTTCTGCTGATCGTGCTGACCGTGCGTTTGCAGTGGAAGTGGCTCGGGCCCGTGCTGCGCGACCGCCGCCTGCTCGCGCGCTTCGCGGCGAGCGCCGTGCTGCTCTCGGCCAACTGGGGCATCTATATCTGGGCGGTGAACGCCGGGCGCATCGTCGAGGCGAGTCTCGGCTACTTCATCAATCCGCTCGTCAACGTGCTGTTCGGCATGGCTTTTCTGCACGAGCGTCTGCGGCCGGTGCAGTGGATTGCGGTGACGATCGCCGCGTTGGGCGTCGCGTGGCTCACGTGGGCGAACGGCGCGCCGCCGTGGATCAGTCTCGCGCTCGCGCTGACTTTCGGCGGCTACGGGCTGCTGCGCAAGACCGCGTCGCTCGGCGCGCTCGAAGGGCTCACGCTCGAAACCATGCTGTTGTGTCCCGTCGCGCTGCTGTATCTGTTGTTTTTGAACATGCACGGCGGCAGCGGTTTTACGCATGCTTCGCCTGGCGTCAAGCTGTTGCTCGCGGCGGCGGGACCCGTGACCGCCGTGCCGCTGCTGCTTTTCGCGGCGGGCGCGCGGCGCATTCCGCTGTCGATGCTCGGACTGATCCAGTACATCACGCCGACGCTGCAATTGCTGATCGGTGTTGTGATCTATCAGGAATTCTTTGGCCACGATCAGTTGATCGGCTATGGCGCGATCTGGGCCGCGCTCGCGCTGTATTCGCTCGAAGGCATCTACCGGGCGCGCGCGGCCCGCGCTTAAAGAAGGCCGCGCCGGGCCGGCGTGTTCAGCGCAGCGCGTCGCCGAAACGGTACTCGACTGTCGCCTCGTCGAGCTTCTTCTTGATCTCCGGATCGATCGGCTGATCGACCGCCGCGAGCGTCTCGTTCAACTGATCGGGCCGGCTCGCGCCGATGATCGCCGAAGTCACCGCCGGATTCGCCAAGACCCACGCGAGCGCCGTGCTTGCGAGCGAGCGTCCCGTCGGCGTGACGATCCGGTTGATTTCCTCGATCGTGTGAAACTCGCGCTCGTGCCAGTAGCGCTGCGTGTACATCGCGCCCGCCTTGCCGACCGCGCTGGTGAAACGGCCTTCGCCCGGACCCGCGCCGTAGCTGTGCTTGCCGGTCAACAGACCGCCCGCGAGCGGGTTGTACGGAATCACGGCGAGTCCTTCTTCGGTCGCGAGCGGCAGCAACTCGCGCTCGATCTGACGGAACAGCAGGTTATAGCGCGGCTGCACGGAAACGAAGCGCGCCGCGCGCAGCACATCCGAGCGGCCGAGCGCGCGCGCCAGGCGATACGCCAGAAAATTCGACACGCCGATATAACGCGCCTTGCCTTGCCTCACGATGATGTCGAGCGCTTCGACCATTTCGTCGAGCGGTGTGTCGTGATCGTCGTTGTGAAGCTGGTACAGATCGACGTAATCGGTGTTCAGGCGCTTGAGCGACGCGTCGATCGCATCGAGCAGATGCTTGCGCGACGCGCCCTTGTTCCACGCAAGCGGTCCCATTTCATGCACCGCCTTGGTCGCGAGAATGAACTGGTCGCGCCGGCCTTTGAGCCAGCGTCCGACGATCTCTTCGGTGCGGCCCGCCAGATCGTGGCCGCTGCCGAGCGGATAGACATTCGCCGTATCGATGAAATTGACGCCCGCGGCCGCCGCGCGGTCCATGATGCTGCGCGACACGTCTTCCTCGGTTTGCAGGCCGAAGGTCATCGTGCCGAGCGTAAGACGTGAGACGGTGAGACCGGTATTGCCGAATTTGCCGTATTGCACGTTGCGCTCCAGAAGAAAGAGACCCGGTTGAATCCGCTGCGACGGACAGGATAGCCGCAACGGCTAGGACGTGCCCGCGCGCACCGGCACGGCGGCTTGCGGCGCGGCATCGAGCCGGCGGAACACCAGGCCCGACAGAAGCGTCACCACGCCCATGCACACGAAGCTGAGCCTGAAGCCGGCCGCGGTCGAGAACGGCCCCTGGAACACCTGTACGAGCGAGCCGCCGATCGACACGCCCAGGCCGATCGCGAGCATCTGCACCATCGAGAACAGGCTGTTGCCGCTGCCCGCGTCCTTGATCGAGAGGCCTTTGAGCGTGACGCTGTTCATCGCGGCGAACTGCATCGAGTTGGATGCGCCGAACACGACGAGAATCGCGATTTCGATCGCCAGCGGCAACGACGGCGAAAACGCCGCGAACGCGACGATCGACGCCCCCACGAGCGCCGTGTTCACCAGCAGGAACGTGTCGTAGCCGTAGCGCTTCACGAGTTGCGCGATCCAGCGCTTGCTGAGCGTGCCGGCGATCGCGATGGGCAGCATCATCAGGCCGGAATGCAGCGGGCTGTAGCCGAGTTCGAGCTGCATCAGAAGCGGCAGCAGGAAAGGCACCGCGCTCGAACCGATGCGGCAGAGCAGATTGCCGATCAGCCCGACGCTGAAGTTGGGCTCGCTGAACAGCCCGAGATGAAAGAGCGGATTGCGCTTGCGCCGCGCGTGCGGGATATACGCGAACGCCGACACCGCCGCGAGCGCGAACAGCGCCGCCGACACCGCGCCGCGATGCGTCTCGACGGGAGAATCGAGCGCGAGCGAAAACGACACCATGCACATCGACAGCAGACCGCAGCCGACGAAGTCGAAGGGCGGCGCGTCGTGAACCGTGTCGTTCGGCAGGAAGCGCTGCACGGCATAAATGCCGAGCGCGCCGATCGGCACGTTGATCAGGAAGATCCAGTGCCACGAGAACGATTCGACGAACCAGCCGCCGAGCGTCGGGCCGAGAATCGGGCCGACCTGTCCGGCGACGGAGATCATCGCGAGCGCCGAGACATACGCTTCGCCGGAGACCGCGCGCAGCACGGCTAAGCGTCCGATCGGCAGCAGCATCGAGCCGCCGATGCCTTGCAGCACGCGCGCGAGCACGAGCTGGTTCAGCGTGTGCGCGCTTGCGCAGGCGAGCGAGCCGACCACGAAGAGCGAAATCGCCACGGCATAGACGCGGCGCGTGCCGAAGCGGTCGGCGAGCCAGCCGGAGGCCGGCGTGAGCAACGCCATCGTGAGCGTATAGGCGACGACGATCGACTGCATGCCGAGCGGCGCGGCGTGCAGACTGCGCGCGATGGAGGGCAGCGCCGTGTTCACGATAGTCGTGTCGAGCGCCTGCATGAAAAAGCCCACGGCGACGATCCAAAGAAGTGCCGTGTGCGAAGACTGTCTGGTCATGAGAAAGGCGGTTTTGCTGGAGGACGCGCGCGATCGAAAGCTCGTTGGAAAGCCGTTTGAAACCGGTTTCCCGCGCGCATCATGAAAGTTTAGTGTCTCGCAGGGTCATCGGGAAGACCGCTAACCGCATTGACTGTCATCGTATTTGGCGATGACAATGGCGCATGCTCAATCCAGTCTGGCTGAATACCTTCGCGACGGTGGCCGCGTCGCACAGCTTTACCGACGCCGGCCGGCAACTCGGGCTCCGGCAGTCGAGCGTGTCCGAGCATATTCGCCGGCTGGAGGAGAGCGTCGGGCGGCGGCTGTTCGTGCGCGATACCCATTCGCTCGCGCTGACCGCCGACGGCGAAGCGATGCTCGTGCACGCCCGCGTCATTCTCGACGCGATGGCGCACGCGCAGTCCCAGTTCAGCTCGCCGCGGCTGCGCGGGCGCGTGCGGCTCGGCTCGTCGGACGATCTGGCGCTCGGGCCGCTGCCGAGCGTGCTCGCGGCCTTTCGCGACGCGCATCCGGATGTGGAACTGGAAATCACCATCGGCATGACGGGACGGCTTTATCAAATGGTCGATGCGGGTGAACTCGATCTCGCGGTCGGCAAGCGGCGTCTGGGCGATGCGCGCGGCACGCGGCTCTTTTCCGGGCGGCTCGAATGGCTCGCGAAGCCCGGCACGGTCGTCGATACGACGCAACCGCTGCCGCTCATTCTGGTCGCCGAGCCGAGCGTCACGCGCGGCGTCGTGCTCGATTCGCTCGCCATGAGCGGCGCGAGCTGGCAAATGGTCTGCACGAGCAGCAGTCACGCGGGCTGCATCGCGGCGGCGCGCGGCGGCCTCGGACTGACCGTGCGTTCGCATTTTCTGGCGGCGCGCGGACTGGCGCCGCCGGTGAACCGCGCGGAGTTGCCCGAACTGCCGGAAGTGGAATTCATCGCGTTCTGCTCGAAACATCCGGGGCGTCCGGCCGAAACATTGCTACAGCTTCTCGAAAACAGCGACCTGCGCGGCGAATGGGACGGAGAATGAAACGCCGCTCGAATCTCCGTTGAGCGCGCGCGAGGGCAGGGAACCGGTTGTGCCGCTGCAACGGCCGGGAGTCCCGGATAGCGATCGTCAAACTGTTCTTATATATTGTGCGGCTTTTGAAGTAGCGACTTCCGAAACGTGTTTCGCTTTTTGCGCTGCCTTTCCTCCGATCCGTCCCGCTTCCGGGCGCTCCTCGCGATGTTCGCCCTCGCGGCGCTCGCGCTCGCACACGCGCCGCACGCGCACGCCGCGTCGTATCTGGCGAAGCATTGCGACGATCTCGACGGCAAGATCGTGCCCGCCTCGGTGATCGGGCTGCCGACGCGCGGCGCGACGGTTTTCAGCGCATCGATCGTGAAGGCGGCCGCGCCCGGCAACCGCAATGGCGAGTATTGCCGCATCACCGGCTACATCCGCGCGCTGCAGGATACGACGCCCGATATCCGCTTCGAAGTGAATCTGCCGACGCGCTGGAACGGCCGCGCGCTGCAGATGGGCGGCGGCGGCTACAACGGCACGATCGTCTCCGGCACCGAGCCGATGTCCTTCGCGCCCGACTCGACGCCGCTCGCGCGCGGCTACGCCACGTTCGGCTCCGATTCGGGACACGTCGGCAATGCGGGCCGCGCGGATTTCGCGGTCAACGACGAAGCCATCGTCAACTTCGGCTTCGGGCATCTCAAGAAAACGCGCGACGTCGCGCTGGCGCTCATCGAGATGGGCTACGGCCGTTCGCCTGAAAAAACCTACTTCGCGGGCGGCTCGACCGGCGGGCGCGAAGGCTTCACCGTGATCGAGCGCTTCCCGAACGATTACGACGGCGTGATCGCCAACGCGCCCGCGATCAACTTCTCAGGCGTCCGGCTGATGGGCGTGAAGGTCGGGCAGTCGTCGTATGCGAAGCCGGGCGGCTTCGTCGGGCTCGCGCAGCAGCGCCGCGTGTTCGAGACCGTCATGCACGATTGCGACCGCCTCGACGGCGCGGCCGACGGCATCATCAGCAATGTGGAAGCGTGCCGGAAGCTTGAGCCGCAGATCATCGCGTCGTTGCGCTGCGCGAACGGGCAGCGTCCGTCACTGCGCGACAGTTGTCTTTCCGATGCGCAGCTCGACACGCTCCAGGCGCTGCGCGACGGCCTCACGATGCCATACGCGCTCGCCTATGGCGTCGACCGGTATCCGGGCTACAACGTATTTCAGGGCGTGGACTTCTCGGGCACGCTCGGCCTCGGCGATTCGCCCGTGCTGCTCAACCCGCCGACCTTCGCGGCGAACGGCTATCTGTTCGCGCAGGGCGATGCGTACGTCCGCCACTTCGTCGCGCGCGATCTGGGCTACAGCGCGCTCACCTTCGACATCGACAACCCCGGCCGCTTCAAGCAGCGCCTGATCACGCTCGCGTACACCGTCGGCGCGATGAACCCGGATTTCTCCGCGTTCATCGCGCACGGCGGCAAGCTCATCGCGATGCACGGCCTCTCCGACGAAGTCATCAGCCCGAACCAGACGATCGCGTTCTATCGCGGGCTGCTGGAACGTTACGGCAGCGACACCGTCGATTCGTTCATGCGCCTCTACATGGTGCCGGGCTTTCAGCACGGCAACGGCGTGTTCATTCCGGCGTGGGACGAACTCGGCGCGCTCGACGAATGGGTGAGCAGCGGCGTCGCGCCGGAGACGCTCATCGGCAGCGACATCGCGCCCGCCACCAACGGCCGCACGCGGCCGATATGCCGTTATCCGAACTATCCGCGTTACATCGGCCGCGGCAGCATCAATTCCGCCGCGAACTTTCGCTGCGTCGAGCCTTGAGTCAACCGTAGAGCGACGGCTAGAGCGCGTTCGCATGCGGCCTCGCGAAGCGCGGCCAGTACCTCGCGAGCCAGCGGCCGATTACACCGCGACGCCCATCGGGATACGACGTAAGCGACATTTCGATCGCGCGATCGCTCTCCGATGACAGCCACACGCGTTCGCCGCGCGACAGGCGCACGACATCGCCGGGCTTCAGCCAGTAGTCGTAGGGATCCTGATGACGCGTGAGCCAGACCGATGTCGTCGACGTATCGGCGATGCGCAACTCGGCATCGCGCGTAAGCGTCCACGACACGATCTGATGCGGCTGCACGTCGATGAAAACGACCACGCGCGCGCCCCACGAACCCAGCCTGCCCGACGCGACACCGTGGCCGACGCCACGCCTTCCAAAAACCTGCGACACCTCTTCCATCTTGCTCTCCATGATGTGAGCCGAAGACGGAACCGGGCACGCAAAAACAAGAAGGCCCCGTCTTGCGGCGGGGCCTTCGGAATGGATTGTTTGCCTGTTTCGCTAACGCACACGCTCTTCCGATGACCCGCCACAGATGGCGTTCATACGGTTTTTAATCGCGGCGATGGTAACGATGATGGCTGCGTGCATGTGTCGCAGTATCGTGTGGCGCGTTCGCGTTTGTCAATATCGAGATGCAACGCCACATGAAAAAAACCCGGCGCAGGGAAGCCCGCGCCGGGTTTATCTAGTTGCGGCCAGTAGCGGCCGCGCAACGATCAGAGACCTGTATAGCCTTGCGGTTTGGTCGCGTTGTTCTTCGCGACATCCGCGTTGGTCGACACCACGTATTGCGGCGACTCCGTCAGGCTCAGCGTGATCGCGCCGTTCGTGTACGGCACGCTCGAAACGTTGCCCATCGCATCGATCAGTTGCACCGTGCCGCTCGTGCCGGCTGCATCGACGTTGAGCTTGTAGTTCGTGCTGTACGTCGTGCTGAAGTTGCCGTTCGACGCGGGCCAGACCGCATTGTTATGCGTCCACAGCGCGGTGATGACACGGCCGTTGTTCAGCTGCTGGAACGAGTACGCATACACGCCCGAGGGCAGGTTCTTCACGGGGCCGAGCGTGGTCGTGCCGTCGAGCACTCGCGTCATCGCGGCAACTGCCATCGCGCCCGGCTTCGGGCTGATGTTGGTCGTGCCGAACTCCGCCTGCGGATGGTCGAGGTCGAAGAACGTGCCGTGACCCGCTTCGCCCGGGAAGTCCGGACCGAAGAACACGTAGGTCTGATCCGCGCCTTCGCCGAGCAGGATGATGTGCGTGCGCGCCACGACCGCGCCTTGCGCGAACAGGATGTTCGGCGTCGGATAGTTCGGGGCGTAGCTCGAACCGACGTCATAGCTGATGCCCGTTTCCGTGACGAACAGCTTCATGTTCGGCTTGTAGTCCTTCGCCATTTCGGCGCGCAGGTTGCGCATCTCGTTGAGCAGCGAGTTGGCGGCATCGGCCGGATCCGGGTCCGTGTGACGGCGCTCCGGCGGATGCGACGGCGACGTGCCCGCATCGTAATAACCGTGCGTCGCGATGCCGTCCAGATACTGCGCGAGACCGAGCGGCGCGAGGCGCTTCAGGCGATCCGTGGTGAGCGACGGGAACGGTTCGGCCGGGCCCATCACGACCGCGCGCGGATCCTTCGAATGCAGGCCCTGATAGGCCGCCTTGTACAGCGCGACGAAATTCGCGTCCGAATCCTTCCACTGGACATACGGCTCCCACGTGACCTGATAGTAGTTCGCCGACATCGTCGGGTAGTACTTCGCGCGGATCGCTTCCGTTTCCTGGCCGACGCGGGCCATATAGTTCGTGAAGTAGCTCAGATCGGCCGGGGCGTAGGCGTAGTCCGGGTTCATGCCGTGACCGCTCGCCCAGCCGGGAATGCCGTCGAGACGCACGAGGCGCATCACCTTGCCCGACGTGTAGAACGGGTCGAGGTTGTTCGCGTTCGGGTTGAACGTGTTGCGGCTGTTCGGCTCCGTCACGGACATCTGACGGTCGTCGATCGTCGACGTGATGCCGAGCGCCGTGAGCATGGTGCCGTTGTCGTTGAAGCCCTGCATGCCGAAGCGATGTTGCTCCTGCTTCGCATACGTGACGGCAGGAATCACGGCGGCCAGATTCGGGATCACGCCGAAGGTCGCGATGCCGTTCGGGCGCGTGCCCGAGGTCTGCACCTGACCGCCCGCGTTGGCGAGCGTGGCCGACACGGCGAAGTAACCGGCGAGCGTCGACGTGCAGGTGAGGGTGGTCGTCGTGGCGACGGCGGGCGCGGCGAAGCTGCCGGAGGCAACCGTCTTGCCGAGCGCATCGGCGATGCTCCACTTGAGCGTGTCAGCGGAACCTGCGCGCGTCGTGATCGCCACCTTGAATTTCGTGTTGGTCGGGAACATGCGCGAGCCGTCCGATCCCGGCGTGTCGACGGTGATCTGGCCATCGCCGCCCGATGCCGACGACACCGTCGGCGACGCGCACGTGAGGCGCAGGTTCGCCGTCGCTCTGGCGGCGGCCTGCGTGGTCGCGGCGGCGTCGCCGTCGAGCGCGGCCGACGTCTGCGACGAAAGCGCGGCATTCGTGCCGCCTGCGTTCGAACCGTTGGCGCTCGTGCCGCCCGCGTTCGAAGCGTTGGCGGTCGATGTTGCATTGCCGGATGCGTTCGCCGCCGGAGCGCTGGCGCTTGACGCGCTCGAGGCGCTCGACGCGCTTGCCGCGTTCGCGGCCGACGAGGGCGACGTGCCGTCACCGCCGCCGCCACAGGCAGCGAGGGCGAGCGCGAGCGTCGAAAGCAGGAAAGGATTCGTTTTCATCGTGTCATACGCACATGAACCAGGCGCATAAACGAGCGCCCGGCGACGCCATCGGGCATCGAGGGTTTTGACGGACAGGCAGGGGACGGCGAAAGCCATCCGGCCAGGCGTTTTTGTCGCGCGCGCCCCGCGATGTTCGACTCGTCGAGCCGGAAAACGAGGGCGCAAAAGTCTGCTCTGCGCGTCGACGGGAAGCGCGGAGGGTTTTGCGGATCGAATCACCAAGGAGGTGTCGGGTTCTACAGGGCGTAGTGCGCCGATCGCTAGCAGCTGGAGACACGCGAAACTGTGCGCGCGCGAACGTTTGATGACACAAGCTTCGGAGCGAATCCTACTAGGAACAAGCGGTAACAGTGCGTAATAGCGCGTAAGTACTTGTAACGTATGACAATTGATTAAATCGTCGTAAGAAATGCTTAAACCCCGTCAGTGTTGCCGTTGCGCGCGCGACGGTTTAACTTGAACGCCATCAAATTTTTTCGCGGAGGTGCTTGTGGCTTATCTGCTACTCGTCGTGGAACCGGTCGGTCAGCGCGCTGTGCGCACGCAGGAGGAGGGGCGCGAAGCATACGATCAAATGGTGCGTTTCGCCGATTCGCTACGGGCGCGCGGCGTGCTTCGGGCGGTGGAATCGCTGACGTCGCAGGCGGACGCCGCGCGCGTCACGACCACGAACGGCGACGCCCGCGTCATCGACGGACCCTTCGCCGAGGCCAAAGAAATGATCGGCGGTTTTTTCCTCATCGATTGCGAGACCCGCGCAGAGGCGGTCGCAATTGCCGCCGAGTGTCCGGCGGCGGCATGGTGCACGATCGAAGTCCGCAAAGTCGGCCCGTGTTACTTCTGACTGGGTGATTTCCCTGATTCGGTAATTTCGCGTTCAGTTTCGCGTCGATTTTTTGCGGCGCCGTTCGTCGTGTCAGCGAAGACGATCAAATCATTCAAACCCGGAGACATTCGCCATGCACAAGCAGATTTTCGTGAACTTGCCGGTTCGCGACCTCAAGCGTTCGATGACGTTTTTCAAAGCGCTTGGACTGAGCTTCAATCCCGCGTTCACGAACGACGACGCGGCGTGCCTCGTCATCGGCGAAAACATTTACGCGATGCTGCTCGTCGAAAAATTCTTCCAGACGTTCACGGCAAAGCCGATCGTCGATGCGCACGCGGGCACCGAAGCGCTCGTGTGTTTGTCGTGCGAGAGCCGCGCGGAAGTCGATGATCTGGTGGCGAAGGCCGTCGCGGCGGGCGGGAGTGCGCCGCGCGAGCCGCTGGATCACGGCTTCATGTATGGCCATGGTTTCGAAGACCCGGACGGACATATCTGGGAACTCGTGCACATGAGCCCGGAAGCGGCGTGAGCGGGCGAGAGCAGAAAAGCGCCACCGACGATGCGACACGCCGCGTGATCGACGCGGTATGGCGCATCGAAGCGGCGAAGGTGATTGCGAGCGTGGCGCGCGTCGTGCGCGACGTCGCGCTGGCCGAGGAGCTGGCGCAGGACGCGTTCGTCGCCGCGCTGGAGCATTGGAGCGAGGCGGGCGTGCCCGAGAAACCGGGAGCGTGGCTCATGACGACAGCGAAGAACAAGGCGCTCGACCGTCTGCGGCAACACGCGCTGCATGCGCGCAAGCACGAGGAGTACGGGCGCGATCTCGACGCGCAGGAGGCTCACGTCACGCCCGATTTCGTGGATGCGCTCGACGCCGCCCGCGAAGACGATATCGGCGACGATCTGCTGCGGCTCATCTTCACGGCGTGCCATCCGCTGCTGTCCGTCGATGCGCGCGCCGCGCTGACGCTGCGGCTGATCGGCGGCCTCACGACCGACGAAATCGCGCGGGCGTTTCTGGTGCCCGAGCCGACGATCGCGCAACGTATCGTGCGGGCGAAGCGCACGCTGTCGGCGGCCCGCGTGCCGTTCGAGGTGCCGAAAGCGGATGCGCGCGCGGCGCGGCTCGGATCGGTGCTCGAAGTCATCTATCTCGTATTCAACGAAGGCTATTCCGCGACGGCCGGCGACGACTGGATGCGTCCGGCGCTCTGCGAAGACGCGCTGCGGCTGGGTCGCATTCTCGCGGAGTTGATGCCCGACGAAAGCGAGGTGCACGGGCTGGTCGCGCTGATGGAGATTCAGGCGTCGCGCACGAAGGCGCGCGTCGACCGGCAAGGCCGTCCGGTGTTGTTGCCGGATCAGGACCGCAGCCGCTGGGATCCGCTGTTGATCCGGCGCGGGCTCGCGGCCTTGCGACGTTCCGAAGCGCTGGGCGGTGCGCGCGGCGTGTATGCGCTGCAGGCGGCGCTGGCCGCGTGTCACGCGCGCGCGCCGAGCGCCGCCGACACCGACTGGCCGATGATCGTCGCACTCTACGACGCGCTGATGCAGACGGCGCCGACGCCGGTCGTCGAACTGAATCGCGCCGTTGCGGTGAGCATGGCGTACGGACCGGAGGAAGCGTTGCCGATCGTCGATGCGTTACGCGAGGCGCCGGCGCTCAGGAGTTATCACTGGCTGCCGAGCGTGCGGGCGGATTTGCTGGCGAAGCTTGGGCGTAAGGATGAGGCGCGGGCGGAGTTCGAGCGGGCGGCGTCGCTGGCGAAGAATGCGCGGGAGCGGGAGTTTTTGATGGAGCGGGCTGCGGCGATGGCGTGAGGTTTTCGCGTGGCTGGTTGGATTGTTAATTTGACATAACATAAATTAGCGAACTTTTTGATTGTAGTGGCTAAGTTGTAATGTCGTGTTCCGGCTATTTACAGATGTCGGGTTTTCAACGGGTGGCAAGCTGGCGACTGTTCTAGCGACCAGATACGAATTCGCCGCAGCGCGCGCTGACGACGCTCCGAAACCGCTACACCAACTTCCGCCCGACGCCGACCCGCGACAAACCCGAGACCATCGCGCCGCCGATCCGACCGAAGATCGAGACGCCACACACAGCGTCCCGGCGAGCAAAATCCCCGGCAAAACCCATCAAGCGCCAAGCTGGCGCAACATCCGATCCAGCGCGATCTCCACATCGCGCGAATCACCCGGCGCGCCAGCCTCCGCGCCGATCGTCAGGCCTTGCCGCACGGCTTGCTCCAGCATGGCGAGCAATGCGTCGCGCGTGTACTTGCCATCGATGTACGGCAGCATCAACTGGCCGGCCGCATCGAGTACGACAGGCTCGTGCCACACGTTGAAGGTGTGCAGCACTTGTCCTTCCGAAAGATGGCCCGGATATCCGCGAGCGGCATCCGACAAACACGGATTCGCACGGCTTCGCGCCACAGGCAAAAGACGATATCGCCCGAACCCGCGAACGACGATCGACTCGACGAACGCAGTCAGCGTCGCGTCGAGATCTTCCGCGCCCGCGCCCTCGATGCGCTCGCGCACCGCATCGCGCAGTTGATCGAAGTTCAGCGTAAAGGGTGCGGCCTGAGTCAGCGCGAGCGCGGCAGCCTTGGACACACGTCGATCGAGAACGACGACCCTGCCCTCCGGCGTCGCGAAACGTTGTGGCGAATCGTCGAGGCGCACTTCGCCGTCGCTGCAAACGAGCGACGCGGCGACATGCAACGCACGCAAACGCGATTCGTCCAGATCATGGCGAACGCCTTCCTTGCGCTCACCGCGCACGAGCAGCGACGAGCGAAACGACCGGTCGAGGATGAAATCCAGATACTGTTCGAGCAGCGCCTGATTGCCAGCACATTCGTCGATCAGCGGCCGCGCGACCTCGTCGCCGAAATTGACGGCGAACATCGTGTCCGGGTCGGCATCGGCGAAACAGGTCATGCCTTGCGACTCGGCGTGCCTGACGAAGTCGAGGAAATAACAAGGCGCGCTGAAATCGGCAAGGTAATCGTGAGCGACGTAATTCGCATCGGCATGTGCAATGGTCGCGTGATCCTGCGCCACGGCCTGCGCAAGCACGCTACCGCCGCGCGCATGCGTGCGCAGAAAGTCGATCATCCCGCGCCCGAGCGCCAGCCGATGCCTGATGTCGCCTTCGCGCCCCGCGCGCAGCAACATCGCATCGCGCACGGTCTCATGCGCTTTCCAGCCCGGATACGTTTTATACGAAATGTACGCAACGCCGGTGGCCGAGAGATTGTCCCGGCAGATGCGTAGAATCGCATCCCGCACCTCCGCCGGCACCCAGCTGTACAAGCCATGGCAGACGATGTAATCGAACTCGCCGAACGCCGGTGTGATCGATGTCAGGTCGAGTTCGCGCAACTCGATGTTCCTGAGCTTCAATGCGCCGATACGCCGGCGCCCTTCTTCGACCTGCACCGCTGACAAGTCGACGCCCACCACCCGCGCCTTCGGATTGCGCGCGGCGAAGGGAATCGCATTGCCGCCCGATGCGCATCCCAGTTCGAGCACGCGCGCCTCGCGCACGTCCGGCGCATCGAGCCCGAACAGATGCGCAACGACGGCAAGATTCTCCGGCGCGCTTTTGCTGTACGGAAAAGAGTGATACGGAAATGCGTCGTAGCTCGCGCGAATCCCCTGGGTGCCTTCGTTCATTTCGGTTGCCAAATTGACTGTCCTCACAACACTGCGTTTCGATGTCTCGATCGATATCTCGATGCGCGCGTACACGCTCGCATCGGGCAGTGTAGAAGCCGGCCCGAAGGTATTCGTCGAAATCCGTCAATGGGAAGTCAGTCATCGGCCAAACGAAGCAACCGTTTCGATTTCCCCGCGTAACGACAATAAAAAAGCCGGAGGCTGGGAAACCCCAGCACTCCGGCCCGAACCCCCACCCTTCACTCTTCTTATCGCGTCGACGTCCTGATGCCGTATTCCTCGCGCGCACCGTAACGTCCCGGTGCGAAGCCGTTGAACACATGCCCGCCCACCTTCGCGCCCACATTCTCCAGGCGGCGCAGCGTCTCCTCCAGTTGCCGTGCGCCCGTGCGGTCCGCGCGCGACACGAGCAGCACGAGGTCGCAGTTCTGCATCGCGATCGAGAGCGCATCGCTGACCGGCAGCACCGGCGGCGAATCGATCACGATGTAATCGTAGATGTCGCGCAGCATCGTCATCATTTCCTGGAACGCCGGGCGCGTCAGCAGTTCCGCCGGGTTCTCCGGATACTCCGCGCCCGCATCCATCATCGAGAGACCGCCATCGCCGAGCGGCACGATCGCATCGTCGACGCGCGCCGTGCCCGCCAGCACTTCCGCGAGACCCGGACCTTCGCGGCCATCGACGAGATGACGCAGACGGCCCTGACGCATGTCGGCGTCGATCAGCAGCACCGAGGCGCGCGTCTCCGCCAGCAGATACGCGAAGTTCGACGACACGAAGCTCTTGCCCACGCCCTGCGTCGGACCCGTGAAGAGAATCACGCGGCCGCCGCCGTCGTTCGTATCGGTCGCCTCGACGACGTATCCCGGATTCATCACGCTCATCGTGTTGCCGAACGAGTTGCCGGCCGTGTTGCCGAACGAGTTGCCCATTGCATGGCTCAACGCCATCGGGTTCATCGGATTGAGCGGGTTCATCGGATGCAGGCCATGAAAGCCCGGATGATTCGCGATCGGCACGCCGGAGAGCATCGCCCGCACGCTGCTGCGCAACGAACGCAGTGCCTCGACGCTCGGATCGGTCGGGCTCGTCATCGCGAGCAGCTTGGCCGGCGCCGCGTTATGCGTGAGCGCACGCACGTCCTGACGCAGTTGCGCCGTCGAGCGCGCGATCACGGCGAGACGCGGCACTTGCGAAAAGTGGTCGATCTCTTCCGGGCTGCGCAGTTCACGGCGATGCAGCGCGATCAGATAGATCGACACAGTGCTCACGAACAGGCCGCCGAAGATCGAGCCGAGCAGCACGATCCACTGACGCGGCCACGACTGCTTCTCGGGCGCGACGGCCCAGTCCACCACCGCGATGCCCGGCGGCGTGCTGGCCGCGGCCACTTCGAGCTGCTGCGCGTTGGTGAGCACGCTCGTGTAGAGCTGCGTCGTCACGGCGACGTCGCGTGCGAGTTCGACATACTGCCGCTGGATCGTCGGCAGGTTCGCCGCCGTCTTCGACGCATCGCCGATCTCGCGCTTCACCTGATTCAGCTGCGTGAGCGCGGCCTGATACTGCTCGCTGTCCGGACGATAGCGATGCTGCGCGGCGTCGAGCGCGAGTTGCAGCGTCGTCTGCCGTTCCTCGAGGCTGCTCATGCGCGCGATCAGCGCGACGTTCTGCTGCTGCATGTCGACGGTGCCGGTCTGCGTGCGGAAGCTGTTCAGGCGCCCTTCCGCGCGTTCGAGGTCCGCCCGCAGAGCGGGAAGACGCTGACGCAGAAAGTCGAGGCTTGTCTGCGCCTGCGCGGCGCGTCGTTCGATATCGCGCTGCTGATACGTCTTGATGATCGCGTTGACCATGGCCTGCGCCTCAAACGGCGATTCGGCCTGGTACGTCAGATGGATCAGCGCCGGGTCGCGCAGCGACGACTCGCGCGGCGGAATCGACGTGCGCAACCGCTGCAGCACGTTGTCGAACGTCATCTGCTGCGAATACTTCGTGATCTGGAACGACACGCCGGGGCGCGCGCGCAACGTGTCGATGCGCAGTTCGCCGGGCGCCTGGCCATCGGGCGTCGTGACCTGAAACGGCACCGTCTCGCCGACGCGGCCTTCGGCCAGGCGCGTGTCGTTCTTGTCGAAGAGCGTCCAGCGTCCGCCCTCGCCCGCGACGACGTGGAACTTCATCTGCAGCGCGGCCTTCGGCACGTCGAAGACGCCGGGCGTCAGGCGCTCGCCGCCCCACGCATACTGATCGAGCCCGAACAGCGCCGGCGCGAGTTCGCGGTCGGTGGCGTGACGCGTGGCCATCCAGCGGCCGATCACCGGAAAGAAGCTTTGCGTCTCGACGACCGTCTCCGCGCCCGTCTGCGCGATCGCCGCGGAGACAACCGAGCGCGACGTCAGCACGTCGCTTTCGTCGCTTGCGGAACCGTCGGCGGCCATCGAGCCGGACACGTCCGACAGTGCGCTGATCGCCACACCCGCCTTGCTCTGCACGCGCAGCAGCGCCTCGGCGCGATATTGCGGCGTCGCGAGCAGGATGTAGAGCACGCCCGCCGCACAGCATGTGCCGGTGACGGCGCCAAGCAGCGTCTTGTGGCGCACGACGCTGCGCCAGAGATCGACGACTCCGTCGCCGCGCTGCGGAACTGGCGTCAAGGTGGGGCGCATGTTGTATGAAAGCATGTTATATCCCTAACAAAGAAATGAAGACCAAGGACGTCAGTGGCGACTGGCCATCGTCGGCAAAAGCATTAAGTCATCCGAATCGAAACATGAAGAGAGGCGCGTCTTCCCCGTACGCGCCCCTCCCCCTCCCCGCACTCACCGCACTAACCACATCACTGCAAACACTGCAATCACTGCACTTTCACGAAGCCACGCTGATAAAAACCGGACCCTGCGCTTCGGTGACCGCCAGCATGCCGCGCCCGGTGCGCGGCTTGCCGTACAGATCGGTGACGACCGCGCGTCCGGGCAGGCGCGACACGTCGAGATTCATCACGTTGCCGGCGCCGTAACACCACACGACATACTTCGTCGCGCCGCCGGCCTCGAACTTGAGCACCGCATATTTCTCTTTCTCGTCGATGAACCAGCGCGCGTTCTTCACGCCCGCCGTGAAGCCGAACAGATGCTTCACCGCGTGATACGCCGGCAGCTTCGCGTTGCCCGCATCGAGCAGCCCGAAGTTATGCTCCATCTCGCGCGGGTTCGTGCCGTCGTTGCGCATGTCGTAATACGAGGTCAGGCCGACTTGCGCGATCCAGTTCATCAGAAAGAGCCGCACCGCATACTTCGCCTGACGCGCACGCGCTTCGGGCGAATGACCATCTGCAATGTCCGCTACATATTCGTATGCATAGCTTGGGTATGACCATTCGGTGGCCCACACTTGCGGACGCTTCGCGTAGGTCGAGAGGTCTTCGCGCAATGCCGCGTAGTCGTCGAGCACGGTCTCCGGATATTGCTGGCGATACGGATGCACGCTCACCGCATCCGGTCCGCTGCGCGACTTCGCGGCACTCATGTCGCCGACCGCGCGGATGAAGTCGCGATCGACCTGCTGCACGCCGCCCGTGGCGATCGTCACATCGGGATTGGCCGCGCGCGCCGCGCTCACCGCCGTCTCCAGCAACGCGCGATACGCACGCGGCGACGGCGTCGCGAGCCAGTAATCCTTGTGGTCCTGCTCGTTCCACACCTCGAAGCGCACCGGCGCGTTGCGATAGCGAAACACCGCCTGATACACATACGTGCGGAACGCGGCGAGCTGCGGCGCGGACGTCGGCGGCTGATCCGGGCTGAACATGTAATGCTTGTAGCCGAGGATGAAGAGCGCGCCCAGGCCGCGCGCCGAGAGATTTGAGACGAGCCCGTCGAACGTGCCGAAGTGCCAGCCGTCGGGTGCCTGCACCGCTTCCCAGAACAGGTCGGTGCGCACGAACGAGAAGCCGACATCCTTCACGGCGTCGAGCAGACGCGGATCGTTGATCTCGTGAATCGCGACGCCCGTGTTCGCGCGCGACGCCGCGAACTTCGGTACGGCGGCATACGGCACTTCGGCGGAATTCGCCGCGCCGTCGAGCGTGACCGTCGGCGCGGGCGACGCCGCGAGCAGCGCGCCGCAAAACGCGAGGAGCACGGCAAGCGTCACGCGGCGCGCCATGCGAGGACCGGGGCGCATCACGTCAGATGCCTCCCGAAGCTGCCGCGCGAGGCGTCCAGCAACGCATCGTGATGACGCTCGACGCCCCGCTCATCGACGACAAAGCCATTCGCGCGCATCGACGGATGTGCCGGCATGCGGCTCATCTGGCTGAAGGTTTCCGGCACGCTCTCGCGCAGATAGCGGATCGTGATGCCGAGGAACAGCAGGCAGCCGATGGATTCGCAGATGTCCGTGCTCGCGCAGGCGAACAGCAGATAGAGCAGCATCGCCCAGGAAGCGCGGTCGGTCGGCTCGGCCTTGAGCATCAGACGCACGAGCGCCCAGACCAGCACCAGCGCGCCGAAGAAGCCGAAGCTCGCGACCGCGTAGAGCACCGTGTTGTCCGCATACGCCACGTTGAAGCCGAAGGCGCTCTCGTAGTAGGTTGCCGCCGAACCGAAGCCGCCCGGCCCGAGACCGAGCCAGATGCGGTTGTCCTTGAGCAGCCCTTCGATCAGGAGCGGCCACGTATTCCACATGCGGTCCTGAAACGATGCCAGCGTCGTATAGCCGGTGCCCGCGAGATTGATCGCCGAGGTGGCGAGGAACGTCACGATCGGGAAGGCCACCGCGAAGCCGGCGGCCCACAGGCAGGCGCGCTTGATCGTCGACGAGGCGAGGAAGCAATGCGCGATGACAACGAGCGCAAGCGCAACCGGCGCCGTCTTGTTGGTGGTCGCGTAGACCGCCGCGCCCGCGCATCCGAGCAATGCGAGTTGCAGCAGCTTCGAGCGGGTGCGCATCAGCAGGAAAGTCGTGAGCAGCCCGACCATCAGGCCGGTCGATGCGCTGTCGCGGCCGAAGCCGGTGAGACGCGAGGCGACGCCCACATACGACGACATCGCCACCGAAACGTTGTGGCCGCCCACCGAAACGCTCTGCCCGACCCACGGCATCGGCGAATAGCTGTTCAGCAGCAGCCCGACGAAGCTCAGCGCCGCCAGCACGAAGATGGCCACGCGCGCCCCGCCGCCGTTGAGCAGCGCAAGCGCCTGGGGCGATGCGGTCAGCGCGAAGAGCATCGGCATGACGGTCCAGACCCAGAAGCCGACAGCCTCGGGCGCAACGCCGTGAGACAGCGACACGAAAGACTGCGCGAGCAGATACAGCGCGATGATCGCGTGGCTCGCTTTCGGCCGCTTGAGCAGGATATAGAGCACCCAGGCGAGCATCAGCACCTTGGGCAGATAGGTGGCCGGCGCCGCGCCGACCAGCGATGTGGCATAGCGGATCACGCCCGACAGCACGTCGCTCGCCACGGCGACGATAAAAGTCGCCACCCAGAGTCTGTCTTCCAGCGATGCCCTGTTCATTGAATCCCCGGATGTCCGTGTTCGGATCGTCGTTTCGTTGTTTTTCGCCTGACCGCCGGACGCGTCGTTGTGATGTGCAAGCGTCGTGCGATAGGCGAGTCGAGCCTGGCCGGGCTCGTTGATGTCCGAAAATTACCCGTCCGCTTAATCGCGCTCCGTGCGCGGACGCACGTATGCGCCGGGAGCGAGCGCGGCCAACGTTTGCTGTGTCGGCTGGCGCTCATAAAGCGGTCGCGAAAAGCATCGGGTGGTGCTATCGGGCGGTGCTATCAGGTGATGCTATCGAGCGGCCCGTCGCGCGAAATTTGTCGTACCGCTCCGGGTTTCTCCGATGTGCGGGGCGCCGCGTGTCGCGTGCGCCGTCGTACATTCGGCGCGCGGCCTCAACGATAGGATTGCCGAACAAAGTACAGAAAATGTACTGACTGGTTAGTGCCCGCGACGACGGACACAACTGGACGGGACGGGTTGACAGGAACCCGAAAGCAAAACAAAACAGATTCGCACAACAAGAAACCGCCATGAGCGAGACCAACAGGCACACCGGTAAGCGCACCGACCAGCGCACGGATCAGCACGCGTGGGCAGCATGGCCGCCGGATGGACAGACCGCCATCGGCATCGGCGGCGGCGCGGCTCCGGGAAACCCGCTCAACCTCTGCGCCCGACGAAGCGCGCACGGCACGCACGCGGCCTCCCGTCGCGTTCGACAGCGAAGCTCGCGCCCCTTCCCGTCGCGACGACACGACAGCCATCACGAGAACGCCCGCCGCTGACGCGTCGTCACGCTGCGCATCGATCTGCAAGCCAATCTGCCAGCCAGTCGCAGTTTCACTTACCGCTATATTTCGGGGTGCATATGAAAAAACAAGATCATGACGCGTTGCAGCGCGCGTGCCGGGGCGAACTGGCTGTCTTCGAATCGGTGGTGCCGGAACAGTTGCTTGCCGAGATCAAGTCGAAGCTCGACGTCGCCCATGACGCCACGCCCGATCACAAGCAGTTTTTCACGAGCGCGAAGGACGTGCTCCACACGTTGCGCGAAATCCCGAAGTTCAAGGAACTGGAAAGCGAGTCGGTGCGACTGGCGTCCGACTGGGTCGAGTCGACCTTGAAGGCGAAGGCCGCGATGGGCCCGTGGTTCGGTCTGCGCGTCGGCAGCCCCACGACGGATTCGAACAGCCATTGCCGCCACTACGATTCGCACGTGCTCACGCTCGTGATCCTGCTGCAATCCGCCGACGACGAACGCGCGGGCGATCTCATCGCCTATACCAGGCCGCGCCGTCTGCCGGGCCGCACGCGCAATCTCTTCACCAAAAGCCTGCAGTGGAGCGAGCGCAACATGCCCCTCCCGCTACGCCTCGCGCGAACGCAACGGCATCTCGATCAGGGCATCTGCACGCGTATCAAGGGCAAGCCCGGCAGCGTGTTCGTGTTCAACGGCTTTCTGATGCAGCACTGCAATCTCGACGTGATGAACGGCGAGCGCCGCAGTCTGATCGTTCACTATCTCGATCCGGGACTCTCGATGGGACTCTCCGCCCTCAACCGCTTCCGCCGCGATTTCGCGCCGCCGACCGAGCCGGTGCGCCCGGTCGAGCCCGTCACCGGCATGGACGCGACCTGATCAAATGAAGCGCGTCTCGAGCGTCTGCGGGATCGGCATGCTGCGCGTGAGCGCGCACGTCGGCGTGTCGTGGTGCGGGCCGCGCACGTAACTCTCCAGTTGATCGATGGCGAACTGCTGCTCCTCGATCAAATGCCGCACCATGTCGCCGATCGACACCATGCCGATCAGCCGTCCGCCTTCCATCACCGGCAGATGACGGATGCGGTACCGCGTGATGAGCGCCATGCATTCTTCGGCGCTCGTGCGCAGGCTCACGGACATCACCGGCGCGGTCATGATTTCGCAGACCGTGGTGGTGCGCGAAACCTTGTCCTGCAGGATCACCTTGCGCGCATAGTCGCGCTCGGTGACGATGCCGCACACCGCGTCGCCCACCGTGACCACGAGCGCGCCCACCTGAACCTTCGACATCAACGCGACTGCCTCGAAGACACTCGCTTCGGCATCGATCGTATGCACCGATGCGTCGGACTTCGCTCTCAGGATCTGCTTCACCGTTGCCATTGCCGTTCTCCGTGTTGTCTCTGCTGTCCGCAACGTGCGGGTTGTGCTGCATCTCGCGCATCCGCTCAATCGAAATCGAACAGATCGCCGAGAAATGACTTCTTGCGGCGCGGATGCTCACGCCGCACGCGCGCATCTCCATAGCGGTAATTCTCTTGATGGTGTTCTTCCGTGCGATGCGGCCGCCGCTCGCGCTCCTGCTCGCGCCATTCCGCGCGCTCGGCCTGCACTTCGGCGAGCGCGGCTTGCTCCGCGCGGCGAATCAGCTGATCGAGTTCGCCACGGTCGAGCCAGATGCCGCGGCACTGCGGGCAATAGTCGATCTCGATGCCTTCCCGCACGCTCATCAGCAGCTCGGTCGCCGGACACACTGGGCACTTCATATCGAATCCTTTCTGTTTGCTTTCGATGTAAGCAATGTAGCGAAAGGACGCATATCGAAAAATGCGAAATTACGGGGGAATAGGTTCGTAAAAACCGAAGTTGACGACGTGGGGCGAGAAGCACGACACACTTCGCACCAAATCTGTGCATACAAAAGTTGAAATAATGGAGCTGACTTGCGATCCGTCTCAAAAATGCGCAAGCTTTCGGTCTGAAGCGGCACGCGCCGCACGACAGAACCCAATAGCCAAGGCAATCCCATGTCCGACAGATCCGCGATGAGTGACGAACGCGAAGGCTCCGACGCGCCCGATCTCCTGTATCTCCTGCAAGGCGTCGACGATTTCAGCCGTTTCGTCTTTCCCGACAGCGAAGCGCTGTTCAAGAGCCTCGCGCGTCGGCAGACGCCGCACACGCTGTTCATCACCTGTGCGGATTCGCGCGTGTCGCCGGAGATGATCACGCAGACGCGTCCCGGCGAGCTGTTCGTATGCCGCAACATCGGCAATATCGTGCCGGCTTATGGCGAGATGCTGGGCGGCGTGTCGGCGGTGGTCGAATACGCGGTGCTCGCGCTCAATGTGCGGCAGATCGTGATTTGCGGCCACTCGGATTGCGGCGCGATGAAGGGACTCGCGTCAGGCGCGACCATCGCCGATGAAATGCCGACGGTGCACGCGTGGCTGCGCAATGCGGAAGCGGCGCGCAGCGTCGTGATGGCGCGCAAGCTCGAAGAGGAGCGCATCGTGCATGCGATGGTCGAGGAGAACATCCGCCTGCAGCTGACGCATTTGCGCACGCATCCGGCGGTCGCGGGACATCTCGCGCTCGGCAAGCTGCAGGTTCAGGGCTGGGTGTACGACATCGGGCGCGGCAAGGTGTCGGTGTACGACGAAGCGGAGAGCAGGTTCGAATCGCTCGAAGACGCGCGCCTGCGGATGCTGCGCCGCGCCGCGCGCTAGGCGGCGCGGCGTGCTTCGCGTAAGGGTTGCGTGAGCGTTACTGCACGCCCTTCTTCGCGGCGAGTTCCTGTGCCATTTTCAGGTGCTGCTGAATCGTCGGCAGCGCCTTTTGCGCGGCTTCCTTCAGTTTGGCGTTCTGTCCTTCCTGCGCTTCCTTCTGGAAGACCTGCACCGCCTCCTGATGTCCCTGCACGCCGACCTTCTGGATATACGCGGCATCGAATTCCTTGCCGTGCAGCGCCTTGAGCGATTCGATCGTGGACGGGTCCGAGTTGCTCATCGGCACCGTGACGCCGTGGGGCGCGGCCATCTTCAGCTGAAGCGCGAGCCGCGTGTGATCGATCATCATGTGATGCGCGAAGTCTTTCACGTCCTTGTCCTGCGATTGCTTGGTCGCGAGCTTGGCTGCGTCGATTTCCGTCGATCCCGCCGCGGACGCCGCCTGTACGAAAGCCTTATCCACGGGCGGCAGATCGTTGGCCATCGTCGTGCTGGCTGCCTCGGTCTGCGCGAGCGCGACGGGCGCGGCGGCGACGAGGATGGTCGATGCGAGCGCCGCGAACAGCGTGGCATTGCGTTTCATGAAACCTCCTTAAGTGTCTTGTCGAAAATGACCTTAGTCATGTTTCAGCAATGGCGATGCCACGACGCGTTTTATCAGAGAGACGGCGGATAAGCGATCGATCGCCCCCGACGCGCTTGATAAACTGAAATAACCGAAAAGACTCACCTCCTTTTTGCAAACGGAACCGACATGCCTGTCTACGATTACGAGTGCGCCGGCTGCGGCGCGTTCGAAGCCATGCGCCGCATCGCGGAGCGCGACGAACCCGCCGCCTGCCCGCACTGCGGCGCGACGGCTGCGCGCGTGACCATCGGCGCGCCAAGCGTCGGCGGCGCGGGCGCGTCGGACGGCGGCGCCGAGGAAGCCGGCGGTTACGGCATGCGCCATCGCGGCGGCTGCGCCTGCTGTCCTTAGCAGGTGCGGGCATGGCCATTGCAAAGTCACCCGGACACGCCCCGGTTGCATGGCGGGCGTATGATGCAAGACGACGGTGCTGATGCACGATGCCGCGCGAGGCGGCATGCACCGTCGAATAGCATCTTCATCGCAAGACGTGCGGGTTTCCCGGCCGCAGTTTCATCGCGCAATGACATGATTTGCGCGTTCTGCGTGTTCTGCATGTTCCCAACGAATAACAGGAGGTGATAAGGATGGCGATAGAGTTCAGCGGGCGACGTCATGTCGTGGCGGCAGCGCGAGTCGCATTCGAGGCCAATGTCGATGGCCGCGAGGTCTGGTGCAGCGTTTCTCTCGATGCGCTTAACGATCACTTCGGCAACAACGGGACGTCATCGCACGATTTGCTCTCCGCCTTCGAAGGCGGACGCGTGCAAATCGAAGAGGCGGCGCGGCGCGCGCTCGAGCGCAATCACGGCCAGTCGGTGGAACTGGAAACCAACGATTTCAAGACTTCCCGCAGCATGTGACGCAGCACGGCGGGCGGCCGTTCCGGCTGCCCGCTTCAATCGCGCTTCAATTGACATAGAAGCACTTCAACACGTCGTATAGCCACCAGACCGGACACGGCGTCCGGCAAAAGCCGTCGTAGGCGGCTTCGTGCAGCGTGTCGCGCGGATCGCGCGTGGCATCGGCGGCGAGTGCGATCATCAATTGCGTTTCGACTTCATCGCCCTCGGCGACATCCGCGAACACCTCCCGCAACTGACGCGCGAGCGCATGATCGTGCAACTCGCCGATGAGCGTATCGACAAACAACACTTGTGGCTGCCATTGACGCGCAAAGTGCAACGCGGCGGGCACATCGGCCATTTGCACGGCTTCGAAACCGCGCATGGCGAGCAGCAGCGCGAACGATTCGCCGACGTTCGTTTCGGAATGCGCGATCAACACGCGCCGCGGTCCTCCGAACGTCGTCGTCCGCGGGTTCCATATCTCGCACCGGTTGGTGCGCCTGTCGTACGGTCGTTCTTCCATGGCGGGCCGGCGCGGCGATGGGCGCCGTGCCGGCATCATCCTTTCAGCAAGGACGAGGCCCGCTGTCCGCTTCCGTCTTATCGCACGCGTGCCGATCAACGCGCGGCCAGCAATCCGACGATCAAACCGCCGACCGCCGCCATCGCGATTGCCTTCCACGGGTTGTCATGGACGAAGTCGTCGGTGCCGTCGCTCATGCGGCGATAACGCACCACGAACGCATCCTGCGCGTTGGCGAGCCTGTCGCGCGTGCGCCGTGCGGAGCGCGGCGGCGGATGGAACGTGCTGCCCTTCCCTTCGGCGCGCGCGGCGGCCGGTTGTGCGAGCACGGCCGGACTGTCGCCGCCTTCGAGCACGCTGCCGTGGACGTGATACGGCGCGTTCATCGCCGGCTTGTGCGCTGCGCCGGGTGCGAGCGGTCTCACGTTCGCCTCTGTCGCCTGCGCCATGCCCGGCGCGAGCGCGGCTTCCATGGCGCTCGCCACCGTGCGGCGCGCGAGCGGCGCGTCATCGGATTGAATTGCAGGTGCGCTGCCGTTTGCCTGGTCCATGGCTTTCTCCCGAGTTCACCGCGTCCATCGCGCTGCAAAAAGCGATCTTTCCGATCGATGCAGCAAGGTTCGCACCGAATCGATCCGTCGGCAATCCGGCCGTACGCGTGTCGGCCGAATCTCGAAGATATTTCGGCCGCTTGCTAATCGAACTCGCAATAACCGCGCGGCTTAGTGCAATTTTTTTCACATAACGGTGAGAATTGCTCGTTTGTCGCCGCCCGCGTGCGCGCCTTACGATGCGGGCGTAGAGCGAAGCCAGCCGCATTCCGCACACCGCCGCCGGACGCCGGCCGCACGCATCTTTCGTTTCACGCCGCGCCGAAACGTTGTCCGGCCGCGCACCGATACGATGGCTTCGCGATCCACTCTCAAAACGAAGCCCGCCATGAATCCCGTCAATCTCGCTCAACTGTTCGTGCTCGCCGCGCTGTGGGGCGGCTCGTTTCTGTTTATCCGCGTCGGCGTGACCGATCTCGGCGTCGCGCCGCTGATGGCGCTGCGGGTCGGCATCGGCGCGCTGTTTTTGCTGTCGATGCTCGTCTTTCGCGGCACGCTGCGCACGGCACTCGCCACGATGCGTGAGCGCGCGTGGCCGCTTATCGTCGTCGGCGTGCTGAATTCGGCCGCGCCGTTTTGTCTTTTTGCGTATGCCGAGCTGACGCTGTCGGCGGGCGTGACGTCGGTGATCAACGCGACGACGCCGCTGTGGGGCGCGCTCGTCGCCTTCCTGTGGCTCAACGATCGCCTGACGCGCATGCGCGTCGCCGGGCTCGCGATCGGCTTTGCCGGCGTGCTGGCGCTCGTCTGGGACCAGATGTTCGTCCACGATGCCGCCGCCGCGCCCATTTCCCCGCTGACGACTGCGCTTGCGGCGCTCGCCGCGCTAGGCGCGACGCTCTGCTACGGCATCGCTGCCAGTTACACGAAGCGGCATCTGACGGGTGTCGATTCGCTGACGGTCGCGGCCGGCACGATGAGCGCGGCGACCCTCGTGCTCGCGCCGTTCGCGCTCGTGTGGTGGCCGGTCTCGCCGGTGTCGATGCAATCGTGGGGCGCCGTGCTCGGCCTGGGCGTTGCCTGCACGGGCGTCGCCTACATGATGTTCTTTCACCTCATCGCGGTCGTCGGGCCTGCACGCGCGATCACCGTTACTTTCGTGATTCCGATTTTCGGCATTCTGTGGGGCGCGCTGTTTCTCGGCGAACGCGTATCGGTGGGGATGGCGGCGGCGTGCGCCATCGTACTCGTCGGCACGGCATTGGCGACGGGCGTCGTCAAGCGCGTGCCGCTCGTCCGCGCACGACGCGCGCAATGCGCCGAGGAAGGCAAGGCGTGAAGCACACAAAGCGGACGCGGTTCAGCGCCAGTGGCGAACCAGCGGGCCGTTTTCACCCGCGACGGGATCGCACGGCGGAAACGGCAGCAGTTCCATCGCGGCGCGGGCGGCATCGCTGATCGCGTCGCGCCGGATATCCCATTGCTGGCCGGGCGGATACGCGCCGACCACCTGAAAACGGCGCCCGGCCATCAGCAGGCAGTGGCCGGTCCCGGCGGGCAACACGAGCGCGTCGCCGGCGTTGACGGCAATCTTTCGGCCATGCGGGCCGCCCAGAATCAGCTCCGCGTCGCCCGATGCGATGCCGAGCGCCTCGTGTGCGGTCGAATGAAAGTGGTGATAGTCGAAGACGCCGTCGCGCCATTGCGGCGGCCAGCCGTTCTGCGCGAACAGTGCTTCGAAGCGGGTAGCGCCATCTGCGGCGCGGGGATCGAGATCGAGCGCGCCGCGCCAGAGGAGCACCGGCAGACGCGAATTGTTCGGCACCCAGCCATTCGGCGCCAGCATGAAATGCTCGCAGCGGGCGTTTTGCGCGAGCAGGCTTACAGTTTGTTCGGCCATCGTGCGGTTTCTCCGGAAGTGTCAGAAAAAGCGCAGCAACGGCCGTTCCAAGTGATGAATTCGTGCCTCGGTCCTCAGTGACCGTGCCCGTGGCCGCCCCCGCCCCCGCCCCCGCCGCCGAAGCCGATACCCAGCGACACCGAAGGCGCCGCGTAATAGCCCGGTCCATAGGCATAACCATAGGCCGGCGCGTAGCCATACCCATACGCCGGCGCGGGCGCGTAGCCATACGGCGGCGCATAAACGCAGCCGCCGATGCCCGCGGTCAGCACGAGCGCCAGCGGCACGATCAGCCGGCGCGCGAGCCGCGCCCTGGTGCTAGTTCGAGATGTGTCTTTCACGATGTCTGCTCCCCGGCCACTCGACGCTTACCAGTGGCGATAACCGTAGCCGCCGCGATACGCATGCCAGTCGCGGCGATTCCAGTAGCGATACCCGTCCCAGTAGCGGTCGCCATGCCATCCCACGACGACGGCCGGTCCCGGCGCCACGACAACCGGCGCGGGCTGATACACGACGGCGGGCGGCGCGGCATAAACCGGCGCGGGCGGTGCGACATAAACCGGCGGCGGCGGTGCGACGTACACCGGCGCCGGCGCGGCATAGACGGGAAGCCCGAGATTGATGCCGACGCTCACGCGCGCCATCGCGGCTTCGCACGCGAGACCCGCGCACAGTGCGATGCCGATGCCAACCAGGCCCTTGACGTTCATTTCTGCCTCTTTTGATCAGGCTGAGTAACAAGCTGCGATGAAATTCTCAATAGCCGCCACACGGCCATGAATTCATGTTAGCCGCAGGCATTTGCCGCTGAGTTACAAGCCCTGTAACAGATGTGAATCCTGAAACGAATATGCGGAAATGCGCCAGCCGCCCGGACCGACGCGTGGCGCGCCGTTCGCCCGGCGTCCGGGTTGCGCGCGCCCGCGCCCGCGTGGGATAGTTCCCGCTTCGCTAAAACGGATGACGGGACGATGGACCTGTTGCGAAGCATGAGGATCTTTGCGCGTGTGGCGGAAGCGGCCAGCTTCACGATCGCGGCGCAGCACATGGACATCACGACGGCGCAGGCCTCGCGCGCGGTGACCGAACTCGAGACGCATCTGCGCACGCGTCTTCTGAACCGCACGACACGCCGCGTCGCGCTGACCGACGCGGGAAACCGCTATCTCGCGCGCTGCAAGGAAGTGCTCGAACTCGTCGATCTGTCGGAAGCCGAGGCCGGCGACGCGCAGACTTCGCCGAGCGGCGTGCTGCGCATGCATGCGCCCATCACGTTCGGACATCACTATGTGGTGCCTGCGCTGACGCGCTATCTGGAGCAGCATCCGCAAGTGCGCGTCGAGCTGACGCTGTCGCAACATGTGCCCGACATGCTCGACGAAGGCTTCGACGTTTTCCTGCAAGTCACCACATCCGCCCTTCCCGATTCCGCGCTCGTCTCCACGAAGATTTGCTCGATGCCGAGCGTGCTGTGCGCGTCGCCCGCGTATCTGGAAAAAGCGGGCGCGCCGCACAATCTCGAAGACTTGCCGAGACACGCGTGCCTGCAAATGGTCACGACGTTTTTCCCGATCGACCGATGGATTTTCGAAGGTCCGGGCGGCCCCGTCGCGGTGGATCTGGAACCGGGCCGTCTGCGCGTGAATTCGGCCGATGCGGTCGCCGTCGCGCTGGCGGACGGCCTCGGCATCGCCCCGCTGCCGATGCTCGCCGCGCTGCCGTGGCTGCAAAGCGGCGCGCTCGTGCGCGTGCTGCCCGAGTGGGAACTCCAGACCATGACCATCTATGCGATGTATGCGTCGCGCCAATATCTCGACGCGAAAATCCGCACCTGGGTCGCGTTTTTGCGCGAATACGTCGAAGAGACGCTGGCGAACGAACCCGCCTGCGCCGCCGGCAAAACTTCACATCGTAAGACCAATTAAGTAGTCAGGTGCGTGGCCGAACGCACACAGCCCGCACGCGCGCGCATTCTCTAAACGCGTAGTTGCAAGCATGATTCGGAACACTAAACTGCTTGATGGTGCGCCCGCATTCGTTCCCCACGGTGCAGCGCAACAGAAAGGGGTCGGCCGACATGATCAAGACTCTGCGCGCGGGCGCCGCGTCCCCCGCGCTGCGGCTGTGCGTCGCCACGCTTTTAAGCGCGACGTGCGCGCACGCGCATGCGGGGCCGGGCGGCGCGCACGTCGTCGCGGGGTCCGGATCGGTCACGACGAGCGGCGCCAGCACCACCATCCAGCAGAACAGCAACCGGCTCGCCATCGACTGGAATTCGTTCAGCACGCGGCCCGGCGAGTCCGTCACGTTCAATCAGCCGGGCGCGAACGCGATCGCGCTCAACCGCGTCGTCGGGCCGAGACCGTCGGCGCTGTTCGGCAAGCTGAATGCGAACGGCCAGGTTTTCATCGTCAATCCGAACGGCGTGATTTTCGGGCCGGGCGCGCAGGTCAATGTCGGCGGATTGCTGGCATCGACGCTCAATCTCTCCACCAGCGATTTCATGAGCGGCCATTACGCATTCGCCGACGATGGCCGCCGCGGCTGGCGCGAGCGTCACTGGCATCGCGGTCATGATCGCGACGATGGCGCGGCCGTCGTCAATCTCGGCTCGATCACGAGCGCGCCGGGCGGCTACGTCGCGCTGATCGGGGCGCGCGCGATCAACGCCGGCACGATCAACACGCCCGATGGCGTCGCCGCGCTCGCCGCCGGTGAACGGATCGCGGTCACTTTGGGCGACCACAGCATGATTGGCCTCTCGGTCGAGCGCGGCACGCTCCACGCGCTCGCCGCGAATCACGGACTCATTCAGGCCGATGGCGGCCAGGCGTGGCTCAGCGCGAACGCCGAAGACGCGCTGTTCGCGAGCGTCGTCAACAACACCGGCATCATCCGCGCGCACAGTGCCGTCAGCGAGAACGGCGTGATCCGGCTCGTGGCCGATGGCGGCATCGTGCGCGTCGGCGGCACGCTCGATGCGTCCGCGCCGAACAACGGGAATGGCGGCGTCATCGAGACGTCGGGAACGCAGGTGCGCGTCGCGCAAAACGCGACGATCACCACGGCGGCCGCAGCGGGACACACCGGGACGTGGCGCATTGCGAGCGACTTCGCCGCGCTCGTCGGCTCGGGCAACCGCTTCGACCAGCGCTTCGGCACGATTCAAGGCACGACGCTCTCGCGCGTGCTCGACTCGACCAACGTCAGCATCAGCGCGTCCGCGCCCGCCGGTTTCCAGCCGTTCGGCTTCGTATTGATCGACGGGCCGCTCGCGTGGCGCAGCGCGAACACGCTGTCGCTCGCCGCGCAAAACGGCATCGTGCTCGCGGCGCCGGTCAGCGCGCCGAACGGCACGCTCGCTTTGTCCGCCGGGAGCAGCGCAATCCAGCGCGCGCCGATCGACGCAGCCCGTCTCGCGCTGCAAGGCGGCACGGGGAACTACACGCTGTCGAACGCGGGGAACCGCATCGGCACGCTTGCCGCGAATGCCGCGTCGGTCGTCGTCAACAGCGCCGCGCCGATGACGATCGGCAACGTCGCCGGACTCGCGGGCGTCGCGGCGAGCGGCGCAGTGACGCTCGCGGCGCCGTTGCTTACGCTTGTCGCGCCGGTGTCGAGCCGGGCGAGCGGCACGGCCATCACGCTCGCGTCCGCTTCGCTCGACAATCGCGCGGGCGCGCAGGCACTCGTTACGCCCAACGGCCGCTGGCTCGTCTACTCCGATTCGCCCGACACCGACAATTTCGGCGGCCTGCAAAGCGGCAATCTCGCGCTCTGGGGCGATACATACAACGGCGCCGCCGATGCACGCGCCGCATCGTCCGGCGGCAACCGCTTCGCGTTCACCGCGTTGCAGCAGGTCACGCTCGCGGCGGTGAACCTCGACGTGCCGTTCGACACGCCGCGCACGCTCGGTCCCGACGACGTGACCGTCGCGATGCGCTACGACGGCTCGAACTACGGCCACGCCTTCGCCGACAGCGCGACGGTCCACGAACCGTTCATCTTCACCGTGACGAGCACGGGCGCGGCACCGGGCGCAGCGAGCGGCGAGTACACGATCACGATCACGGCGACGGGCGGCCCGACCGGCTACCGGATCACGACGCAAAGCGGCACGCTGCGCATCGCCGCCGCGCCTCCGCCGCCGTCGCTGCCTCCACCGCCAACGCAGCCGAGCCAGCCGACGCAAGTCACCGGCCCCATCACGCCGCCGCCGCCGCCGCCGCCGCCGACACCGATTCAGCCGGTTCAGCCAAGCGCGCCAGATTCAATCGTGACGACGACGGCGGCGACGCTGCCCGGCATCCTCGATTCGGTGCGCACGGACGCGTCGAATCCCGCGAATCTGAGCGACGCCGCGCCGGGGCTCGAGCCGCAGTCGGCGCCGCTCGTGCAGCAGCGCACCGATTCGTCGAGCGACGGCAGCCGCCTGCCGGACGACGCATGGCCCGGCCACGTATGCCGCATGTGACGCCCAGGCGTGTGCGACGCTTGCGGCCTTCCGCGCGACCGAACCGGCCGGGTCGGGGCACGTCGCGCCGCTTCGCCGCTTTGTTCGCCGCACTGGCCGCGGCCTCCGCCCGCGACATGCACGACGCCCGCGCGCAAGCAATCGCTCAGGTCGCGCAAGTGGCTCCGGCGCTGCCGAACGCGGGCAGCATCCTGCGCGAGCAGCAACAGCAGACGCCCGTCCCGCCGCCGCCATCCGACCTGCGCCTGAACGTGACGCCCGCGCCCCAACCGCCGTCCGCCGCCGCGCCGGGCGGCATCCGCTTCGAGGTGAAAGGCTTCGAATTCACCGGCAACACGATCTTCCCGGCGGCCGAACTGCTCGACGCCGCGCGCACGCTGATCGGCCCGGATCGCTCGCTCGACGATCTCGAAAGCGCCGCGGACCGCGTGAGCGCCTATTACCGCCGGCATGGCTATCTGGTCGCGCGCGCGTATGTGCCGCCGCAGCAGATCGACGGCGGCATCGTGCGGATCGCGGTGAGCGAGGGGCGCTACGGGCGCATCGGGATCGACAACCGGTCGCGCACGCGCGATTCCGTCGTCACGCGCTTTCTCGGCGCGCTGCATCCGGGCGATGTCATCGACGAAAGCGCCCTCACCCGCGCGACGCTGCTCGCGCAGGACGCCGCCGGCACGACGGGCGCGAACGCGACCATCTCGCCGGGCCTGCTGCCGGGCACATCCGACATGACGCTGCAAGTGCCCGCCGCGCGGGCGCTGTCCGGCAGCGTGCAGGCCGACAACTACGGTCAGGCGACGACCGGCACCGCGCGGCTGATCGGCGCGCTGCAATGGAACAATCCGCTCGGCATCGGCGACCAGTTGGGCGCACGGCTGCTCGGCTCGATCACCGGGCAGTTCTACGGCAACATCGGCTATACGGTGCCGGTTGGCGGCAGCGGGCTCGCGTGGGGCGTCGGCTATACGCGCTCGACGTACTCCGTCGGCGGCCAGTTCGACGAACTCGATGCCTACGGCAGCGCCAACGTCTGGTCGACGTTCGTGAGCTATCCGCTGCTGCGCTCGCCTGCGGCGAACCTGTACGCGACGGCGGGCTTCGACCACAAGCTGCTGTCCGATCATCTCGGCGCGTTCGATTCCGTCAGCGACAAGAACAGCGACGTCGGGCGCCTCGCGCTGTCGGGCAATCTCACGCTGGAAAAAAGCATCACGACGTTCGAGACGAGCATTCAGCAAGGCAACTTGCGCTTCAAGTCGCCGCAGGCGGAACAGATCGCCGCGCAGATCGCGGGCTCGTTCACGAAGTTCGTGTTCGCCATGACGCACACGCAGGTGATCGGCGCTCAGTCCAACGGCACGCAGCTGTACTTTTCGCTGACGGGACAGGCGAGCTCGCGCAATCTGGATTCGTCCGAGCAGATTTCCCTCGGCGGTCCGTATGCGGTGCGCGCCTATGCGACCGGCGATGCGCCCGTCGACGAAGCGTATATCGCCACTTTCGAAGTGCGGCAGACGCTCAGGCAGTCGCTCGTGCCGGTGCTGATCACGCTGACGGGCTTCATCGATACCGCCGACGGCAAGGTTGTCGCGCATCCGGTCGCGCCGGGCAGCAATCACGTGCGGCTGTCGGGGCTGGGCGTCGGCGCGACCTTCGCCGCGCCGCACGACGTCCTGCTCTCGATGTCGTATGCGCACACGCTCGGCTATGTCCCGGCGACGCTCGGCACCGGCCACGCGAACCGCTTCTGGGTCGCACTCACGAAGTCCTTTTGAAGTCCTCTTGAGACCGCCATGACGCGCGCCCGACATGTCCTGCTGCTTGTCCTTCTCGCCTTCGCCGCGCGCGGCGTGTGCGCGGCGCCGGTCGCGACGATCACCGCGCTCGTCGGCAACGTCGCGATTCAGGCGGCGGGCGGCGCGCAGCGCGTGGCGACGGTCGGCGGCAACATCGACAACGGCGACACCGTGCAGACCGGCATCGCTTCCGAAATCGTGATGATCTTCACCGACAAACAGCGCGTGTATCTGAAGCCGGGCTCGGTGTTTCGTGTCGACGATTTTCATTACGCCGCGAACGCGCCGCAGGAAGACCGCAGCTTTCTGTCGCTCGTGAAGGGCGGGCTGCGCGCGGTGGACGGGCTCGTGGCGAAGGAAGGCAAGCCCGAGAACTATCGCGTGAAGACGCCGACCTCGACCATCGGCATACGCGGCACCGAATATTCCGTCACCGATTGCGCGAATCTCGATCCCGGCGGCAACGCGGATTGCAAGGGCGATCAGATCGTCGTCTACGACGGGCAGATCGTCATCGTCAATCAGGTGGACCGGCGCATCGTGCGGGCGGGCGAAGGCGCGATCGTCGTGAGTCCGCTGCTGCCCTTTCGCGTGCTGCCGGCGACGCGGGTCACGCCGGTGATTCCGTCGGCGGCGTGCCGCTAGCCGGGACCAGCCGGGACCATCATGAGCGAAAACACCAGCGACGATTCGAAATTCCACCGCACGACGCCCGCGCGCGCGGCGGCGTCGTCGTCAGACCCGCCGCATGCGGCGTTCGCCTCGTTCGGCGTGGACGCGCTCGCGGGTCTGCTCACCACGCTCATCGCGCTGTCCTACGCTGCGGGCTACGGCGCGATGATCTTCTCGGCCGGGCTCTCGCCGTGGATCGCAGCCGGCATGCCGACGGCTCTGCTCAGTTGCGTGATCGTCGCGCTGGTGGTGTCGCTCACGAGTTCGCAGCCGTTCATGATCGCCGGCCCCGATTCGAACGGCACGGCGCTCCTCGCGGGACTCGCCTCGGCGCTCGCGCTCTCGGTGCACGCCGCGGGCGGCAGCGACGACGCCGTGCTCGCCACCGTGCTCGTGCTGATTGCGGTGACATCGCTCGTGACCGGCGCGCTGCTCTTCGCGCTCGCGTACTGGAAGCGCGGCAACGCGATCCAGTACATTCCGTTTCCCGTGATCGGCGGCTTTCTCGCGGGCACGGGACTGCTGCTTCTGGAAGGCGCGCTGCGCGTGCTCACCGACCTGCCCGTCGGCATCGCGACGCCGCGCATCGTCATGCAGTTGCCGTGGTTCGCGAGCGTGCCCGCGCTCGTCGTGGGCTTGGGGCTGCTCGTGATGACGCGCATCACGCCGCCCTCGCGCTACGTGATCGTCCTGCCGTCGATGATGACGCTCGGCATCGCCATCTTCTATATCGGACTGGCTTCGTCGGGAAAGAGTCTCGAAGACGCCCGCCACATGGGCCTCTTGTTCCACTACGAGCCGATAGGCGGTGCGCGTCTGCCGTTCGCGCTGCTGCACGACGCGTGGCTGCCCGCGCTGTTCTCGAACGCGCCCGAGATTCTGGCGATTGCCGCCGTATCGTCGATGACCGTGCTGCTCAACACGACGAGCATCGGCGTGACGACTTCGCGCGACATCGACTTCAACCGCGAAATGCGCGCGGCCGGACTCGCGAATCTCGTTACCGGACTGGCGGGCGGGCTGGTCGGCGCGCAATCGATGACGCGCACCATGACCAACTGGCGCCTGGGCGTGCGCGACCGGCGCGCGGGCGTGCTCGCGGCGTGTTTCTCGCTCGTCGTGATCGCGTTCTTTCCGAGCCTGATGGCGCTGCTGCCGAAGCCCGTGCTGGTCGGCCTGCAGATTTTCATCGGCGCGGCGATGCTGATCGAATGGCTCATCAACTCGTTCAGACGCCTGCCGTGGCACGACTATCTGCTGATTCCCGCGATCATGGTGTGCATCGCGGTGTATGGCATCGTCGCGGGCGTGCTGCTCGGCGTGGTCGCCGCGTGTCTGCTGTTCGTCGTGCGCTATGGATGCGTCAGTTGCTTTCGCCTCGAATTCGACGGACGCGGCCGGCGCTCGAACGTCGAGCGCACCGTCGACGAAAACCGCGTGCTCGATGCGCAAGCCCACGCGCTCTACGGCGTCGCGCTGCAAGGCTTTCTGTTCTTCGGCACGGCATATTCGATCCTCACGCACATGCGCGCGCGCATCGAGGCGGCGCCCGCTGCGAAGAACGGCAGCGCGAACGTGCGCTTCGTGCTCGTCGATTTCGCGCGCGTGCACGGCGTGGATGCGTCGAGCACCGCGAGCTTCATGCGGCTGCGTCAGGCGTGCGCGCGCGCCAACACACAACTCGTGCTGACCGGCCTTTCGCCCGCGTTGAAGGCGTGGTTCGCCAAAGGCATCACGGACCTGAAAAGTCCGGTCGGCCCGCATGTTTTCGCCGATCTCGACAACGGGCTCGAATGGATCGAAACGCAAGTGCTGAACGCGGCGCGCGCCGCGAATCCGACGTTTGCTGCGCACACGGGCACGTTTGCATCGACATTGCCCGATACGCTCGACGCACTGCGTCCGCATCTGGAAACGCTCACGCTCGCACCCGGCGCCTACGTGTTCCGGCAAGCCGATCCGGGCGATTCGATCTACTTCGTCGAAAGCGGACGCGTGACCGTGGCGCTGTCCGTCGGCGACGAGCGCACGCTGCGGCTGCGCAGCTTCGGCGCGGGCACGATCGTCGGCGAGATGGCGGTTTATACGGGCGCGCGGCGCAGCGCGGATGTCGTCGCCGATGAGCCGACTGTCGTGCTGCGCCTCGCACTTTCGACGCTGCAACGCCTCGAAACCGACGATCCCGCGCTCGCCGCGCGCATGCACAAGTTCGTCGCGCGCGTGCTGGCGGCGCGGCTCGTCGTCGCGAACGAGCAGATCCGGGCGGCGCAATGAAGCGCGCACCGCGCGAGTCGTTCGCTCACACGCTCAAACGCTCGGGCCTGCGCTGGCTTCTGGGTCTCGCGATCCTCGCGGCGCTCGCGGGACACGCGCTCGCGCGTTACGACCTGCGTTTCGTCGACACGCTCGACGCGCTGATCTACGACACGAAAGTGCGCCTCTTCATGCCGCGCACGACCGATTCGCGCATCGCGATTCTCGATATCGACGAGAAAAGTCTCGCGGAACTCGGCCGCTGGCCGTGGGATCGCGCGCGCATGGCGGAACTGGTGAACGCGCTGTTCGCGCGCGAGCGCATTGCGGTGCTCGGCTTCGACATGGTGTTCGCCGAACCCGATGCAAGTTCGGGTCTCGCCGTGCTCGACGAACTCGCACGCGGCGCGCTTGCGAACAATGCCGCTTACCGCGATGCGCTCGCGCGTCTCGCGCCGCACCTCGACTACGATCAACGCTTCGCGGATGCGCTCGCGGGTCATCCCGTCGTGCTCGGCTATTACTTCTCGAATCAGGATGTGTCGAGCGGTGCAATTCCTGCGCCGTTGATGAACGCGAGCGCGTTCGGCACGCATCCTTTCACGCTGTTCGACTGGACCAGCTACGGCGGCAATCTGCCTGCGCTGCAGAAGGCGGCGCGGCGCGCGGGCTATTTCAATCCGGTGATCGATTTCGACGGCGCCGTGCGGCGCGTGCCGCTCGTTACCGAATATCGTGACGGCATCTACGGCGCGCTCTCGCTCGAAGTGATCCGCGCGCTTTTCAACGATGCCGCAGTGACGCCGCTCTTCGACGATCCGACCGATCCCGCCGCGCCGCTCGCGGGCCTCGCACTGACGACGCCGCGCGGCATACGCGTCATTCCCGTCGATGCCAACGGCGCGGCGCTCGTGCCCTATCGCGGCGCGGCCGGCAGCTTCCCGTATTACTCGATCGCCGACGTGCTCGCGCACCGCATTCCGCCGAACGCGCTCGCGGGCAAGGTGGTGCTCATCGGCACGACGGCGCCCGGTCTCATGGATCAGCGCACGACGCCCGTTGGCGAGGTGTATCCGGGCGTCGAGGTGAATGCGAATCTGGTGAGCGGCATGCTCGATGGCGCGATCCGCTTCCAGCCGCCTTTCGCCGCGACGCTCCAGACAATCGCGCTTGTGTTCGCCGGTCTCGCGATGATCTTTCTCTGGCCGTGGCACACGCCCGCGCGCGCGACGCTCGCGACCGCGCTTCTATTAGGCGCGATCGTCGCCGCCGATGTCTTCGTGTTCGCGCGGCTCGACTGGTCGATTCCGGCCGCCTCGCTGCTGCTCGCGGTGCTGGCGCTCTATGTGCTCAACATGTCGTACGGCTATTTCGTGGAGGCGCGCGCGAAGCGTTACTTCGCCGCGTTGTTCGGGCAGTACGTGCCGCCCGAACTCGTCGAGGAAATGAGCCGCCATCCCGAGGACTACAGCATGACGGGCCGGCGCGCCGAACTGACCGTGCTCTTCTGCGACGTGCTCGGCTTTACCGCCATCGCTGAGACGCTCGAACCGGAAGCGCTCGCGCGCCTGATGAACGAGTATCTCGGCACGATGACGGAAGTGATCCGCGCGCATCGCGGCACGCTCGACAAATACATGGGCGATGCGATCATGGGCTTCTGGGGCGCGCCCGTCGACGATCCGGAGCATGCGCGTCATGCGGTGGCGGCGGCGCTCGGCATGCGCGCGGCGCTCGTCGATCTGAACCGCACGCTCACGTCGCGCGGCTGGCCGACGCTGTGGATCGGCATCGGCATCAATACCGGGCCGATGACCGTCGGCGACATGGGTTCGACCGTGCGCAAGGCCTACACCGTGATGGGCGATGCGGTCAACGTCGCCGCACGGCTCGAAGGCCTCACGCGGCGTTTCGATATCGACATCATCGTGGGCGAAGCGACGCGCGAGCAGGCGCCGGATGTTCTGTTCCGCGAGCTGGACCGCGTGCGCGTGAAGGGACGCAACGCGCCGATCGCGGTGTTCGAGCCGCAGTCGTCGAACCGTAACGCCGACGAACTCGCGCGCTGGCACGCAGCGCTTTCGCACTATCGCGCGCGTGCATGGGACGAGGCGCAGGCGCTGCTCGACGTGCTCGCGGCGCAGTATCCCGAGCGGCAACTGTATGCGTTGTATCGCAAGCGTATCGATGCGTTGCGCGGTGTCGAACTGCCCGAGGACTGGGACTGCGTGAGCGCATTCGACACCAAATAGCGAAGTCGCGTGATAACGAAATACTCGGGGAACGGTCATGAAAATTCGCGTGCTCGGCTGCAATGGCGCTATCGGCAACAGCGGCAAAGGCGGCGGCACCACGGCGCTGCTCGTCGATCATGATGTGCTGATCGATGCGGGCACCGGCGTCGCCGTGCTCGGCGATGATGAACTCGCGCGCATCGATCATGTGTTCCTCACGCATTCGCATCTCGATCACATGGCGTATTTGCCGTTGATGATCGACGCCGTGGGCGAGGTTCGCAATGAAGCGCACAACGAGCCGCTCATCGTGCACGCGAGCCGCGCGACGCTCGATATTCTGCATGCGCATGTCTTCAACAATCTGATCTGGCCGGACTTCACGCGCATTCCTTCCGCCGATGCACCCGGCGTGCGATTCGAGGCGCTGGAAGTGGGCGAGCGCGTGGTGCTGAACGGCCGCAGCATCGTTGCGTTGCCGGCGTGTCATTCGGTGCCGGCGATGGGTTACGCGCTATGCAGCGACACGGCCTCGCTCGCGTTCAGCGGCGACACGACGACCAATCCCGCGTTCTGGTCCGCGATTGCCACGCTGCCGGGCCTGCGCCATGTGATCGTCGAAACCGCGTTTCGCGACGAGCAAATCGCGTTGGCGCACGCGGCGCATCATTACTGTCCGAGGCTTATCGCGGAGGATTTGCGCGGCGTCGAGATGCAGGCGGAATTGCTGATCTCGCATCTGAAACCGCCGCACGGCGCGCAGATTCTCGAAGAACTGCGCGCCGCGTTGCCGGACATCGCGTTGCGTGCGTTGATCGACGGCGAAGCCCTGGATGTGTGATGCCGTTCAGCGCGCGCCCGCCGCCACACGACGTTCGATGGATCGCACATTGTTGCCGACCGGCGCGGCATTCACCGGCGCCGCCGGCAATAACTTGCCTTGCAACATTGCGCGCACCGTTCCCGCGATCAACAGGCCGATCACGACATTGCCCAGCACGAAAGCCACCGGCGCGATCCATTGCATCGGGCCTGTTGCGCCGCGTTCGAGCATGCGGATTGCCATCGTCGGCAACGCGGCGGCGCCGAAGCTCACGGCCCAGTACGAAGGCGTGAACGCGCTTTGTCGAATCCACGGAACGAGCCGCGTGAGCGTCAGTGCCTGATAAATCCCGTAGCCGAGCAGCATGTACGCGAACAAGTCCGGCACGCCATGCGTGATCGCGAGATACGACACGCCTCCGACGACCGGCGGCGCAAGCTGGATGCCGAGCGTCGGGCGCAGCGCCTCGGGCAGCGGTTCGTGCACGGCGGCGCGATGCAGCACGATGGATTCGATCGCGATCCACGAGAACACGCCCGCGCCGAAGAAGAGCGCGCCAATCTGCGTGAAGCCGAGCGCCGCGGCCGCCGTTGCCGCAACGAAGCTCGGCGCGACCGTCGGGAGATAGATGGCGGGCGTCGTCAGTTCCGGTTTGCGGCCGCCTTGCCAGAAGCGTCCGTGCAGATACGCGCCCAATACCAGTTGACTCGATACGCCGATCGCGAAGAGCGCGATGGCCAGCTCGCGCGAATAGGCCTGCACGGCCTGGGCGACGAGCATCGTCGAAACGGGGGCCAAGGCGGCGAACGAAGACTGCACCGGATGTTGCATCTCGGCGATTGCCGCATCGCGCTGCACGAGCCATTTGCGCGCATACGCCGCGACAACGACGAGCCACACGACGAGCGACGCCGCCGTCAGAAGCGCCGGCACGGCATCGGGGATGCTCCATACGCGAGCCGCCGCGCGCCATGCGCCCGCAAGCGCCAGCCCACCGACTGCGACTCCGAAAAACGCGACCGGCATCGGCGCGTGACCGTTCGAATGATCCGTACCCTTGTTGCTGTTCATGGCCCTTCTCCGTGAATGGGGTGGAAAGCGCTTGGGCTTTCTGTCCGTCGTTGGAGAAAGATTAGCGGCGAAGGGCCTTGGCGCGAATGTCGCAGCGTCTCGTTCGTCTGCTCGCGCGTCTCAAATCACTCGCCGCCGCGCAGCTTCACCGCGATGTCGTGCCAGTCATCGACCGCGCTTTTCAGTTCTCGGCACAGTCGCGGATCGAGCGTGTGCAGCCGCGTCCACAAGTTCGCGAGGGTTTTCTCGCGGGCCTCGAAGACGGCCACCGCCGCGAGCCGGCTTGCGCCGGCAAGACGCGCCTCGGCATCGGCGCATTCCATATACAAATGCGCGAGATGCGAATCCGCGAGTTCGACGGATCGAAGATGAACAGCCGTAAAGCGTGACTTCATGATGTATCCCCGGTTCTCTCTTTTAGTTCTCGACGCGCCGGTTTTCAACGAGCGATTCGCACGCTCGTGCAGCGCGTTTGCGGGCCAGTATGAAGGCGCGTCGTCAGGCGTGACAAGGCGATTTGCACCCGCTTTGTGCGGTATGGATCGGCAAACGTTTTCGTCGCGAGGGAAACACCGATGCGCGATGCGTTCAACGCCGGCATTGCGCGCGGTAACATCACTTTCATGACACGGCCCACGCAATCCTCTTCGCATTCGACGTCCGCGCCCGCCGCCGATACGCACGGCAAGCGCCGCGGCCTCATGCGCGGCCTGTTCGCGCTGCGTCACTCATGGGCGGGCATTGCCGCGACCTGGCGCGATGAAAGCGCGTTTCGTCAGGAAGCGTGCGTCGCGGCCGTGCTGCTGCCGATTGCCGCGTTCGTTCACGTGAGCGCGGCCGAACGCGTGCTGCTCGCGGGATCGGTGTTGCTCGTGCTGCTCGTCGAGCTCATCAATTCGAGCATCGAGGCGGCCATCGACCGCATCTCGCTCGAACGTCACGAACTCTCGGCGCGCGCGAAAGATTGCGGCAGCGCCGCCGTGACGATGGCGATACTCATCGCCGTCATTGCGTGGGCCGTGATCTGCGGGCCGCTCGCGTGGCGATGGTTACGCGTGCATCTCTGATTCAGCGCGATACGAACGCGCCGATGTGCCGCGCGAGTTCGATCGGATATTGGTACATCAGCGCGTGCCCTGCATCGGAGACGATATCGAGTGTGGCGCGCGGAATGATCCGTTCGAGCTGACGCGCGTTGCTGTCCGCCAGGACGTCGTCGTTCGCGCCCGCGATGATCAGCGTGCGCACCGGCGAGCTTCGCAACGCAGCGGCGGCGGCGGAATCGGCGAACCAGCGCGTCATCGCCTGATTCTGCTGCGCGGCGACCGCATCGGAAACGGGCCGGCCTGTGTAATCGCGCGGCGCGAACATGTCGCCGACAAAACACTTCGACGCGTCCGCGACCACGTTCGCCGGGAACAGCACGGCCATGATCTGCGCGAACGCATCGCGGCCAGAGCTCGCCAACACGTGCTGCACCTGCGGCGTCAGCGGCACCGCGTCCGGGCCCGGCGGCGCGGTCGCGATCAGCGTCAGCGAGGCGACCTTCTCGCGCGCATCGAGTGCGAGTTGCTGCGCGATCATGCCGCCCATCGACCAGCCGGCCACATCGACGCGACCAAGCCTCAGGCCCGCGATGACATCCGCCGCGTCCTCCGCCATCTCGCGCATGCCGTAATCCGGCCCGAAACGTCCGTCGACGATCGCCGAGCGCCCCACGCCACGATTGTCGAAGATGATCACCTCGTGATGCTTTGCAAGCTCGCCGAGAAAATACGCGTTCCATTCGCCGAGCGTCGCGCGGTAGCCGGTGATAAGCAGAAGCGGCGCGCCGCGCCCGAAGCGCGCATAGCCGATCGGCCCGTTCCTGCCCTGCACGGTTTTCACCTGCACGGCGGGATTGCGGTCGGGGCGCGCGGTATTCAGGCCGCATAGCTGGTTCTGGCCCAAGGAGACATCGTCGGCGCGGGCGGACGGCGTGAACACGGCGAGCGCGGCCAACGCAGCGGCGAGCACGCACGACGACACAACGCTTGCGAGCGGCATGGGTTTCATCGGCATGCTCCGGACGATCGGATCGAAGACAGGTTGGAAAGATCTGCGCAAAAACACGCTACGCGTCATGGCCGCGAGGAATAATAGGCGGCGGATCACGCGCCTTCAACAAGAGCTTAAAAAAGGAGTGTCAACCGATGAACCGACTCTTACGCGCCGGATTGTCCTGTGCCGCCGTGCTCGCCCTCGCCGCCTGCTCGACGCCCGTCGAATTCTCGGCGAGCGCCAACCCGCCGCCCTGGAACGACCCCGGCGGCGACGCCGATTTCAGCGGCATGGACAACACCATGTCCGCGTGCAAGACTACCGCGAAGGCGGCGGGCGCGGGCCGCTGCACGCAGGTGCGCGCCTACGAGGCATGCATGAAGGACCGCGGTTACATCACCGTGCTCGGACCCGAGAATCCGCCGAACTGCGGTCAGCCCGAATGGGAGCAGGACGTGCGCAAGTGGCTCAAATGAAGGCGTTCTATTTTCGGTTCGCCATGCGCATGAACAGCACATAGAGCAGCGCGCCGGCCACCGCGCCGATCAGCCAGCCGAGATTGTTCGGCGGCAGCAGCTTGAGCATCTGCGTCGACAATTCCCAGCCGACCGACACCACGCCCGAGACGAGAAGCGCCGCGAGCCCGACTTTGTTCCATCCGCCGTCGTAATAGAAGCGTCCGCTGGGCTGCATCGTATAAAGCTCGGCGGTCTTCACCTGCTGATGTTTGACGAGGTAGTAGTCGGACATCATCACGCCGTACATCGGCGCGAGCACGGCGCCGAACACCGACACGAAGATGGTGATCGCCTTCGGGCTGTCCACGAAAATCCACGGGCACACCAGCACCGCGAGGATCGATGCGATCAGCCCGCCCTTCTTGAAGTCCACATGCTTCGGAAACAGATTGGCGATGTCATAGGCGGGCGACACGAAGTTCGCGACGATATTGATGCCCATCGTCGCGATGACGAACGTGATGCTGCCGATCGCGACCCACACCTTGTTCTCGATGCGCGAGACGATCTCGACCGGGTCCATGATCATCGTGCCGAACACTTTCTCGCTGCCCGCCGTGACGATCACGGTGATGATGGCGAACGCCACGAAATTGAACGGCAGCCCGAGAAAATTGCCGATCTTCATCTGCCGCTCGCTCTTCGCGAAGCGCGAGAAGTCGCCGAAATTCAACAGCAGCGCGGCGAAATAACTCACGACGAGGAGGATCGCGTTGATCATCGCGTGGAGTTGTTCGTCGCCGGAAAGCACCTTGCCCGAGAGCGTCAGATTCAGGCTGCCGAGGCCCGCGCGGTAAAGAATCCAGCCCATCAGGACGAACATCACGACATACACGGCCGGTCCGCAAAAATCGATGAACTTGCGGATGATCTCCATGCCGCGCTGGAAAATGATGAGCTGCAACAGCCACATGAAAAGAAAGCTCACCCAGCCGAGCATGTCGAGCCTGAGGAAGCTCGTATCGCGCCACGCGGCGACGGACGGCACGAACAACAGCAGCAGCGTCGCGACGGCTTTCGACGCGAAGTAGGTCTGCACGCCGTACCAGACAATGCCGACCACGCCGCGAATGAGCGCCGCGAGATTCGCGCCCATCACGCCCATCGAGACGCGCGCCATGACGGGAAACGGAATGCCGTGCACGAGGCTCGGCTTGCCGACCCAGTTCATCAGCACATAGACCACCAGAATGCCGATGGTGAGCGCGAGCAGCACTTGCCAGCCCGAGATGCCCAGCAAAAAGAGGCTCGCCGCGAACGTATAGCCGCCGACGCTGTGCACGTCCGACATCCACATCGCGAAGATGCTGTAGCCGTTCCAGGTGCGCTTTGCGCGCGGGACGGGGGCGAGATCGTGGTTGTAGAGGCGTTCGTCGGCATCGACGATTTCGGCGTCGGCACCGAGCGAGGCATCGGTGGCGGAGGCGATGTGGGAAGCTGACATTGTTTCCTCCTTGTCCGATGCGCGCTCGCATCATGCACCAAGAGTAATCGATGAAACACGCGAGGGTGAGTCCGCTGTGCGCTGCGCCGCCGCATATTAAAGTCCGCCCGAAGCGCTGCCGATATGTGATTCATGAGAAAAAAACGCCTTCACTCCCGGGACATGAACGACGCCTTCGCCGCCGCAGCCGAGGCGCTCGCGCTCTTTTGCCGGCTGCGCAACATCGACGCGGAGGACCTGCCCGCGCAGGAAGTCGATACCCTGCTCGATCTCGCGTTCGAGGAAGCCGCGCAGCGGGCCGCCGCGCGCAGCGAGGCCCGCCGCGCCGGCTGACGCCTGACGCCTGACGCTCGCCGTTCGCCGTTAGCGGCATGGGCTCGGAACTTGCTCGCCGCTAGAGATGCGGCAGCGTTCGCGCCGCGGAGGGTTCATGTCCAAGATTCTCGGCCCCGTGCTCGGCCCGCAAGTGCGCAGCGTCGCGCGCAATCCGTTCGGCTTCGCGATGCGCACGCTCAAGGCATTTCGCGCGAACCAGGGCTTGCTGCTCGCGGGCGCGGTGGCGTATTACGCGCTGCTGTCGATCGTGCCGCTCCTGATCCTGATCGTCATCGTGCTGTCGAAATTCATCGGACAGCAGGAATTGCTCGAAACGCTCGCGCATCTGCTCGAATGGCTCGTGCCGGGTCAGGCGCGCGCCGTCGTAAAAGAACTGGCCAACTTTCTGGCGCACCGCGCCGTGCTCGGCTGGCTTTTACTCGTCACGATGATCTTCTTCAGCTCGCTCGCCTTCACCGTGCTGGAAAACGCGATGTCGGTGATCTTCGTGCATCGCGTTGCCGTGCGCCGCCGGCATTTCCTGCTCTCCGCGCTGCTGCCTTATTGCTACATCCTGTTTCTGGGCGTCGGCATGCTGATCGTCACGTTCGTGTCGAACGGCTTGCAGGCGATGGGCACCAACAGCGTGGACCTGCTCGGCGTCGAGGTGTCGCTCAAGGGCGTGTCGCGGTTGCTGCTCTATCTGCTCGGTGTCGCGGGCGAAATCTTCGTGCTCACGTCGATCTATCTCGTCATGCCGGTCGGACGGCCGTCGCTCAGGCTCGCGCTGCTCGGCAGCATCACCGCCGCCGTGCTGTGGGAAATCACCCGGCACGTGCTCGTGTGGTACTTCGCGACGCTCTCGCAAGTGAGCGTGGTCTACGGTTCGCTGACCACGTCGATCGTCGTGCTGTTCAGCCTCGAAGCGCTCGCGACGCTGCTCCTCTTCGGCGCGCAGGTCATTTCCGAGTTCGAGCGATTCGGCATGGAACGCGATACGCCGCCCCCGCCCTTCAGGACGGATTGAAGCAGCGCAGCATGCCTTCGCGGCCCGCGCGCGATACAGTGGTGCGCCCCCGTTCAGCGCGCTGCCGATGACCAAGCCCCCGTCCGACGCCGCCTCGTCCGTCACATCGCCGCACGGCATCCGCGTGGCGATGCTGACCGTCATCGCGATGCTCGCCTTCGCCGGCAATTCCCTGCTCTGCCGTCTCGCGCTGAAAGGCACGCAGATCGATGCAGCGAGCTTCACGCTCGTGCGCATCGCGTCGGCGGCGCTGGTGCTGTGGCTGATCCTGATCGCGCGCGGCGGCGAGCGTCGTGCGGGAAGCTGGGCATCGGCGCTCGCGCTGATCGTCTACGCGGCGGCGTTTTCCTATGCCTATGTGCGCCTTGCGGCCGGCACCGGCGCGCTGCTGCTCTTCGGCGCCGTGCAGGCGACGATGATCGGCTACGGTCTCAGCCGCGGCGAGCGGCTCGCCGCGGCGCAATGGCTCGGCCTCGCGCTCGCGCTTGCCGGACTCGTCTGGCTGGTGCTGCCGGGGTTGGCCGCGCCCGAGCCGTTTTCGTCGCTGCTGATGATCGCCGCGGGCGTCGGATGGGGCGCGTATTCGCTGCGCGGACGCGGTCTCGCCGATCCGGTCGCGGCCACGGCGGGCAACTTTCTGCGCGCCTTGCCATTCGCGATCGCAGTGTCGGCGCTGGCATTCGCGCACGCACGTCTGGATGCCGCGGGCTTCGCCTGCGCCGTCGCCTCGGGCGCGCTGACGTCGGGCATGGGCTATATCGTCTGGTATGCGGCGCTGAGGGACTTGCGGCCCGCCACGGCGGCGACCGTGCAACTGAGCGTGCCCGTCATCACGGCGACGGGCGGCGTGTTGCTGCTCGGCGAAGCACTCACCGCGCGGCTCGTCGTGAGTTCGGTCGCGATACTCGGCGGCATCGCGCTCGTCGTGCTCTCCCGGCGCACGCATTGACGCGCGCGGCATCGGCCGTATGTGCGCTACCTCACATACGCACAGGAACTTCCTCTGAAGAATGATGCATGCGGATTTTCCCCGATTCTCCAAATGGGGCTGGAACGGAGCGTGCTAACGTAGGTTTTCGGACATGCTTCAACGGCATGTCGCGCGGTGCGGCGAATGGTTTCGCATTGGCCGCCGAGGCCCTGTCAGAGCCCGGCGCATCGAGCATCGCGCGGAGTTCCGCATCTGGCTTCAGCGCCTGACTGCCGTTCGAACGTCGCGGCATCCGGCGCAAGTTACATCGTCCGGGCAAAAATAGCCTGCCGGTTCCAGCCGGGCGGGCATACGCTGTTATGCCCGCCGAAACCGCGGTGAATCATCGGTTGATATTTTCATACGATGAATCACCGCACAGAAACAGCAACGGCGCGGCGCATGCCGCAGCGCCTTCGATTGTCGCGCCGTCCGGTTGTCTCCGGAATGCGCCATGCCGGGCCTGGCACGCCCGCCCGCCGTTCGACGAATATGTACTGGAGAGCGCTGCCATGCCTCACCACGCTGAGCTACCACCCGAAGAGCGCATCGCGGGCCGCGCGAGTCCCGCGAACGACGCCAACGTCATCAATCTCCCCGCGCCCGCAGCCGAATTCGAAGACGAAGCCGGACCGCCGCGCACGCCGCTGCGCTTCGGGCGTCTCGCGCTGTGGATGGCGTCCGCGACCGCGCTCGGCATCGGCGTGCTCGGGACCGTCGCCTACAGCATGTGGTTCAACCACGATCAGCGCGTGTACGCCGAAGCCATGGCGAGCGCGCGTAAGACGCTCGGCATCGATCAGCCGGCGATCGTCGCGCAGACGGAATCGGCGGGCGTGGTCGAAGCGCCCGTGACGACGACGCCCGTGTACACGAGCACGCTCGCGCCCGCGGACAACGCCGCGCGGCTTTCGCCCGACACCGCATCCGACGATACCGCCGACGCCGCCGGCACGGCCGCGCTCGCGGCGACGTCCGCGGCGGCAGCCGCAGCGGCGCAATCGACACAATCGGCGCAGTCGACACAATCGGCGCAGGCCGCACCGGCCGCCGCACAACGGCGCGCGAACGCATCGGCTACGCAAACGGCCGCCGGCAATCGCGCGAATCAGGCAACGCAGTCGGCACAGGCTAATCAGGCCGCTCAGGCCCGCAAACGCGCGGCTCACGCCAAGCCCGAAGGCGGACTCTTTGCGCGCGTGGGCGCGTTCTTTCATCGAGTGAGCTATCGACACAATGTCCCGACCCGTCAGCGAGAGGAGTATTCCCGCCCCTGAGGCGAGCTTCGCGAGCCGCGCCCGGCTCGCCCTGCAGCGTGTGCCGGTGCCGGGCCCGACGCCGCTCGCGGGCGCGGCGCTGCTGTGTTTGCTCTTCGGCCTGCTGTTTCTGGCGCTTCAGGTGCGCGCGATCTTCTCGGCGCAATTGCAGCAGGAATACGTCGGCCTCGTGCTCGAAGCGGTCGAGCGCGCGGATGCGGTGCGCGCCACTGCGCTGTCTTTGCAGGACACGCCCGCCGGGGACACGCAACATCGCGCTGCATATCGCGAAGCGCGCATCGAACTGGCGGCGCGGCTCGCGGCGCTGCACGCGCTGATCACGTCGAGCCCGATGGCGGCGCCCCCCTTGCCGATGTCCGCGCTCTCGCCCGCCACCGCGCTCGGCGAGGCGAGCGGCGCGCTCGATTCCGCCTACGCGTACTGGCGCACCGAACGCGACCGCGCGAGTGCGGACGTGCGCGAGCGAATTCTGAGCGTGTCGCATACGCTGATTGCGTTGTCGGCGATCGTGTTCGGCGTGCTCATCACGGCGCTCGGCATGTATGCGAAGCGCAATCGCCAGCTTCTCGGCATCTCCAACGAATTCGAGCACGCGTCGCTGCACGATCCGATGACGGGCCTGCCCAACCGCCGCAAGCTCTTCGCGGCGCTGGAAGGCGCAGCGAATGCGCTCGCGAGCGGCATGCGCGGGTCGGCGCGCATCGCGGTGCTGTATATCGATCTGGATGGTTTCAAGCGCGTGAACGACACGCACGGCCACCGCATCGGCGACGAATTTCTGATTGCGGTATCGCGGCGCTTTCGTCAGACGGTGCGCGGCGGCGATATGGTCGCGCGCATCGGCGGCGACGAATTCGCGCTGCTCGTGCGCGACTATTCGAGCGATGGCGAACTCGCGGCGATCGCGCAGCGCATCATTGCGTGCGTCGGCGAAACCGACGCGCAGATGGGCCTGTCGATCGTGCGCGCGAGCATCGGCATTGCGAGCTTCCCGGATCGCGTCAACGATTACTGGCGGCTCGTCGCCGCCGCCGATGAAACGATGTACACCGTCAAGCGCAACGGCAAGAACGGCTACGCGTTCGCATCGGCATCCGCTTGAGCGAAGCGACGAGCAAAGAGCCGTCAGGCCGCCGCGCGCAGGTCTTCTTCGCCGCCGAGTGCGCCCGTCAGGGCCGACAGCATGCGCGCGAGTTCACCCGTCATCAGGATGAAGTCGGCTTCGAAGCGTTCGTCGTCGTTTGCTGCGGTGGGGTCGGCCGCTTCCTTGAGGACATCGAGCGCGCTCACGCGCTTCAACGTGAACGACGGCGTCAGCACGAACGACACGCGGTCATCCCACGACATCGCGAGACGCATGCATTGTTTGCCCGCTTCGATATGACGCCGCATGTCCTCGGTTTCGAGCGCGTGACCGACATAGCGCACGGTCGCGTTGCCTTCGCCGGTCGAGCGCAGTTCGGTGTCGCGATCGAGCGTGAAGCCCGAGGGCGCGTCGCCCGACAGCAGCCACTCGGTCATCGCGGACACCGGCGAGCGCGCGGTGCGCACGCTGGCGAGCGGCAGATCGGTGACCGACTTCACCAGCAAGCCGATGATGTCGTCGCACAACGCTGTCGACGATGAATCGATCGCGAGCCAGCCGTTGACCGGATCGATCCACACGCGCGTGTCGCGGCGAATGCTGAACGCGCGCGGCAACAGTTCGTCGGTGACTTGCTCCTTCAGTTCGCGCAACTGCTTGCGGCCCGGTTTGAAGCCCTGCTGCTCTTCGAGTTCGGCCGCGCGTTCCTTGACGAATTGCGTGACCACCGATGCCGGCAGAAGCTTCTTTTCCGCACGATACGTGATGAGCATCTGACGGTTCGCCGTGTAGACGAGCGCATCGTCGCCGCGCGGCGAGACCCAGCCGCGGCGCTCGTTCTCAATACTCGACGCCGCGCTGAACGCGAGCGGTTCGAGCCATTGCTGCATGTGCTGCGGCGTGACGGACCAGTGAGCGGGAAGACGGTGAAGCTGGAGATTCTTGAACCACATGGCGCGGGATTTCGATGTAGTCGGCGGGGCGCCATTCTATACGAGATGACGTTACTCGTTCGCTCGCACGCGTGCCGGCACGATCCGCCATTGCAGATTCACGCCTGCCGCCGCGAGCAGAATGAGCGCGGCGCCCGCCACTTGCAGCCACGCGAGCCGCTGCCCGAACGCGAGCCAGTCGACGACGATCGCGACCACCGGATAGATGAACGACAGCGCGCCGATGGTCGCCGTCGGCAGCTTCTGGATCGCGCCGTAGAGCAGCACGTACATGAGCCCCGTGTTCACGACGCCGAGCACGACGAGATCGCTCCAGCCCGCAAGCGTCGCGGGCGCCTGATCGAAACGCGCGAACGGCGCGAGCATTGCGATGCCGAACAGCACATGCAGCATCGCGATGAGATGCGGCGGCGTGCCCTTCAAACGCTTCGTGACGATCGACGAGATCGCGTACAGAAAGGCCGCGCCGAGCGCATACGCGATGCCTTCGAGATATTGCCCCGGCATGGCGAGCACGGCGGGCTCCACGCGCACCACCATCACGAGCCCGACGAATGCAATGCCGAGCCACGCGACGGTCGATGCCGACACGCGTTCGCGCAAGACGATCACCCCGAGCGCGACAAGCATGAACGGCTGCGTGTTGTAGACGGTCGTCGCCATCGAGATCGATGCGCGCGAATACGCGGCGAACAGCAAGAGCCAGTTGCCGACGATCGCCACGCTGCCGATCAGCACGAGGCCGATCATCCGCCACGAAAAATAGCGCGCCTTTAAAAAGCCCAGCGCCGCGCACACGGCGAGCAGCGTCGCCCCGCCGAACACGCAGCGAAAAAACACCACGTTCCAGGGCGTTTGCCCCGACGACACGACGAGCCAGCCGATCGTGCCCGACATCAGCATGGCAAGCGACATCTCGATCGCGCCGCGACGCAAGTCATTCCCGTGCGATGCGTTCGCAATGCGCGCGTTCATTTGTTCGGTGTTCATCCTGGCCTGCTTAAAACGAGTTTCGATGCGTTCAAGTCTAACGATGCGCTTCGCTCAAAACCATGCTTAAAATGAGGCACGCAAAACGTTCATCCTTTGAATCGAAGGCGATTATGACAAAGAACCTTGGCGCATCGCCGGCGGGCATCGACGCTATCGACCGCGAACTGATCGGCGTGCTGGCAAGCGACGGACGCATCGCGATCAGCGAGCTTGCCAAACGCATCGGCTTGTCCGCGCCGAGCACGGCCGAACGCGTGCGGCGGCTGGAAACGCAAGGCGTGATCCGCGGCTTTACCGTCGATATCGACCCGCGCGCGCTCGGCTATACGTTGCAGGCCATCGTGCGGGTACAGCCGCTGCCGGGGCAGCTGCATCTCGTCGAGGACGCGATCCGGCGCATTCCCGAGTTCGTCGAATGCGACAAAGTCACGGGCGACGACTGTTTCGTGTGCCGCCTTTATCTACGCTCGATCGAGCATCTCGACGACATCCTCAGCCGCGTGACGGAACGCGCCGCGACGAGCACGGCCATCGTGAAGGCGACGCCGATCGAAAGACGTCTGCCGCCGCTTGGCTGAATGAAGCCCGTGCGTTTTTTGCGCGCCGGGGAACGGCGTTACACTAAGGGCGCTTGGAACGCAGGACGGGTTCTGCAACAGCTTATGCGCGAAAGGAGCGACCATGAGTGACTTCGACGCCAGCAGCACCTTCCGCGGGCTTCCGCTGACTCCCGAGCAGGATGCCGAAGTGCGGCATTACATCAAGAAGAAAAAGCAGCGCGACGAGCCGTGGGACACGCCCGAACTGGAAGCGATGCTGCAGGACATGCTGGAGCCGCCCGCCGACGAAGACTCGGTGATCGATGAAGACACCGACGACGAAACGCGCGCGGTGGCGGAGCGCGCGTCGGCGTTCATCGACGAAGGCATGGACCCGATCGAGAACAGCGAGGAGTGGCACGCGGCGATGGAAGCCGAGGCTATGAAAGGGCCGCGCCGCTGAGTTTGCAGCGTCACTTGCAAAAAAAGCGCCGGTCGATGCCGGCGCCGTCTGTACTTTCTTCATATGCTGCGCTGCACTTCAGCGCCGGTGCATCCAGTCACGCGGCGGATGCGTGTCGAGCCAGCGCGCTTTGGGCGTGTGAATGTGCGGGTGCCGGTGATGCATGACGAGAACCACCGCGATGCACAACACCAGGATGACGCCCGCCATCAGGCTGATCATCGGCTCGGTCATCGGGACCTCCTCTCGGTCAAGGGACGATGACTTCATTCTAGGCGCTGTTCCGCGCGCCGTTTCATCGCCGTTTCATACGCCCGCGCAAAAGCTAAGCTGCAACACAGATAAACGAATCGGCGCCAAGCGAAAGCGCCCGGCGTGCTTGTGTCCTATGCTTGTGTCCATGGTGCTTTGGCAATCGACGATCACGCAACCGACGATCACGCAACCAGGAGACGCAGCATGGCGACATGGAAACCGGATCCGAGCTTCTACCCTTCCCCGCGGCTCGCGGCGAAGGCTCCGCGCGAAACGCTCGCCTACGTCGCGACATTCGATCCCGAGCGCAAGACACCGGACAAGATCGCCGTAGTCGATGTGGACCCCGCTTCGTCGAGCTATACGAAGATCGTCGGCGAAGTGTCGATGCCCGATATCGGCGACGAGTTGCATCACTTCGGCTGGAACGCGTGTTCTTCATGCTTGTGCCCGAACGCGCCGCATCCGCATATGGAGCGGCGTTATCTCGTCGTGCCGGGGCTGCGCTCGTCGCGCATTCATATTCTCGATACGAAGCCCGATCCGAAGCAGCCGGTCATCGTCAAAACGATCGAGCCTGAAGAACTCGCCGAAAAGACCGGCTATACGCGCCCGCATACCGTGCACTGCGGGCCGGGCGGCATCTATATCACCGCGCTCGGCAATGCCGAAGGCAAGGCGCCCGGCGGCGTGCTGATGCTCGACCAGCAGAGCTTCGATCCGCTCGGCCGCTGGGAAGTGGATCGCGGCCCGCAACGTCTCGCTTACGACGGTTGGTGGCATCTCGGCTACGACACGATGGTCACGAGCGAATGGGGCACGCCCGATACCTTCGAGGACGGCCTTGTGCCCGAGCTTTTGCTCGGCGCGAAATACGGGCGCAAGCTGCATTTCTGGGACTTCACCAAACGCAAGCACCTACAGGAAATCGACTTCGGCGACGAATATCAACTCGTCTTCGAACTGCGCCCCGCGCACGATCCGACCAAGGCGTACGGCTTCGTCAATTGCGTGATCAGCCTGAAGGACCTGTCGTCGTCGATCTGGACCTGGTATCGCGACAAGGACAAGTGGGCGGTCAAGAAAATCATCGACATTCCCGCCGAACCCGCCGACGCCGACAAGCTTCCGCCGCTGCTCAAAGGCTTCGGCGCGGTGCCGCCGCTCGTCTCCGATATCGATCTGTCGATGGACGACCGCTTCCTCTACGTCTCGTGCTGGGGCACCGGCGACATGCTGCAATACGACGTCTCCGACCCGTTCGCGCCGAAACTGACGGGCAAGGTGCGCCTGGGCGGCATCGTCTCGCGCGCGACGCATGCGGGGGCCGCGAACGGCGCGCTCAACGGCGGACCTCAGATGGTCGAAGTGAGCCGCGACGGCCGCCGCGTCTACTTCACGAACTCGCTTTACGGCGCCGTGGATGCGCAGTTCTATCCCGAAGGCATCGACGGCTGGATGGTCAAGCTCGACGCCGCGCCGGACGGCGGGCTTGCCGTCGACCGAGACTTCTTCATCGACTGGCCGAAGGGACATCGGCCGCATCAGATCCGGCTGCAAGGCGGCGATTGCTCGTCGGATTCTTACTGTTATCCGTGATGCGCCGCGAGCCGCCCGCATGAACGCCGTGAATGCCGTCTCTCCCGCGCTGCTCCTCACGGCCGCGGGCCTCGGCGCGTTTCATGGCCTCAATCCCGCGATGGGCTGGCTGTTCGCGGTCGCGCTCGGCATCTACGCGAAGAGCCGGCGCGTCGCGCTCGTGTCGCTCGTGCCGATCGCGCTGGGACACGCGGCGTCCGTGGCGCTCGTGCTGGCGGGCGCGCTCACTCTGGGCGCCGTCGTCGGTCACGACAGCCTCGCACGCGCGTGCGGTGTGCTACTGATCGGCTGGGGCGTATGGAACGCGTGGCGCGGCCATCGCGGACGGCCGACCGTCGGCATGCGCACGGGTCTGGCGGGGCTCGCGCTGTGGTCGTTCGTGATGTCGAGCGCGCACGGCGCGGGGCTCATGCTCGTGCCCGCGCTGCTGCCGCTGTGCAGCGGGCCGGTGTCGGGCGGCGCTTTCGAGGCCGGCGCGCTCGCGCTGACGGTGCACACGGGCGCGATGCTCGCGGTGATCGCCGCCATCTCCATGTTCGCGATGTCCCTTCAAGCGCGCGGCGGACTGGGCTTTTTGCGCCACGGCTGGATCAACATCGATTGGCTCTGGAGTGTGGCCCTGATCGCATGCGGCGTGCTGCTCTTCGTGTAGCCTCGACTCATTTCCCGTGTGCGTGCGCGCCGCTCGACGCGTAGCCGGCGGCATGGCCGAAGTCGGCTCTAGTTCGGCGGGGAACGCCTACCGGTGTCGATTGCGCGCGCATGCGACTCCCGGCAATATCGCCCGGACAGAACACGAATATCGCGGCGCACCACCGAATCATCCAGCCGACAACAACGTGGGGAGCTTCCCGATGCGTGAAATTTCATACGAAGAACAAACAGTCAATTCCGGCAATCCGCTCGCACGCTTCGCGCATCGCAGCCGCATGTCGATGGCGATCGATCTCGTCAGCAAACTGTGCGCGAATCGCGGCACGGTCGTCGATTTCGGCGCGGGGCCGGGTCTGTTTCTGCATACGCTCGGCGGAGCGCGCCCGGACGTTACGCTGATCGGTCACGATATGTTCATGGCGCCGGCGTTTCCCGAAGTGAACTACGCCGAATCGCTCGATTCAGTGGCGTCGAGCAGCGTGGATGTGCTCACCGCGTTCGAGGTCTGCGAGCATCTCTACGACAACGAACTCGATAACCTTTTGAGCGACGCCGCGCGCATTTTGAAGCCGAACGGCGCGTTCGTGATCTCCGTGCCGATCATGTACGGGCTCGCGATCGGGCCGAAAGTATCGAACTGGATGATTCGCAGCCGCTCGTTCAAGTCCGAGTACTCGCCTGCGGAACTGGTCAAGGCGATGGTCGGCATTCGCGTGAGCCGCCCCGAAAATCCGCGCACGACGCATAAGGGGTTTGATTTCCGCGAACTGCGTGATGTGGTGAGCAAGCGCTTCGTGATCGATGCCACGCATCTGAGCCCGTTGCCGATCGCGCCGTGGTGGATGAGTTCGCAGTATTTTATGATCTGCCGGCCGAAGGGTAAGGGTTGATTGTTCGGGGCGTGGTGGGGGCTGTTGGCGCTTTCGTTGACGATCGCGTTGGCATTGGCACCGCGTCCGGCATTTTGCATGCGTTATGCCGGATGGCGCTTTGTATGCAGAATGCCGACGGTGAAGGTTATTGATCTGTAGCTATTACTCCACGTACATCGAGCCGGACTGGCGGTTGTTAGTCCGGCTCTTGCATTTGGACTTTTGCATTTTGTCTTTTGGATGCGTTATGCCGGATGGCTTTCGCATGCAAAAACGCCAACGCCAAAGGGGCTCTCGTCCACGGCCCACACTTCGCAGGGTATTGAGCCGGCTGGCTACCGTTAGCCCGACTTTTCGTGGGCTAGTCCGCCGTATCGCGTTTTGACTTCTGCATGCGATATACCAGATGGCGTTTTGCATGCACAACGCCAACACTGAGGGCTATTCCCCCGCACCGTATTGATCAGAACCGGCAATCGTCGGCCCGGCTTTTGCATTTGACCTTATGCATGCGTTATTCCATTTGGAACAACGCATGCAAAATGCACATTCAATCCCGCCGCGACACTTCTTCAGCACTCGGCAACTCCGCCGTAGTCCATCCTCCGCCAAGCGCTTTGACGAGCGCGACACTCGCCGCCATGCGCCTCCGTTCGATGCGCACGGCCGCGCGTTGATCGGACAGCACGATTGCCTGCGTCACCACCACGCTGAGATACGTGATCGCGCCGTTTTCATATCGGTTGCTGACCTTGCCGAGCGCCCGTTGCGCCGCGTCCACCGCATCGCGCTGCGCTTCGCCCTCGCGGCGCAGCACGTCGAGCGCGTTCAGGTTGTCCTCCACCTGTCCGAAGGCCGTCAGCACGGTTTGCCGATAATCGGCGACGCTCTCGTCGTAGGCGGCGCGCGCGGTGTCGCGCGCCGCTGCCCGGCCGCCGAAGTCGAGCACGGTGAATGCAAGCTGCGGCCCGAGCGACCAGAAGCGGCTCGGCGCTTGCAGCCACGAACTGAAATGCGTCGCCTCCAGGCCGCCCGTCGCGGCCAGCAGCAGGTTCGGAAAGAACGCCGCCGTCGCCACCCCGACGCGCGCATTCGCATCGGCGACGCGCCGCTCTGCCGCCGCGATATCCGGCCGTCGTTCGAGCAGCGCCGACGGCACGCTGAGCGGCAACGCGGCGAGCGCGGCCGAAGGATGCGGCGCATGCGCTTCGTTGAGCGGCGCGACATCGAGTGTGAAGCTCGAAGGCGCTTCGCCGACGAGAATCGCAATCGCATTGACGAGGCTCACGCGCGTGGTTTCGAGATCGATGAACTGCGCCTGCGTCGCGCGCAATTGCTCCTCGGCCTGCGCGACGTCCGACTCTGCCGCAACGCCGCCCGCGAAGCGATCGCGCGTCAAGGCGAGCGCGCGCTCGTAAGCCTGCAATGTCGCTTGCAACAGCCGCTCTTCCTCCACCGTGCCGCGCAGATCGAAGTAGTTGGTGGCAAGCTCGGCCTGCATCGACAGAATGGCGCTCTGCAGGTCCGCGGCGCTGGCCTGCGCCTGCGCCCGCCCGCCTTCGACCGCACGCGAAATGCGGCCCCACAGGTCCGGCTCCCACGAAATTTGCGCATCGATCAGATAGTCCGGCACCGTCACGCCCGCGCTCGACTTGTACAACACGTTCGACGACGCCCGCGACTGATTGAACGCCGCATTCGCGGTGACGGTCGGGAAGTAAGCCGACCGCGCCTGCGCCACTGCGGCGCGCGCTCCGCGAAAACGCGCGGCGGCGGCGGCAACGGTCTGATTGGCCGTCGCGACGCGCTCTTCCAGCGCGTTCAATTGCGGATCGCCGTAGACCTCCCACCATGGCGCGCGCGGCTTTGCATCGGCGGGTTGCGCGGGCTTCCAGTCCTGCGATGTTGAAGTCGATATTGATGCCGATGCCCCCGAAGGCGCATCGAGCGGCGCTTGCGATTTATACGCAGCCGGCACGGCGACTTCGGGCCGCACATAGTCCGGTCCAACCGTGCAGCCCGCGATACTTGCGACGCTCGCGATGCTCGCGATAGTGAGCCACCGGGGAACACTCACGCGCATCATCACGACTCGCTTCCTTCGGCTTTCGCCGTCGCGCCGCTCGCGCCCGCGCCCGCCTCCGCGCGTCCGACGCGCACGGCCGCGCCGTCGATAATCGAGTCGGGCGGATTGACGATCACGCGTTCATCGCCCTTCAGGCCCGACACGATTGACACGCGCGTGCCGTAGTCCGTGCCGAGCGTGATCGGCAGGAGCTTCACGCGATTGTTCGCATCGACGCTTGCCGCATGCACGCCATCGGGACGAAACAGCAACGCGTTGCCCGGCAGCGTGTACGAAGGATTCGCGCTCGTGAGACGAAAGCGCACCTGCGCATACGCGCCTGCGAACAACTCGCCGGTCGGATTCTTGACATCGACTTCGACGCGCATCGTGCGTGCCACCGGATCGACCGCGCCCGACGTGCGCACCGTCACGCCTTCGAACTTGCGATTGCGCTCTTCGTTGAGCAACAGCTCGGCGGGCAAGCCCGTGTTGACCATTCGCGCATACGCCTGCGGCACATCGACGAACACACGCAACGTCGATGCATCCTGAATGTGAAAGAGCTCGCGGCCTGCCGTGCCGCTGCCCGCATCGATCAATTGACCGACATCCGTATTGCGCGCGGTCACGACGCCATCGAACGGTGCATAGATCTTTTGGAACGACACGAGTTGTTCGAGCCGCGACACGTTCGCCTGCGCCGCGTTGAGCGCCGCTTCCTTCGCGAGCATGTCGCCGTTCTTCTCGTCCGTTTCCTGACGCGATACCGAATTGTTCTTGAGCATCTGCGCCCAGCGTTCGGCGGTCGTTCTCGCGAGCAGATAGTTCGCGCGCGCGGTCTGCGCATCGGCGCGAGCCTGACGCAACTGATCGTTGATTTCGGGCGCATCGATCTCCGCGAGCAACTGGCCCTTCTTCACTTTCGTGCCGATATCCACGGTCCAGCGCTTCAGATAACCGTTGGTGCGCGCGAAGATCGGCGCATCGGAGTATGCGCGGATATCGCCCGCGAGCACGAGGTCCTGCGATGCCTTCATGCGCATCGGCTTGATGACCTCCACCGTCTGCATGCCATGCTCGTTCGCATCGCGTTCGAGTTCCGCATGCGCTGCACGCCGCGAAAGTATGCCTTGCGCGATGAGCGCGACGATCACGACGAGCGCGATCACGAGCCATAAGCGCCCGCGCTTCGTGTTGCCCGATCGTTGCGACAACTGCTTCTCCATTCTCACTCCGCCTGCAGATCGATTGTGTTAATGCGCCGCTTCACTGGCCGCCGCGTTCGGACCTTTGCCACGCGCTTCCATGCGTCGATAGATGATCGAGAACACCACGGGCACGAAGAACAACGTCGCGATGGTGCCGACCATGAGCCCGCCGATCACCGCGCGTCCGAGTGGCGCGTTCTGCTCGCCGCCTTCGCCGAGACCGATCGCCATCGGCACCATGCCGATCATCATCGCGGCGGCAGTCATCAATACCGGACGAAAGCGCGAATAGCCCGCTTCGAGCGCAGAGCGCACCGCATCGCCGTGCTCGGCCAGCGCCGTGCGTGCGAAACTCACCACCAGAATGCTGTTCGCCGTCGCGATGCCGATACACATGATCGCGCCCGTCAATGCGGGAATCGAGAGCGTCGTATGCGTGAGGAACAGCATCCATACGATGCCCGCAAGCGCGCCCGGCAACGCGGTGATGATCACGAACGGATCGATCCACGATTGAAAGTTCACGACGATCAGCAGATACACCAGCACGACCGCGAGGATGAGCCCGAACGCGAGCCCGGAGAACGAACCGTTCATCGTCTCGACCTGGCCGCGCATCTCGATCGACGAGCCCTTGGGCAACGCGCCGCGTGCTTCGTCGATGATGCCTTGCACGTCGTCCGACACCGCGCCGAGATCGCGCCGCTCGGTCGTCGCATAGAGGTTGATGGTGGTCTGCGCGTTGTAGTGATAGACGACCGCGTCGCGCGAACCGCGCGAGAGCGACGCGAGCGCGCCGAGAATATTGGTCTTGCCGCTCGACGACGTGACCGGAATGTTGGCGACCGATTGCAGCGAGTCCATGTCGTATTGCGGCGCGGACGTGATCACGTTGTAGCTCACGCCGTTCACGGGATTGAGCCAGAAGGTTGGCGTCGTCTGCTGGCTGCCGGACAGCGTGATCAGCAGATTGTTTGCGACATCGCGCTGCGTGAAGCCCGCTTGCAGCGCCTTCGTGCGATCGACCTCGACGTTGATCGAAGGCAGATCGGATGGCTGTTGAATGCGTGCATCGACGAGACCCGGCACGCGGCGAATCTTTTCCAGCAGGCGATTCGCAAGCGCACGATTGCCGCGCACGTCGCGCCCGGTGATGGCGATATCGATCGGTGCGGGCACGCCGAAGTTCAGAATCTGGCTGACGATATCGGCGGGCAAAAACGAGAACGCGACGCCTGGAAATTCCTGCGGCAGACGCTTGCGCAGTTCGTGGATATAGCCTTCGGTTGGCGCATGATCTTCGTTCAGGCTGATGAGCACATCGGCATCGGCGGAGCTGACCGTACCCGTGTTGTTATACGAGAGATTGATGCCCGAGACCGGCAGACCCATGTTGTCGATGATCGAGCGAATTTCGCCGCGAGGAATCAACTGGCGGATGCGCGCATCGACGCGATCGGTGAGCGCAGCGGTTTCCTCGATACGTGTGCCGGTTTTCGCGCGCATGTGCAGCGCGATCACGCCGGAGTCGATCGACGGAAAGAAGTCGCGACCGAGGAACGGCGCAAGACCGAGCGACAACAGACAGCACAGCAGAAACAATGATGCGAAGCGTCCGGGCCGCGCAAGCCGTGCTTCGAGAAAACCCTTGTAGCGATTGCGCACGGATTCGAAATGCCGCTCGAATGCGAGATGCACGCGCACGAACGGATTGCGCGAACCCTTCATCGATTCGATATCGCCGCCCATGTGTTCGTGATGACGCAGCAGATATTTCGCGAGCGTCGGGATCAGCGTGCGCGAAAAGAAATACGATGCGAGCATCGCGAAGACCACGGCCTCGGCCATCGGCACGAAGAGATAATGCGCAACGCCGGTCAACAGGAACATCGGAATGAATACGATGCAGATGGAGAGCGTCGATACGAGCGTGGGCACCGCGATCTGCTGTGCGCCGTCGAGAATCGCCTGCTCCAGTTCCTTGCCCTGCTCCAGATTCTGACTGATGTTCTCGATCGCGACGGTGGCATCGTCGACGAGAATACCGACCGCGAGCGCGAGACCGCCCAGCGTCATGATGTTGATGGTCTGCCCGATCGCGGAGAGCGCGACGATCGACGTGAGCATCGAGAGCGGTATCGAGATTGCAATGATGAGCGTCGCGCGCCAGCTGCCGAGAAAGAGCAGCACCATGAGCGCGGTCAGGCCCGCGGCGATCACCGCTTCGCGCAACACGCCCGACACCGATGCGCGCACGAACAGCGATTGATCCGCAACCGGCTCTATCTTGAGCGACTCGGGCACCATGCCGCGCAGCGTGGGCAACAGGTTCTTCACGCGCGCGACGATATCGAGCGTCGATGCATTGCCGCTCTTGTTGATCGTGAGTAGCGAGGCGCGCGTGCCGTCCACGCGCACGATGTTGGTCTGCGGCTGAAAGCCGTCACGCACGTTCGCGACGTCCTTGATATAGATCGTGCCGCCGGGGCCGGTGCGAATCGGTATGTCGTTGAGTCCTTCGATCGAGCTCGGACTCGCGTTCAGGCCGACCGAATATTCCATCGAGCCGATCTTCGTCGTGCCCGTCGGCAGGATGAGGTTCTGCGCGCTGATCGCGTTGACGACATCGGTGGGCGCGAGGTTCTTCGCCTGCAGCTTGCGTGAGTCGATATCGACCATGATCTGACGCTGCTTGCCGCCATAGGGCAGCGGCACCGATGCGCCCTGCACCGTTGCGAGCTGCGTCTTCAGGAAGCTGTTGCCGAAGTCGTAGAGCTGCTGCTCCGTGAGTTCCGCCGACGACAACGCGAGCCGCAGAATCGGCACCGTGGACGCATTGAAGCGCAGGATATTCGGCGGCGTGATGCCCGGCGGAAGCGAACGCAATTGCGTTTGCGAGAGCGCGGTGATCTCGGCGATCGCTTCATCGACATTCGCGTTCGGCTGAAAATAGATGCGGATCACCGCGATGCCCGGCAGCGATTCCGATTCGATATGCTCGATATCGTTCACCGCCACCGACAGCCCGCGCTCATAGTTGAGCGTGATGCGGCGCTCCATCTGATCGGGCGGCAAACCCGTGTACGACCAGATGACGCTGACCACCGGAATGTCGATGTTGGGGAAGATGTCGGTCGGCGTGCGCAGGATGACGAGCGGACCGATGATCAGCAGAAGCAGCGACAGAACAATGAATGTGTACGGGCGCTTGAGCGCGAGTCTGACGATCCACATCGAAGTTCCGCCTGCCCCGTTTGTTCGTTATTCGAATGCTGTTCTGGTGCGACAAGAATGCACTCGCTACGATGACACAATAGAAGCTTACAAAACAATTTGCGCAAACGGTTGCGAGGGTTTATGCGGAAGGAATTGTGCAGAAGAATGCATGACCGCACCGGAAATGGAACGCGCGCTCCAGATGGTGGGAACAGCGTTGCGCCCCGCGGCACGCGAGGCGCTTGACGAAACGAGTGTTTAAGCGGTCGCGGGACGCAGGTCCAGCACGCGCTTGGCCTTGCCCGTGGCGGTCGTCGGCAGTTCGCCTGAATCGAGCACGCGCACTTGCGTCGAAACACCGACGATCGTCTTGACGCGTTGCTGAAGCTCGCGCGACAAGCCCGCGCGATCGCCGTCGCTCAGGGTCGCACAGATTTCGGCGCGCGCTTCGACAGCAACGGCCAGCGAATCCATGTGGCCCTCACGCGACACGCACAACTGATATTGCCCGCTCAAACGCGGAATCGCGAGAATCAGCTCTTCGATCTGGCTCGGAAATACATTCACGCCGCGAATGATGAGCATGTCGTCCGAGCGGCCCGTGATCTTCGCGAGACGTCGCATCGAACGCGCGCTCGGCGGCAGCAGCGACGTGAGATCGCGCGTGCGGTAACGGATCATCGGCATCGCTTCCTTCGTGAGCGACGTGAAAACAAGTTCGCCCGTACTGCCTTCAGGAAGCACTTCGCCCGTCAGCGGGTCGATGATCTCGGGATAGAAATGGTCTTCCCAGATCGTCGGACCGTCCTTCGTTTCGATGCATTCGCACGCGACGCCCGGCCCCATGATCTCCGACAGTCCATAGATATCCAGCGCCTGAATGCCTGCGCGCGTCTCGATCTCGCTGCGCAAACCCTGACTCCACGGCTCTGCGCCGAAGATGCCGATTTTGAGCGACGTGTTGGCCGGGTCCATGCCCTGACGCGTCATCTCGTCGATGAGGTTCAGCATGTACGACGGCGTGACGAGAATGATCGACGGCTCGAAATCGCGGATCAGTTGCACTTGCTTTTCGGTCTGGCCGCCCGACATCGGCACGACCATGCAGCCCAGTCGCTCGGCGCCGTAGTGAATGCCGAGGCCGCCCGTGAAGAGGCCATAGCCGAATGCGTTGTGCAACGTGTCGCCCTTGCGGCCGCCCGCCGCGCGAATCGATCGCGCGGTGACGTGGGCCCACGTGTCGATGTCCTTCGCTGTATAGCCAACTACCGTCGGCTTGCCGGTCGTGCCGCTCGATGCATGCACGCGCACCACCTGATCGCGCGGCACGGCGAAGAGACCGAACGGATAGTTATCGCGCAGATCGGTTTTCGATGTGGTCGGAAAACGCGCGAGGTCGGAGAGTTCGCGCAGATCGTCGGGATGCACGCCTGCGGCATCGAACGCGCAACGATAGTGCGGCACGTTGTCATACGCGTGACGCAGCGTCCATTTGAGGCGTTCGAGTTGCAACGCCTGCAATTCGTCGCGGCTCGCGCGTTCGATCGGCTCCAGTTCGCTCTGCTGTGCAATGGCTTGAACCACGATTGTCTCCTGCATGAAGGCTCAAAAAATGGATGACACGAATTCGCTTCAATGAAAGCGCTGGCCCGAATGACGCAAGGCGGCGATCAGCGGCGACGCACGATAACGGTCCTCGCCGTAATGCGCCGCGAGATGGAGCAGCACGTCATGAACGCGATCGATGCCGATGCGCTCGCCCCACGCCAACGGTCCGAGCGGATAGTTCACGCCCTTCTCCATCGCGAGGTCGAGATCGGCGCTCGTGCAGACGCCCTGATTCACCGCGTCCGCCGCTTCGTTGATCAGCATCGCCACCGTGCGCACCACGGCCATGCCGGCGACATCTTTGAAAGGCACGACTGCATAGCCGCTTCTCGCGAGCGCGCCGGCGACTGCCGCGTAGGCATCGTCGTGACATTGACGCGCGCGCGTGATGGCCACGCTTGGCGCGTTCGCATAGTCGAGGGCGAGATCGATCAGCACAACGTTGTCGATGCCGAGTGCGTGCGCGCGTTCGGTTGCGGTACGGCCATCGGTGAGAAAGAGACAGGCGTCGTCGATCTTCGCGATGAGGCCGGGCAGCACATTGCCGTGTTCGATCGCGGCATGCTGCGCAATGCGCGATTGCAGACTCGCATACAGCGAAGCGCTTTCACCGAGCACGATCTTCGACGGCGTGCGCGTGTTCGTTTCGATACGCGGTGCGGGCTTCGCGGCATCCGCTGCGTAGTCGTAGAAGCCACGGCCCGTCTTGCGCCCAAGAAAACCCGCGTTCACCAGTTCCTGCTGAATCAACGAAGGCGTAAAGCGCGGATCGTTGAAATAGGCGTTGAACACCGATTGCGTCACGGCGAAGTTCACGTCGTGGCCGATCAAATCCATCAGTTCGAACGGGCCCATTTTGAAGCCGCCCGCATCGCGCATGACGGCATCGATGGAAGCGGCATCCGCGCCCTGCTCGCCGAGCACGCGCAGGCCTTCCGCATAGTACGGCCGCGCCGCACGATTGACGATGAAGCCCGGCGTCGACTTCGCGAACACAGGCTTCTTGCCCCATGCCGCGGATGTCGCATAGACCGTTTGCGCGATTGCTTTAGATGTTGCCAGACCGCTAACGACTTCAACGAGCGCCATCAACGGTGCCGGGTTGAAGAAGTGCATGCCGACCACGCGCGACGGATGCTTCAACGCCGCTGCAATCGCCGTGATGGAAATGGACGACGTGTTGGTCGCGAGGATGCATTCCGGCGTCACGATGCCTTCGAGCTCCGCGAACAACGCACGCTTGATGTCGAGCCGCTCGGCGACGGCTTCGATGACGAGCGCCGTCGTACGCATGTCGGCGAGACTCGTCACGATGCGCACGCGTTCGAGTGCGGCTTTACCTGCTGCTTCATCGAGTTTCTGCTTGTCGATCAGACGCTGCACATTCGCGGCGATACCGTTGCGTGCACGGTCGAGCGCTTTGGGATCGAGATCGCAGAGCAGCACGGTATGTCCCGCGAGCGCGGCGACCTGCGCGATGCCCGCGCCCATCGCACCAGCGCCGATCACGCCTACGCACGCTGATGTCGAAATGCCTTGTGTCATGCCACAGCCCTCACACTCGTTCGATTGCAATGGCAATGCCCTGCCCCACGCCGATGCACATCGTGCACAGCGCATAGCGGCCGTTGCGGCGTTCGAGTTCATAAAGCGCGGTCGTGACGAGACGCGCGCCGGACGCGCCGAGCGGATGCCCAAGCGCGATGGCGCCGCCATTCGGATTCACGCGCGGATCGTCCTCGGCGAGCCCGAGCTGACGCAGCACCGCGATGCCTTGCGATGCGAAGGCTTCGTTCAGTTCGATCACGTCGAATTGTTCGAGCGTGAGCCCCGTGCGTGCGAGCAGCTTCTGCGTGGCCGGCGCGGGACCGATGCCCATGATGCGCGGCGCGACGCCCGCCGTCGCCATGCCGATAATGCGCGCGCGAGGCGTGAGGCCGTGGCGCTTCGCCGCATCTTCGCTCGCGATGATGAGCGCGCATGCGCCATCGTTCACGCCCGATGCATTGCCGGCCGTCACGCTGCCATCCGGCCGCACGACGCCCTTCAACTTCGCGAGCGTCTCGAGCGATGTTTCGCGCGGATGCTCGTCTTGCGTGATCGCGATCGTTTCACCCTTCTTTTGCGGCACATTCACGACGACGATCTCCTGCGCGAGCGTGCCGTCGGCTTGTGCACGCGCCGCGCGCTGCTGGCTGCGCAATGCGAAGCGGTCTTGCGCATCGCGCGAGATGCCGAAATCGACGGCCACGTTCTCCGCTGTTTCCGGCATCGAATCGACGCCGTATCGTTCGCGCATCGCACGATTGATGAAGCGCCAGCCGATGGTCGTATCGAAGATATCGGCCGAACGCGAGAACGCACTCGACGCCTTGCCCATCACGAACGGTGCGCGCGTCATGCTCTCGACGCCGCCTGCAATATAGAGCGCGCCGTCGCCCGCCTTGATTGCGCGCGCCGCGCTGCCGACCGCATCCATGCCGGACCCGCACAGGCGGTTGATCGTCGAACCGGGCACGTCGATCGGCAAGCCAGCGAGCAGGGCCGACATGCGCGCGACGTTACGATTGTCTTCGCCGGCCTGATTGGCGCAGCCGTACAACACGTCATCGACTTGCGACCAGTCCACCGATGCGTTGCGCTGCATGAGCGCGGCGATGGGCACGGCGCCGAGATCGTCGGCGCGCACGTCCTTGAACACACCGCCGTAGCGGCCGATGGGCGTACGAATGGCATCGCAGATAAAGGCTTCTGTCATGGCAAGTCCCGATGTGGAGAATGTTTGATCGCGACAAAGCCGCGCAATGGTTGCATGGCTAACGACTTCGGCGCGTAAATGGTTTTGAATGCTCAGGCTTCGCGCATCGTTGCGATGCGCGCGATGTTGCGAATGACAGCGCTCAACGCTCGTCGAAACTCACGACCACCCGCTCGCTCAACGGATGACACTGACACGTCAGCACGAATCCGTCTTCGATTTCGTGCGGCTCCAGCGTGTAGTTCTTGTCCATCTTCACTTCGCCTTCGAGCACTTTCGCGCGGCACGTGCAGCACACTCCGCCCTTGCACGCGTACGGCAGCGCAAGCCCCGCTTTCAGACCTACATCGAGCACGCTCACGCCTTCGTACGGCAAGCGCAGCTTGCGCTTCTTGCCATCGATGATCAGCTCCAGCTCCGCTGCCGGCGTGTTCTCCGTGATCTCGATCGGCGCCACGCCCGCTTGCGGCAGCGGCGTGCCGAAGCGCTCCACATGAATCTGCTTCGACGGCACGCCCGCGTCTTTCAACGCAGCTTCGGCCGCATCCATCATCGGACCGGGACCGCAGATGAATGCTTCATCGATATCGTTCGGCGAGAGCAAGCTCTCCAGAAACGCCTGGCACTTCGCCTGATCCAGCACGCCGTTGAACAACTCCACGTCCTGCAGATCATCCGAGAGCACGTGATACAGCGAGAAGCGATCCATATAGCGATTCTTCAGATCTTCGAGCTCCTCGGCGAACATGATCGCGTCCACGCTGCGATTGCCGTACACGAGCGTGAAGCGGCTGGTCGGCTCGGTGTCGAGCGTCGTCTTGATGATCGCCAGCACCGGCGTGATGCCCGAGCCGCCCGAGAACGCCACATACTGCTTCGCGTGATCCGCGTTCAGGTGCGTGAAGAAGCGGCCATCGGGCGTCATTACGTCGATCTCGTGCCCGGCCTTGAGCGTATCGAATGCGAAGTTCGAGAAGCGCCCGCCGCGCACGCGCTTGATGCCGATGCGCAGTTCGCCATCGCGATCGTAATCGGTCACGCCCACGCAGATCGAATACGAGCGACGCGTCTCTTCGCCATCGATATGCGTCTTGAGCGTCACGAACTGCCCTTGCGTAAAGCGAAACGCGTCGCGTAGCGCGGGCGGCACCTCGAATGACACGGTGAACGCATCGGCGGTTTCGGGTCGCACCTCGCGGATGCGCAACGGATGGAATTGCGGAGTCGCCATCTTTATCGGCTCGCTTTCAGTGAATGCAGTGAATTCGGTTTAGTACGGCTTGAAGTAATCGAACGGCTCGCGACAATCCACGCAGCGATACAACGCCTTGCACGCGGTCGAGCCGAATTGCGCAAGCCGCTCGGTGTGCGTCGAGCCGCAGCGTGGGCATGCGATCGCTTCCCTTTTGTACGGCACGAAACGAATAGGCTTCGTGCTCGTGTCCGGAATGCTGCCGCAAGCGCCCGTCGGTGGCGCGATGCCATAACGGCGCAGCTTCTCGCGCGCTTCGTCGGTGATCCAGTCGGTGGTCCACGCGGGCGCCAGCACCGTCTCGATGCGATGCGCGCCCAATCCCGCATCATCGATCGCCTGCGCGATGTCCTCCGCGATCTGCGACATCGCCGGGCAACCCGAGTATGTCGGCGTGATCACCACTTCGAGCACGCCATCGTCGCCGTGACGCACATCGCGCAGAATGCCCAGCTCGCGGATCGACACCACCGGTATCTCCGGATCGGGCACCGCTTCGAGTACGCTCCACACGCGCTCGATGCTTGCGTTGGTCGTATCCATTTACCAGCTCGCGCCCGGATGTTGCCGCGCCAGGCTCTGCATTTCCGCCAGCAGATAGCCCATATGCTCCGAATGCTCGCCGAGCTTGCCCGTGCTGATGTGCTTCACTTCAGCGGGTGCCACGAGCGTCGCTTCTTCCAGCGCGGATGTCACCTGTTCGCGCCACGCTTCTTCGAACTCGCTTGCCAGAGGCGCGATGCCTGCATCGGCGACGGCTTGCTCGGTTGCATCGACAGCGAAGAACTCGCGCGTGTACGGCATCAGATAATCGAGCGCTGCCTGCATGCGTCGATGCGACTCCTCCGTGCCATCGCCCAGTCGCACCAGCCAGTCGTGCGCGTGATGCAGGTGATAGCTCGTCTCCTTGATCGACTTCGCCGCGATCGCCGCGAGTTGCGCGTCGTTCGATGCTTGCAGCGCCGTCCACATCTGCGCCATCAGCGCCGAGTACAGGAAGTTGCGCACGATCGTCACTGCATAGTCGCGTTCGCTTCGCGCCGTACCCGCGAGCGGGCCGAAGTGCGGCAACTCGGCGATCGTGTAGTTCGCGAACTCGCGCTCGCTGCGGAAGTATGCGTAATCGTCTTCGGTTTTCTTCGTACCGTTTAGCGCCGCTTCGAGCGTCGCTGCATGCGTATAGAGAAGACGCGCCTGGCCGATCAAGTCCAGACTCATGTTCGCCAGCGCAATGTCTTCTTCCAGCGCCGGGCCGTGACTGCACCACTCGGCGTTGCGCTGGCCGAGGATCAGCGCGTTGTCCGCCAGACGCAGCACGTAGGCGAGATGTTCGTGACTCTGCTTGTGGCTCATGTCGCGCTCGCCCTTACATGTGATTGATTTCGTCGGGCAGCACGAAGAACGTCGGATGCCGGTAGATCTTGTCGCTCGCGGGCTCGAACAGCTCGCCCTTGTCCGCCGGGTCCGATGCCGTGATCGCCGCCGACGGCACCACCCAAATGCTCACGCCTTCCTGTCGACGCGTGTACACGTCGCGTGCCATGCGCAATGCCGCGCCCGCGTCCGGTGCGTGCAGGCTGCCGCAGTGTTTGTGATCCAGTCCCTGCTTGCTGCGCACGAACACTTCCCAGATCGGCCATTCCTTGTTCATCTTCGATATCTCCCGTGTCCTGTCTTCAAGCCGCTTGCTTGTGTGCGCGGGCTTTCTGCTTCTCCGCATACGCGAGCGCCGCTTCGCGCACCCACGCGCCTTCCTCATGGGCCTTCACGCGTGTGGCGAGCCGCTCCTTGTTGCAGGGGCCATCGCCATTGACCACGCGCCAGAACTCTTCCCAATCGATCTCGCCGTAGTCGTGCGCGTTGCGTTGCGCGTTCCACTTGAGATCCGGATCGGGCAGCGTGACGCCCAGAATCTTCGCCTGCTCGACGGTGGCATCGACGAACTTCTGGCGCAGATCGTCATTCGAGATGCGCTTGATGCCCCACGCGAACGACTGACCGCTGTGGATCGAATCCTTGTCGCTCGGGCCGAACATCATCAGCACCGGCCACCACCAGCGGTCCACCGCCTGCTGCACGAGATCCTTCTGCGCCTGCGTGCCCTTCATCATCGCGAGCAGCGCATCGAAACCCTGGCGCTGATGGAACGACTCTTCCTTGCAGATGCGGATCATCGCGCGCGCATACGGGCCGTAGGTGCAGCGGCACAGCGGGATCTGGTTCATGATCGCGGCGCCATCCACCAGCCAGCCGATCACGCCGACATCGGCCCACGTGGGCGTCGGATAGTTGAAGATGCTCGAATACTTGGCGCGCCCCGCGTGCAGCGCATCGACGAGTTGATCGCGCGAGACGCCGAGCGTCTCCGCTGCGCTGTACAGATAAAGACCGTGGCCGCCTTCGTCCTGCACCTTGGCCAGCAGAATCGCCTTGCGCTTCAGACTCGGCGCGCGGCTGATCCAGTTGCCCTCCGGCTGCATGCCGATGATCTCCGAATGCGCGTGCTGCGAAATCTGCCGCACCAGCGTCTTGCGATACGCCTCAGGCATCCAGTCCTGCGGCTCGATCTTGCCGTCGGCCTGCATGGTCGCGTCGAAGCGGGTTTGTGCGGGGGATGTGCTTGCGGCGGCCTCGCCTGGGACGGCGGGTGTGGGAGTTGGGAGGTCGAGGGATTGGGTGTACATGCAGGGGCCACCGTCTTTTTGAGATGCGATGGAGCGAAGTATATCTATTAACCGACCGGACGGTTGATTAATTTTGTTTGTTATTTTTGGATAGAAATAGCATCTCGTAAACCCTCTACCGATCAAACGCCCGGCGGCCATGAATGCAAAAAAGCCCAGCTGAAATACAGGCTGGGCGAAACCACCGGGAAGCCTGCGGCGGAGGTTGCTTCGCGATCGCGCACGCGCGCGAGAAACGTATTAAATAAGGTGGTCAGACCGATCGAAACGGCCCGATTGGCATATGCTGATCGAGCCATTCCCTTTTTGGAGGCGCGACGTTGATTGGTGTCGACTTGGGCAAGCATATCGACTCTACATCCAGATAGCACCTAAAGCGCCATGAACCGCTCGCTCCAGACCCGCCTTCGCTCGACGAACTCCCGCATAATGCAGATGAATAAAGAGCCGACGCGTACGGATATGCACTGCCTGATCCGCAAGGTGCAGCACACGCGGCTTCAGTTGGGACAAGGTGAGAGAACTGTTGGACGAGCATGACCGCGAGTTGCGGAAGCGCCATCTAGACGAGTTGAGGCGCTGAACTTCGGCGTTTCGCCAAGCTGAGGCGCGAGTGCTTTCGCAGACCCGGCGTATCGGGACGGTGGATGACGCACCGAAACGCCGAGCCCTGGCTCGCATGCCGCCCCAACAAGACAGGAGGCCATAAAATCGAAACACAGCGATTCGCTATCGGGCTCTGAATTGCGTGGCGACTCGGTCATATTGAACCCGAGCGGGTGTACTGCGCCCAGATTCGTCTGATGCACTTGCCGAGCCGCGTGCAGGGCTTTTTCCTTTCAGCCAGCACGCCTCACGACGCGGTCGCCCTTGAGGCGGGTGTCCCCGATATTACGCCGCGCCGCTGGAATATCCCGCTGCCCATATTTGTTCGCAGATCGCCGGGCACTTAATTCACGTTCGGGATCACGGAAAATGTACATCGCGAGCAGCGCCGCGAAGACATAAGACGATGACGCGAATGCAAATGAAGGCATCAGCAAAACAGAAACTTACGACGATAAACAGGCATATTCGATTGCACCGGGCGCTGAATCCGTATCGAAGCACCATCTATAGCCAAAGTGCGCCGCCGATCAGCCCAAATTCTATGAACAAGTGTGGATAAAAGGTGTCATTGGGTTCTAAGTATCCGCGCCGAAGCCGAACCCGTCCGCAATTTTGTATGCGAGGCGGTTAGCGGAATTACCCACGTGCGTTTGTGAAGCGTTCACCAAACAGGATGGCAAACTGGCTCATGGCGGAGAACCAGTCGAATGCCGCCCGTACGGACTTAGCCAGCACGTTGCGCAGGGCCAGCCACAGTAGCTTGATGGCTGCCTCGTCGTTGAGGAAGTGGCCGCGTGTCTTGAAGATCTTGCGCAACTGCATGTTCAGACTCTCTATGGCGTTCGTGGGGTACACCACTTGCCGTATGTCGGACGGAAACACGAAGAACGGTGTGACGTTTTCCCACGCCCGTCGCCATGGCTGCACGATGGTCGGATACTTCGCGCCAGACGGCCCTTCGGCAAAGACCTCCAGTGCCTGCTTCGCGGCCTGTTCGCCCGCGGCTGCATAAGATCGAGCGCAGCGCTGCGGCGACGCTTTTGCGGTCCTTGTAGCTGGCATATTCCAGACTGTTACGGATCAGATGCACGATGCAGGTCTGCACGGTCGTGCGCGGGTACGCCGTGCCGATCGCCTCGGCCAGTCCCTACAGGCCGTCGACCACTGCGATCCGGATGTCCTGACAACCCCGGGTCTTCAGTTCATTAAACACCTTGAGCCAGAACTTCGCGCCCTCGGTCTGTTCGATCCACAGGCCGAGCCCATCGCGCTGGCCGTCGGCCTGGATTCCCAGCGCCAGATACACCGCCTTGTTGCTCACCACGCCGTCGCCACCGATCTTCACGCGCAGCGCGTCGAAGAACACCACCGGATACATCGGCTCGAGCGGACGGTTCTACCAGGCAAGCGTTTCGGCCATCACCTCGTCGGTGACCGAGCTGATGAAGTCGGCGGAGACCTCGGTGCCGTAGCTTTCGGCCAGAAACGCCTGGATTTCGCGCACGCTCATGCCACGGGCGTACATCGCGATGATGCGTTCGTCGAAACCGGTGAAACGGCGCTCGTGTTTGGGAATCAGGAGGGGCTCGAAACTGCCCTCACGATCGCGCGGCAAATCAACCCGTACCGGGCCGCGCTCGGTGATCACTGTCTTGCCGCTGGCGCCCTTGCGTTCATTGGTCTGCGCAGAAGGCTTGAGCTGGCCGGGCCGGTAGCCCAGACGCATGTTCATTTCTGCGCCCATCGCGCGTTCGATGAGCGCCTTGTTGAACGCCAGCATCAGGTCGTGAACCTCGGCGGGCGTCATCGGGCCCTTCACCAGTTCATCGAGCAGCCCCTCAGGCAGTTCAGGCAGCGGCCCATGGGCCGCTGCCTGAGAGGCGACGGTACGTTTCTTTTTCATCTGAATATCCATGACCTCGATCCTTCGTGATATGCCTCGACCACGAAATTTCGGATAGGGCCGGTCGCGAAGGGCTTCGCCCGATGGAGCTGACGACATAACTCAGTCCAAGAAGCCGCACGCCCAAAGCGGACATCTGAAAATGGCTTTGACAGTCACCACTATGATGAAGAAAAACATCTTCGACGCGACGACAGGTGATCGCTATATACAAGAGCGCGAAAGTGATCATCACCGGACATAAGAAGCGCAGCAGCTCTCCCGCTGCTGCGGGCGTGCCGTCCGCTCGACCGAAGCTGATCATCAAGCGCGACTGCCTGCGGCGCAATCAGCAAAATTCTTCGATGGAACCTGGGGCGCAGCGAATCCCCAGTCCAAGAAAGGCAAATGCGGAAGCTTTACCACCTGCGACGAGTCGGCTTGGTGCCGTGAGCATGTCACTCACACCAAATACAAGCAGCCCGAGAAAGACGAGCCGGCGCAATCCGAGTTAGGGTGATGCGCCGTGGAAAAAAATTGAAACGTGCCTATTAACTGGGTCGTTTTTTAGCGGCAATCCCACCTACCGCGCTCGGGCTAGCGCGACGCCGAAGCCAATGCTGAATTGGCAACTCGACGTAGCGATATGTGATGACACCCAACACAACTGCTGCGACGACGAACGCAGCCCAGACAGCATCGCCGGGAAGACGCATCGACGAGTCAAGTTTGCGGGCGATCACGGAGAGCGCATACATCAAGAGGACATGTGTGAGATACAGCGAGTACGAGGCGTCACCGATGGTCTCAACCAATCGCGCCGACCGCCACGCACCAGCACGCTCAAGAAAAAGCGCGCCCGCCACCAGTAAGGCAGCCGGAATACCCCAGAAAACTACTCTCTCGTGATCGCCGACTGTGATCGGGTTTGTTGCAATCATGAGTCCCGCTCCAAGGACGAAGAGCACAGCCGAAAGCTTCTTGCTGAGCATCGTCCCACGCCGATAGAGTTCTCCGATGCAGCATCCTGCAACAAACTCCAACATTAGCGGATTTGTGTATGTCCGGAACGCCAACCCGCCGCTCCACAGGAATCCAAGTGCAGTAGAGCACAAAAAGAAGATGGCTACTGCCTCGGCGCGGCGTCTCGTTACAAGCAGCGCGCATGCGAACGTCAGGTAGAACCACATCTCATAGACCAACGTCCAGCCGGTTGGCAGGACGGGGAACCAATGGCCTGTGTACCGATTTTCGCAGGGTAGGAACAGATAGGAGCAAACCGCGTGCGCCGGGTCTAGCCGATTGTGTGCAAACTGCGTGTGCAACAGCACCAGCATCATTACCATGACCGTTGAGCACAGCCAATATAGCGGCACGATGCGAATAAGTCTGGCCTTCAGGAAAGCCGCGGCCGAGGCGCGGCTAGGGGTTACATTACCGGTCGTGACGATCATGATGACGCCGGAAATTACGAAGAAAACATCGACGCCAAAATTTCCCCATCCCTCGAATACCTGAGACACGTGCCGCGACCATCCGCGAAAACCGACTTCTAGCGACATGTGGAGTGCGATGACGACCACGGCCGCCAAGGCGCGTAGCGCCTGAACCGAATGCAACTTGTCCTTCAATTTATTCTCTCGCTTTTTTAATTTGGATAACTAACAATCTATAAGGGTAGCACTTTTTTATTGCGGCCTTGGTCGCAAAAAAGTTAATTTTCGGAGCCACGCAACAAGCTTTGCTGTTTGCTGCTCGGCCGCGTGCCTCCATGTAGCGGCGCGCCGCCCCCTTGGCTCACCCTCTGCTATCAGCCTGAACTCGCATATCCGCCTGAGCTTTCCCGCGAAAAGGAAGCCACACCCAGGACTGCTCCGATCGTGAGCGTCATGTCGGCCGACAGCGTGACCGGCTGCACGGGGAACAGCGGGCGGGACGAACAGCGAGATGATGCAGAGGCTGAATTTGAAGCCAATGAACGGCCTCCACGTACACAAACGCTGGGGCAGCGCTGAAAAGCCGCCTGGAAAATCGGAACGAAGTCCGCATAAGTTAAAAAATCAATGGCCCGAAAACGGACTGGGCTCCCACTCACACCGTGCAAAAAGCCTGCAAGATAACGTTAGAAGATTAGGATTGTGATTCCTGTCGCCGTGAGTTCGCGTCCCATCGGCCACCCGACAAGAAGTACCAATTGAATCAAAAGCTTCGCCGAATAGGCGCTGCGAAAAATCGCAGTGCCTTCAATAAGATGGTCACCCTGACCGAAAATGGCCCGAGTGGCTTACGGTGATCAGGTTATTTCATTTTTTGGAGGCCATCACAGCAAACGCGGCGTTGATTGGTGTCGACCTAGACAAGCCCTAGTTTCTCCTGCACGCTCAAGACATCTTCGGCCATTCTCAGTGGCGTAATCAAGTGCGATTAATCGCGCCGCAGTTCGTCAAAGATAACAAGACCGATTTCGCCGACGCCGAAGCAATCTGCGAAGCAGCCTCGCGTCCGGCGATGCACTTTATCGCCGTCAAGACGCCCGAGCAGCAGACGCTGCTTCCCCATCATGGGTGCGTGAAGCGCTGGTGGCCGAACGCGCGCTCACGCGTAATCAGATCCACGCTTTTTGCTCGAATTTGGCATCAGCCTGGCGGTGGGCTCACTTGCCGTCACACGCCTGCTCGTGCTGCTCGACGGTCTGGCCACGCGTGCTGCTGCCGCCGATGGTGGCCCTGCTGCTGCGCCTGCACCGTCGCTATGGCCAACTCAGCGATGAATCACTCAACTTGAGACCGAGCTCAAGCGCCATCTGGCTGACAACGAAGCCGGCCAGCGGCGCCTTACCATTCCGGGAATCGGCCTGATCACCGCGAGCAGTTTGCTGGCGATGGCCGGCGACGTGCATGGATTCAAGCGCGGGCGCGACTTCGCCGCCTCGCTGGGCTTGGTGCCCCGACAGCACTCGACTGGTGGCCGGGCAACGCTGCCGGGCATTCCAAGCGCGGTGACAAACATCTGCGAAGTCTGCTGGTGCACGGTGCGCGCGGGCATGCGCTTTGCCAAACAACGCTCTGATGCGCTCGATACCTAGATGCAAGCCCTTCTGTAACGTCGTCACTCGAACGTTGTTGCCTGCGCTAGCCAACAAAATGGCCAGAATCGTGTGGGCGATGCTGGCTAAGGGTGGAGAGTATCAAGCGCATCCGCGTTCCGCCTGACTAGCATTGCCTGCTTTTGCGACCATTAACTTGTGATGAAGATAACGGCGCACGGTTCGACGGAAAACCTGATTCCAGTCCTCACGAGACTAAGTTTTTTTAGGACAGTCGGGCGCGGCTCATCATCGAAGGCCGTGCCCTCTGATCCGCGCCCATTTCTAGCCCGGATACATTTGCGCAAGCATTTTTATCGTAGGTAACAAATCGAGGTTGCAGAATCCCGGCTGACCATACACTGAGTTTTGCATGCAAACGACCGGCTTACTGCTGCTCGGAACCCGCTTCAACATTCGTGCAGGCATCGACTGCGGATCGTTTGCGTCCCGGTCGCTTATTGGCCGAAGAACACGCCTTGCGGATCGACGCGTTTGCTCCCATTGCCCGATCGGGCCGCGCTATCCGTCGATGCACCGTAGCCGCTGTCCGATTGCGCTCGCGCCATGCGGACGTCCGCGACACGCGCCTCGGCAGCCTGCAGATTCGCTGGATAAGACGCGTCTTCCGCTGCGGGCGAATAACCGGCCTTTTCGAGCTGCACAAGCTCGGCGCGAACTTCCGCGCGGCTTGCCGGTAAGCTCGATTGCGCGAACGCGGCGAGCGGCGTGGACAAGACGACTGCAACGATGGCTGCCTGACCCCACGACTTCATAATCGACTCTCCCTTTATCGATTAGACCCGGCGTCTTAAGAACTCAAACGCGCCGAGCGAACGACGGGAGTGTAGATACACACCCATTGAAGATCATTCGCCGATGCACAGAAGCATCGTTACGGATTTCGCAAGAAACGGCCGTGATTCAGGCAACGTGATGTTGCGAAGCAGCAGGCAAATTCTGCCGAGGCAGACAATCTGCCTAACGCATCGAGCGAAAAACGGATCACTTCGTGCAACGCAACGTCGATTATTTCCGTATCGACAAGGATCATTCAACGGAAACGAGAATGATCTTCAGTGTCCGCGTCTTTACACTCCGTTCACAAGCTGCTTAACACAAACGGCAGCATCGTCAGAAATCCGAATCGGAGGTAGTTACCATGAAGACGCTTATTTCCGCAGTTGCCGTTGCCGCCGCGATCGCAGTTCCCGCGCTCTCCTTCGCACAGCAATCGGACTCGCAACTCACCCGCGCTCAAGTGCGCGCCGATCTGGTTCAGCTGGAAAAGGCCGGCTATAACCCGAACGTCAGCGACCCGTCGTATCCGTCGAATATCCAGGCTGCCGAAGCTCGCGTAAGCGCGCAAACCGTCGCGCAAGCGCCGACGCAAACGAGCGACTACGGTTCGGTGGCAACGGGTTCGTCTCAATCGGGTCGCACGACGACGGCTCAGCCGCGTGCGCTCGGCGCGTACTTCGGCCAGTAAGCCGACGATATCGCCGGCCGACACGATTCGGTCGATACAGCAAAGAGCGGCATCGTCACGATGCCGCTCTTTTGCGTTTTGCATGCGTAATGCGTAATGCGTAATGCACATGGGCATCTTGCATACCGAATGCATGATGCAATCCTCGCGCGACGAACGTCGCATCGGAACGTCCCCGTCGAACGCAATCACAAACGCGTCCGCACCGCGAATGACCACGTGAATCAGTTCGCCGGAATAGTGACCACCGGCGATTTCGCCGATTCCGTCACTTCCGCCAGCGCCATCAAATTCTGCACGACCGTGAACGCGTACTTCGAATCGAAATCGCCGCGATCGATCCAGTACGTTGCCTTGTCGTACAGCACGCTCACGTAGGCGTCCTTCGGCGGCTTCTCGCTCGTCCTCACGATGATCGTCGGCCGCGTCTCGCCGCCGATAAGGCCGATCGTCGGCTTGGTCGCTCCGCTGCCCACCTGCTCGGACGGCACCGAGATCTGCGCGCCGAGATCGGTGAGGATGCCGAGCACCGAGCGCGTGACCATCGGGATGCGGTTCTGATCCGACGCCTGCCCGTACACGATCTCGTAAGTCTTCATCTTCGGCGAGAGATGCAGAAGCTTTCTCACGAGCGCGAGATCGTCGACCACTTCCTTGTTCGATCCGCTGCGCGTCGCACCGAGCGTGATGAAAACACCGCCCTTGTCCCCGCTGTTGCCCTTCCCGGCCTTGGCCTTCTTGCCGCCTTTGCTGTCGGCTTTGTCATCGTCGGAATTGCGCGATTCGATGTTCAGTTCGCCCGCGAGTTGCAATCGACGCAATGCCTGCAACAGCAGAAAGAATTGCGGCGATCCTGGCGCATTGGGTCCGGCCAGCGCCGTGCCGTTCTGCAAGCCGCTGATCGACTGCGCGGTGATCCGCAGCAACAGATCGACCGGAATGCCGCTTTCCGCAAGCGGCATCACGAGCGTCGGCGAGAGCGGGCGGATGTAGGCGCTCGCGTAAGCATCGCCGGTCGTGGGCGAAAACGTGAAGGTCGGATGGTTCGAGTACGAGACGCTGCCCGTCGCCTGCGCGTAGTTCGGCTGCGCACCCGACCCTGCGTTGAGGATGGCGCCGCCGCTGGCATCGAACGAATAGGCCGCGATGATGCTGCTCACGGTGAGGAACGACGGCGCGTCGGCGAAGCGCAATCCGACAATCGCGGCAAGAATTTCACGCTTTTTCGCGTCGCCGAGTGCGCGGGCGTAGTCGACCTGATCGGCTTTCAGCCGCGTCGGGCCGATGCCCGCGCAGCCCGCGGCGAGAAAGGATACGGAGATGACGGCGATCGATAGGGCTTTCCTTGTCATGGGTTCTCGGGTGATGGTGATGGCAGGAATCGTCGGCGCACGGCCGCGGAGCACCCGGTGCGCGGTCGCAAATTTCATACCTTTGGGCGTGAAGAAAATGCCGGAGCCATCGATCGCCGGACACACAAACGATCTCATCCGGCGCATTGCACGCCGGTTTTCAGCGGGCATTCGAACCCGCAATGCAGACCACGCAAACGGCTCAGCGGACCATCGCGATCCGCTGCCGCCGCCGAGTCAGCTCAGGACGCGCCCTGCTGCGTTTTGTGCTGTGCGCGCTTCTCCTGCGATGGCGTCTGCGCGATATGCCGGCTCGCTTCCTGGTGCTGCGCGACGATCGCATCGAGCCGGTCCTGCGCGAAACGCGGGCCGTCGTCGCGTGCAAAAACGGACGTAGCCGATACGGCGAGCGCCGCCGTGACGATGACCGTGGCGAAATGCGTTCTTCTCATGATTCACCCCGCGATTTTGAGCGGCCAGATCCCCATCGACCGCCCGATTAGCATCGCACATCGGCGCAAAAGCTGCGCGTCGCCGGGCGGCGTCAGACACGCTCGTATCCCACGCCTATCCGCCAAAATCCAGCGCGCCCGCGCACGAAGCACGCTTTCATCCAATGCGCGCTTGCGCACGGCTCTCCAATTACCTATTCCTTACAGCAAGACGTCTTTTGTCATACAGACGCGATCGAATCGAGCCAGCTTCCGGAGACCCGCCCTCATGAATCTCGCCATCTTCTTCGACGGCACTTGGAACGAACCCAACGACCGCACCAACGCCTATCTCCTCTACAAGCTCGCGCCCGAAACCGACCAGCAGGAAACCTTCTACGTGCCCGGCGTCGGCACACAAGGCAGCGGGCTTTTTGCGCTGGCGAACAAGTTTCTGGGCGGCGCATTCGGCGACGGTCTGAGCGACAACATCAAGAGCGGTTACGCGTGGCTGTGCCAGCGTTACAGTCCGGGCGCGCGCATCTACATCTTCGGCTTCAGCCGCGGCGCTTATTCGGCCCGCAGTCTCGCGGGACTCATCCGCAAATGCGGCCTCATGAACGACTGGAGCGCGCAATCGATCGATCAGGCGTACGGCATCTATCGCGATCGCGAAGTCGGGCCGTCGGATCAGCCGGTCACGGATTTCCGCAAGCAGTTTGCGCGCGAGGTGGATGTCGAATTCATCGGCGTATGGGATACCGTCGGCGAACTCGGCATTCCGCTCGACGGCCTGCCGGTGCCGGGCTTTTCGAGTTACTACAAGTTCCACGACACGACGCTCTCCAACACCACGCGAGCCGCCTATCACGCGATCGCGGCAAACGAATTCCGCTCGCTCTACAAGCCGACGCTGTGGACGCCCGGCAAAGACGCACGCGGCGCGCTGCCGCTCGAACAGCGCTGGTTCGCGGGCGCGCACGCGAATGTCGGCGGCGGCTATGTAAGCCCGCCGCGCAATCCGGAAGACCTGTTGCCGCTGATTCCCGCCGAATGGCTGCGCAGCTGCGCGGTGAATCATCAACTGAAGATGGACGGTCCGATCGCGATTCCGCCGCAAGCATTCGATTCCGCGCCGATCGACTCCTACACCGAGTTCACGAAGCACCACTTGTTTCTGAAGGAAGTATGCAAAAAGGAACCACGCGAGGCCGGCCGCGCGCTGAATGAAACAATCGATCCGAGTCTGCTCGCGCGTCTCGATACGCCCGGATTTCTCGATATGTATCCGGCGCTCGTCGCTCAATTGCGTGCATTGCCCGTCGGAAAATGAGCCGGGAAATGAGTCGCAAAATAAGTCAGGATTCCGCAGCGCATGACGCTTTGTGTGCGCATGCACGCACACGGCCGCCCGATTCGACGCCTAGAATGCGATTACCAAACGTTTGCGATGCAAATCAATCGCGTCCCGCGACGCGTAGCTTCGAGCACCGTGCGTAAATAGTTGCATGCGAAATCATTTCGCCTGAAGCGCACGGTTCAGACGATGTCCGCCCGCAGCCCATGCTCCGCCCGGACACGATGGGAGACGGGCATGAGCGTACCCACGACACCGGAATTCGCCGGACACGGCGCCCGCGGCGAGAACGAGCCGCCCGCGAGCGAGAACAAGGGCGACACCGACGCGGACAACGGCCACGGCCAGCCCGGCCCGCGCGTGGCAGCCGACCTCGCCAAGTGCGAGGCGCTCATCTCGCATGCGGCCGAAACCGGCACGCTCCTCACAAAAGAAGACGTCGATGCAGTCCGCAACGCGCGCGCCGCCTTCGACGACGGCGTGTGGAATCGCACGATCGGCAGCGCGTTTTATGCCGCGATGAGCCGCATCGCGGCATCGGTGCAATATCCGGGGCGACGCATCGTCGACGATCTCGACCACTGCCGCGACATGGTTTCGTACGGCGCGCAGAACGGCCGGCTGCTCGACGAACACGATATCGAAGCGATGTCGAAGGCGCGCGCCGCGCAGCAGGATCACACGTGGAATCCCGAGATCGAGAGCGCGTTCTACGCGGCGATGAGCCGTATCGCGCATGCGGTGACGCCGGTCGTCGCCGAGACGGCCGGCGAGGAAGCCCGCGAAGGCGCGCGGCGCGCGATCCGCATCTACACGCATTCGGCGATCGCGCTGACGTTGCTCGTCGTGTCGCTGTCGTGTCTGCTGTTCGTCGCCAATCAGGTGTCGACGGATATCGCCATGGTCGTCAAGGGCAACGACACGGCCGCGCTCACGCTGCACAATCAGTTGCAGGCGCATGCCGTGGCCATCGCCGAGGCGGACAAGAAGAAGGATCTCGCCGCGATCGTCGCGTTGCAGAACTCGCAGCCCGCGCTGCAGATCAAGGAGGAACTGCAGAACTTCGCCACCAACAACCGGCAGCTTTTCGCGGACGTGTCGCGCATCAGCGCATTCACGACGAGTCTCGGACTGGGCGCGATCCGCAGCCCCTACAAGGCGCCCTGCGACGCCGAAGAAAACGTGCTCAATTTTCAGGGCGCTTATCGCACGTCGCATTCGCCCAAGTATTACGACGGACAGGTCGGCAGCGGCGACTGGCAATGCAATCCGGACGTCGCGCGCAAGGTGCTGGAAATCACGCTGCCCTTGCTCGCCAAGCCGAATGCCGAACCCGGCGACACCAATCCGCCCTCGGATGTCGACGCCGTTCAGCAAGGCTTCCAGAAAATCGCGGTGTATCAGGACATCCGCGCGATGGCGCTTTATGCGAACGACATCATCCTGTCGATCGTCGGCGCGGTGACGGGCTTTTTGCTGCCCGTGCTGTACGCGTGGCTCGGCGCGTGCGCGGCGATTCTGCGGCAGCTTTCCGCCGATTCGGCCGCCAACACCTTTCACCCCGAGCATTCGAAAGTCGCGAACCGCGCGCATGTGACGAGCGCGATCATCGTCGGGATTTCGATCGGGCTGTTCAGCAAACTGCTCGAAGGCGGCAAGGATGTGTCGCCGCTCGCGGTCGCTTTTATCGCGGGCTACGCCTCGGATAAGTTCTTCTTTTTCGTCGACCGGCTCGTCGGCGCGATGTTTCCGCCACGCGCCGATGCACCCGCGCGGCCCGCCCGTCCCGATGGCGGCGCGCCCCGGCCGCCTGGGCCGAATGGACCGAGCGCTACGTCCGGTCCACCCAAGCAAGCGGTCGCAAGAGCCACGCTGCCGGGCAACGCGCCGCTGGGGCCGCCGCCGGGCGCGTGATGCGTCGTCGCGGTGGGTTGAATCAGAGATCGTCGAGTTCGAATTCGACGCCCGGATAATCCTGCAGCCGCCCGCTCACCTCGGCTTCGCGCTCGCTGGTGAAGAGGCCGTCGAGATAGTCGAACGAGAGTTGCCCGACGAGCGCCTTGAGCGCGAGTTCGGCGCTGCGTTTCGGCTCCGTCGCAATGTCGCCGGAATCCATGCGGGCGCAGAATTGCCCGTTGTTCGCCTCCATCGCGCCGATGTCGATCACCTTGCCATCGACGTTCTGCGCCAACACGCGCTGCTCCACCGCGAAGAGCCTGAAAGGACGTTCGAATCCGGCTTCGTTGTCTGAGCGGGTCATGGTGCGTTCTCCGGTAAGTGCCGCGACGCGTATGAACGAGCAAGGGCCGCGCCCGACGCGCGGCGTGCCTGTGCGGCGTCTGTGCGGCGTCTTTGCGGCGCAGCATCGACACGCCTTTGTGCCTGCATCGCGCCGTCCTACAGTGAACCATTGCCCACGCACGAAACGCGAAAAGGAGCACTCACCGTGAACGGACCCATGAACGGCAAGGTTGCGGTCATCACCGGCGCGAGCCGCGGACTCGGACGCAATGCCGCGCTGCACCTCGCGCGCCAGGGCGCGGGCGTGATCGGCACGTATCAGCGCAATGCGGAGGCGGCGCAATCTCTCGTCGATGACATCGCGCAAGCCGGCGGCCGCGCGGCCGTGCTCGAACTCGACATCGCCCGATCGGACACGTTCGCCGCCTTCGCGGACGCGCTCTGCAAGACGCTCGAAGACACCTTCGAGCGCGAGAATTTCGACTTTCTGGTGAACAACGCGGGCATCGGCGTCCACGCGCCCTTCGCCGAAACGACGCCCGCGCAATTCGACGAGCTCGTAAACATCCACCTGAAAGGCCCGTTTTTTCTGACGCAGACGCTGTTGCCGTATCTCCACGAGGAAGGCGCGATCGTCAACGTGTCGAGCGGTCTCACGCGCTTCGCGCTGCCGGGCTATGCGGCCTATGCCGTGATGAAGGGCGGCATCGAAGTGCTCACGCGCTATCTGGCGAAAGAGCTCGGGCCGCATGGGATCACGGTGAACACCATCGCGCCGGGCGCAATCGAAACGGATTTTGGCGGCGGCGTCGTGCGCGACGATCACGACGTCAATCAGTTCGTCGCGCAGAACACGGCGCTCGGGCGCGTGGGCGTGCCGGACGATATCGGCGGTGCGATTGCGGCGATGCTCTCGGACGGCAATCGCTGGATGACGGCGCAGCGCGTGGAAGTGTCGGGCGGAATGTTTATCTGAGGCGGCTTTCTGCGTCCGCCGTCGCGCGAGAGGCGAAAAAAAAACCGGACGCCTGGGCGTCCGGTTTTCGTGTCGCGGCGGTGAAGCCGCAACGTGTAGCCTGAAGCGTCGCTTAGAAGCGGTGGATGATGCCCACGCCTGCTGCGAACTGGCTGCGCGAGGACGACGGTGCCGTCTGGAAGCCATCGCCGATCGTCGCGGTTGCGTTGATCTGACGGTTGATCGCGCCGGTCGGCGTGAACGTCGGCGTACCGAGCGTGCGGCCGTTGGCGCGCTGGAATGCTTCTAGTGCGTACAGACCCGTGCGCTTCGACAGCGAGTAGTACTGGGACAGGTTGAACTGATGGTACGACGCTGCGTCGTCGATGCCGTTCGACTTGCTTGCCCACGTGTAGCTATAGCCCGCGGCGAAGTCCCATGCGGTCGTCGCCTTCCAGTGCAGCACGGTGCCGGCCGTGTTGAAGATGGCCGTATCGGTGAACTTCGAGTTGATACCCGGGATGTACTGAACGTTCGTGTACGTCGCCGAAAGATCCCACGCGCTGTTGAACGTGTAGCCCAAGCCGACCGCGAAGCGATTCTGAGCCTGCGCGCCTTGATAGCCGTTGGTCACGGCCGACACGCCCGACTGACCGCCGGTGTTGGTCGTCGAATCCGCGCCGTACACGCCGCCGCCGTTCGTCGAGTTGTTGATGCGCGTGAACGCCACCGCACCACCGATCGGGCCTTGCTGATACTGGATCGCCGCCGACCAGGTCGAGCCTTGATACACGCTGTCGGGCACGCCCGCGAGCGAGTACGAGCCGCTGACCGTGACGCCGTAGAGCTTCGGCGACGTATAGACGATCGAGTTGTTCGCGCGGTAGATCGTGTCCAGTTCGTCCAGATCGCCCGGGTGCGCGCCGAAGAAGCCGGTCAGCCAGTTGGTCGGGCTGTACGGCGACATCAGCGTGTAGTACGAGGTGTACTGGCGGCCCAACGTCAACGTACCGTAGGCGGGGTTCGTCAAACCGACCCATGCCTGACGGCCGAACATCGCGTTCGTGAATTGCTGACCGCCCGTATTGATATTGAAGCCCGATTCGAGCTGGAAGATAGCCTTGTTGCCACCGCCCAGATCTTCAGCGCCCTTCAGGCCGAAACGGCTGCCCGCCCAGATGCCCGACGCCATCTTGACGTTCGAGCGGCCACCGCTGTTCGAGCCGAGCGAGGTCTGGCTGCTTTGATAAACGATCGAATCGTCGACGATACCGTACAGCGTGACGCTGCTTTGAGCGAACGCCGGTGCTGCGGCCGCGAACGCAGTAGCTGCGACGACAGCGGCCTTGGTCAGCGTGAAACCCTTCATTTTTTCTCCTCAAGCGGTGGGCAGTTATCTCTGGCGAGTTTTGGAACCGGTGCCGCCGTGGCGGCTTCGCATGTTTCAACTCGTTATTTTTCGCTGGCAAGTGTATGGCTTACAGTCAGAATGCGAAAGAAAGACGCATCTTCGTGTCGTTTTTTTTCACTGTCTGGTTAACCAGTATTTGCGCGAACACAAATATTGGGCAACCGGGCATGAAACTGACAGCTAGCTGACATCACGATGGCGAACCCGCGTCTGCGAACAGGCGCGCCGCTGGCCTGGAAGCCTTGTCCGGCGCGGGTTTCAGGGCTTATCGCCGGGGCGGGAAAGCATTGCAGGCAGACGGGACAAGCCGCGCCGCGCGTCGGACGCAAAAGGTCCGTCGGCTGAGATCGGCCCGATCGGGCAAAGTGGACTGCGAGAAATTTGTCGCGCGCGGACGTTTCGATTCGCGGCTAATCAGACGCCGCGGCGATTGCACGCGGCTTTCGGGACAACGGGGCGCAGCGGGGAAACGAAAGGCCGTTGCAGCCTTTCACCGATGCGCCCCAGGCGAACGCTCCCTGCCTAAGACTCGATTTTCGAGCGCAGTTCGCGGGCGGTTTCGAGCAGACCTTCGTAGCCCGAGCGCGCGTGCGCCGGCAGATCGGGATCGCCGACGAGCGTGCCGAGCGTCTCGATGATGCTGAACAAGATGCCCTTCGCTGCCCCCGCGGCCATTTTGCCGGCGGCATAGGATTCGTCGACGTGCGTAATCGCCGCATCGAAGTGCTCGACTTCGGGATGCGCTGCGTCGATCTCCGATGTGTCGTCGCGCGGCTCGGTCGGGTCGGTGTTCATGATGATCGTCCTCCCTACGTGGTCTCTGCTTCCTGTATAGCGCCACGGCGCGGCGCGCGCAATCGAGAGTGCACCGGTCGAGCGCGCACGGTCACGGCGTCGGCAGTTCCTGCACCCGCTCGATGAAATGGATGCGCCGGGTTTCGCCCGTGCTCTCGCCTGTACTTTTACCGGCGCCATGCGGCACGCCGTGCTCCGAAAGCAGCGACCGCAATTCGAGGATCACCGGAAACACTTCGTGGTTGTGATCCGCGCCCTGCCGGTCATGCGCTTCCTGCTCGCGTTCGACGATCCAGCGGTCTTCCGTGAAGATGCGTTCCGTAAACCAGATGAGCAACGGCCACGCGGCGTCCAGCAGAAACGACACCTTCGGGCGGCGGATCGACAAGAGGCCGAAGGTGCGGTTGGTGCGCTGTTCGGCGTCGAGCGGCACGTAGGCGATCCACAGATCCATCACCATCGTCTCGTCCTTGGTGCGGATCTTGAGCGTCTGGTACGGATAGTCGGTGCGGATCGTCATCACGTCTTTCTGGCCGTCTTCGGGCTTCGCGCCGCGCTTCTGCCCGAACACCAGCGCCTCGCCGATCGGCTGCTTGCCCGCCTCGCGCGCGAACGTGTAGTCGACTTCGATCCAGTCGTCGCCGCGGCGACGCCCGACCGAGCGCGCGCGCATGCTGCCCATCTGCCGCCGATGCAGAAACTGATGGTTCATGTCCATCAGATTCTCGTGCATGAAGGTGTAGTGGCACTTCACGTCGCCGCCGAAACGGCGCGTCTTGTAGGCGCGGTCGGCGGACGAGCCGAGATCGGGAAATTTGGCCTGATCCGCAAGTGCGGGGTCGCCCGTAAACACGAAGATGAGCCCCGCCGTCTCCCGGCACGGATACGCGCGCACGCCGTTGGGCAGACGCTCGCGGCCGAGATAGGGAATGTCGGTGCAGCGGCCGGTGCAGTCGTAGGTCCAGCCGTGATAACAGCAACGGATGGATTCGCCGTCGACGACGCCCGCCGACAACGGCACCTGCCGATGCGCGCAGCGATCTTCGAGCGCGAACACCTGGCCCGATTCGGTACGCACGAGCACGATCGGGTCGCCGGCGAAGCGCACGCCGTGAGCCTTGCCGCGCTTCACTTCGCGCGACCACGCGAGCGGATACCAATGATTAGGATGAATGTCGACCCGACGCAGATCGCGCGGCGGCCTGGATGGCGTGTCGATTGAACCGGCTTCTTGCTCGCCCTGCGGCAACGCTGCGTGCATGTACGACGCCTCCGGTGAAAAGGAGATCGGATTAAGCGCCGCGACGAAATGCGACGCAATGAACGACCATTCGCAGTCTACACGGCGACGATCGTTTCGGCGCGCATCGAATGGCCCGGGATGATGCCGATCATGATCATCGTCAGGCTTGCTGGCCGAGATGCGCATGCAGATAGTCGATCAGCGCGCGCACTTTCGGCGGCAGAAATCGATTGGGCGGATAAAGCAGCCACACCGGCCCCTGATACGCGCGCGCCTGCATCTCCCAGTCGGCGAGGACGGTCTGCACCGTGCCCGCCGCGAGCGCGTCGCGGGCGGCGAAGTCGGGCAGCATGGCGATGCCGAGTCCGCGCTCCGCCGCCTCCAGCCGCGCGCCCGCATGATTGGCGATATACCGCCCGCGCACCGTGACGCTCGCCGCTTCGCCGCTGCGGGTGAAGCGCCAGCGGTTATCGTCCGCCGTCTCACCCAGATAGATGCAGTCGTGCTGCGCAAGTTCACGCGGATGCGCCGGCGCGCCGTGCTCGCGCAGATACGCCGCCGACGCGCACAACAGCCAGCGCACGCGCCCGAGCGGCCGGGCGGCGAGCCCTTGCGGCGGCTGGCTCGTCGCGCGGATGACGAGATCGACGTCGCTCTCAAGCGGGTCGATATCGTGATCGGCGAAAACGAGTTGCAGATCGACGTCCGGATACGCCGCGAGAAAACCCGCCACGAGCGGATGAATGACGGATTTGGCGTAGGCTGTCGGCGCCGAGAGCGCGACGCGTCCCTGCGGCTTGCCGGAAAGCTGCCCGGCGGCATCGACCGCGCCCGATGCGGCCGCCGCCATGTCGCGACAATGCCGATACACCTGATAGCCCGATTCGGTCACGCGCACCTTGCGCGTCGAGCGTTCGAGCAGGCGCGTGGCGAGCGCTTCCTCCAGACGCTTGATTTGCCGGCTCACTGTCGATGGCGTGCTGCCCAGTTGCCGCGCCGCGAGCGAAAAATTCCCCGCATCGACGACGCGCGCAAAAACGGCCATATCGGGCAGAAGACTAAACAGATCGGCGGGATTCATTTGTGCATTCGCGACATCAAGGCTATGCGTTCCGACAGGATTATCACGCCGCACGCATCATTCGACAATGACGGCTCATCTACCGGAGCCGTTGCATGACAACCGAATCGCCCGACCGCCGTCTGCTTCCTCTCGCCGATCTGCTGCTTTTTGCCGTGGCGATGGTCTGGGGCAGCAGCTATGGCATCGTCAAGAGCGCGCTGGCGTTCTATCCCGTGCTGGCGCTGCTTGCGCTGCGCTTCGGCATCACCTTCTGCCTGCTGGCCGTGAACCTGCGGCATCTGCGGCGCGCGAGCAAACGCACGCTGCTCGGCGTGCTGACGCTCGGCCTGTTCCTGCTCTCGATCTTTCTCGCCGAAACCTTCGGCGTCTTGCACACGCGCGCCGCGAACGCCGCGTTTCTCATTAGCCTCTGCGTGGTGCTGACGCCGCTCGCCGAATGGGCGCTCCTGCGACGGCGGCCCGGCGCGGCCGAGTGGCTCGCGGTGGGCGTGTCGTTCGCGGGCGCGTGGCTGCTGGCGGGCAACGGCGCGCTTTCGTTCGACTTCAATCTCGGCGATGGCCTGATCCTCGCCGCCGCCGTGCTGCGCGCGCTCGCGGTCTGCGTGACCAAGCGCGTGCTGCGCGCCGCGCCCCTGCCCGCGCTGACGGTGACTGCGGTGCAGGCGGGCGTCGTTGCATCGGGGAGCGCGGCGCTGGCGCTCGTGTTCGCGCCGTCGCAATGGCAGCCGCTGCCCGCGCTCGCCGGTCACGGCATGTTCTGGGGATCGATGCTGTATCTCGTGTTCGCGTGCACGCTGTTCGCGTTTTTCGCGCAGAACTATGCGATCGGCCGCAGCAGCCCCACGCGCGTTTCGTTGCTGATGGGCAGCGAGCCTGCGTTCGGCGCGCTTTTCGCGAGCGTCTGGCTCGGCGAGCATGTGTCGACGGCGGGCTGGATCGGCGGCGGGATGATCGTCGCGGCGTCTTTGATGGCGTCGGTGCCTTGGCGCAGCGTGTTTGCGTCGCGTTCGGGGGGTGCTGCGGGTGAAGGGGTTTTGTGAGTGTCGGCGCGGCGTGGCTTACGCGCGCTTCTCTATGTCCGCGCGGGCGTATATCAGTGGCGCGTTGGATCGGTGACGTAAAGTTCGTCGCGGCTATCGCTGATGGTGACGGCGCGCTGGAGCGTCGTGTTTGCGTCGCGCATTTGCGGCGGCGCTGCGCGTGAGGGGCTCGTGAACGCAGTCGCGGCGCGGATCAAGCGTTTTTTTCGACGACCGAGCGAGCAACCGGCTCGGCGAACATGGTTCGATGGTAGCTTGGATCGGCGACACCACGTTCGTCGCGGCCATCGCCGTTGGCTGGCGACGGTGCGCTCGCGCGTCGTGTTTGCGTCGTGTTTGCGTCGTGTTTGCGTCGTGTTTGCGTCGCGTGCGTACGGCGCTGCGAGCAAAGAAGTCTCTTGAACGCTGCCGATCGCGGCTCACCCGCGCTTCTCCATGTCCGGGAGAGCGTCTGACTCTGCGACCGTGAATCAGTGGCGCGTTGGATCGGCGACGCAACGTTGATGGCGACGGCGCGCTGACGCGCCGTGTTTGCGTCGCGTGCTGGCGGTGCTGCGCGCGAATACATCCTCATGAGCACCACGCGCCCTACCCCCGCTTCTCAAAAACCAGACTAAAGTTATTGGCCGGCATCGGAACGACTTCCTTCAGCATCAGACCGGCCTGTGCGCCCAATTCCTCGACCGTCTCCATACCGCGCACGCCCCAGCGGGGATCGTTCGCGCGCAGCTGCGCATCGAAGGCCTCGTTGCTCGGCGCCGTGTGTGCGCCGTTGCGCCGATACGGCCCGTACAGGTACAGTACGCCCCCCGCGCCCAGATGCGCACCCGCGCCGCGAAACAACGCTTCGGCGGCTTCCCAAGGCGCAATGTGAATCATGTTGATGCACACGATGGCCGCCACGTCGCCGATGCCCCAGTCGTCGCTACGCACGTCGAGCGCGAGCGGCGCGCCGAGGTTGGCGAGCCCGGCATGAGCGCGCCACGCGGCGATCGAATCGCGCGAGGCGGCATCCGGATCGCTCGGCTGCCAGACGATTTGCGGCAACGCTGCCGCGCAATGAACCGCATGCTGCCCGGTGCCGCTCGCTATCTCCAGCACGACACCGACCGGAGGCAGCACGCGCGTCAGGACCGATAAAATCGCATCGCGATTGCGTTCGGCAGCAGGCGCGCGGCGGCGCACAGCGACATCGACGGGCGGGGACGAGTCGTGACTGGATGGAACTTGCGTCATGTTTGCCTTCGCATACGGTGTGGATGAAAGTGCTGCTGCGGTCGCATCGGTCCGGCCGGGTGCGTGGCTCGATGTCGTGCAGACGCCGGGCGGTCATCGCGCCGACATCGCGTGACCGGCAAACGCCTCCCGCACGGGCGCGATTCGTGCTATCCGCCTCCGGCTGAAGCACGGCGCGCTGAGAAACCTGTGTATGCTCCCGGATAATCCCGCGTCCGCTGCACATTCTTGCATGTTGCGTTTTGCATTCGAAATGCCAATTTGCCGATTGGAATGCAAAACGCAAGATGCAAAACTTCGCCGGAGCACTAAGCCGACGATGCATCCCGAGAACCTAAGAGCGCGCACGCGGCGCGACCAAAACGGAGTGAATCATGCCGCATGATCCGAACCAGGACCCGAAGAAGCCATCGAGCGACGGCCCCGACGACGACATGATCGCGTTCGCCAGCGAAGTGTTCGATGTCGCGCGCCGTGGCGATGCCGCCATGCTCGACGCACTCCTCTCGAAAGGCCTGCCGCCCAACCTGCGCAACGACAAGGGCGACAGTCTCGTGATGCTCGCGAGCTATCACGGCCACGCGAACGCGGTGCGCGTGCTGCTCGAACACAAGGCCGATCCGGACCTGCGCAACGACAACGGCCAGACGCCGATCGCGGGCGCGGCGTTCAAGGGTTTCAGGGACGTCATCGACACGCTGCTCGACCATGGCGCGAACGTCGAAGGCGCATCGCCGGACGGACGCACGGCGCTGATGATCGCGGCGATGTTCAATCGCGTGGAGATTGTCGAATTGCTGATCGAGCGCGGCGCGAATCCCGATGCACGCGACGCCGGCGGCTTCACCGCGCGCGACGCCGCCGAGAAGATGGGCGCACCCGACACGGCCGCTCGCCTCGCTCAGGCGGGCAATGCGCACAGGCCGTCCGGCGCGTGAGCATGACGCGGCCTGCGGGATCTCGCCGCGCTTTGCATTCATTCTTTTGCATTCAAGATTCAATCCGCTTCGACGCACGCAGTAAACATCAGCAGACAGCAGTAGACACATGCGGCGAACGACCAGCGCCCGGCGCGTGTCGAAGCGATCCGACGAACAAGACGAACAAGCAGGTGACCCGGAACCATGGAGCTTTTGCGATGACAGGCGGTTTCCCGCGTCGGGGTGACGCGCCGTCGAATGGCCGCCACGCGCCGCGACGCGCGTGCCGCGCCGACAGCGCCTTTCATGCGGCCGCGCTCGCGTTCGCGCGCCTGCTCATGTCGCCGCTCATGTCGCGGATCATGTTGCTGATCTTGTTGCTGACGAGGCTGGCCGCGTGCCTGAAAAACGTGCGCGCCCTGCGCCCCACCGCAGGCCTCTCGATCTGCGCCGCGTTAGCCCTCTCTGCGTGCGGCCTGCTGCCGCAGCAAACGCCCGCACCGATCGTCGAGCATTCCTACATCCCGACGCCCGCGGAAACCGGCCCCACCGAGCCCGAGGAGCCGTTGCCCGCCGTGCAGGCGCCGGAGCCCGCCTCCTCCGTGAAGCCGCCGCCCGCGCCGAAGCCGAAACGCCGCATCGTCAAACCGAAGCCGCCGGAGCCGGTCGTCACGCCGCCGCCTGAGCCGCCCGAGCCGCCGCCTCCGCCGCAGATCATCTCGACGCGCGTCATGCAGCACGACCAGTTGCACGGCCTGCTCGACGCCGAAGTGCAGCGTCCCGACGGCAAGGTCGTCGGCCGCGCGGTGGATCTCTACGTCGACGGCGCCGCGAAGCCGAAGCTCCTGATGGTGAACCTCGCGGGTTTCCTCGGCGTCGGCGACCGCAAGGTCAATTTCCCGTGGTCCGCGTTCCGCTTCACGCCGAACTCGAAGACCGCGCCGATCACCTTCATGCAGCCGCCCGCCGTCAAGGGCAAGCCGGCCGATCCGGTGCCGAAGCCTCAGCCCGTCGCCGAGGCGCCGCCCACCGTCGTGCAGCTTCTCGATTCGACCGTCACGCAGAAGAACGGCGCGCGCATCGGCCGCGTGGTGGATGTGCTCGTCGATTCGCAGGCTCAGCCCGAGGCGCTCGTGCTCGATCTGTCGAGTTCGCTCGCGGGCGACAAGCGCCATGTCGCGGCCAATTGGAGCGACCTGCATGTCCTCTCGCGCAACAAACAGTGGCAACTGCAAATGGATTTCAACGACGCGCAACTCAAGGCCGCACCGACCTACGCGCCCGAACAACCGATCAAGATCGTTTCTCCCGTCGTGCCCGCGCCTGCATCGACCGCGTCCGCCGCATCGGCTGCCACGGCTTCGTCCGGTCCCGCCGGCACGACCGCTTCCGGCGCCGTAGCGGCGCAGACGCCGGCCTCCGGCGCGCGCCCTGCCCGATAACGGATCACGACATGGATAACCGATTCACGACATGGTAATTGCACGCAGTCTGCGCGCGCTCGACTGGCTGAACTTCTTTGTCGCCAACGTGCAGACCGGCTTCGGCCCTTTCATCGCTTCGTACCTCGCGGCCAACAAGTGGACGCAGGGCGAGATCGGCCTGATGCTTTCCGTCGGCACGATCAGCGCGATGGCGAGCCAGTTGCCGGCAGGCGCGCTCGTCGATGCGATGCGCAACAAGAAGTTCGCCGCGCTCTCCGCGATCGTCGCGATCATCGTGAGCGCGCTGTTGCTCGCCGCGAGCCCGACCTTCGTCCCCGTATTCGCCGCCGAAGTGCTGCACGGCTTCGCGAGCTGCATGCTCGTCCCGGCGATGGCGGCGATCTCGCTCGCCCTCGTCTCGCGCGCGGATCTCGGCGACCGGCTCGGCCGCAATGCGCGCTGGGCATCGATCGGCAGCGCGCTGACCGCGGCGCTGATGGGCGCGTTCGGCGAGTATCTGTCGCTGCGCTCGGTGTTCTTCCTGACCGCCGCGCTCGCGCTCCCGGCCGTCGTCGCGCTGCGCATGATTCATTACGATGCGCCGCCCGTCGTGCCGCGCACGCCCCCGGGCAAGCCCAAGCTCACGCCCGAAGGCGAGGAGCGCGAGTCGCTGCGCGACCTGCTGAAAGACCGGCGGCTGCTGATCTTCGCGGCGTGCGTGGTGCTGTTTCACCTGTCGAACGCGGCGATGCTCAATCTCGCCGCCGGCGAAGTCACCGCGCATATGGGCGACAACGTTCAACTCGTGATCGCGGCGTGCATCATCGTGCCGCAGTTCATCGTCGCGGCGTTGTCGCCGTGGGTCGGGCGGCAGGCGCAGAACTGGGGACGCAGGCCCGTGCTGATCATCGGCTTCTGCGCACTGCCGATCCGCGCGATTCTGTTCGCGGGCGTGAGCAGCCCGTATCTGCTCGTGCCGGTGCAGATGCTCGACGGCATCAGCGCGGCAGTGTTCGGCGTGATGCTGCCGCTCATCGCGGCGGACGTCGCGGGCGGACGCGGGCATTACAACCTCACGATCGGCTTCTTCGGGCTCGCGGCGGGTGTCGGCGCGACGCTTTCAACCGCCGCCGCGGGCTTTGCCGCGGATCGCTTCGGCACCGCGATGAGCTTCTTCGGACTCGCCGCCGCAGGCGCGCTCGCGGTGGCATTGGTATGGCTCGCGATGCCGGAAACGCGCGGAACACAGGCGGTGAATGAAGACGAGAAGCCGCCGGTCAAAGCGTAGCGATGTACGCTCACGCGAGCGGTTTCAGCCCTTCGAGCAATGTCGGAATCAGCTCGCTCACCGTGGGATGAATGTGCATGGCCCGCTGCAGCGTCGTATAGGGCGCGTCGGCGTTCATGATCTCGATGAAGGTATGAATCACCTCATCTCCTTCGATGCCATGAATCGCCGCGCCCAGAAAGCGCTTCGTGCGCGCATCGACGAGCGCCTTCATGAAGCCGGCCGTCTCCCCGCGCTCGCGGGCACGGCCCACGCGTGTCATCGGCATCGTCGCGATGAGTGCTGCGCGGCCATCCTTGCGCACGTCCTCCTCGCTCATGCCCACACGCGCGAACGGCGGATCGACGAACACCGCATAGGCCATGATGCGCGTATCGACACTGCGCGATTCGCCGTCGAGCACATTCGACGCGATGATCTCGTAGTCATTCCACGACGTATGCGTGAATGCACCGCGCCCGTTGACATCGCCCAGCGCATAGACGCCGTCCACCCGGGTGCGCAACTGGCCATCTACATCGATCATGCCGTGCCTGTTCACCGCGATGCCCGCGTGTTCGAGGCCGAGGTCATCGGTGTTCGGTGTGCGGCCCGTCGCGAAGAGCAGATGCGAGGCATCGATCGAGCCGTCGTTCAAGACGATGCGCACGCCGCCCGACGACGGCTCCACGCGTTCGATCTGCGCGTCGAAGCGAAACTCGATGCCTTCCTGCACGAACACGTCCTGCACCGAGCGCGCGAAGTCTTCGTCCTCGCGCGTGAGGATGCGCTCGCCGCGCACGAGCAAGGTCACGCGGCTGCCGAAGCGCCGGAACATCTGCCCGAATTCGAGCGCGATATAACTCGCCCCGACGATCACGAGATGCGCGGGCACTTCGGTGAGTTCGAGGATCGTCGAGTTGGTGAGATACGGCACGCGCTCGAGCCCTTCCACCTTCGGCACTAAAGCGCGCGTGCCGGTGTTGATGAAGGCGAGATCGGCTTCGATATCCTGCGTCGAGCCATCGACGGCCTCGATACGCAACGCATGCGGACCGCTGAAGCGTCCATGTCCCTTGAACACGGTGAGATTCTTCGTGCCGCGCAGCCATTTCTCGATGCCCTCGCGCGAGCCGCCGATCACTTCGTCCTTGCGCGCCTTCACGCGCGCCATGTCGATAGCGATATCGCCGCCGATCATCACGCCGTATTGCGCCGCCGTGCGCGCGACGTGCGCCGCGCGCGCGCTCGCGACATAGGTCTTGGTCGGCGTGCAGCCGACATTCACGCAGGTGCCGCCGAACAGATGCCGCTCGATCACGGCCGTGCGCTTGCCGCTTTGCGCGAGCCGCACGGCAAGCGGCGAGCCGCCCTGCCCCGTGCCGATGACGACCGCATCGAAATGCTGTGACATGCTGAGTTCTCCCTGGTCCGGGCGCATCGACGATGCACGCTGCGTGCGGGCGCGAAGGACCGTGCGTTTGAAGCGGATGACGAATCGGTATGCCGGAATCGAAAGTCATCTTACGCGCAACTCGTGGCGCGGTCAGAGAGGGTGCAACGTGTGCAAGGATGGACGCGCATGCGCGTGCAAATGCCGGCACGGGCATGGCTTGTGCTCCGTTTCGTATGATCGTCCCGCGCGTCGCCGCGCGGCCCGCCTGCCCACAGCACACAAGATCCGCAAAGGGATTCATGATCGAGACGATATGGTTTCTCGTCGTCGGCAGCGTGCTCATTTTCATGGGGCTCGCCAGTTCGACATTCAAGCGCCTGCCGATCAGCACCGCCATGTGCTATCTCGCGATCGGCTTCGTGCTCGGCCCGGGTCTGGCCAATATTCTGACGCTCGACCTCAAAGCCGACGCCACGACGCTGCGGCGCATCACCGAAGTCGCGATGCTCGTGTCGCTCTTCGCCATCGGCCTTCGCTTGCGCCTGTCGCCGACCGACCGCATCTGGATCCTGCCGGTGCGTCTGGGCTTCGTCGCGATGGTGCTGACCGTCGTCGCGCTCACGCTTTTTGCCGTCTATGTGCTCGGGTTCGGCTGGGGTCCGGCACTCCTGCTCGCCGCCATGCTCGCGCCGACCGATCCCGTACTTGCGCACGACGTGCAGGTGGAAACGCCCGGCGACCTCGATCTGCTGCGCTTTTCGCTCTCGGGCGAAGGCGGTCTCAATGACGGCATCGCGCTGCCCTTCGCGCTTCTCGCGCTCGCGGTATGCCGCTTCGAAACATCGCCGGGCGATGCCTTGCAGTGGACGTTCGCCTTGCAAGCCGTTTGGGGCATCGCGGGCGCGCTTGCAAGCGGCTGGCTGCTCGGCGCGTTGTCGGTTCGGGTCGTCGCGTATCTGCGTACGCGTCACGGCGAAGCCCTCGGACCCGAGGGCTTCTATGCGCTCGGATTGATCGCGCTGTCGTACGGCGTGGCCGAACTGCTGCACACATACGCGTTTCTCGCCGTGTTCGCGGCCGGTCTCGCGATGCGCCGCGTCGAGCAGAAAACGAGCGGCGGCAAGTCCGCACGCGAAGCGGTCGGCACCGTCGATGCCGATGACGTCGGCGCCACCGCAGTCGATCCCGAACGCGCGCACGCCTTCATGGCGGAGCGCGTGCACGGCTTCACGATCGAGCTGGAGCGCATTGCGGAAGCCGCGATCATGCTGATGGTCGGCGCCGTGCTTGCCACCATCTGGCGCGAGTTGTTCACGTGGCAGACGGGCGCGCTCATCGTCGCGCTGTTTGTGGTGCTGCGGCCCGCATCGGTCGAAGCCTCGCTGCTCGGTTCGGATGCCGCGCCTTCGCAACGACGGCTCATGAGCTGGTTCGGCATACGCGGCGTCGGCTCGTTTTACTATCTGCTCTATGCGCTCGAACATGCGCCGCAGGATATCGCGGCGCCGCTCGTGCCGTTCGTCATTGCGACGATCACCGCATCGGTCGTCGTGCACGGCATCACTGCGACGCCATTGATGACACGTTATCAACGAACGCGGATCGATGACTGAACGTCATGATGCGCGACGCGAAGCTTTCGAGGATCGAACCGGCATGAAGCATCTGCTTTTCTTTTGCGGCCACGCGGGCACCGGCAAGACGACGCTCGCAAAACGGCTGTTCGCGCCGCTCATGCACGCGACCGGTGAACCCTTCTGCCTGCTCGACAAAGACACGCTTTACGGCGCATATAGCGCTGCGGCGATCGGCGCGTTGACGGGCGACCCGCACGATCGCGACAGCCCACTTTTCATCGAACATTTTCGCGATCCGGAGTATCGCTCGCTTGTCGATACGGCGGCGGAGAACTTGTCGTTGGGCGTGAGTGTCGTGGTGATCGCGCCGCTTACACGCGAGGTGCGCAGCGGGCGCCTGTTCGATCGCGCATGGCTCGGCATCGGTGCCGATGTCGCCATTCGCGTCGTGTGGGTGCATGTGGATGAAAGCGTGGCGCGCGAGCGCATCGTCGCACGGGGCGATGCGAACGATGCCTACAAGCTCGCGCATTGGGAAGAATATCGTCAGCGCCTTTTCGCGCCCGATGCAGCGCTCGCCCGAACGCTCGTGATGTTAGACAACACCGCGCCTTCGCAGCAGGCGCATGACGCGTTGCTCGCGCGCCTGATCGAGACGCGCTAAAGCCAGACGCGCCACACACGCGCCACGCGTCGTTACGCCGCCGCTAGATGCCGGGCCGTGGCCACCGTGTTCGCGCCTTCATACAGCTTGCCGAAGCGGTTGTTGAGGAACGCCTCGAGCGGAACCTGCTCCTGACGCACGAAGCCGCTTTGCGGCAACACGCCTTCGCGGAACAGATCGAGTTCCGCGCAGATCGCGCCGGCGGTCGTGATCTGGATCGCGCTCATCGGCGTGCCGCACACGTCCTTCGCGAAGATCTTGCGCGTGAACACGTCCTGCACGAGCTGCCCGCGCCGCATGCCCGTCACGGTGACGAAAATCAGCACGACGTCCTGCGCCGTCGAAGGCACTGCGCGCTTGAGCATCGTCTTCAGGCCGTCGCGATCGGTCGACATGCGCAGATCGTCGAGCAGGAACTTCATCAACTCGCGATGCCCGGGATACCGCACCGATTTATAGTCGAGCGTCTCGACCTTGCCCGCGAGCGTCTCGCACAACGTGCCGAGCCCGCCCGACGTATTGAACGCTTCATACTCGATACCGTCGAGCGAGAAATGTTCGACGCCTTCCAGCGGCTGCACCCATTGCGTGCGGCCCTCGCGAATCGCCTCGCACGGCTGGCAATACTCGTTGATGAGGCCGTCGATGCTCCACGTCAGGTTGTATTTGAGCGCGTTGGTCGGAAACTCGGGCAGCGCGCCGACGCGCATCTTGACTTCGCGTACATCGTCGAGACGCTTCGCCAGATCGTGCGCGACGATGCCGATGAAACCCGGCGCGAGCCCGCATTGCGGCATGAACGCGAGTTCCGAACTGTCAGCGATGGCGCGAATGGCGTGCGTTGCGCGCACGTCTTCGGTCAGGTCGAAATAATGCACGCCCGCTGCCTTGGCCGCCGATGCAACGTTGATCGCGAGGTAATACGGCAGCGCGTTGACGAGCGCGTCGAAGCCGGCCAGCGCCTGGCGCAACGCGGGCGTGTCCGCAGAATCGACGCGGCGCGTCGGGATGCCTTGTGCATCGAGCAGCGCGAGCGCGTTTTCGTCGCGATCGAACGCGACGACTTCGAAGTCCCCCGTTTCACGCAGCAAATGGGCAATGCTCTGACCGATCAATCCGGCGCCGACGAGGGCCACTTTCATATTCATCTCCTTTATGTGTGCGGGTTGAGCGGAGGGCCAAGCCGACTCGCTTCCACATACAGTTTAGGAGCGCGCGAATACTGATCCTAGACACAAAATGATGCGCTTCGACGACGGATTTCGTCATTTTGACGATTCAATCCTGCGATTCGTATCGAATGGTCATCCGGCGCGGTCGATCTTCCGCGCCAGAATGATCGACGTCGTGGTTCGCTCGACGCCTTCGAGCCCGCCGATCTCATCGAGCAGATCGTTCAGGCGGTCGGGAGAATCGGCGCGCAGCCACGCGACGTAATCGAACTCGCCGCTCACGGCGCAGAGCAATTGAATCTCGGGCATGCGCGCGAAACGCTTCTGCAAGTCGCGACCATACTTCGGCATGAGCTTGATGCCGACATACGCCTGAATGCTCGCATCCAGCACGTCCTGGCCGAGCCGCACCCCGTAGCCCGCGATCACGTTGTTCTTCTCCAGCCTCGCGATGCGCGCGATCACCGTCGTGCGCGCGACGCCCAGTTGCCGCGCGAGATGGGCGACGCTCTCACGCGCGTTCATCTGCAGGAGCGCGACGAGATTGCGGTCGATGTCGTCGAGCTGGTCGAGGCGCGGCGGTCTCATGTAGGCGTCGTCCCTGGCGTTTTGCGTTTTGCGTTATGTGTTTTGAATGCAACCGCGCATTCGGCATCTTGTGTTTTGCATTATCGCCGACAAGCGACGGCTCAGACAGGCTCAGACAGACTCAGACGGCCTCACACGCCCAGCCGCGCCACCATGAAATCGACGAAGCTCGCGAGCTTGGGCGTCGCGCGCATATCGCGCGGATAGACGAGATGCGCAGGCGATGGCTTCGGCAGAAAATCCTGCAACACCGCCACCAGCGCGCCGCTCTTCAGATCGTCTTCGACGAGCGCATGCGGTTGCAGCACGAGGCCGAAGCCCGCGAGCGCGGCCTTTCTGAGCGCCTGACCGTTGTTGGCTCTGAAGCGCGCCGACTGCGTGCGGCTCGAGTGCGTGGCATCGTCCTCGCCTTCGAGCCGCCAGCCCGCCTCGCGGCCCTGATGCACGAAGCCCAGACATTCGTGGCTGACGAGATCGGCGGGTGTCGCAGGCGTGCCGGCGCGGGCGAGATACGCGGGCGATGCGCACACGGTCATCGCGTAGGGCTTGAGCGGGCGCGCGATGAAACTCGAATCGGCGAGCGCACCGATGCGCACGGCCGCATCGAACCGGTCTTCGACGATATCGGCCATGCGGTTGCTGAGATCGAGTTCGACGGCGATCTGCGGAAACGCCGCGAGGAACTCGGTCACAGCGGGCGTGACGAACTGCACGCCGTAGGTCAGCGGCACGGTCACGCGCAGCACGCCGCGCGGTGTCGCGCTCATGGCTTCGGCGAGGGCATCGGCGGCGTCGACATCCGCGAGAATGCGCCGGCAGCGCTCGTAATATTCGCGGCCGATTTCGGTCAGGCTTTGGCGGCGCGTCGTGCGGACCATCAGACGCGCATCGAGCCGCGCTTCGAGCGCCTGAAGATGCTTGCCCGCCATCGGCGCGGAAATAGAAAAGTGCTCGGCGGCGGCGCTCAGGCTGCCCGCCTCGACGATGGTCACGAAGACCCGCATGCTCAACAAGGTGTCCACTACGCGAATTTTCCAGAGTCGTATCGAATGTAAGCAGATGTGGCAATGCGGTCGAATCCACATGCAATCGTGATACTAATATCCGCCAATGGCGTGCTTGGCGTGCTCGCCGCGATCGCTTTCCGGCAGCTTACTAGGCACGTCGCCTTTCATCTCCATCGAAGGTATTTTCCGAATGAAAAGAACACTCGCTGCATTGGCCGCACTCTGCGCATTCAGCCCGGTTTTTGCGCAATCGTCCGCGCCGGCCGCGGCATCGGCGCCTGCCGTGCAAAACGCCGCGTCCGCACCGGCTGCCTCGAAGCGCGAAGCACGCGTCGAAGAGCGTATCGCGCAACTGCATGCGAGCCTCAAGATCACGCCGCAGCAGGAAACGCAATGGTCGGCCTTCGCCGACGTGATGCGCGACAACGGCCGCACGATGGCCGATCTGTATCGCCAGCGCATTGCGCAACGCGACACAATGTCCGCGCTCGACGACATGAAACAATATGAGCAGATCACACAGGCCAACGCGGACGGCACGAAGCGCCTGGTCGCGGCGTTCGAGCCGCTGTACGCGAGTCTGTCTCCCGAACAGAAGAAGCTGGCCGATGCGAGCTTCCGCGAAGACCACGGCAAGGCGCGGCAGAATCGCGCGCATCGACGTCCGCATGCGGCGGGTGCCGATGCCGCATCGACGACGAAGCCCTGAAGCCCTGCGCATCGCCCGAAGACTCGCAGACAACGAGACGAGCCCGCATCGCACGATGCGGGCTTTTTTCTTTCAGCGGGTGCAAAATAATGCGGTTGCCGTTACGATCCCGCACCGCCACCACTCGCGATCCGCATCATGCTCCATCTGTCCCGCCTCGATCTAGCAACCGATCCCGACGCGCGCCGCGTCGTGAAGGACGAAGCCGTCTCCGTCGAATTCGCAGTCGCTCCGGGCGAGCTGATGAGTCTCGAAGGCCCGAACCGTTACGCGAGCGGCGATGCGATTGTCACCGGCAGCGGCGGCGAACGCTGGGTCGTGTCGCGCGCGCGGTTCGATGCGAAATATGCGCCCGAAGGCGGCATCGCGCATGGTGTGCCGGGCGTGTATCGCAACAAGCCGAGCGTCGTGCTGGCGAAAGAAATGCACGAACCCTTCTCGATCGCTCGCTCGGACGCCGGCGACATCCTCACCGGCGACGCAGGCGACTGGGTCATGCAATACGCGCCGGGCGATTACGGCGTCGTGAAAGCGGCGCGCTTCGCGAAGGTTTATCGCTTGATTTAAGCGAAATCCTCGCCCATTTCGATTTCCACTTCACGCGGCACGGCCTCGCCGTTCGCATACGTTTCTTCGAGCGATCCGAGCGTTGCTTCCACATACGCGCGCAGCACCGCGTAACTGCGCGCGTGCAGACGCACCGGCATCGCGCGATAACGCGACAGCGCGGCCGGATCGAAGCGCACGTCGATTGTGATGCGCCGCGCCGTCGAACCGAAACGCATCGCCACGTAGTGAATCACGAGCGAGGTGCGGCCCGCATCGTCGATGCGTTCGGCAAACTGCGTCTGCTCGGGGAAGAGATCGCAGATCACGTGCGCGAGCGTGTCGATGTCCGCGCTCGGACAGTCGTATTGGTAGTCGTCCATTCGATGTCGATATCCGGTTGAAGCACGCGCTTCAGTTACTCACTTCAGTTACTTACCTCAGTTACTCACCTCAGGCACTCGGGCGTCCCGCGGCGGCACGGCGATAGTAGCGCACGAGCGCCATCGCGACGATCACGCCCAGCACGAGATACACGGCATCCGCTGCGATCAGCGGCACGAGGCGCGCCTGAAAGAGCGCCGCAGGCAAGCCGACGAGCGCATGTGCCGCGATCAGAACGCCGAGCGCGTGACGCGAGCGTTCGCGCAGCATCTGCCACATCAGCGCGGAAAAGCCGAGTTGCAGCACGAAGGCACTCGCCCGCTCGATGATGAAAATGCCCGCCGACACCGGCGACAGGCTCAACAGCACGAGATGAATGCGCGCGATCGCTTCGAGCGGCGCATTGGCGAAATGCGCATCGAGCGTGCCGCGATTGGCGAGCACTGCATAGACGATCCATTGCACCTGCACCAGCACGCCGACGATCCACGCCTCCGCCCCGCCATGACCGATGCCCAGCCCGAGCGCGGGGCCGTGACGATCGAGCGCGCCCGGCTCGCGCGAGATGAGCCATTTCATCGCGAGAAAGCGCCCGACTTCCTCGCACAGACCCGCGACGACCGCGCCATAGACGACGAACACGGCCGGATTGACAAGCCAGCCCGACGTGAGCGGATTGCCGAGCACGAAGCCGTGCAGCGCGCGCTCGATCACCATCGCGAAGAGCGCGAACACGCCGATGCCGAGGATCGCCTCACGCGGCGCGATATTGAAACGCGGCCGCAACTTGCGATACGTCACGATAGGCATCGCGGCAATGACAAGCGTCGCGAACGCCAGACACAGCAAGGTCGAAACACTGACCATTCAAGTTCCTTGTGATGCGTGTTGCGCGTTCCCGGCCGTCGATGCGCGCACGACGAGTTCGCCCGGCAGCAGGCATTCGCGCGCGGGCATCCCGGCGCCGCCGAGCCGTTCGTGAAGAAACTCGACCGCGCGCCGGCCGATGTCGTAAGTCGGCTGACGCACCGTCGTCATGCCGGCGAGCTGCGCCCATTCGGAGTCGTCGATCGACATCAGCGCGACGCTCGACTGCCAGTTCGCGCCGTGACGTTCCTTCAAATGCACCGCGACGCGCAGCGCCACGGGCCCGTTCGCCGCGAAGAGCGCGACGCGCTTGCTCGCCGTCTTCGCCGCTTCGACGCGCGCATCGAGTTCGTCGAGCGCAGGCGATGCATCGGCGAGATCGAACACGAGCGTCGAGCCGCTCGCATGCAGCGCCGCGACGGTCTCGCGGAACGCAGCCTCGCGCTGACGCCGCGAACTCACATGCGTGACGGGCTGCACGATGAACAGCAGCTCGTCGAAGCCTTCGTCGATCAGATGACGCGTCGCGAGTTGCACGGCGGCAGGATTGTCGAGCCCGACCATATCGGTGACGAGGCCTTCCACCGAGCGATCCACAAGCACGACCGGAATGCCGCCTTGCGCGAAACCTTGCAGCAGTTCTTCCTTCACGCCCAGCGCATTGACGATCACGCCTTCGACGCGATACGTCGTGAGCAATTGCAGATAGCGCCGCTCCATATCGATCTCGTTGGCCGCGTGACAGATGAGCGGCATATAGCCGAGCGCATGACACGCAGCCTCGACGCCTTGCAGCACTTCGACGGAATAGGGATTGGTCAGGTCGGCGAGCAGCATGCCGATCAGGCGATTGCGCCCGCGTTTCAGGCCGCGCGCCATCTGGTTCGGCCGATAGTCGAGCTTGGCGATGGCCGCCTCGATCCGCTCGCGCAGATCGGGCGACAGCACGCCCGTCTCGCCGTTCAGATAGCGTGAGATGCTGGTCTTGCCGGTGCCGGCTTCGCGGGCGACATCGGTGATGGTCGCGCGGCGCGCGCCGAACGAAGGCGGGCGGTTCGTCAAAGTGGGATCGTCGGACATAGTGGTGGTGGGCACCGCGCTTCGCCGTCTGGCGGGCGCGATGCCGTCATTATCGTTCTCCTCGCATCGCGCATGTTAGCGCATGCGCGGGTCCGATCCCCGGCTTCAGCGCGCGAGCACGTCGCGATTGACGATGTTCTGCGTAAGCGTGCCATCCAGCGCGCCGACGAGATTTTCCGCGGCGTTGCGCGCCATCGCGTGACGCGTCTCGTGTGTGGCCGAGCCGATGTGCGGCAGCGCGACGACGTTATGCATCGCGAGCAGCGGCGAGTCGGCGGGCAGCGGTTCCTGCTCGAACACGTCGAGGCCGGCGCCGCGAATCGTGCCGTTTTTGAGGGCTTCGATGAGCGCGGCTTCATCGACCGTCGGGCCGCGCGATGCATTAATCAGGATCGCGCTCTGCTTCATCTTCCTGAGCTCGTTCGCCCCGATGATGCCGCGCGTCGCGGCCGTGAGCGGCACTTGCAGGCACACGAAGTCGGACTGCGCGAGCAGGTCGTCGAGTTCGACGCGCCTCGCGCCGTAGTCCTTCTCCGCCTGCTCGTTCGCGCTGCGGTTGGTGTACAGCACGTTCATGCGAAAGCCGAGCGCCGCACGCCGCGCCACCGCCCCGCCGATGCGCCCCAGTCCCACGATGCCGAGCGTCTTGCCCTGCACGTCGACGCCGAAGCACGACTCGCCGATGCTCGCCTTCCAGTTGCCTTGCTTCACCCATTCGGCGAGTTCGACGACGCGGCGCGCGCTCGCGAGGATCAGTGCGAAGACGGTATCGGCGGTGGATTCGGTCAGCACGTCGGGCGTATGCGTGAGCACGATGCCGCGCCGCGTGAGGTCATCGACATCGAACTGATCGAAGCCGACGGAGACGGTCGAGAGCGCTTTGAGTCGCGTCGCGCCGTCGATCATGTCGGCGGAGATTTTCACGCTCGCGCCGATAGCGCCGTCCGCGTCCTTCAGCGCCGCGACGAATGCCGCATGATCTTTCGGGTCGACGTTCACCACTTCGGCATGTTCGCGCAGGTACGCTTCGACGTCGGAGGGCAAGGTTTTATACGCTACGATCTTTCGGGTCATGGGCAGGTTCAGTGTGAGTGTGATGTCGATCTATCAGCTTGCTCTATAGCACAATAAACGCGACCCGCTTTATGGCCGCACGGCCACGCCCGCGCGAACCGCGGCTTGCGGTTTGACAGCCAGTGTCAGCCACACCGAAAGCAGCAGCGCCGCGCTCATGAACACATACGATGCGGCGGGCGATCCGGTCGCGCCGTTCAGATAGCCGACGAAATACGAACCGACGAACGAGCCCAGCGCGCCCATGCTGTTGATCAGCGCCATCGCTCCGCCCGCGACGTTCTTCGGCAGAAGCTCGGGCACGATCGCGAAGAACGGCCCGTACGGCGCATACATCGCCGCGCCCGCGATCACGAGCAGCGCATACGACGCCCAGAAGTTGCTCGAACCGAGCAGATACGATCCCGCGAACGCCACCGCGCCGATCAGCAGGAACGGCCACACGAAGGCCTTGCGCGCCTGCAATTTGTCGGAGGCCCACGAGGCCAGCAGCATCGCAATGGTCGCGGCGAGATACGGCACCGCCGAGAGCCAGCCCGTTGCGACCATGCCGAGCGTCGAGCCATTCTTCAGAATCGACGGCAGCCACAGCACGAAGCCATACACGCCGATGCTCCAGCAGAAGTACTGCGCGCACAGCTTGATCACCGCCGGCGACTTGAACGCCTCGCGATAATTCTTGACCGGCTTGATGGCGGCCTGCTCGGCGCGCAGGGTTGCGTCGAGATCGCTCTTTTCCTGCTCGGTGAGCCATTTCACCTGCGCGGGCTTGTCCTTCACGATGAACCACCAGATCACCGCCCATACGACCGCCGGCAAACCTTCCGCGATGAACATGTGACGCCAGCCGAACGAGTTCACGAGATAGCCCGACACGACCGACATCCACAGCACCGTCACCGGATTGCCGAGAATAAGAAACGTGTTGGCGCGCGAGCGTTCGGACTTCGTGAACCAGTTCGCGATGAAGACGAGCATCGCGGGCATCACCGCCGCCTCGACGACGCCGAGCACGAAGCGGATCGCCATCAGCGACGGGATGTTGCTCACCATGCCCGTCAGCGTCGCGCATCCGCCCCACAGCACGAGGCTCCAGAACACGAGTTTCTTCACGCTGCGGCGTTCGGCGTAGATCGCGCCCGGGATCTGAAAGAAGAAGTAGCCGAGAAAAAACAGCGCACCGATCAACGACGACAGTCCCTTGCCGATGCCGAGATCCTGATTGATGCCCGCGGCCGCGGCGAAGCCGTAGTTGGCGCGGTCGAGATACGCGAGGCTGTACGTGATGAAGACGATCGGCATGATCGCCCACCAGCGGCGCACGGCAAGCTTGGGAGTTGTGGATTGCATGGTTGTCTCCGAACGCAATTCGGTTGAGTCTTTCGGTGGCTGGCCTCAGGTTGACTTCAGGCTGTCCTCAGGCCAGATCGAACGCGGCTTTGGCCGTCTTGTCGTTGGAATCTTTTTCGAGCGCGTCGAGCGCGGCGCGTGTCGGCAGGCCTTCGCTGTCGCCGATCACCTGAATCGCCAGCGCGCCGATGCGGTTGCCGCGCGCGATCGCGTGACGCACGTCGCGCCCTTCGAGCAGCGCGCTCACCACGCCGACCGCGAAGCCGTCGCCGGCGCCGACCGTATCGACGACATTCGCGACCGGCACCGCCGGCACGATGCCCTCTTCGTCCTGCGCCGTGCGGAAGTACGCACCGTGCGCGCCCAGCTTCACGACGACGCCCTTCGCGCCCTGATCGAGATAGAACGCGGCGATGTCTTCGGGCTTCGCGTAACCCGTGAGCGTCAAGCCCTCGGCGACGCCCGGCAGCACCCAGTCAGCGAGCGCGGCGAGCGCGTTGAGCGACTCGGCCATCGCTTCGCGCGACGGCCAGAGCGTCGGGCGCAGATTGGGGTCGAAGGAGATCGTTTTGCCTGCGGCACGCATTTCCCGGGCCATATGGAACGCGAGTTCGCGCGACGTGGCGGAAATCGCGGGCGCGACGCCCGTCAGATGCAGATGACGCGCGCCGAGCACGTAATCCGCGGCGTAATCGTCGATCGAAAGATGGCTCGCGGCCGAACCGCGACGGAAGTATTCGACCGCCGGATCGCTGCCGTCGTCGCACTTGCCTTTCAGCTGGAACCCGGTCGGATAGCGTTCGTCGATGCTCACGCGCTGTGCGTCGATGCCCTCGGCCGCCAGCACGTCGAGCACGTAGCGGCCGAACGAATCGCGGCCCACGCGGCTCATCCAGCCCACCTTGAAGCCAAGGCGCGAAAGACCGATCGCGACATTCAGGTCGGCGCCCGCCACCCGCTTCGTGAAGTGGCCGACGCGGGCGAGATCGCCGGTGTCGGCTGCGACGAACATCGTCATCGCTTCACCGTAAGTGACGACGTCGAGAGCTTCGGGCTTGGCTTGCATGTCGAGTCCTTTGCAAATGAATGCTGAATGCAAAATGCGTAATTCAAAATGCCGCGATGCGGGCGACCTGGCGCGCGGCGTCGGCGTCGAGCGAGACGTCGGCGCCCGCCATGAACGGATATTCGATGCCGCGCGGCACATCGCCCGGCAAGTGTGCGAGCAGCGTCGCGAAGCGTGCGTCGCCGTGCGCGGGCGCGGCGGCGAAACGGCGCATGCCCTCGCCCATCACGGCCTTGCAATGTACATAGGCCACGTGTCGCGCGAGCCGTAGCGCAGCATCGAGCGGGTCTTGCGCGGCCCAATGCCAGTTGCCGGTGTCGAAGGTCATCGCGAGGCCGCTGTTGTCGGGCAGCGCGGCGAACAGCGTTTCGAACGCGCCGATCGTGCCGCCCGCCTTCAGTTGTCCGTTCTCGACCACGACGCGCGCCTTCGCCAGGGCGACACCGCTCAGCAGTCGATCGAGCGTGGCGGCATCGGTTGCGATGCCGGTTTCGGAACCGCCCAGTTGCAGCTTGACGATGCGCGCGCCGAGCGCCGCCGCTTCGTCGATGGCGAGACGCAGCGCGGCCGAGTCGAGTGCGCCGTCTTCGCGAAACAGCGTGGCGGGCGTCGAATATACGGTCCACAGGCCCTGGGCGCGAATTCGCTCGCCCAGTTGCGCGAGCGCGTCCGGGAGCGCGTCGGCGTCGCTTGCGAACAGCTCGCGGCGTACTTCGAAGCCATTCGCGCCTGCGCGCGCAGCCGCCGCGACCCAGACGGCGTGACCGTCGCGGCGGATGGCATCCGCGCCGAACGCGCTGGAAACAATCACCACTTCGGGGCGCGCTTCATCGATCGAAGAAATCTGGCTCGGTTGCATTCCGCTCTCGTGTTTCGGCTCCAAACTAGTCATTGGAACCGGTTCCATTAATCATTTTCAAAAAGGACGCCGCAGCGCCCTGTTGAGACCGAATGGTGCGTCAGACCGGCACCGGGCCGCCATAGTGGAATTCCCTAGCCGATGAGATCCGGCTCCTGACAAAGCTCGAGAAAACGCGCGGCGACGCGCGACGGCGTGGCCGCATGCGGCAGCAGAATCGAAAAGCGCCGCGTGAGCGGCTGCGGCGCGATGCGCAGGCGGCACAGCGCGCTGTCCTCGTGACGAATCGACATGGCCGACACGAAGCCGATGCCCATGCCCGCGCGCACCGCTTCCTTCACGCCCTCCACGCCCGCGATTTCGAGCGCGACGCGCATGGGCGCTTCGTTCTGCGCGAACGCCCGCTCGACGATCTGCCGCACGCCCGAACCCGGTTCGCGCAGCACTAGCGGATGCGCGCTCAGTTGCTCCAGCGTGACGCTCTCGCGCCCGTCCGCGAGCGGATGCCCTTTCGGCGCAATCGCGACGATTTCATCCTCGCGCCATGACGTGACCGTGGTGCCGAGCGGCAGATCGTGTCCGGTCGGGCCTTCGACCAGCGCGATATCGAGTGCGCCGAGCGCCGCGACGATATCCGCCGTATTCCCGTCGATGGTCGTCACGACGACATCCGGAAAGCGTTTGTGAAACGCCGCGATCAGATACGGCAGCAGATAACTCGCGGGCGTCGTGCTCGCGCCGATACGCAGCGTGCCGCGCTCGAGCCCGCGCAACGCGTCGCGCAATGCATGCGCCTGGCGGAAAGTCTCGCGCAGCCGCTCGGCGTGACCGAGCAACTGCTCGCCGGCGGCGGTCAGGCGCACGCCGCGACCGTCGCGCTGATAGAGCGGCTCGCCGAATTCGTCCTGCAAAAGCCGCAATTGCCCCGATACGGCGGGCTGCGACAGATGCAATGCCACCGCCGCGCGGCTGATGTTGCCATGCTCGGCGACTGTTGCAAAAGTTATCAGTTGCTCCGGGGTCATCTTCGTAAAGTATCAGGAATTCCGATATTTGCCATTCTAAATCACGATTTTTCATATTCATATATCGAGAATAGGATTAGCCCATCGCCCCTCTCACTCGTTTTCGGAAACCTCAATGTCTACGGTCCCGTCCGCTTCGTCCCTGGCGCCAGCCGCGTCTTCCACACGCGGGCAGCTCAACGGCATTTTGTTCGTCGCGCTGTTCGCGGCGGCCGTCACGCGACTCGCGTCCGTGCCGGCCATCGCGGGACTGGGGATCAGTCCGCTGATCGTCGGCATCGTCGCGGGCGCGATTTACGGGAATGCGCTGCGCCATGGCATGCCGGACAGCTGGGCCGCAGGCGTCAACTTCTCCGCGCGCAAGCTGCTGCGCATCGCGGTGGCGTTCTTCGGGCTGCGCGTGAGCCTTCAGGAAATCGCGCAGGTGGGCCTCTCCGGCTTCACGGTGTCGGTGCTGGTGGTCGTCAGTACGCTCGTGATCGGCACCTGGGCCGGCATGAAGCTGATGAAGCTCGACCGCGACACCGCGCTCCTCACGGCGGCCGGCAGCGCGATCTGCGGCGCGGCCGCGGTGCTCGCGTTCGAATCGACGTTGCAGTCGAAGCCGCACAAGAGCGCGATGGCGGTCGGCAGCGTCGTATTGTTCGGCACGCTCTCGATGTTCCTCTACCCGCTCGCGCTGAACGCCGGCTGGCTGCATCTCGACACGCTCGGCACGGGCCTGTTCTTCGGCGGCACGATTCACGAAGTGGCGCAGGTTGTCGGCGCGGCGAGCAACGTGAGCCCCGAAGCGACGCACATCGCCACCATCGTAAAGATGACGCGCGTGATGCTGCTCGTGCCGGTGCTGCTCGTGGTCGGCTTCTGGGTCAGCCGTTCGCGTCAGACAGGTGCTGAAGGTGCGGAAGGCGCAGCGCAAGGCAAAGGCAAGATCGCGGTGCCCTGGTTCGCGCTCGGTTTCCTCGCGCTCGTCGTGGTGAATTCGCTGCACGTGCTGCCGGATACGGCGACCACCACGATCAACACGCTCGACACCTTCGCCCTCACGATGGCCATGACCGCGCTCGGCATGGAGACGCGCATCGCGCAGATTCGCGAAGCCGGCCCGCGCGCCCTCGCCACCGGCGCGATCCTGTATGCATGGCTGATCGGCGGCGGTCTTGCGATCACGATCGGCGTCGAGAAGTTGTTCGGCTGACCGATGCTTTGAAGTTGCCATCGCGCGAGCGCTCCCCGCTCGCGCGAAATCGCTTTTGAAGGAGCACTCATGGAACACGGCGCTCGCACCCAGAACGAGAAGCTCGATGTCAAGACCACGACGTGCTACATGTGCGCGTGCCGCTGCGGCATCCGCGTGCATCTGCGCGACGGCGAAGTGCGCTACATCGACGGCAATCCGAATCATCCGCTCAATCAGGGGGTGATTTGCGCGAAGGGCGCGTCGGGCATCATGAAGCAGTATTCGCCCGCGCGTCTCACGCAGCCGCTGATGCGCAAACCTGACGCATTACGCGGCGAAGCGCAGTTCGAAGCCGTGTCCTGGGACGTCGCGCTCGACACGCTCGAAAAACGTCTCGCGCATCTGCGCGCCACCGACCCGAAGAAGTTCGCGCTTTTCACCGGGCGCGACCAGATGCAGGCGCTCACCGGCCTCTTCGCGAAAAATTTCGGCACGCCCAACTACGCGGCGCACGGCGGCTTCTGCTCGGCAAACATGGCCGCCGGCATGATCTACACGATGGGCGGCTCGTTCTGGGAGTTCGGCGGCCCGGACCTCGATCGCGCAAAGCTGTTTTTCATGATCGGTACGGCGGAAGATCATCATTCGAATCCGCTCAAGATCGCCATTTCGAAGTTCAAGCGTGCGGGCGGACGCTTCATCGCGATCAATCCGATTCGCACGGGCTACGCCGCCATTGCCGACGAATGGGTGCCGATCCGCCCCGGCACCGACGGCGCGCTCTTCATGGCGCTGATCCACCAGTTGATCGCGGCTGACGCGTGGGATCACGAGTTCGTCACGCGCTACACGAACGCGGCCGAACTGCTCGATATGAACGAAGCGAGCGACACGTTCGGCCTCTTCGTGCAGAACGGCGACGCGCCCGATGTGAACGCGCTCTTTCCGCAGAATCATCTGTGGTGGGACAAGAAAACGAATCGCGCGGTCGCGCATCATGCGGATGACGCCGAACCCGCGCTCGATGGCCGCTACACGCTCGACGACGGCACGCCTGTCGCGCCCTCCTTTGCATTGCTGCGCGAGCAAGTGGCATCGTGCACGCCGGAATGGGCCGCGGAGATCACCGGCATTCCGGCCGCGACGATCGAGCGACTCGCCACCGAGATGATCGAGACGTGCCGCGATCACAAGATCACGCTGCCGATTCCATGGACCGACTGCTGGGGCAAGCAGCATGACAGCGTGACCGGCAACCCGATCGCCTTCCATGCGATGCGGGGCCTTGCCGCGCACTCGAACGGTTTCCAGTCGATCCGCGGACTCGCGGTGCTGATGTCGCTGCTCGGCACGATCGACCGGCCGGGCGGCTTCCGTCACAAGGCGCCGTTTCCGCGCGCGGTGCCGCCGTCGGCCAAACCGCCGAATCATCCGGATCAGGTGAAGCCCAACACGCCGCTCGCGAACGGCCCGCTCGGCTGGCCCGCCGCGCCCGAAGATCTGTTCATCCACGATGACGGCACGCCGGTGCGCATCGACCGCGCATTCTCGTGGGAGTATCCGCTCGCGGTGCACGGCGTGATGCACAGCGTCATCACCAATGCGTGGCGCGGCGATCCGTATCCCATCGACACCTTGCTGATCTTCATGGCCAACATGGCCTGGAATTCGTCGATGAACACGACGGAAGTCCGCAAGATGCTCGCCGACAAGCACGAGAACGGCGAGTACAAGATTCCGTTCATCGTCGTGTGCGATGCGTTTCAGTCGGAGATGACCGCGTTCGCCGATCTGATCCTGCCCGACACGACGTATCTCGAACGCCACGACGCAATGTCGATGCTCGACCGTCCGATCTCCGAGTTCGACGGCCCTGTCGATTCGGTGCGCGTGCCGGTCGTGCCGCGCACCGGCGAATGCCGTCCGTTTCAGGAAGTGCTGGTCGAGCTTGGCAGCCGTCTCAAGCTGCCCGCGTTCACCACGCCTGACGGCACGCGCAAGTATCGCGACTATCCGGACTTCATCGTCAATCATCAGACGTCGCCCGGTTCAGGCGTGGGCTTTCTGATGGGATGGCGCGGCAAGGACGGACGTGATGCGCTCGTCGGCGAGCCGAATCCGAATCAGTGGGACGAGTACGCGAAGCACGATTGCGTATTTCATTACACGCTGCCCGAAACCCTGCAATACATGCGCAACTGCAACGGGCCGTATCTGAAATGGGCCGTGGAGAAAGGCCTGCGCAAGTTCGATACGCCGATCCTGATCCAGCTTTATTCGGATGTGATGCAGAAGTTTCGCCTCGCCGCGCAGGGACGCACGAAGGGCCGGCAGCCGCCCGATCATCTGCGCGCGCGCATCGAGAAATACTTCGATCCGCTGCCCTTCTGGTATGCGCCGCTCGAACTCGACTCGACCGATCTCGCGCGCTATCCGCTCGCCGCCGTCACGCAGCGCCCGATGGCCATGTATCACTCGTGGGACTCGCAGAACGCGTGGCTCCGACAGATTCACGGCGAGAACATGCTGTACATGAATCCGCGCATGGCGCAGGCGAACGGCATCGAAGATGGCGGCTGGATCTACGTCGAATCGCAATGGGGCAAGGTGCGCTGCATGGCGCGTTACAGCGAGACCGTGGAACCGGGAACCGTGTGGACGTGGAATGCGATCGGCAAAGCGTCGGGCGCGTGGAGCCTCGGCCCCGATGCCAGCGAATCGCAGCGCGGCTTCCTGCTCAATCACCTGATCACCGACGAGCTTCCGGCGTCCGCCGCACACGGCGCGCGTTGCTCGAATTCGGACCCGGTCACGGGACAAGCCGCGTGGTACGACGTGCGCGTGCGCGTACATCCCGCCGAAGCCGATGCGGATCACACGCTGCCGCAATTCGCACCGATGAGCCCGGCGCCCGGCATGACGAATGCGATTCATCGCGTCGTGCAGACGTACTTCGCCGGACGTGGCGAATTCGCCGCGCGACTGCGCAATGTCGTGAAGCGCAACACGAACAACTGAAGGAGACCATCATGACTCAAATGGCGCTCGTGATCGATCTGAACGTCTGCGTCGGATGCCATGCCTGCGTGACGAGTTGCAAAGAATGGAATACGTCCGGCGAGGCGGGCAGTCTCGCGGATCAGCATCCTTACGATGCCGATCCGTCCGGCACGTTCTTCAATCGCGTCCAGACCTACGAGGCGGGCGAGTTTCCCCTCGCCGACACGATCCACTTCCCGAAGTCGTGTCTGCACTGCGAAGACCCGCCGTGCGTGCCCGTCTGTCCGACCGGCGCGAGCTACAAGCGCAAGGAAGATGGGCTCGTGCTCGTCGACTTCGACAAATGCATCGGCTGCAAGTACTGCGCGTGGGCGTGTCCGTACGGCGCGCGCGAACTCGACGAAGCACGCAAGGAAATGACCAAGTGCACGCTGTGCGCGGACCGCATCTACAACGAGGCGCTGCCCGAGCGCGATCGCAAGCCCGCATGCGTGCTCGCGTGCCCGACTTCGGCGCGGCTCTTCGGCGATATTCACGATCCGGAGTCGGTCGTATCGAAAGCGATTGCGGAGCGCGGCGGCTATCAGCTGATGCCCGAATGGGAGACGCGGCCCGCGAACCATTACTTGCCGCGCCAGCCGGTGAATGCGGTCAATGGGTGCGGCAGCGGTTCGTGCGGGTGCAAATCGACCGAAGCCGATCACGCTTCGCTCGAAGCGCACGGAGACCTGAATCTCGCGGCGATGGCCGTGCGCGTCTGACCTTCATCGGAGCTCGAACATGAAACCCGCGTTTTCCGTCGTGTTCCTCACGACCCTGAGCGGCGCCGCGCAAGGCTTGCTGATCGCGCTCGTCGGCGTCGAGTTGTTGGCGAAGCTCGGCTTCGTTGCAACGCCTGCGCAGGCGTTTTTCGTCGTCGGAGCGGCGTTGTCCGTCGTGCTCGGTGGACTTGGGCTCGTCGCTTCGTTCTTTCATCTCGGACATCCGGAGCGCGCGTGGCGCGCCATCGCGATGTGGCGCACGTCGTGGCTCTCGCGCGAATGTCTGTGCCTGCCCGCGTTTCTCGCGTGCGCCGCGTTCTATGGCCTGGCGCACTGGCTCGGTGCGTCGTGGTCGCTTGCGATCGGCGTGATCGGCGTGCTGGCGTCCGCCGCGCTGTTCGTCTGCACCGCGATGATCTACGCGTGCCTGCGCTTCCTCCAGGAATGGGCGACGCCGCTCACGATGGTCAACTTCGTGCTGCTCGGCTGCGCATCGGGCTTCACGCTCGCGACGGCGTGCGCGGCGTGGCTCGCGCCCTCGCTTGCCGCCGGTCTCGCGGCGTGCGCGTGTACGCTGACGCTCGCGGGATGTGTCTCGCGTGTGGCTTCGCTACAGCGCAACGCGCGCTTGCGGCCGAAGTCGACCGTGCAGAGCGCAACGGGCATTAAAGGGCCGAACGTCGTGCAGAAATCGCGCGGCTTTACGGCAGGCGCGTTCAATCTGCGCGAGTTTTTTCATGGGCAGACGGCGGCTGCGATCAGGCGCGTCAAGTGGACGTTTCTCATCTGCGCGTTCGGCGTGCCGTTCGTGTTGATGCTGCTTGGCATCGGCGCGCAGTCGGTCGCGTTGTTTGGCCTGGCGTTCGTCACGCAGTATGCGGGCCTGATCGCCGAACGATGGTTCTTCTTCGCGGAGGCGCGGCATCCGCAGAATATTTACTACGCGCGTGCGTCGTGAGAACACGAAGCACGCGCTATCCTCAAACCGCGTGCTTCAACGCCTGCGCGAAATCGGCGATCAGATCGTCGGTATCTTCGATGCCGGCCGACAAACGCAGCATGCCGTCCGAAATGCCCATCGACTTGCGCACTTCCGGACCGGCTTCATAGAAGATGGTCGGGGCAACAGGAATGATCAAGGTGCGCGTGTCGCCGAGGCCCGTCGCCTTGATCGGCAATTGCAGCGCATTGACGACCTCGATCATGCGATCCGCGTGACGCAACTCGAACGACAGCAGCCACGATGCGCCCTTGAACAATGCCTGCGCGGTCTCGTACTGCGGATGACTCTCGAGCCCTGGATACAGCACGCGGCCGATCGCCTCGTGCTTCTCCAGAAACCGCGCGAGTGCGAGCGCATTCTCGCTGCATTTCGCGACGCGCAGCGCGAGCGTCTCGGCGCCCAGCGCAATCGAATGCGCCTGCTCCGACGAAAGCGACGCGCCCATGTCGCGCAACCCTTTCTTGCGGATCTGCAACAGCCCTTGCTCTTTCGGCGCCGACTTGCGGTATTCATCGGCGATATTCGGATACGCGCTCCAGTCGAACAGGCCGGTATCCGTCACCGCGCCGCCGAGCGCCGCGCCGTGCCCCGCGATGGTCTTCGTCAGCGAATTGACGACGAGGCTCGCGCCCACGTTCTTCGGCACGAACAACGCGGGCGAGGTGATCGTGTTGTCGACGACATAGGCGAGCCCGCGCTCGCGGCACAACTCGCCGATGCCCGTCAGATCCGGAATCTGCGTGCCCGGATTCGCGATCGTCTCGACGAACACCATGCGCGTGTTCGGCTGGATCGCGGCGGCGACGTTCGCGGCGGACGTGGCATCGACCACCGTCACTTCGATGCCGAGCGTTCTCAGCGTGCCGAAAAAACTGTTGGTGTTGCCGAACACGTAGCGGCTCGACACGAGGTGGTCGCCCGCGCGCAGCAGCGTGAGAAACACCGCCGTCAGCGCGCCCATGCCCGTGCTGAAGCAGATCGACCCGACGCCCTGTTCGAGGCTCGTGATCTTGCGTTCGAGCGCGGCTGTCGTGGGCGTACCTTGACGCGCGTAATTGAAGCCGCCCTTCTTCGTGCCCTGAAACACGCCGATCAGATCTTCCACGCGCTCGAATCCGTACTGGACCGAAGTGTGGATGGCCTGGCGCACGCCCCCGTGCTCGGTGCCCGTGATCCTGTCGCCGTGAACGATGCCTGTGGTGAAGCCTTGCTTGTCCATCCCTTCTCCGCGTCGAGTCGATTCCAAACCGTCAATTCTGCCTGATCCGCAGCGATCCATGGCCCTATAGTCATGCGGGAACGCGTGTTGCTCGCCGATTTCTTCGTCCGCGCATTTCGCCACATCGCGACGAAGTGCGCATACTTGCACAAGCCGCATTCGCGGCATTCCCCGATGAGGAGCCCTTTCTCATGGCTTACGAACTCTATTACTGGGACGGATTGCAGGGCCGCGGCGAATTCGTCCGGCTCGCGCTGGAAGATGCAGCCGCGGAATATGTCGACGTTGCGCGCGAATCGAAGAAAAGCGGCTATGGCATGGACGCCATGATGAAAGTGCTCAACAGCAAGAGCGAGCCGCATATTCCGTTCGCGCCGCCGTTCCTGAAGGATGGCAAGCTGATCGTGCCGCATGTCGCGAATATCCTGCTGTACCTTGGGCCGAAGCTTCATCTCGCGCCGAAAGACGAAGGCCTGCGATACGTCGCGCACGGCTTGCAGCTGACCATTGCGGATTTCATCACCGAAGTTCACGACACGCATCATCCGCTCGCGACCGATCTGTATTACGAAGATCAGAAGGACGCCGCGAAAATCCGCACGCAGAGTTTTCTCGACAAGCGCGTGCCCAAGTTCATGAGTTACTTCGAGCGCGTGCTCAAGCAGAACCCGCAGGGCGACACGCACATGATCGGCGACAAGGCCACGTACGTCGATCTGTCGGTCTTTCAGATCGTCGATGGACTGCATTACGCCTTTCCGCGCGCCATGAACAAGTTCGGCAAGCTGTATCCGCGTGTGGCCGCGTTGCACGATGCCGTGCTGCAACGGCCGAACATCGCGGCTTATGTCGATTCGGAGCGGCGCATTCCGTTCAACGAATCCGGCATTTTCAGGCACTATCCCGAACTCGATCAGGACGCGTGATCCACCACGCACACCAGGAGCCACTATGGTCAAAACGATTCCTTCCTTCGGCCTCGGCACGTTTCGCGTCGATGCCGCGAAGACCACGAACGCGGTGAAGAGCGCAATCGCGCTCGGCTATCGTCACATCGACACCGCGCAGTACTACAACAACGAAGCCGCCGTCGGACAGGGTGTGCGCGACTCGGGCGTGCCGCGCGACGATATCTGGGTCACGACGAAAGTGTGGTGGGAACGGCTCTCGCGCGATGCGCTCATCGCGAGCCTGAAAGACAGCCACGCGAAGCTCGATATCGGCACGATCGATCTCGCGCTCGTGCACTGGCCGTCGCCGAAGGGCGCGGTGCCGATTGCCGAAACCCTCGCCGCCATGCAGGAGGCGCAGAAGCTCGGGTTGATCCGTCACTACGGCGTGTCGAATTTCACGGCGCCGCTGCTCGAAGAGGCGCTGAAGGCGCCGGGCGGCAAGGAGATCGTGACGAACCAGTTCGAAGTGAGCCCGTTTCTCGCGAACCGCGCGCTCGTCGATGCGACGCAGCGGCTCGGCGTCAAGGTGACCGCCTACATGCCGCTCGGCGAAGGCCGCGCGCATACGGACCCGACGCTGAAAGCGATCGCGCAGAAGCACGATGCAACGCCCGCGCAGGTGACGTTCGCGTGGCTGCTGTCGCGCGATATCGTGGTGCTGTCGGCATCGACGAATCCGGAGCATCAGAAGAGCAACTGGGACGCGCAGAAGCTCAAGCTCGACGCGGATGACATCGCGAAAATCGATGCGCTCGATGAAGGCAAGCGTCACGCGAATCCGCCGTTTGCGCCGGCTTGGTGACGCTTATTGAAAACGGCAGCGGAGTCGACGGCACGGCGTTCCAGGGGGTCATCGTCGTCGGCGCTACTGACTGCTCAGATAATCGAGCGGGATTCTCGAATTTCGCTTCATTAGGCGACATCATGGCTCGCGCCGATAACATCCTTTCCACTTGGAATGCCGGCCCCATCATTCAGGAGACAGTGGATACTCGTTAAAGGCGGACAAGACCAAAGGCGCAATCTACGGAATAGAGATTCCCGACAGCGCCGAAATGCTTAAGCTAGACTTTCGCAACCTTATCTGCCTCGTGTAATCGGCACTTACCGCCTCGCTCGTGTCATTCCAACGTCGCCTAAGCGATTTCCAGAATACAACCCGGATCTCGTAAAAGGCGACGTTATCAATAGCCTTGAATATACGTCAACGAAAGACTGTCGGACACAGAACCCTCTCTGCCTTCTTTAACAGGGCAACCACAAACCCTTCGCGCGTTCGGCCGCCCCCATCTTCCGCCACGTTCAGCCAAGTCTGATTCTCGAATTCCGCTATCTCAGTAATATCTCGGCGTTGCATTACGCTCGTTTTCTCAAACAATTATCCATACAAAGGCGGTGGAAAGAGCATGTCATCAACTCCCGACCACGTGCGTGCGCAGGAATACCTGGAGTCCGGTATCGCCGCCCATCGGCAAGCGCGCCATTCAGAGGCTGAAGCACACTATCGACGCGCAGTCGATATCAATCCGACTCAGCCCGAAGCCCTGAATAATCTCGGCGTGTTGCTGGACGACACGGGCCGCTCCGACGAAGCTGAAGACTGCTATCAGCAGGCCATTTTGCTGCGCCCTGACTATCTTGATGCCCTCAAAAATCTGGCCGCCAGCCTAAGCGATTCGCAGCAGTGGGATAAGGCGGAACAGACCTTGAAAAAGGCCCTCGCCGTCGATCCGGCGAATGTGGCCATTCATCTTCACCTGGCACGCGTACTTGGTTGCATGGGGCGCATCGCCGATGCCGAGGCATGCCTGAGGCATGCGCTGATTTTGCAGCCGGACAATGTTCAAACTTGTCTGGAACTCGGGCGCACGCTGGAAGCCGCCTGCAAGCCGGCGGAAGCCGAAACGCAATATCGCAAGTCCATCAGTGTCGCCCCGCATCAGGCGGAGACTCATGTCGCATTGGCGAAACTTCTGGTCGAGCGGAAAAGCCTGCAAGACGCCGAAAGCGAATATCGCCACGCTTTGCGATTGCAGCCAGACGATGCGGAAACGTTGAGCAGTCTCGGCATGCTTTTACAAGGCACGGAACGCGTGACCGAAGCAGAAGCATGTTTCCGTGCCGCGTTGAGGAGCCGCGCGGAGCACATTCCCGCGCTGGGAAATCTGGCGGATCTGCTCAACAACGACGCCCGTTACGCGGAAGCCGAGGCATGCTATCGCCGCATACTCGAAATCGACCCGCGGTGCATCGAGGCGTTGAATAACCTCGGACGCCTGCTCGAAGACGCGCATCGTTTCGACGAAGCCGAAACGTACTATAGACAGGTGCTGACTATCGAGCCGGAACGCGTTCCGACGGTACTGAATCTGAGTCTGTTGCTGCTCAAGCGCGGCCGCCTCAAGGAAGCGTGGCCACTCTACGAGTCGCGATACGCCGATTCGCCCTACTGGGGAGACGAGTCCGCGATGCATGCGAAGCCGCCATTTCCGTTTAAGGAATGGCAAGGCGAGCCGCTCGCGGGCCGTTCCTTGCTGGTGCGCTCGGAGCAAGGTTTCGGAGACAGTCTGCACTTCGCTCGTTATCTGCCGCAGCTCAAGCGCCTGGGCGTCGCGAAGTTGACGCTCGTGTGTCCCGCCGCGCTTGTCAGTCTGCTGGAGACCGTCGAAGGCGTCGATGTTTGCATCAGCGAAACCGACGTGAATAACGTTCCGGCGCATGACTTCTGGTGCTTCACCATGAGCCTTCCACTGCGATTCGGCACGACGCTCGACACCATTCCTGCTTCCGTGCCTTACCTGCGTGCGCCAGCCGAACGCCAGTCGCGCTGGGCCGGGCGATTTTCCGAAGATTCCCTGAAGATCGGTCTGGTCTGGGCGGGCGATCCGCGACCGTCGCTTGCCAGTGCGCACCTGACGGATCGACGTCGCTCGCTGAACGCGCAAGCCTATCTCCCGCTTCTGCGCATCCCGGGCATCACCTTCGTGAGCCTGCAGTTAGGCAACTCGACGCGGCCGCAGATCAAGGATCTGCCACCCGAATTGCGTCCCCTCGACGTGATGGACGAAGTCAACGATTTCGCCGACACCGCGGCACTCATCGAACAACTGGATCTGGTCATTACCGTGGACACGTCGGTGGCGCATCTGGCCGGCGCCCTGGCCAGGCCCGTCTGGATTCTGTCGCGTTTCGACGGCTGCTGGCGATGGCTTCTCGATCGCGACGACGCGCCCTGGTATCCGAGCGCGCGCCTGTTCCGGCAGACCCGGCCCGGCGACTGGACAGGCGTGATCGATCGTGTGACGCAGGCGCTGAGTACCCTGACGGCCAAGAAAAACTAGGTCGCCGCACGATGCGAAAATTGCCCTGTCCCGAAAGCTCGAGCACATAACCGGCGCCTCGCAATGCTATCCTTGCGAGCGCCCTTATTCCATTTGCTTCTAAGCTTTCCACGATTTCGCAAAAGTGCTCTCATTCCTGCTCAAGCTCCGTACACGCGCCCAACGGCTGTTCCGTCTGTCGGACTCGCATACGATGCTCGTCTGGGCGGTCGTCGTTGGCGTGGCGGGCGCGTTCGCGACCTCGGCGTTTCGCGAGGGCATCGATCTGCTGCAGCGGCTATTCGGCGGCGAGCCCGGCAATTTCGTCGAAATGGCGAAGCGCCTGCCGTGGCCCGTGCGCGTCGCGCTGCCGACCGCGGGCGGATTGATCGCGGGACTGTGCCTGATCATCGCGAAACAGCGCGCGTGCAAGCAGACCAGCACCGATTACATGGAAGCCGCGACTATCGGCGACGGCGTCGTGCCCGTCTGGCAGAGCATGTGGCGCAGCATCTCGTCGCTCTTCACCATTACGAGCGGCGGCTCCATCGGCCGGGAAGGCTCGATGGTGCAGCTCGCCGCGCTCGTCTCGTCGCTCATCGGGCGCTGGGTGCACTTCGATCCGCCGCGCCTGCGGCTGCTCGTCGCGTGCGGCGCGGCGGCGGGGATCACGTCGGCGTACAACGCGCCGATCGCCGGCGCATTCTTCGTCACCGAACTCGTACTCGGATCGATGGCGATGGAAAGCTTCGGGCCGATTGTCGTGTCGTCGGTCGTCGCCAACATCACGATGCGCGAGTTCGCCGGCTACAAGCCGCCGTACGAGATGCCCGTGTTCCCGACCGTCACGGGCATCGAAGTGCTGCTCTTCGTCGTGCTCGGGCTGCTGTGCGGCGTGCTCGCGCCGCATTTCCTGCGGCTGCTCGCGGCATCGAAGAAGCGCTTTTCCACACTGCCGCTGCCGCTGCCGTTGCGGCTCGCCGCGGGCGGCTTCATCGTCGGCGTGATCTCCATTCGCTGGCCCGAAGTCTGGGGCAATGGCTACGAAGTCGTGAACTCGCTGCTGCACGAGCCGTGGACGTGGACCGCGCTGCTCACCGTGCTCGTCTTCAAGATCATCGCGACAGCCGCCACGGCGGGCTCCGGGGCCGTCGGCGGTATCTTCACGCCGACGCTCTTCGTGGGCGCCGTGCTCGGCTGTCTGTACGGCATCGGCGTGCACGCAATCTGGCCCGACTCGACCTCCGCGCCCTTCGCCTACGCGATGGTCGGCATGGGCGCGTTCCTCGCCGCCGCCACGCACGCGCCGCTCATGGCAATTTTGATGATCTTCGAGATGACGCTCTCGTATCAGGTCATGCTGCCGCTCATGTTGTCGTGCGTGATCGCGTATTTCATTGCGCGCACGTCCGAGCAGACATCGATGTACGAAGTCACGCTGCGCCGCAATCGCGAGGAAAAGGAGCGTCTGCGTCTTGCCGCCACGCAGATGCGCGAACTCGTGAAGCCCGCCGATACCGTCGTGCCGCTCACGGCGAACATCAAGGACATGACGCGCGTATTCCTCGAATATCCGGTGAAATATCTGTATGTGGTCGATGAAGCCGAGCGCTTTCGCGGCGTGGTCGCGCTCAAGGACATTACGTCCGATCTGCTCGACGAGCACGACACGAAAACCAAGACCGCCGCCGATTATCTTCAGCCGCAATTCGACGTGCTCACGCCCGACATGTCGCTCGGCGAAGCGCTCCAGCACTTCCTCGCGTTCCAGGGCGAGCGGCTGCCGGTCATCGAAAAAAAGACGCAGCCGTTGCTGCTCGGGGTCGTGTACAAAACCTCCCTTCTGGACGCATACTTCCGTTTGAACCCGACATCGCGCTGAAACTGCGCAGCCGTGCAATTTCGCGGCGCGCAACGGTGTCTGCGCGCCGCATTCGCGCGCTACGGTTCCACTTCACATTTCACTCGAAGTCTGTCCGCGCGACGCCCACTCGTCGCGCCCGTGCGCTGATCGTCCGCCGAGACTGCGCGCACGGCGGGCAGCGGAAATGCATATCGGCATAGGCTTTGCTTGGTGCATTCTCGCTGCTTACGTGAGGAGGGGTTGCCCGATGAAGACCTCAACGTTGTTGTCGATGGCCCTGGTTTCGGTCTCGTGCTACGCCGCGCCGCTGCACACGAGTTCGACGGACGAATCGACCGCCGCTGTCGCCGCGACGCGCGCCGCGTTGCGCGTGAATGCCGCGCCCGTCGCGCCGCCCGCGCCGGAAGTCGCGGCGCAGGATCTCGACCACGCGCGCTGGCGCCATGTGCCGCTGCCCAAGTCGCGCGCGCCGAACCACGGCATGGCGAGCCAGCCGATTCAGGTGCAGACCTGACGCCTTTCTCGCGACCGCATCATCCAGTTCAACCTCGGAACCCGGAATGACCGATACGCACGATACGCCCGCCAAGCACGCCCTGAACGACGAGCCCATCGACGATGAAATCGCGCAGGTGCTGCGCGTCGCGAAATATCCCGCCAACAAGGACGCGCTCGTCGACGCAGCCCGCGATGCCGGCGTGAGCAACGACGTCATCACGCTCCTCGACGGACTGCCCGAGCAGGATTACGCAGACGCCGACGCGGTCGAGCAATTGCTCGGCAGCAGCGGGGCGTCGGGCCTATCCAGCTGAGATAGCGAGTCGCGGCCGAAGTCGTTTCGTCAGATCCTGCTCAGGTCATACAAAACCTTATTCATCAAAGACTTAAATCAATTACAAGCGAATTGCCAACAGTGCTATCCACAGAAACTGTGGATAACTCGACGGTCGTCCGAACCGTCGCCGCGTGCGTCGAAACCTGGCGCGGACCGCGTCGCACAAGGTTTTCCGCGCGAAATCAAGAAGCTAGCTGAGTCGCCAAGCGGTTTTCCACAGCCCTTCCCCGTCCGCTGGGGATAAGTTATTCAGTGTTCGAGGCCCGCGCGAGCATCCTGATGCGGCACGAAGCAGCGACGGTTTTGCTTTTGCCATCAAGCAATTAGCAGACTTTCGCGGAGCTTTTCAACAAGTTGGTCCCCAGTTCATGGGGATAAGTGCATGGGCATCAATGCGTGCTTTGCGACGATATGCAGCGCCGCCCATACCGGGAATTTTTGTCCTGTTTGCTTTGTAATACATAGTAACCGGATGGCATAATCGCCGCACTCCGCACTTCCACGTTTCCTCGCTTTCATGCGCAGCCGCTTCTATCGACGCACGGGTTCTCTGCTGGCATTGCTCGCAATGCTGCTGATCACGTTCGCGCCGGCGGTTTCGCAAGTACTCGCGGCCAATGCGCAGGCAGGCGAATTCACTGCGGAATTGTGCTCGGCGCATGCATCGGCCACGACCGAGGCGCCTGCCGGTCATCACGCGGACACGCTCGCCCATCTCGACGATGCGGCCTGCGGCTATTGCCACTTCTTCGCACATGCGCCCGCCATATCGAGCGTGCGAATCGCGACGGCGCTCGACATTCCTGTCCGTCGTTTTGTCGCCGTCGCACCGGTGCGCGGCGAGCGCCCCGCTTCTCCCTTCACGACCGCGCAGCCGCGCGCGCCTCCGATTCTGATCTGACTTCGTCCTGACGTGTCGATGCGTTTGCATCGACGGGTTTCGCACGCCGCCCGGTTCGTGCGAAGCGCCACTACGACCGATTGCGACCGAATTCAAAGAAGAACCATGCTCACTCTTTCAGACAAGGGCGGCGTCCGGCCGTCCACGCACGCGCATGCCGCTCGGGCCGCTCGTGCCGCTTGCGCCTTGCGTACCGCCAGCATTGCCAGACGCAGCGCCATCGTCACAGGCATCACCGCGCTGTTCGCCACGCGAGCGTTCGCGCAAGCCGCACAGCCTGCCGAGCCGGCGACGCTTCCCGCCGTGATCGTGCAGGGACAGGCGGATCATTCGCTGACCTCGCCGAGCGTCGCGCAGCAGAAGCGCGCGCTCGATCAGACCGTCGGCTCGGTCGGCTTCGTGGACAGCGCCGACTATCAGAACACCTACGCCTTCACCCTGCGCGATGTCCTCAAGAACGTGCCGGGCGTCTTCGTGCAGAACCGCTACGGACAGGAACTGCGCCTCTCGATTCGCGGTTCGGGCCTCGCGCGCGGTTACCACACGCGCGGGCTCGAAATCCTGCAAGACGGCATCCCGACTAATCTCGCCGACGGCAGCGGCGACTACTATCAGATCGATCCGCTCGCACTGCAGGCCGTCGATGTCTACAAGGGCGGCAACGGCCTCGCCTACGGATCGTCGATGATGGGCGGCGCCATCGACTTCGTGACGCCCAGCGCCCGCACCGCCGATGCGCCGAACATCCTGCGGCTCGAAGGCGGCAGCTTCGGCACGGTGCGCGGCAGCGCGCAGTTCTCACGCGTGATGGGCCCGCTCGATTTCATCGGCACGTTCTCCGTGAATCATGCGGACGGCTTCCGCGATCACGAGCGCGGCCAGTACGAGCAGTTCAATGCGAATATCGGCTATCGCTTCACGCCGGACGTCGAGACGCGCTTCTATCTCGGCGCGTATATCGTCGATCAGCAGCTTCCCGGCACGCTGTCGCTCAGCGACGCGCTCAACAATCCGACCAAGGCGTCCGCGAGCGCGCTGTCCGGCGATCAGGCGCGCGACACGCGTACCGAGCGCATCGCCAACAAGACGACCGTCAAGCTCGACGTCGGTCAGCTCGACTTCGTCACGTGGGCGATCCACAAGAGCCTGTATCACCCGATCTTCCAGGTGATCGATCAGGACGGCTGGACCTACGGCTTCGCGCCGCGCTATACCGCGACGTTCGACGTGGGCGGCATGCGTAACGATCTCATCGCGGGCGCGCGCGTATTCGGCGGCAACACGCAGGCGCGGCAATACGTGAACGTGTCGGGTAACGAAGGCACGCAGACGCTCAATTCGACGCAAAGCGCCTACAACTACGAAGCGTATGTCGAGGACCGGCTGTTCTTCCTGCCGACGGTCGCGTTGATGGCGGGCTTCAAGGCCCTGCGCGACGTGCGCAAGTATGTCGATCATGGCGGACTCGCGGCCGATCCGACCTACAAGTCGGCGAGCGAAACATTCAGCGGCGTGAATCCGAAGCTCGGCCTGATGTGGCAGCCGAACCGCGAGATTCAGGCTTATGTCGACATCACGCGCAGCCAGGACGTGCCCGATTTCACCGATCTCACGCAGACCTTCGCGAACACCACGCAGTTCACGCCGCTCACGTCGCAACATGCGTGGACGCTCGAAATCGGCACGCGCGGTACACGCGATCGCGTGAGCTGGGACCTGACGGCCTATCGCTCGCTCGTGCGGGATCAACTGCTTCAATACACGACGAATCCCGACATCCCCGCCTCGACCTTCAACGCCAACAAGACGGTCCTGCAAGGCATCGAGGCGGGCGTATCGGTCGATGTGCTGCGCGACATCACGCACGCGGGCGCGGGCGATCGGATCACGCTGTCGGGCATCTGGAATTTCAGCGACTTCCGCTTCAAGGACGATCCGCAATACGGCAACAATCGCATCGCGGGCGTGCCGGTGAACGTGCTGCGCGCGGCGCTCGGCTACTCGCGTCCGAACGGCTTTCACATCTCGGCTTCGGTCGACTGGGTTCCCGCAGGCGCCTGGGCCGACGACGCCAACACGCTGCGCGTGCCGGGCTATACGTTGCTCGGCGTGCAGGCGGGCATGGATTTCCGCAACGGTCTGTCGGTGTTCGTCGATGCGCGCAATCTGACCAACAAGCGCTATGTGAGCGACATCAGCACGGTCGCGGACGCGCGCACGGCGGCGTCCACTGCAATCTTCTATCCGGGGGAAGGCCGCAGCATCTTCGCGGGCATGCGCTACGCGTTCTGAGTCAGCTTCCGCGATACTGCGCCGCGCTCGCCGCAGCGGGTGCGGCGGGCGTGGCCGGCTTTTTCGCACCCTTGTCCGCCGCACCCGGCGCCGCCGCGCCCGACGACATGTACGCCGGTGCCGCCTTCGCCTGCTGCTTCTTGCCGGCGGGCGGCGCGGTCGGGGCGCGGCTCATGTCGGCGAGCATCTGCTGACACGGCAGCGGCTTGTTGTTGTTCGGCGCGATCAGCGGAATCAGCGCCGCGAACGGATTGATGAGCCCGAGGCCGACCATCGCGCCACCGCGCACCGCGAGCGCGCCCGCGTTCACGCCGACCTTCGGATCCTTAAAGGTGCCCTTCACATACAGCGGCGAGCGCAGCGAGAAGATGCGGAAGCCCTTCGTATGCGGATGGACACCCAGATCCATGCCCTCGGTCTTCAGATTGATGGTTCCGTCGACGTTGATCACGGCATCGTCGGTATCGAGCGCGAAGACGCGCGAATCGAGCACGCCGTCCGTCACCACGAAATCCGCCGCCGCGCAGTTGATGTTCACATCGCGCTTGCCGAAGAGCTTTTCGTAGACGACGTTCGCCACGTTCAGCCCCGCCGCTTCCATGTACAGCCGGCTCACCGTGCCCTGCGTGATCAACGCCTTGACTTCGCCGTTCGACGTCGCCGCGAGCGCCGCGGGCGAGTTGCCGGTCGCGGAGAGCGCGGCGTCGCCGTTGACTTCGCCGAGTGCGGATTGCATTGTCTTCACGGTCGGAAACAGCTGTTTGAGCTTCAGATGCCGCGCCTGCGCCGATACGCGGCCCTTGAGCGGCGCGGCGCTGCCGTCGAGATGAATGTTCGATGCAATTGCGCCGCCCGCCACGCCGAACTTGAGCGGCTCGAACGAGAGCACGCCGTCCTTCATGATGACGTGCGTGTACAGATCCGTGATCGGCAGATCCGCGTCCTTGATGATGCGCTGACCGGTGAATTTCACGTCGGCGTCGATGGACTTCCAACGGTCGGTCTTGAACTCCTCGGTCGGCAGCGCCTTCGCCGACGGCTGCTTTTCCGTGTCGCCGCGCTTGGCCTTGCTCGCGTTCGAATCGGCGCCGATGATCGGCGCGAGATCCTTGAACTGCAACAGATGCGACACGAGTTCGCCCTGCAGCAGCGGCCGCGGCTTCTTGCCCGCATACACGAGCGAGCCGTTGATGTCGCTGCCGCCCACGCGGCCGGTGAAATTCTCGTAATGGAACACGTTGCCGTCTTCGCGGAACTGGCCGGTCAGACGCCCTTCGGTCGCGAACGGCGGCGTCTCGGGCAGCGTCACGCCGGTGAACGGGTACAGATGCGCCATGCTCACCGCCTGGACCCACAGACGCAGATCGAGCGCGGCCAGGTGCGCGGGATCGGTCACCGTGCCGACGAAGGCGATATGCGTATCGCCCAGACGCACGTCGGCCTGCACGGGGAACGGGCGCTGCGCGTCCTGCACGGCGAGCACGCCGCCCAGCTTGCCGTCGCCTGAAACCTTGCCGCCGTTGTAGGTGCCCTTCACGGTCCAGCCGAACGCGTAAGGCGGAACGGGCGGCTTGGGCCCTTCCTTCGTTGTGATGCTGGTGTTCGCCGAGACGCTCGCCGGATTCGGGGCCGACGCGTTCGCCGCGGCCGCAGCGGAAGCCGCCGACGCCGCCGACGCTTCGGATGCCGCCGCTGCATCGGCCTGCTTGTTGAGCTTCGCCGCCCCGCTCTTGCCGACCATTTCCGCCGACGACTTCGCGGATGCCGCTTCCTGCTGCTTCATCACGTCGCCGATCGGCACCGGTTGGCCGAGCGTGTCGATCACGACCTGCATCTCGGCCTTGGTTACTTCGTCGGACACCTTGACCGTGCCTTTCGCGAGCGAGATGTCGCCGAGCCGCAGATTCCACGTGGACGGCTCGTTCGACTGCTTGAACTTGAAAGTCCAGTTGTTGCGATTGTCCTTGAGCCGTTCGATGTCGATCGACGGATTCACGAGATTGATTGCCGGAATCACGATGTCATGCGCGAGCAGCGGCAGCACGGCCACCTGAAAGTCGATCTCGTCGAGGGTTGCGAAGAATTTCTCGCGCGTCCAGTCCGGATTTGCGATGGTGATTTTCTCTGCCGAAAAGCGCGGCCACGGCACCCAGCGTTTCCAGCCGGTCTCGTTGGGCGGACGCTGCCAGCCGACTTTCAGATCGCCCGTGATCTCGAAGCGCCGGCCGATGGCTTCCGACACCTTGTCGTCCACCCAGGGCCGCAGCCGGTTCCAGTCGAAGGTCAGGAAGATGACGACGAGGATCGCTATCAGAACCGCCAGAACGGCAAAAATCCATGTAACGATCCTTCCGATTTTTCCGGTGGTTCGGGCCTGCGCCATTGACGGCTTCCTCCGATTTTTCTGATTATCTGTGCGGCAGCACATTGTGTGCCCGCGTATAGCCCGCAGGCGGGCGCGTTCGCGACCACGCATCTGCGAATATCCGTAAGATGTCGGCTCGAATGGCCACTCCCCACATAACAACGATGCCCGATGCGACATCGCCCGAACTCGTCGCCGCGCATGGCATCGTGCGCCGCGACGCCGTGCGCGGCACCGTGCTGCTGCACCCCACCGATTTCACGCTGTACGCGGGCGAACGCGCGGCCGTCACCGGGCCGTCCGGCTCGGGCAAGAGCGTATTGCTGCGCACGCTCGCGCTGCTCGATCCGTGCGATGCCGGTTACATCGGCTGGCGCGGCGAGCGCATCGCGCGGGCGCGCATTCCGGCGTACCGGCGGCGCGTCGCGTATATCGCGCAACGCCCCGCGATGCTCGACGGCACCGTCGAAGACAATCTGCGCTATCCGTTCATGCTGAAAACCTATCGCGATGTGCATTTCGATCGCGAAACGGCCGCGCGGCTCGCCGAGGCGGCCGGACGCGGCGCCGACTTCCTCGACAAGCTCGCCGCCGATCTCTCCGGCGGCGAGGCCCAGATCGCCGCGCTCGTGCGCGTGCTGCAACTCGCGCCCGACGTGCTGTTGCTCGACGAGCCCACTGCATCGCTCGATCCGGCGTCCGCCCGCTCCATCGAAGCGCTCGTATCGGCCTGGTTCGACGCCGATCCCCAGCGCGCGTGCATCTGGGTTTCGCACGATCCGGAACAAGCGCGTCGCGTCGCCACGCGTCATCTGACGATGAACGCGGGCGTTCTCGGAGGAGACCTGCGATGAGCGGCTTTCAGGATCTCAGCCTGTTCGATATCGCGCTGGCGGCGATGTTGATCCTCGTGAACGGGGCGCTCTCGGTGGCGCTCGATCTGCGGCTGGAGCGCAAGCTGCTCATCGCCGCGGTGCGTACTGTCGTGCAACTGCTGCTGATCGGCTATGTGCTCGGCTGGGTGTTCGCGTTCAATCGCTGGTATGTCGTGCTGCCGCTGATGGCGCTGATGACGATCATCGCCGGGCTGGCCGCGTCGGATCGCGGGCGGCGCACGTATGTCGGGCAACGTGCGGACAGCATCGTGTCGATCTGGGGCAGTTCGTGGCTGATCGGCGCGTTCGGGCTGTTCGTCGTGATCCGGATTCATCCGTGGTACGAGCCGCAATACGCGATTCCGATTCTCGGCATGATCCTCGGCAACACGTTGACGGGCGTATCGCTCGGCATCGAACGCATGACGGAGGAACTGACCGCCGGGCGCGCGGCGGTCGAAATGTCGCTCGCGCTCGGCGCGACGCGCTGGGAAGCGGCGCAAGGGCCCGCGCGCCAGGCCGTGCGCGCGGGCATGATTCCGACGCTGAATCAGATGGCCGTGGTCGGTCTCGTCAGCCTGCCGGGCATGATGACCGGTCAGGTACTCGCCGGGCAGTCGCCGCTACAGGCGGTGCGCTATCAGATCGTGATCATGTTTCTGATCGCGGCGGCGTCGGGGCTCGGCGTGGTCGGGGCCGTGGTGATGACGTACCGGCGGCTGTTCTCGCCGGATCATCGCTTCATGGCCTCGAAGCTCGTCGAGCGCCAAGCGCGCAAGCGCGGCGTTTGAAGACTCGCGTGCAGCGCGTCAGGCGCCGTTGTACGCGCGCTCCAGTTCGGCGATATCGAGCTTGATCATGCCGCGCATCGCCGTCATCGTGCGATTGGCCTTCACCGGGTCCGGGTCCTGCAGCATCGTGGGCAGACGCCTGGGCGCGACTTGCCACGTCACGCCGAAGCGGTCGGTGAGCCAGCCGCACGCCATCGACTGGCCGCCGTCCAGCAGCTTGTCCCAGTAGTGGTCGATCTCCGCCTGCGTTTCGCATTTGATGAACATCGAAATGGCCGGCGTGAACGTGAATTCCGGGCCGCCGTTCAGCGCCATGAAATCCTCGCCTTCCAATTCGAACAGGATCGCGAGCACGCTGCCGACCGGTCCCGGACTGGTTTCGATATGACGCATGATCTCCTTGATGCGCGCGTTCCTGAATATGCCGATGTAGTGATTCACCACTTCCTCGGCGTTGCCGTCGAACCATAGACAGGGCGAAATCTTCTGCATGTGCGAGTCTCCTTTCATGTGCGTGGAGTAGACGTGCGGGTTACGCGCATCCCTTGGACATGGCGTCTTTCATCTCCTCGGGGCTCACGTCGCGCACGTGCGTGGCGACCGACCATTGATGACCGAACGGGTCTTCCAGACGGCCGTAGCGGTCGCCCCAGAACATTTCTGCGACGGGCATGATGACTTTCGCGCCGGCGTCGGCCGCCTGCTTCACGATGGCGTCGGCGTCCTCGACATAAAGATGGATCGTGACGGGCGAACCCTTGATCGCCTTCGGACCCAGGATGCCGAAAGCGGGGTTTTCGTCGACGAGCATCAGCGTGGAATCGCCGATCTTCACCATTGCATGCATGAGCTTGCCGTCCGGCGCGGGCATGCGGCCCAGTTCGACGGCGTTGAACGCGCGCTTGTAGAACTCGATCGCCTCGGCGGCGCCCGCGCAGCACAGATGCGGGGTCAGCGAATGCATGTCTTTGGGGATGCGATCAACGGCTGGATTGGACATTTCGGCTCCGTGTAGTGAATGAAGAACGAGGCGCGCCTGCGTGGCGCGCCGCTCTCATACCCTACAACGATCGGCACGGCCGTCAATCGACATTCACCGGCGCGGAAGACGAAATTTTTCCGAATCGCTCACGCAGCAAGCAACCGATAGTCTATTTCGAAGACTGTTCCGCCAGCGATTGAATCAACGCTTCGAGCCGCGAGAAATTGACCGGCTTGGTCAGATGATCGCGAAAGCCGGCTTCGCGGCAGCGGCGGATGTCCTCGTCCATGCCGTAGCCGGTGATCGCAACCGACGGCTTGTCGGGCTGCAGGTTCTGCCACGCCCGCGCGATATCGAGACCGCTGCCGTCCGGTAAGCCGATGTCGCTGACGAGCAGATCGAACGCGCTGCGCGCCGCGCACTCGAGCGCGCTCGTGACGGTGACGGCGACCGTCACTTCGTGGCCGAGCATTTCGAGCACTTCGGCCATCGCCGACGATGTCTGCTCGTTGTCCTCCACCAGCAGCACCTTGAGCGCGCGTCCCTGCTCCTGATGCGCGGCCTCGACGCGCGGTTCGTCCGCATGTTCGGGCTGCGCCTTGGCGAGCGGCAGCGTGAGCGTGAAGCGCGCGCCCTTCTCGCGGCCTTCGCTGTAAGCCGAGAGCGTGCCGCCGTGCTTTTGCGCGAGCGTGCTGGCGATCGCCAGGCCGAGCCCCAGACCGCCGAACGAGCGCGTGATGGAGTCGTCGGCCTGTTCGAACGCCGAGAAGATGCGCGGCAACGCCTCCGCGCTGATGCCGATGCCGCTGTCCGCCACGGAGACCGAGATCGTCATCAGGTCGGCATTCCACGTGCGCACTTCGATACGCCCGCCCGCCGGCGTGAACTTCACCGCGTTCTTCATCAGATTCCAGACGATCTGCTGAAGGCGCGCGGCGTCCCCCAGCACGACGCAGCGGCTCGCGTCGAAATGCGTGTCCAGCGTGAGGCCTTTGGTGCGCAGGTCGGCTTCGGACATGTCGAGCGCGCTCGTCAGCAGCGTATCGAGCGCGACGCTCGCGAAATTGAGCGACAGCTTGCCGCGCGCGATGCTCGTCAGATCGAGCAGATCGTCGATCAGCCGTGCTTCCAGCTCGACATTGCGGCGGATCAGATCGAGCGTCGGATGCGCCTCGCGCGGCAGCGAATGTTTCATTTCGAGCAGACGCACGGCCGCGAGGATCGGCGTGAGCGGCGTGCGCAGTTCGTGCGACAGCACCGCCAGAAAATGGTCCTTCGCGCGATTCGCCGATTCCGCCTGATCCTTCGCGAGCCGCAGCGCGTCGGCAGCCATGTGGGCGTCGGTGGCGTCGCGCACGATCTTCGAAAAGCCGATCAGCTCGTCGTGCTCGCTGCGAATGGCGGTCGTCACGCCTGATGCGAAAAACGAGTGGCCGTCTTTGCGCCACAGCCAGCGGTCGTCGCTTGCGCTGCCTTCGCGCCGCGCCGTCTCCAGCTCGGTCTCGAACACGCCCGTTTCGCGATCTTCCTGGTTATAGAAGATGTTCGCGGAATGACCGAGCACGTCCTGCGCGGGAAAGCCCAGAATGCGCTCGGACGCGGCGTTCCACGTGCGAATGCGCCCTTCCGGATCGAGCGTGATGACGGCGTAATCCTTGAGCGCGTCGATCAGCAGGCGAAAGTGCGTCTCGGTCTCGCGCAGCGCACGCTCGACCGCGATCCGTTGCGACCGCTCGGCGCTTTCGCGCATCGCGCGGCGCACGACCGCGGGCAAACGTTGCAGACGCTGCTTGAGGACGTAATCGGTGGCGCCGCGCTTCAACATGTCGACGGCGTGCTCTTCGCCGAGCAATCCCGACACGAAGATAAACGGCGTGTCCGGCAGGCGTTCGCTCGCGATGGTGAGCGCCTCGATGCCGGAAAAAGTCGGCATGACGAAATCGGCGAGGATCACGTCGAAGCGCTTTTTCTCGATTTCGGCGATGAAGCTCGCGGCGTCGTAGACGATCGACGCATCGACCGCGTAGTCCGCGCGCTCCAGTTGAGCGATCGTCAGCTCCGCATCGAGTGCGTTGTCTTCGACAAGAAGCAGATGCAGCGGCTGCATGATCTAGGCGCCCTCGCGAGGAGACGAATACATTGACGATGGCGCGGACATGGACTCAGCGATCATTGCGCGGGCGGCGGACGACGAAAGCGCGTCGAGCCCGGCGGCGGTTCGTTCAGCACGGCCCAGAATACGCCGAGGTCGCTGATGGCCTCGACGAACTCGGCGAATTCCACCGGTTTCACCACATACGCGTTCACGCCGAGTTCGTAACTGCGCACGAGATCCTGCTCCTCGCGCGACGAAGTCAGCATGACGACGGGAATGCTCTTCAGCGACGCGTTCGAGCGCACCATGTCGAGGACTTCGAGACCGTCGATCTTCGGCAGCTTCAGATCGAGCAGGATGACGGCCGGATTGCCCGGCGCGCGATCCTTCCAGTCGCCTTCGCAGGTGAGATAGTCGATGGCTTCCTGACCGTCCCGCGCGACGATCACCTCGTTGGCGAGCTGGCTCTTGTCCAGCGCGACGAGCGTGAGCTCGAGGTCGTTCGGGTTGTCTTCGACGAGAAGTATCGGTTTAAGCATGGTTTCTTCTTGACTGTGTGGCTGACGCGCCCTGCGCGCCTTGTGCGGTGTTGATACTGCGAAACGCGACCGGCAACGAGAAATAGAATACCGCGCCCTCGCCCAGCCGCCCTTCGGCCCACGTGCGTCCGTCGTGCCGCTCGACGATGCGCCGCACGTTCGCGAGCCCGATGCCCGTGCCTTCGAACTCCTCCGCGCGATGCAGGCGCTGAAACACGCCGAACAGCTTGGCGCCGTATTTCATGTCGAAGCCAACGCCGTTGTCGCGCACGCCGATCACGTATTCGTCGCCGGTGCGGTTCGCGAATATCTCAATTTTCGCCGATTCCCGCGTTCTCGTATATTTCACCGCGTTCGAAATGAGATTGCGCAGCGCGAGTTGCAGGAAGGCGGCGTCGCCGGTGACGTGCGGCAGTTCGCCGATTACCCATTCGATCTGCCGCCCGGACGCCTCCGTCTCGAACTCCTGCACGACCGAGCGCACCAGCAGGCCGAGGTCGACCGGCGCGGGGCGCAGCGCTGCGCGGCCCATCTGCGAGAAGGTGAGGAGATCATCGACGAGCGTGCCCGCGAAGCGCGCCGAGTCGAGCATGTTGTTCAGAAAGCGCCGACTCTTCTCCGACATGCGCTCGCCTTCCTGCTCGCGCAACAGATCGCCGTATCCCGCGATATGCCGCAGCGGCGCGCGCAAATCGTGCGACACCGAATACGAAAACGCCTCCAGTTCCTTATTCGCGCGCGTGAGTTCGGTCGCGAGCTCGGCGCGCTCTTCGGCGCGGCGCAGCACGATATTGAGCAGCGCACCGCGCAATTCGCTGGCGATTTCGATCTCGCCCTGACGCCACATCGCCGAATGCCCGCGTACGGTTTCGAGCCACGGAGAGAAGTTCGTGCGCGGCGCGCTCGCGCCCGCGGCGTCCTCGATCTTCACCGGCTCGCCCGCCCACTTGATGGTCTGCATGACTTCGGGCCGGAACCATAGCAGATAGTTGCGGAATATCTGCGACACCGGCACCGCGAGCACGCCGCACGCGCTATCGACATGCGCCCGGGCCGGCGGCCACTGCCGCGCGAGCGAATCGGTGGCCCACACGCCCGACGTATGTTCCGCGAGCCACTGCGTGAGCGCGCGCACCGTGTCTTCGTCGGGTGTCGCGCCGAGCAGCGTGATCTGATCGTCCATCACGATAGCCGCGCCCGCCGAACGCGCGAAGCCCAGCACATCGTTCGGCACCGACTGAAGGCCGGCCACGAAGCTCTTGTGCTCGCCCATCGCGCCGATCAGACGGCCCATCGTGCGGCGCAGGCCGGCGAGATATTCGCCTTCGGCGCGCTCTTCCTTCGCCTCGATCTGCAAGGACAGCATGTGCCCGAGATGCTCGACCGCGACGCGCGTATCGAACGGCACGATGCGCGCGTCGTGATCGTGGCAGGAGACGAGTCCCCACAACTGGCCGCGCACGACGATCGACACCGACATCGACGCATGCGTGCCCATGTTGCGCATGTATTCGAGATGCACCGGCGAGAAGCTGCGCAGTGTCGTATAGGTGAGATCGGTGGGACGGCCGGTGAGCGGGTTCGTGGCGGGCACGAGCCGCGCAAGCGTGTAGTCGACGTCGGCGACGAGGCGAATGCGGTTCTTCAGATACAGCGCGCGCGCCTGACGCGGAATGTCCGACGCGGGAAAGAACTGATGCAGGAACGACGCATAGCTTTCGTCGCGATCTTCCGCGAGCACGTGACTGCGGCCTTCTTCGTCGAAGCTGTAGAGTATGACGCGGCCGAAGCGCGTGATCGCGCGCACCTCGCGCACGGCAAGCTCGGCAAGTTCCTGAACGCTTGCCGCGTCCTGCAGCCCGCGCGCGAAGGTGCGCACGAGCGGATACATCGCGGCGAATGCATCGCCGTCCGACGCGGCGGCTTCCATCTCGATGATCAATACGCTGTCGTGCCGATGCATCGTCACGTCGAGTCGCAGCGGTTGATCGCCCGACGATGCCGGCTGTACGTCGATCGCGCCGACATAGAGCGGCGAATCATCGAGCGCCGCCATGGCCGCCGTCTGCGCGATGCGCTGCGCGCCTGCCGCGCCGAGCACGGCATCGAGCGGCTGACCGAGCAGCGTCTCGACGGGACCGCCCGTCAGCGCCGACAAATTTTCGCTGGCCTGCACGATATGCAGATCGTCGTCGAGCGTCAGTACGTAGCCGTGCGGCTGGATGCCGCCGGGAATGTGGATCGGCTCGGCGTCGCAGTCCTTGTTCGCGACGCCCGAGCTGAGCGTGAGCCGGCGCGCTTCGGCATCGGGCGGTCCGTGGGCATCGCGTGAAGGTCCGCTCATGAAGCCGCCCTCGGCGCGGGCTGCGCGCAGCCGAGTTCGGCTGCTTCGGGACACAGCCACGACTGCAGAGTGTCGAACGTTGCGATGGCAGCCTGCACCGCGTCGTCGTATTGAAGCTCCGGCACAACCGACGCCGCCGTCTCGCGAAACGCCTTCCACATGCTGCCCGTGCGCGCACCGTAACCGTTGAAATAGGCGTTGCCGATGCCCGGCGGCAGATCGAGTTGCTGCGCGACATGCGGCGCGATGAAGCGCCCGCCGAGCGTGCTGCCTTCCATCACGTACATCGAGCCGAACGCGCCGCCGAGGTTGTGCATGGGCGGCAGATCGTAGACGGCGTCCGCTTGAGGCACGGAGCCGACCGGCCTGCGCTCGCCTAAAAGCGCGGCGAGATCGGCGGCAAGAAGCGGCGCCTTGCGGCGTTCGTCGAAGAAACCGGCAAGCGATGCCGGCAGGCATGCGGCGGCCGCGTCTTCCCAAGGCGCGACGTAGCCATAAAATCGTTCGAGCAGCGCGATGTATTCGTCGCGTTGCAGGTTGTCCCGCATCAGGTCGAGCGCATTCTCGAGCCGCGCGTGACACGCGGCGGTTTCGTGCTTCAGGCGGGACAGAAGGTCGAGTGACATGTTTCGTTAGGTTGACTGCGAGCCGCGACGCGGCATGACGATACGGGCATCGGAAGCGCTTACCGGTTATGGCGCGTCACGCGCGGTATGTATCGGTAGAAAAATCGCGGCAACCCTTCTCAAAGCGGTTATGACCGCGCCCGCGTTCGATGACTGAATCATTCTACGCAACCGGCCCCGGCGCTGCCATTCGTCAAGCGGGGGTACGCGTGTCCGGGATGTTCTTAACCATCCGGTGCAAATGTTTGCCTAGGCTTTGCGAGAACGTCCGTCGGGATGCTCGCGTCGTTCCGGCGCGTGACCTCGCAGCGGCTCGTCCGTGTCGACGAGACCGCGTTCGACATCTTCATGCGCCTGCTTGCCCACATCGCGCGCTGCGTGCTCATGCTGCGATTCGACGTTCTGATCCGCTTCGTGAGGCAGCGGCGCGTTGGCGGCATCGTCGTGCTGCGTTGTGTCGCGTCCGTGCTCGGGCGCACTGGCGGGTTCCTTCTTCGCTTGTTTCATCGCATCCTCCCTCTTTCGTTTGCTTCGTCTGCCTGACTCATTTGCGCGGGTTGTTCAGCCCGAGCCGCTTCTTCATGTCGGCCGTGAGCCGCTTGCGCGCGCGTTCATAGCCGGCCCACGGATCGTCCTTCAACGCATCAAGCCGTTCGCGCACGTTGCCGATGTTCCATTGATCGCCGCTCTGCACATCGTCGAGTTCTTCCCAGGCGATCGGCATGGATGCGCCGAGTCCCGGACGCGCCCGCAACGAAAACGCTGCGACCGTGCTTGAGCCGCGGTTGTTGCGCAGATAGTCGATGAAAATCTTCCCCTTGCGATTCTGCATGCCCATCTTCGCGGAAAAGAGCTTGGGCAAGGTGCTCGCCATGTGTTGCGCGACGGCCTGCGAAAAGTCCTTCATCTCGTCCCAGCCCGCTTGCTTCACGAGCGGCACGACCACGTGAAAGCCCTTGCCGCCGCTCGTCTTGCAGAACGATTCGAGACCCAGTTCGACGAGCAGTTCTCGCGTAAGCCGCGCGGCCTCGATCATGCGCGCCCAGCCCACGCCCTCACCCGGATCGAGATCGAACACCATGCGATCCGGCTTTTCGATGTTCGACGCAACCGCATTCCACGTATGCAGTTCGACGGTGCCCATTTGCGCCGTGCCGACGAGCGCGCCGGCCGACTCGATGGTAAGCAGCGGTGGATGGCCCGGATCGATATCGGGATGCTGCGTGATATGCGGAATCGCGAGCTTCGCGCTGTGCTTCTGAAAAAAAAGCTCGCCGCCGATGTCCTCAGGCGCGCGCACGAGCGACACCGGCCGGTCCTTCAGATGCGGCAAGATCCAGTCGGCGACCGATGCGTAATACTCGACGACATCGATCTTGCGCAGCCCGGTGGACTTGTCGATGACCCGTTCCGGATGACTGATCTTCACGCCATCGACTTCGGTCGAAGCCGACTTGGTTTTTGCGGCGACGCTCTTCTTCGCCGCTGTTTTCGTGGCGGTCTTAGTGGCCGCTTTCTTGGCCACCTTCTTCGCCGCGGCGGGCTCTTCCTTCACGATCTGCCGCGCCGGTTTGTCGTCGCGCAGACTGACGAACGATGCTTGTCGCACGATGCGCTCCTTGGTCCATTCCGCAAAATTGCATTCGGCCACGAGTTCCGGCTTCACCCAATGCACGGGTGTCCGGCTGCGTTCCTGAGGCTCGCTCGCAAACGGCATGCGCTTGCTTTCGCGGCGGTCGAGTTCCTTCTTCACCGCGACAAGCGTCGCGTGATCGAAGCCGCTGCCGACGCGCCCCGCGTATTGCAGCTTGCCGTGCGTGTCGTAGACGCCGAGCAGCAGCGCGCCGAACTGACCACGGCTGCCCGACGGCTCCGAATAGCCACCGATCACGAACTCCTGCCGGCGACGACACTTGAGCTTGATCCACGAATTGCTGCGCCCCGACACATACGTGGCATCCATGCGCTTGCCGATGATGCCTTCGAGCGCCATGTCGCATGCGCTTTTCAGCAGGTCGTCGGCGTGAAAGGCGAAGTCCTGCGAATAGCGCAGTACCGGATCGTCGATCGGTTCGATCAGCGCCTTCAGAATCGCGCGACGCTGCACGAGCGGCACGTGGCGCAGGTCGTAGCCGTTGAGATAAGGCACATCGAAGAAATACACGACGATGTCCTGCGGCCGCCCCACATCGAAGGCGTTTTGCAGCGCCTGAAAATCGGGCAGGCCGCGTTCGTCTAGCACCACGGCTTCGCCGTCGAGCCAGCCGCTTTCGATGTCGAGTTGTTCAAGCGCCTTCACCTGCTTCGAGAACTTCGCGGTCCAGTCGTTGCCGTTGCGCGTGTCCATGCGGATCACGCGTTTGCCCTTCACCGTCTCGATGCGGGCCAGCACGCGATAACCGTCGAACTTGATTTCATAGGCCCAGTCGTCGCCGGGCGGCGCGGCATCGACGAGCGTCGCAAGCTGCGGCTTGAGGCTCGCGGGAAGCTTCGCCTTGAGCGCGCCTTCGATCGCGGGTTCATGCGACAGCGTGCGCAGCGATTCCGCGCTGCGCGTCGCGACGATATCCGGATGCGCGTGGCCGTTCGTCTTCGTGGTCTTTGCCGCTGACTTGCGTGCTGTAGTTTTCTTCGCACTCGCCCGGCGCTCCGTACGCTCGCGCACTGCGCCGCTCTTGGAGCGCGCGCCAAGCGACTCCGACAGCACGCTGCCCGGCTTCTTCAACAGGATGTCGTACTCGGCTTCGGGCCGCGCGTCGTCGTCGCGCTCCTTGATGAGCAGCCATTGCTCCTTGTCGCCGCTGCCGCGCATATGGCTTTTCACGAGCGTCCAGCCGCCGTGCAGCTTTTCGCCGTCGAGCGTGAACTTGAGCTTGCCTTTCTCGTACTCGCGCGCGGCGTCCTCGAAGCTGCCCGATTGCGGCGCCCACGTCCCGCGATCCCACACGATGACGCTGCCCGCGCCATAGTTGCCCTCGGGAATCTCGCCTTCGAACGAGCCGTAATCGAGCGGATGATCCTCGACATGCACGGCAAGCCGCTTCACCGACGGATCGAGGCTCGGCCCCTTCGGCACGGCCCACGATTTGAGCGTGCCGTCGAGTTCCAGCCGGAAGTCGTAGTGCAGGCGGCGCGCATCGTGTTCCTGAATCACGAACGAAAGCCCTTGCGGGGCGGCCTTCTTCGTGCGCGTGCCCCGCTTCGCAGTACCGGACGGCTCCGGCGTCTTGTCGAAGCTGCGCATGCGCTGATAGGTTTCGAGCTTTGCAGCCATCGTCGTCGGACCCGTGACTCGTTGGTGACTCGTTCGTTATCTACGCGCGCTTGCGGCGCGTCGTCTTGCGGGCGGGGCGCGCGGGTTCCTCGCCGCTGTCGTCGGTCGTGTCGTCGGCAGCGTCAGAAGCGGCGGCGGCTTGCGCAGACTTGCTGCCGCGTTTGGCCGGAGCGCCTTTCTTCAGACTGCGCTTGAGCAGTTCGGACAAGTCGAGAATATCGGCCGATGCCTTGTGCTCGCTGCCTTCCTCGATCTTCATCACTTCGGCGACCTTGCCCTGTTTCACCTTCTTCTCGACGAGCGCGATGATGTCGTCGCGGAACGTATCGTGATACTTCGACGGATCCCACGTGTCGCTCATGTCGTCGATAAGGCGCTTGGCCATCTCGAGTTCCTTCGGCGAGACGCCGGCCTTCTTCGTGTCTTCGTCGGGGAACTTGAACTGGCTGAAGTCGCGCACTTCGTCGCCCCAGCGCAGCGTGTTGAGCGCGAGCGCCGGGCCGACCGGAATCAGCGCCGCCAGATGCTGTTTGTTGTGCAGCACGACGCTCGCGATGCCGACCTTGCCCGTATCCTTCAACGCGTCGCGCAAGAGCGCATAGACCTTTTCGCCCTTGCGATCAGGCGCGAGGTAATAAGGCGTATCGAGCGAGAGGAAGGAGATTTCGGGCGCATCGACGAAAGCGAGAATGTCGACCGTCTGCGTCGATTCCGGATTGGCCGCGCGGATTTCGGCATCCGTCATCACGACGTACTTGCCCTTCTCGTATTCGAAGCCGCGCACGATGTCGTCGCGCGTGACTTCCTTACCCGTGTTCTTGTTGATCTGCTTGTAGCCGATCGGATCCATCGAACGCTTGTCGAGCAGATTGAAGCCGACTTTCTCCGACTGCGTCGCCGGATAGAGTTGCACGGGCACGTGGACCAGCCCGAAGCTGATCGCGCCTTTCCAGATCATGTGGGGCATCGCGGCACCTTCGCTGTCGGATTGCTCGCGCGGAGTCGCGCGCATCGGAAGGAATCGCACGAAGCGTGCCAAGCGGCGCCAGAGCCATCGGCACAAGCGCGTCCGGGCACATGTCGCGCTCGCGACGCGGCCGATCTGTAAGCCTTACTGATCGAACGCGGAATTGGGAAAAATATCGCGGCCGCTGCCGGTGTCAGGACGTTTGCTCGACAGACCGTTAGTTGCGAATTAAGTCGAAAATAAAGCGCGGCTTTCGGATAGAAAACCGCGCAAAAAACTACTTCCGGCTCGCCGTGACAGTCAGTTGCGTGCCGTCGTCGAGGGTGACGGTCTTTTTCGATCCCGTCGATGTCGGCATGGAAAAGCGCACGATCTGGCTGAAACGATTATCGACCGGACATTGCAGGCTCTTGCCGCCCACGGTCACCTTGTTCGTGCCTTTGGGCGCGTAGGCGCGAAAGCTGATTTGCACGTTCGCCGCGCCGTTGTCCGCGACCACCGGCGCGAAGCGTATCTGCACCTGTTTCACCGCCGCGCCGTCCGCGCTTTTCGGCACCGACGCCGCCTGCGGACAGCCGTCCGGCACGGCCTGCGCGCCGTTGGGTGCGCTGCCCTGCCAGGTGAAGTCGTCGGTCTGGCCGGAGCGGATCGTACGCGTTTCCTGCTCGTTACCGAAACTCTTCGATGCCATCTTCACGGTGTATTTGATGGGACCGTCATTGGGCGCTTCGGAGAGAACCTTGATGCCTGGCGTCGCCTGGGCGGTCGCGGCGAACATCGCGAGCGCGGCGACGGAACTCATGCGACGAACGATCGAACGACGATTCATGCCGCCACCTCCGTATCAAGCGCTTGAGGAAATCCGGCGCCCTGCACGCGCGCCGGAATGCCGAATTGAATACCCTAGGGCGGATTCAGTCTAGCGCCGCGCATGCCGGGTCATCCTAGTGGATAACCCCAGTCGAAGGTCCCATCGATGACGTTCGTCAACGCGACATCAAAAGCCGGTCAGCACGATCTTGCCGACCGTGCGCCCTTCTTCCAGCAAGCGATGCGCCTCGCGAAGGTTCGCCGCGTCGATCTTGCCGAGATCGCGGCCGAGCGTCGTGCGGATCGTGCCTGCGTCGATCAGCCGCGCCACTTCGGAAAGCAGCTTGTGTTGCTCGATCATGTCGGGCGTTTTGAACATCGCGCGCGTGAACATGAACTCCCAGTGAAACGCCGCGCTTTTCGCTTTCAGCAATTCGACCGGCAGCGGCTTCGCATTCTCGACGATCGTGCAGATGCCGCCCTGCGGCTTGATGACCTCGGCCGCAGCCGGAAAATGCTTGTCGGTGTCGTTGAAGATCAGCACGTAATCGACCTGTGCAAAGCCGATCTCCTTCATCTGCTTCGGGATGTCCTCGAAGTGATTGACGATGTAATCCGCGCCGAGTTCTTCCGCCCACTTCGCCGACTCGGGCCGCGAGGCGGTGGCGATCACCTGAAGCTTCGCGACGCGCTTGGCGAGTTGAATGCCGATCGAGCCCACGCCGCCCGCCCCGCCGATGATCAGCACCGACTTGCCCGCGTCCTTGCCCTCCGCCGACACGCGCAGCCGGTCGAAGAGCGCTTCCCACGCGGTGATGGTCGTGAGCGGCAGCGCGGCCGCGCAGGTGAAATCGAGCGACTTCGGCTTCGCGCCGACGATACGCTCGTCGATCAGGTGGAACTCGCTGTTGGCGCCTTGTCGCGTGATGTCGCCCGCGTAATAGACCGGGTCGCCCGCCTTGAACAGCGTGGCCTCGGGACCGGCCGCGACAACTACACCCGCCGCGTCCCAGCCGAGCACGCGCGGCGTTTCCTCGATCTTGTCCTTCGGCGCGCGCACTTTCGTGTCGACGGGGTTGACCGCGATCGCCTCGATTTTCACGAGCAGATCGCGGCCTGTGGGCGCCGGCGTGTCGAGTTCGATATCGACCAGCGAGTCGGGATTGGAAATCGGGAGGTAGCGGGTCAGGCCGATGGCTTTCATGAATAAGCTCCGTAGACGCAAGGATGGAAGACGTGCGTTCATCTTAGTGCTCACCCGGCCTTCTGAAAACGGTCATAATCGCTGAAACATTTTTCGGGAAAGCCATCAAATGGCGAGCGAACTTCACGCGGCCGAGACCACCCGCGAGCGGCTCGATCTGCTCGATGTCGGCCTCTTCATGCGCGCGGCGGCGCTGGCGAATCTGTCGTCGGCGGCGCGCGAGTTCGGGCTGTCGCCGGCGGTGGCGAGCGCGCGCATCGCCGGGCTGGAGCGCATGCTCGGCGCGCGGCTTTTGCATCGCACGACGCGGCGCGTCTCCGTCACGCAGGAAGGCGAAATTTTCGCCGCGCACGCCCGCGAACTGCTCGACGCCGCCGAGGCCGCGCGGGCATCGGTCGGGCACGCGCGCGAGCATCCGCACGGCCGTCTGCGCGTGACAATGCCCTCCTCGCTCGGCCGCCAGCACATCTCGCCGCTGATTCCCGCGTTTCTGCGCCAGTTTCCCGGCGTGAGCATCGAGTTGCGCATGACCGATCAGATTGTCGATCTCGTCGACGAAGGCATCGACCTCGCAATCCGCATCGGCGCGCTGAAGGATTCCACGCTCGTCGCGAAGAAACTCGCCAGCAACCGGCGCGTGCTGTGCGCGTCGCCCGCGTATCTGGCGGAGCACGGCACGCCGCGGCATCCGGCCGATCTCGCGCAGCACGAATGCGTGATCCTCGCCGATCAGCGCGACTGGAGCTTCGTCACGCCGACGGGCGTCATCGACGTGCGCGTCGCCGGGCGGCTTGCCACCGACAACGGCGAAGTGATCCGCGACGCGCTCGCGGCGGGCATCGGCATCGGGCTGAAATCGACGTGGAGCGTCGCGCCGCTGCTCGCGAGCGGCGAACTCGTCACGCTCCTTGACGACTATCCGCTCGCGCAGACCGTCGCGATCTGGGCCGTGTATCCGAGCCGCGCGTTCGTGCCGCCGAAGACGCTCGCGTTTATCGAGTTCCTGGCGGCGCAGTTCGGCGAGCCGCCTTACTGGGATGTCGATCCGGCGCGCGTGCAACGCTGAGGCCGAGCTTCACCGCACGCGGCGCCCGTACAATAGCGGTTTCGCGCATTTTTACGCGCTTTTACGGCTTCTGCCCCCGATGAACCTCGTCATTCAAAGCACGACCCCGATCTCCGATTCGCATCTGCGCCCGCTCGCGGCGCTGGCCCGCTCGAAGGACATGCAGCGTGCCGACGACACGCTCTTGCGTCTCACCGAGGCCGATCCGCTGCAGCGTCCCGACATCGATGCGTACTGCGGCGCGCACGGGCTCGATTACGCGTATGTCGCGCCGGGCGCGGCGCTCGCAGACTTCGGCCTCGTCGCGATGGACATGGATTCGACGCTCATCACGATCGAATGCATCGACGAAATTGCGGACTTTTGCGGGCTGAAGGCCGAGGTCGCGGCGATCACGGAAGCGTCGATGCGCGGCGAGATCAAGGACTTCAACGAGAGCCTCACGCGCCGCGTCGCGCTGCTGAAAGGCCTCGACGCCAGCGCGCTGGAACGGGTTTATGAGGAGCGCCTGAAACTGTCGCCGGGCGCGGAGCGCATGCTCGAAGGCGCGCGCGCCGCCGGTCTGAAAACACTGCTCGTGTCGGGCGGCTTCACGTTCTTCACCGAGCGGCTGAAGACGCGGCTGGGCCTCGACTACACGCGCGCGAACACGCTCGAGATTGTCGATGGCAAGCTGACGGGCAAGGTCGTCGGGGAAATCGTCAACGCGGACGTGAAGGCGCGCACGCTTGTCGAGACGTGCGCGGCGCTCGGCATCGAGCCGCGGCGCGCGATTGCCATGGGCGACGGCTCGAACGACCTCAAGATGATGGCCGAAGCCGGCCTGTCGATCGCGTTTCGCGCGAAGCCGGTCGTGCGGCAGGCGGCCAGCGTCGCGTTCAACTTCGTCGGACTGGACGGGCTGCTGCGGCTCTTTTGAGGCTCGTTTGAGACAGCCCTTTTAAGGCGCTCTATTAAGCGCCCAGCGCCTTGACGAGCGCGGCTTCCAGATCCGCGCGCAAGTCCGCTTCCGCTTCCAGTCCGATATAGAACCGCACGAGCACGCCTTCGTGCGGCCATTGCGATGCGGTGCGCATCGAGCGCACGTTGTAGGGCATCGCGAGGCTATGCGCGCCGCCCCAGCTCCAGCCGATCGCGAACAGTTCGAGCGCTTCGACGAACGCATCGACTTGCGCGGCGCTGTAGCGGCCATCGAACACGATCGAGAACAGACCGCCCGCGCCGCCCGCGAAATCGCGCTCGTAAAACGCGTGGCCGGGACAGTCTTCCAGCGCCGGATGCAGCACCGCCGCCACTTCCGGGCGCGTCTTGAGCCACTGCGCGAGCGCGAGTGCGCTGCGGTCGTGGGCCTCGTAACGCGTTTTCATCGTCGGGAGGCTGCGCAGCACGAGCGACGCATCGTCCGCCGATACGCCGATACCCATCCGCATGCGCGCGCGCTTGAGCTTCTTGTGCAGTTCGATGTCGCGCGTGATGGTGGCGCCCATCAGGATATCGCTGCCGCCCGACTGATATTTCGTCAGCGCCTGCACCGAAATGTCGACGCCGTGCTCGAACGGTTTGAAGGCGAGACCGGCGGAAAACGTGTTGTCGATCGCGGTGATAATGCCCTTCGCCCGCGCGACGGCGGCAATCGCCGGGACGTCCTGCACTTCCATCGTCACCGAGCCGGGCGCCTCCAGCCAGATGAGCTTCGTGTTCGGCCGGATGGCATCGGCGATGCCCGCGCCCGTCATCGGATCGTAGTAGCTCACTTCCAGCCCGAAGTCCGCGGCGAGCCAGTCGGCGTGCTCGCGGTTCGGCGAATAGGCGTTGTCAGGCACGAGCACGTGATCGCCCGCCTTGACGAGCGCGAAATACACGTTGGAAATCGCCGCCAGCCCCGAGGGCTGCAACAGCGCGTGCTCGCCGCCTTCGATCGCGGCGAGACGCTGCGCAAGCGCGATGGTCGTCGGCGTGCCGTGCAGGCCGTAGCGCCATTTCGAGTCGTCGCTCCAGACGAGCGCGCGCATGGTCGCGAGATCGGGAAACACGACCGTCGAGGCCCGCGCGACCGGCACGGAAAACGATTCGAAACCGGGCGTGATGCGATCTTCCGGCTGCACGATACGGGTTTGCAGATCGCGTTCGTTGTTCGTGGAATCAGTCATGACGTGGATGCGAAGCGGAAATAAAAGCGGAAACGAAAAGATAACGCCGCCGGATGCGTCCGGCGGCGTAAAGAAGACACGTCATTCGCCGATGATGACGTTGCTCGTGCCGCCGACAGCATTGCGCGGCGGCGCAGGCGGCGCCGGTTCCAGCGATGGCGCGGGAGACGCCTTCGGCGCGGCGGCGGCGGGCGTGGCAGGCGCGCCGGACACCGGCGGCAGCTTCGCGCCCGCAGCCGCCGGGCGCAGATCGAACGGCTGCGCGTTCGAATCGTCGGGGTCCATGCGTTCGCCCGACATGCTGCCGTCCGCCGCGAACTTGCCGACCCAGTTGCCCGTGATATGCGTGCCGTCGTTCGATTCCTCGATTTCGAGCGTGTCGCCGTCGCGATCGCCTGCGACGAGAATCACGCTTGAACTGCCGACGATCCGGTATTCGCCGTGCACGCCCGAGGGTTCATCGGTTTTCGCGCCGAGCTTCATCTCGATCTGCTTGTCGCCGAGCGTGCCGACATAACGCGGAAAGCGCGCATATTCCGGATTCGGCGTCAGCGGCTTTTGCGGCGGCAGTGCGAGTTCCTTGATGGCCGCCCGCGCGCCGTGCGCGTCGGCGTCGGCCGGTTCGCGCTGATCGGCCGGCAGAACGCCGGACGCACCCGACGGCATCGTCGAATTGCAGCCGGCGAGCGTGCCTAGTGCCACGGACGCGGCCAACGTAGCGACCGCGGCCCATCGCAGGTTCCGCGGCCTCTTCATGCTTTGCATCATCCTTCGGTCCTTCAAATGCGCTCGAAAATCGCCGCGATGCCCTGCCCGCCGCCGATGCACATCGTCACGAGCGCGTAGCGTCCGCCGATGCGCTGCAGTTCGTACAGCGCCTTCACTGTGATGAGCGCGCCCGTCGCGCCGATCGGATGGCCGAGCGAAATGCCCGAGCCGTTCGGGTTGACCTTCGCCGGATCGAACTTCAGTTCCTGCGAGACGGCGCAGGCTTGCGCGGCGAACGCCTCGTTGGCCTCGATGACGTCGAGATCGGCCACGCTCAGGCCCGCGCGTTCCAGCACCTTCTGTGTGGCGGGCACCGGGCCGATGCCCATGATCTTCGGATCGACGCCCGCGTGCGCGTACGCCACCAGCCGCGCGAGCGGTTTCGCGCCGCGCTTTTCCGCGACGCTGCGCTCCATCAGCACGACGGCCGCCGCCGCGTCGTTGATGCCGGACGCGTTGCCGGCCGTCACCGAGCCGTTTTCCTTCGCGAACACGGGTTTGAGCTTCGCGAAGTCTTCGGCGGTTGCGTTCATGCGCACGTGCTCGTCGCGCTCGAACAAGGTGTCGCCCTTCTTCGAGGCAAGCGTGATCGGCAGGATCTGTTCCTTGAAGTAGCCGGCTTCGATCGCTTTCGCCGCGCGCCGATGCGATTCGAGCGCGAGCGCGTCCTGCATCTCGCGCGTGATGCCGTACTTCTGCGCGACGTTTTCGGCGGTTACGCCCATATGAATCTTGTCGAACGGATCGTTCAGCGCGCCGACCATCATGTCGACGATACGCGCGTCGCCCATGCGCTGCCCGAAGCGCGCGGCGGGCATGATGTACGGCGCGCGGCTCATGTTTTCCGCGCCGCCGCCGATGGCGATATCGGCGTCGCCCAGCAAGATGGATTGCGACGCCGACACGATCGCCTGCAGGCCCGAGCCGCACAGCCGGTTCACCGTGAGCGCGGGCGCGTGTTGCGTGACGCCGCCGTCAAGCGCGGCGACGCGCGCCAGGTACATGTCGCGCGGTTCGGTCTGGATCACGTTGCCGAACACCACGTGACCCACTTCGTCGCCCGCGACGTTTGCACGCGCAAGCGCCTCGCGCACGACGCGCGCGCCGAGATCGCTCGGCGTGAAGTCCTTCAGTGCGCCGCCGAAATCGCCGATGGCCGTGCGCACGCCGCTCACCACTACCACTTCACGTTCCATGTTGCCGTCTCCGCTGTTTGTGTGGATTCGATTCGTGTGGATTCGATCACCGACGCGTCATTGCGCGAGCGCGCGCTCGACCGTCGCCTTGTCGGGGATGGGCGCGACCGCGCCAAAGCCTTGCGTCGACAACGCCGCCGCAGCGTTCGCGTAACGCGCCGCCGCGAAGGGATCGTCGCCCGCGACGATGCGCGCAATGAATGCGCCGCCGAAGCAGTCGCCCGCGCCGGTCGCATCGACCGCTTCGACCACGCGGCCCGGCACGACGCGCCGCTCGTCGGGCGTCGCGATATACGCGCCTTCGCGACCGAGCTTCAGAGCGACGACCTTCGGACCGAGCGCGAGCAACGCATCGACGATTGCGTCTTTGTCTTCGTGGCCGGTGAGCAGCGTGACGTCGTCCCAGCTCGGCAGGCAAATATCCGTGGCGCGAATGGCTTCGAGCATGACCGCGCGGGCGCGCGCGAGCGGCCACAGCTTGAGCCGCAGATTCGTGTCGAAGCTGACCTTCACGCCGTGCGTGCGCGCGTGATCGATTGCGGCGAGCGCGGCATCGCACGCCGCCACGCCGATCGCGAGACTGATGCCCGACAGATGCACGACCTTCGCGGCGGCGATCGCATCGAGCGGCAAATGCGACGGCGCATAACGGCTCGCCGCGGAACCCGCGCGCAGATAGTCGAAGCGATGGCCGTTCTCGCCGTGCGACACGAAATAAACGCCCGTGGGCGCGTCGTGATCGATGCGCACCGTGGACGTATCGACGTTTTCCGCACGCCACAGGTCGAGCAGCAATTGCCCGAAGTGGTCGTTGCCGACGGCGGACACGAAGCCCGTCGATGCACCCTGCCGCGACGCCGCGATCAGAAAATTCGAGACATCGCCGCCGAAGCCTTGCAGATAGTTCGGCGCGGCGCGGCTCGATTGATTGAACTCGACCATGGCTTCGCCGAGCGCGAGGACGTGCGCTGTGTGCGGCATGCTTACACCTCGCCCCAGAGATCGTGGCCGTCCGCGCCGGTGATCTTCACCGAGACGAAGTCGCCGGCCTTGTAGCGCTTCGACGCCTTGGTCGCCGGCGCGATGTACACGACGCCGTCGATTTCCGGCGCATCCGCCGCCGTGCGGCCGACGCCGCCGTCCGTGCTCACTTCGTCGACGAGCACTTTCAGCGTCTTGCCGACCTTCTTCTTCATGCGCTTCGCCGACAGTTCCTCGGCCAGTTCCATGAAGCGCGCGCGGCGTTCTTCGCGCACTTCGTCGGGCAGCGCGCCGTCGAGTTCGTTGGCCGTCGCGCCTTCGACCGGCGAATACGCGAAGCAGCCGACGCGATCGAGATCCGCCTCGCGGATGAAATCGAGCAGCGTCTGGAATTGCTCTTCGGTCTCGCCCGGAAAGCCCGCGATGAACGTGCTGCGGATGGTCAGGTCCGGACAAATCTCGCGCCAGGTCTTCACGCGCTCGAGCACCTTTTCGGCGTTCGCCGGACGCTTCATGCGCTTGAGCACTTCCGGATGCGCGTGCTGGAACGGCACGTCGAGATACGGCAGAACGTGGCCCTTGAGCGGGCCTTCGGCCATCATCGGGATGACTTCGTCGACGCTCGGATACGGATAGACGTAATGCAGGCGCACCCACGCGCCGTACTGCGCGGCAAGTTCACCGAGCGCGCCGACGAGATCGGTCATGCGCGTCTTGAGCGGCTTGCCGTTCCAGAAGCCGGTGCGGTACTTCACATCGACGCCATACGCGCTCGTGTCCTGCGAGATGACGAGCAGTTCCTTCACGCCGGACTTGAAGAGATTCTCGGCTTCGAGCATGACTTCGGCGACGGGGCGCGAAACGAGATCGCCACGCATCGACGGAATGATGCAGAACGTGCAACGATGATTGCAGCCTTCCGAAATCTTCAGATACGCGTAATGGCGCGGCGTGAGCTTGATGCCCGCGGGCGGCACGAGATCGACGAACGGATCGTGCGGCTTCGGCAGATGCGCGTGCACCGCGTTCATCACTTCGTTGGTTGCGTGCGGCCCGGTCACGGCGAGCACTTTCGGATGCACTTCCTCGATGAGGCCTGTGCCGCTCGCGCTCTTCTTCGCGCCGAGACAGCCGGTGACGATGACCTTGCCGTTTTCCGAGAGCGCCTCGCCGATGGCGTCGAGGCTTTCCTGCACGGCTTCGTCGATGAAACCGCACGTATTGACGACGACGAGATCCGCGCCGTCATAGGTGCCGGAGATTTCGTAACCTTCGGCACGCAGTTGGGTCATGATCTGCTCGGAATCGACCAGCGCTTTCGGGCAGCCGAGCGAAACCATGCCGATTTTCGGCACGGCGTTCGTCTTGACGATTGAATCCAAAGAATTTTTCACGGGGAGCAACGCTGCGACGGTGTGTTGTGGGGCGCCTCGCGCGACGAGCGAGACCAATCCACTATTTTACCCCGGAGCGCCGAACCGGCGGTTTGGCGGAGCGTTTCGCCAACCGTCGGGCGGCTTCGTCAGACCGCGCACGGCTTTCGCCGCTGCTTCCCGCGGTACGGGGCGAATGAGATGCGGTCCGCCCGACGCGCCCGGCCACACGACCGGTCACACGCCCGGACGCCCGAACGCGCTGCTGAAATGGATTACTTCTTTTCCGTCGAAGGAGGCGTGGGCGTCGGAAACGGGAACGTGTTGAACATCGACTTCGCCTGCGACTGCATCTGCTCCTGCATCTGCACGAACATGTTCTTCGACTGCTCGATGTAGCTCGTCATCATGCCCTGCATCATCGGCGCCTGCATGTTCATGAACTGCGACCAGACTTCCGGATTCAGCGCATTGCCGTCGTAAATGCCCTTGCTTTGCTCGGTGAGCTTCTGCTGGATGTCGATGAACGCCTGGATGTTCTTCTCCAGATACGTGCCCATCATGCCCTGCATCGCGTGGCCATAGAAACGGATGATCTGCGAGAGCATCACCGACGAGAACATCGGCAGGCCGCCGCTCTCTTCTTCGAGAATGATCTGCAGAAGGATGCTGCGCGTGAGGTCGTCGCTGGACTTCGCGTCGAGCACCTTGAACTCTTCCTGATCGAGCACGAGTTGCTTCACATCCGACAACGTGATGTACGTGCTCGTCTCCGTGTCATACAGCCGACGGTTCGGATACTTTTTGATGAGTCGTTCGGCGGCTTTCTTTGTAGTAGTAGTGGTGGTCATTTAACGCCTTTAAACGCAAAACTTTACTGCGATGGCAGCAAGCAAGTCTTGCGTTGTCGCAAAAAAGCGCTGCTGCGTGTTCGCCGCATCGTTGATAAATCCGGCGAGTGGCGGCTCGCCCGGAAGACGCTCGGGCGCCTTCCGGACAGGCCTCCGCCCGTCAGCCCATGTGCAAGCCGCCGTTCAGCGAGAAGTCGGCGCCGGTCGAGAAGCCCGACTCGTCGGACGCGAGCCACGCGACGATCGAGCCGATCTCGTCGGGCGTGCCCAGGCGCCGCACGGGAATTGTCGCGACGATCTTCTCCAGCACTTCCGGACGGATGGACTTCACCATGTCCGTGCCGATATAACCCGGCGACACGGTATTGACCGTCACGCCCTTGGTCGCCACTTCCTGCGCGAGCGCCATCGTGAAGCCGTGAATGCCGGCCTTGGCGGTCGAGTAGTTCGTCTGACCGAACTGGCCCTTCTGCCCGTTCACCGACGAAATATTGATGATGCGTCCGAAGCCGCGCTCCACCATGCCGTCGATCACCTGCTTCGTCACGTTGAAGAGGCTCGTCAGGTTCGTGTCGATGACCGCGGTCCAGTCTTCGTGCGTCATCTTGCGGAACACGACGTCGCGCGTGATGCCCGCGTTATTGACCAGCACGTCGACCTCGCCGACTTCGGCCTTGACCTTGTCGAACGCGTTCTTGGTCGATTCCCAGTCGCCGACATTGCCTTCCGAGGCGACGAAGTCGAAGCCAAGCGCCTTCTGCTCTCCGAGCCATTTCACCCGGCGCGGCGAGTTCGGGCCGCAGCCCGCGACGACCGTGAAGCCATCCTTGTGCAGACGCTGGCAAATGCTGGTGCCGATGCCGCCCATCCCGCCGGTTACATACGCTACGCGCTTCGTCATTCCTCACTCCATTTTCGTTATGCGGACGGCGATCTCCATGCCGGCCGCTGGCCCTTCCCAATCCTGCTCCACCCGACGACGCTTGTCCGCGCTTCTACGTGACTTACGGGCGCTCCAGCGCCAGCGCCACGCCCATGCCGCCGCCGATACACAGCGACGCCAGACCCTTCTTCGCATCGCGCTTCTGCATTTCGTGCAGCAGCGTGACGAGAATCCGGCAGCCCGATGCGCCGATCGGATGACCGATCGCAATCGCCCCGCCGTTCACGTTGATCTTCGACTGATCCCAGCCCATTTGCTTGTGCACCGCCAGCGCCTGCGCGGCGAACGCCTCGTTGATTTCCATCAGATCGAGATCGTTCACGCTCCAGCCCGCGCGCTCCAGACAGCGCTTCGATGCCGGCACCGGACCCATGCCCATGATCTTCGGATCGACGCCCGCGTTCGCGTATGCCTTGATGCGCGCAAGCGGCGTGAGACCCAGCGCCTCGGCCTTCTTCGCCGACATGACGACCACCGCCGCCGCGCCATCGTTGATGCCCGAAGCGTTCGCCGCCGTCACCGTGCCTTCCTTCGAGAACGCCGGTTTCAACGATGAAAGCGCTTCGGCCGTTACGCCATGGCGCACGAATTCATCGGTGGCGAATTGCAGCGGCTCGCCTTTGCGTTGCGGGATCGAGACCGGCACGATTTCATCGTTGAAGCGGCCTTCCTTTTGCGCGCGCTCGGCCTTGTTCTGCGACAGCGCCGCGAACGCGTCCTGCTGCTCGCGCGTGATGCCGAATTCCCTCGCGACGTTTTCCGCCGTCGTGCCCATGTGGTAGTTGTTATAGACGTCCCACAGACCGTCGACGATCATCGTGTCGATCAGCTTGGCGTCGCCCATGCGGAAACCGTCGCGCGAGCCCGGCAGTACGTGCGGCGCCGCGCTCATGTTTTCCTGACCGCCCGCGATCACGATCTCCGCGTCGCCCGCGATGATCGCGTTGGCCGCCAGCATCACCGCCTTCAGGCCCGAGCCGCAGACCTTGTTGATCGTCATGCCGGGCACCATGTCGGGCAAGCCCGCCTTGATCAGCGACTGGCGCGCCGGGTTCTGACCCGAACCCGCCGCGAGCACCTGACCCAGGATCACTTCGCTCACCTGATCCGGCTTCACGCCTGCGCGCTCCAGCACGGCGCGGATCACCGTCGCGCCCAGTTCCGGCGCCGCGATTTTCGCGAGCGAGCCGCCGAATTTGCCTACCGCCGTACGCGCGGCCGATACGATCACTACGTCAGTCATTTCAGTTCCTTTGGCATCGAATGTTGCATCGAATGTTAATGCGGTTCCGCCGAACTCAGTGCGCTCGCGCGCACGCCGCTCAGAAGTCGCGTTCCAGTACGTAACGGCCGGGCGCGGCCTCGATCACCGGGTACGTCTTCGAACCCTGCGCCGCGCCCGCCTTGACCTGTTCGCCCGCGTTTCCGGCGAGCCACTTCGACCAGGCCGGCCACCAGCTTCCAGGATGCTCCGCCGCGGCTTCGAACCAGCCGTCGGCGCTGTCGGGCAGGCGCGCGTCGTCGCTGTCGATCATCCAGAAACTGCGCTTGTTCTTCGACGGCGGGTTGATCACGCCCGCGATATGACCCGACGCGCCGAGCACGAAAGTCTGCGGACCGCCGAGCACCGGCGCCGACGCATACGCCGACTTCCACGGCACGATATGGTCTTCGCGCGAACCGTAGATGAAGGTGGGCAGCGTGAGGCGCGAGAGGTCGATCTTCTCGCCGCACACCGTCAGCGCGTTCGGCTCCTTCAGCTTGTTCTCGAGATACGTGTTGCGCAGATACCAGACGCACATCGGTCCCGGCAGGTTGGTCGAATCGCTGTTCCAGAACAGCAGATCGAAAGCCTGCGGCGTGCGTCCTTTGAGGTAATTGTCGACGACGTAGTTCCACACCAGATCGTTCGGGCGCAGATACGAGAACGTGTTCGCAAACTCGACGCCGCGCATGAGCCCGGCGGGCGCGCCGTTCTTGCCGCCGATCGACTGTTCGCGCAACTGCACGTGCGCTTCGTCGACGAACACGTCGAGCACGCCGGTGTCGGAGAAATCGAGCATCGAGGTGAGCAGGGTCATCGACGCGGCCGGCTCCTCGCCACGCGCCGCCGCCACGGCGAGCGCCGTCGCGAGAATGGTCCCGCCGATGCAGAAGCCCAGCGTATTGATCTTGTCCTCGCCGGTGATCTCCTTCACCACACCGATGGTTTCGAGCACGCCCTGTTCGACGTAATCGTCCCAGGTCTTGTGCGCCACCGACTGATCGGCGTTACGCCACGAGAGGATGAACACCTGATGGCCCTGCTCGAGCCCGTAGCGCACGAGCGAGCTTTCCGGCGAAAGATCGAGAATGTAGAACTTGTTGATGCACGGCGGCACGATCAAGAGCGGCCGCGCGTAGACCTTCGGTGCGAGCGGCTTGTACTGGATCAATTGCACGAGGTCGTTCTCGTAGACAACCGAGCCTTCCGTCGACGCAATGTTCTTGCCGACGAGAAAGCGCGTTTCGTCCGACTGCGAGATCTTGCCGCGCTGCATGTCGCCGAGCAGATTCAGCATGCCCTGACGCAGGCTTTCGCCCTTGCTTTCGATGAGCGCCTTCTGCGCTTCGGGGTTGAGCGCGAGATAGTTGCTCGGCGCAGCCGCGGCGGCCCACTGCTGCACGGTGAAGCGAATGCGCTCGCGCGTCTTCGGGTCGCTCTGCACGGCATCCGCGAGTTCCTGCAGATAGCGCGCGTTCAGCAAATACCACGCCGCCGTGAAAGCATAGGCCGGCGTGGTTTGCCACGAGGTATCCGTGAAGCGGCGGTCTTTCAGCGCGCTCGGATCGATGCTTTGTTCCGACGCCTGCTTGAGCAACTCGGAGGCGTCCCGCGAATAGTTGCTCTGCAACTGCTGGAGACGTTCGGGCTGAATCGCGGCTGTCGGAATCTTGGGTAATGTGGGCAAACCCTGCATCGCCGCGCCGAAGCCCGGCATGCTGCTCGCCAGTTTGGCAAATTCCGCCATGCCGTTGAGCTTCGTGAAGTCGGGCATTTGCGGCATCGCGCCCAGCGTCGGAAACGCACTCGGGAACGCGGACGGAAAGCCGTTCGGAAAACCGTTGGTGAACGCGGCGAAGGCAGCAAACGGCGAAGCGGCGCCCGCGGCGCCGGATTCATTCGCGGTATTCGTCTGCGCAGTATTTGTCTGTTGAGTGAATTTCGCCCATTGCGCGGGATCGGCTACGGAGCGCCACGCGTTCAGCCATTGATCGAACGCCTGCTGGACGCCGGTCGCGCCAGGCGTGTCGGAAGCTTCCTGAGCCGGATGACTATCGGCGGTACGGGAGCGGGAAGATGAGGAAGAAGTTTTGGAAGCCATACCCGCTATTGACCTGTGAGTCTCGAAAGACTTGGATTGCTAACGCAGGCATCGCCGGGCTTTGTCTGACCAGCGCGCAAGTGTTGGTGCGCCTTATGCGCGTGGCAAGAATGAGCCTTGCTACGCCGTGCCCGATTGAATGAATTCCAGGAACATTCTTGCTCTCGGATGACGAACATGTCAATGCTTCGTCCCGATTTTGCCGCAGTGCGATATTTTTTTAATTATCGTTTTCCCCCATGCGAAATATTGCATTCGCAGGGGGTTTCGTCATCAGCGGAAAAACGCTGTCGCGTTCGAACCAAGCCTGCCGATGATCATTATTCGGCGAGCCAGATCATGGCTGCCATGCGGCCTGTCACGCGATCGCGCCGATACGAGTAAAACCGCTGCTTCTCGGTCACCGTGCAATGCGTGCCGCCGTGCATGCGCGCGGTATCGACGCCCAGTGCGGCGAGGCGCAGGCGCGCCAGTGCGTAGATATCGGCGAAGTATTTTGCCGGCGTGCCGCCCGCGTGCCTGAACGCCGCCACGGTCGCATCGCGCTCGCTGGCCCGCGCCGCGGCGGCGAATGCGTCGAGCACGTCCTCGCCGACTTCGAACGCTTCCGGCCCGATCGCGGGTCCGAGATACGCGTTGAGCCGCGATGTCGATACGCCCGCGAGCGCCGCCACACGCTCGCCCGTCTTCTCGACGATGCCGCCCGCCAGTCCGCGCCAGCCCGCATGCGCGGCGCCGACCGCGCGGCCTTCGTCGTCGCAGAAGAGCACGGGCAGGCAATCGGCCGTCATCACGACACACACGACGCCCGCGCGATCCGTCACGCTCGCGTCCGCGCGCGTGCGCTCGCCGCGCTCGAGCCGTTCGATAACCGCATGAGCCTCCTCGACCTGCGTGCCGTGAATTTGTTCGAGCCAAGCGGCGTTCGACATGTGCGTCGATGCAAGCGTGCGACGGCGATTCTCGGCGACGGCCGCGGGCGCATCGCCCGTCGACAGGCCGAGATTCAGACCGCCCGCGCCGGGCGCGCCGCCGTCGTAAGGCGCTTCGCTCACGCCGCCCGCGCGTGTCGTCACGAATGCACGCACGCGCGGCGAAACCTTCCATTGCGGCCAGAGACAAGCATCAGGATGCAGCGCGGCTTGATTCGTCATGCTTCGTCGTCCTCGTCATTTTCTTCGTCCCAGTCTTCGTCGCCGTCGTCTGCATCGTCCATGCTGTAGACCTGCGCGAAGTCTTCGTCTTCATCGAATTCGACTTCCTCGTCCTGACCGAGCCCGAGTTCCCCGGCGAGCGTCGCGAGGTCTTCGGGCAAGTCCGCGCGCCAGTGCACTTCCTTGCCGGTCGCGGGATGAATCAGGCCGAGCCGCCACGCATGCAGCGCCTGGCGCGCGAAGTCGTTCGGCAACGGCGTGACCGAACGCTTGCCGCGCGCGCGGCCGTAGAGCGGATCGCCGAGCAGCGGATGCCCCGAGTGCGCGCAGTGCACGCGAATCTGATGCGTGCGCCCGGTTTCGAGATCGCAGTGAATGGCGCTGACGGGCTGGCCGTGCCACGTCGTGCGGTCGATGGTCCGGAAGTGCGTGCGCGCGGGCTTTCCCGCCGCGCTGCGCACGACCGCCATGCGCGTGCGCTCGCGCGGATCGCGGCCGATGGGCGCGTCGATCGTGCCTTCGTCCGGCATGGTGCCCCACACGAACGCGACGTAGCGCCGCTTGACCGTGCGCGCCTGCAACTGGCGCACGAGGTCGGTTTGCGCCTCCAGCGTGCGCGCGACCACCATCAGCCCGGACGTTTCCTTATCCAGCCGATGCACGATGCCCGCGCGCGGCAGCCCCGCTGCGGCAGCGCCGTAACGATGCAGCAGACCGTTGAGCAGCGTGCCGCTCCAGTTGCCGGCCGCCGGATGCACGACCATGCCGGCCGGCTTATTGACGACGACGAGCGTTTCGTCCTCGTACACGATATGCAGCGGCACCGGCTCGGGCGCGAAGGCAAGCTGCTCGGGCAACAGGTCGGGGACGAGCGTGATGGTGGCGCCCATCGGCACGGGCTGGCGCACTTTGGCGCCCGCGCCGTCGACGAGCACGCGCCCTTCTTCGATCCAGCCCTGCAGGCGGCTGCGCGAAAACTCCGGGAAGATCTTCGCGAGCACCTTGTCGAGACGGTCGCCGGCGAGTTCGTCGGGCACGCGCGCCTCACGCGGCGGCTCCTGGCTCGCGGCAGGCTGCGAATCGGCCGGCGCTGAGTCGCCGCCGGTGTCGCATGGGCTATAATCTTTAAGTTGGTCTTTGGTACGACGAGTACTTGAGCGGGTCATTTGAACGAGATTCGGCGGGCGATCCTTGAAAAGCGATGCCGGAAAATACGGCTGGACACAGCGAGAGTCAGCCAGGAACAGCCAGGAACAGCAAGCACTGATGCGAGTCTTCAACACCATTCATCAATCGATGCGTCAAACGATCAAGTATCTGGCGCTGGCCGCGGGCGTCGCCATTGTTGCGGCCTGTCACGGCTTGCCCGAGAAGACCGACGAAACGGCAACGTGGAATAACAACAAATTATATACGGAGGCTCAGGACGCGCTCTCCGGCAGCGACTGGGGCAAGTGCGCCAAATACTTCGAAGCCCTCGAAGGCCGCGATCCGTTCGGCCATTTCGCGCAGCAGGCGCAGATCAACGTCGCGTATTGCTACTGGAAAGACAGCGAAACCGCTTCGGCCGATCAGGCTATCGATCGTTTCATTAAGCTGCACCCGGGTCATCCGGATATCGCTTATGCGTATTATCTGAAGGGCATGATCCACTTCAACGACGACCTCGGACTCTTCGGCCGCTTCTCCGGTCAGGACATGAGCGAGCGCGATCCGAAGTCGCTGCGCGAGTCTTATGACGCGTTCAAGGTCGTCGTCGACCGATATCCGCAAAGCAAGTACGCGCCGGACGCCGCCCAGCGCATGCGCTACATCGTGAACGCGCTGGCGTCGCACGAAGTTCACGCGGCCGATTATTACTATCGGCGCGGCGCGTATGTCGCCGCGATCAACCGCGCGCAGCTCGCCATCCGCGAATACAAGAACGCGCCGGCCACCGAAGACGCGCTGCACATCATGATGTTGTCGTACGAGCGCCTCGATCAGCCGCAACTCGCCGACGACACCAAGCGCGTGCTCGCTGCAACGTTCCCCGACAGCCCGTATGTCACCGGCAAGCGCCGCGCGAGCGACAGCAAGCCGTGGTATCAAATCTGGTAAATCAGGTCATTCTGAAAAGCCGATACAGGAAAGCAAAAACGGCCGGTCTTCATGACCGGCCGTTTTTTTATCTCGGCAACCGTCAGGAGTCCTTCTATTCGACCTGCTCCGTCGCCGAACTCGAAGCGTCGCTGAAAAACTCGCGCACCACGTCCAGTTCGCGCGTGCGCTTGAACGGCGGCAAGCTTTGCCAGATGCGTCGTCCGTACGGTTTCTCGACGAGACGCGTATCGCAGATCATCAGCACGCCGCGATCCGTTTCCGCGCGGATCAGGCGCCCCGCGCCCTGCTTGAGCGTGATGACCGCCTGCGGCAACTGATGCACGGCGAACGGGCTCAAGCCCTTCTTCGACAGCGCCTCGAGACGCGCGGCCAGCACGGGATCGTCGGGCGGCGCGAACGGCAGCTTGTCGATGACCACGAGCGAAAGTGCATCGCCGCGCACATCGACGCCTTCCCAGAAACTCTGACTGCCCACGAGAATGGCATTGCCGTAGGCGCGGAAACGGTCGAGCAGTTCGGTGCGGCTCGCGTCGCCCTGCACGAGTAGCGGATTGTCCCAGCCGCGCCGCTCGATCACGTCGCGCAGACGCGTGGCGATGCGATCGACCGCACGCAATGTCGTGCACAGCACGAACGCGCCGCCGCCCGATGCCTCGATCACCGGCAACGCGGCCTCGAACACGGCGTCCGTAAACTGCGGCGAGGACGGCTGCGGCAGGTTGCGCGGCACGTACAGCAGCCCTTGCGACGGGTAATCAAAAGGACTCGGCAAGGTCATCGAGCGGCGCGCGTTGAGACCCATTTGCGCCGCGTAGTGCGTGAAGTCGCCGCGCACGGAAAGCGTCGCCGAGGTGAAGATCCACGCACGCGGCACGCCCGCGCGCTGCTTCGCGAAGATCGGCGCGACGGAGAGCGGCGTCTCGTGCAACTGCACCGTGTGCGAGAACACTTCGATCCAGCGCACCATCTCGTTCGGCTCTTCTTTCGCGGCCTGAACGGCGGTTTCCTCATTCTCGACGACGGCGCGTTCGAGCTTGGTCGGCGGCGTCGTCCAGCCGGCGAGCAGATCCTGCAACTCGCGCGCGCGACGAACCAGCGCCTGCAACGATTCCGCCCGCTCGCCGTGCGCCGCAAGCGCCGACGCGAGCGCCGCGAGATGCGTCTCCAGCGTGTCGAGCGCCTCGAAGAGCGGATGGCCGCCGGGCAACTGGCCGAGCGAGAGACGCACGGAATCTTCCTTGAACGCGAGCCGCAGATCGCGCGCCGCACGCTCCAGCGCCGCGCCGAGCTTCGTCCAGTCGGCGGCGTCGCGCGCGTGCGACAGGCCTTCGGCGACCGTATCGCGCGCGAGTTCGAGCAGCTGCGTGGTCGAGAGCGTCTCGCCGAAGAAGAGCGTCGCCGTCTCGGGCAACTGATGCGCCTCGTCGAAGATGATCGTGTTCGCCATCGGCAGGAGTTCGGCCATGCCGGTGTCGCGCAGCATCACATCGGCGAAAAACAGATGGTGATTCACCACGACGATGTCCGCCTGCTGCGCCTCCTTGCGCGCCTGCATCACGAAGCATTCCTTGTAATGCGGGCATTCCTGGCCGAGACAGTTGTCGCGCGTGGACGTGACCATCGGCCAGACGGGCGAGTTCTCCGGCACGCTCGCGAGCTCGGCCTTGTCGCCGGTGCGCGTGATCTTCGCGAAACGGACGATCTCCTGCAGATGCGACGTGTCCTGACGCGTCGGCAGACGGCCGTTGTCGGCGGTGCGTTCCAGGTAGTAATGGCACAGATAGTTCGCGCGGCCTTTCAGCATCGCGATGGATACCGGCACGGCGAGCGCGTCGCGCACGGTCGGGATGTCGCGCTGAAACAGCTGATCCTGCAGATGCTTCGTGCCCGTCGACACGATCACCTTGCCGCCCCACAACATGGCCGGCACGAGATAGGCATAGGTCTTGCCCGTACCCGTTCCTGCTTCGACGATGAGCGTATTCTCGCCGCCGTCGATCGCCGTTTTGGCCACCGCGATGCCGATGTCCTCGGCCGGCTGCTCGTCGGGCGCATAAGGTTTGTCCGAGGGGCCGAGCTTGCGCGCGGGGCGGCGCTGGGCGTCGAACATTGCGGGTTCGGGCATGGCGCGGCCGGAGGCTTCCATTGCCGCCGCGACCGAGCGGGCCATTTCGATCTGCGATGAGCGCGGCCGATAACCGTCGATCGCGCGCGCGAGCAGCCCTTGCGCGGCAAAGATGGCGTCGAGTTCGACGCTGCGCTTGTCCGTCAGCGCGAACGCCGCGGTGGCGTCGCCGCCGGGTTGTGCGGGTGAGTTCAAGGCGTGCTTTATCCTGCGGGTTTCGGCGCGGCCGCACGTCGAATCTGAACGCCGCGCCGCCGCCGGCCTGAGCCGCAGCGGGCGCGCGGGCTCAGTGCGCGTCCGAGTCCAGCTGCAATTGCAGCAGGAGTATGGTGTCCTTCACCTTGAGCTTGCGCTTCTTCAAGCGTCTCAACTCCAGGTCGTCGATGCCGGACAGCTTGTCGATCAGCGTGTCCAGACTGTGATGCTCTTCCTGCAATTGCCCGATGCGATCGCGGAGTAAAGCGGCATCCACGGCGGGTTGACGGGGTGCGTTCAAGCGCTGCTGCATGCTCGCCTCCTTTCATCCTCTTCGCTCGGGCCCGGCGCGCCAAGCCCGATTGCCCTACTTGGCGGGTTGCTGCTGTTGCTGCTGTTGCTTGATCTGTTCCTGGCGCTGCTGTTCCTGCTGGGCCTGCTGCGCCTTTTCCTGCTGCTTGCGCGCGGCTTCCTTCTGACGCGCCTCGACTTCGGCGCGATGCTGCGCGGCTTCCTGCTGTTTCTGCTCGTAGCGCTGCGCCTTGAGCTCGCGTTCTTGCGCGTCCTGCACACCGCGTGCGCGCGCTTCGTCGAGCTGCTTCTGGTAGTCCGCCTGCTTGCGATCGTACGCTGCCTGATTGGCCGCGCGCTGCGGCGCCTCGGCGTTACGCTGGGCCGCGGCGACTGCGTTCTGGCGCTGCTTGTCCTCGAAGGCCTGCTGACTCGACTTTTCGTTCGCCGCGCGCTGCGGCGCTTCGGCCTCATATTGCGCCTGCTTGATCGCGGCCTGCTGATCGCGCTGCTTGGCCCGTTCGGCGCGCTGTTCGTCGTCGAGTGCCAGTTGATCGTGACGGATCTGCTGACGCGACTCGCGCATTTCGTTGCGCGCGTTGTCGAGACAGTGATTCACGAAGAACTTGCTGTAGCAGTCGTGCTGCTTCACGCCGAAGCGATAGTCGTTTTCCGCAGTGCGCTGGTCCAGCACCTTCTGACGTTGCGCGTATTCGGCTTTCAGCGCGTCGTCGGCGCGATTGGCGCTATCGGCGGGCGATGCGGAATCGTCGAGTGGACGCGCCGTCACTGACGTGCCGGAATCGATCGGCTTGGCCGATTGTGCCCATGCGTGTTCCGGTGCAAACGCGCTCAGCGCGCACAGCATCGAAACAGTCGCGGCGATCGGCACGAGACGCGCGCCGGCGAAGAGATGAGCCGGGCTACGAGACCAGGCGCTGGAAAGGCGGAAGTTGGGCAAATGAATGAACGGCAACGTGATAAAGAATCAGATGCGCAGCGGCTTTTGCGATGCCCAAATTCTATCACCGCGCGCCGGAGCGCTTCGCCATTTATGGCAAAATGCCCGGCTTCAGCAACCCGGTCCGAACCAAGGCTCGTCACACGGTCACACCGCATTGCGAAAAGCGGCGGCGCCTCGCGCACGCGCATCGACGCACGCGGCACGACCGACGCCTGCGAGCCGCAGACAGCGCAGAAACATGACGGAAATCGTAGCACTCAAGATCGTACAGCGCATCGCCACCGAACTCACCGTGCAGCCGCGCCAGGTCGCCGCCGCCGTGCAGCTTCTCGATGAAGGCTCGACTGTCCCGTTCATCGCCCGGTATCGCAAGGAAGTGACCGGCAATCTCGACGACACGCAATTGCGCACGCTCGAAGAGCGTCTGCTCTATCTACGCGAACTGGAAGACCGCCGCGCCACGATCCTCGCGAGCATCGACGAGCAAGGCAAGCTCAGCGCCGAATTGCGCGGCGCTATCGAAGGCGCGGACAGCAAGCAGGTGCTCGAAGACCTCTATCTGCCGTACAAGCCCAAGCGCCGCACGCGCGCGCAGATCGCCCGCGAAGCCGGCCTCGAGCCGCTCGCACAGGCGCTGCTCGCCGATCCGACGCTCGATCCGCAAGCCGAAGCCGCAAAATTCGTCGATGCCGAAAAAGGTGTCGCCGATACCAAAGCCGCTCTCGACGGCGCGCGCGACATCCTCTCCGAGCAGTTCGGCGAAACGGCCGAAATTCTCGGCAAGCTGCGCGAGCATCTGTTCGGTCAGGGGCTCGTGATGTCGAGCGTGGTCGACGGCAAGCAAGGCGAGGAAGGCGAGAAATTCCGCGACTACTACGACTACAGCGAGACGATCCGCACGGTGCCGTCGCATCGCGCGCTCGCGCTGTTCCGTGGACGCAACGCCGGCGTGCTGAGCGTGAAGCTCGGCCTCGGCGAAGAACTCGACGCGCAGATTCCGCACCCGTGCGAAGCGATGATCGCGCAGCACGTCGGCGTCTCCAATCGCGGGCGCGCGGCCGACAAGTGGCTCTCCGACGTCTGCCGCTGGTGCTGGCGCGTGAAGGTGCAGCCGCATATCGAAAACGAACTGCTCACGCAGTTGCGCGAAGAAGCCGAGCATGAAGCGATTCGCGTGTTCGCGCGCAATCTGAAGGACTTGCTCCTCGCCGCGCCCGCGGGCCCGAAGGCCGTGATCGGTCTCGATCCGGGCTTGCGCACGGGCGTGAAGGTCGCGGTCGTCGACCGGACCGGCAAGGTGCTCGCCACCGACACCATCTATCCGCACGAGCCGCGTCGCGACTGGGACGGCTCGATCGCCAAGCTCGCGCGCATCGCGCACGCGACGCAGGCCGAACTCATCTCCATCGGCAACGGCACGGCATCGCGCGAAACCGACAAGCTCGCGAGCGAACTCATCGCGAAGCATCCCGATCTGAAGCTGCAGAAGATCGTCGTGTCGGAAGCGGGTGCGTCGGTGTATTCGGCGTCGGAACTTGCAGCGAAGGAGTTTCCGGAGCTTGACGTTTCGCTGCGCGGCGCGGTGTCGATCGCGCGGCGTCTGCAGGACCCGCTCGCGGAACTCGTCAAGATCGAGCCCAAGGCGATCGGCGTCGGTCAATATCAGCACGACGTGAATCAGCGCGAACTCGCGCGTTCGCTCGATGCGGTCGTCGAGGATTGCGTGAACGCCGTCGGCGTCGATGCGAACACGGCGTCCGTCGCCCTGCTCGCCCGCGTGTCGGGACTGAACGCGACGCTCGCGCGCAATATCGTCGATTATCGCGATGCCAACGGGCCGTTTCCGTCGCGCGAGCATCTGAAGAAGGTGCCGCGTCTGGGCGACAAAACCTTCGAGCAAGCTGCGGGCTTCCTGCGCATCAACAATGGCGAGAATCCGCTCGATCGCTCGTCGGTGCACCCGGAAGCGTATCCGGTCGTCGAGCGCATTCTCGCGAAGATCAAAAAGCATATCGGCGATGTGCTCGGCCGCCGCGAAGCGCTGACGGGTCTTTCGCCGAACGAATTCGTCGACGAGCGTTTCGGCCTGCCGACCGTGCGCGATATTCTCGGCGAACTCGAAAAGCCCGGCCGCGATCCGCGCCCCGAATTCAAGACGGCGACGTTCAAGGAAGGCATCGAGAAGATTTCGGATCTCGTGCCGGGCATGGTCCTCGAAGGCGTCGTGACGAACGTTGCGGCGTTCGGCGCGTTCGTCGATATCGGCGTGCATCAGGACGGCCTCGTGCACGTCTCGGCACTGTCGACGAAGTTCATCAAGGACCCGCACGAAGTCGTGAAGGCCGGGCAGATCGTCAAGGTGAAGGTGCTGGAAACCGACGCGAAGCGCCAGCGCATCTCGCTGACGATGCGTCTCGACGACGACCTCCCCGCCGCCTCAGCCGACGGCAGCGCGGGCGCACCGCGCGGTGGCCAGGAGCGCCGTTCGGGCGGCGGCCGCGATGGTCGAGACGGCCGAGACAATCGCGGCGGCAATCAGCGCCGCGAACAGGAACCGTCAAGCGCCATGGCCGCGGCGTTCGCAAAACTGAAACGCTGAAGTCGTACGCTGCAAACAAAAACCCCACGTTTTCACGTGGGGTTTCTTTTTTTACGTCTCGTCGAGCGAGTCAGCCAGCGTCAGATCTCGATCTTCGTCCCGAGCTCGACCACGCGATTGGCCGGAATACTAAAGAAGTCGGTCGGCTTCGCCGCGTTCTGGTGCATCCACGCGAACACGCGCTCGCGCCACACCGACATGCCCGGCAACTCCGTCGGCACAACCGTCTCGCGCGCCATGAAGAACGAGGTGTCCATCAGCTCGAAGGTCATCGCGTGCGTGCGCGTGATCTGTTCGAGCACGGCCTTCACATCGGGCGTTTCGTTGAAGCCGTACGCGGCCTTCACGAGGAACAGACCGCCGCCGATATCCTTCACTTCGAGCCGATGCGCGTCGTCCACATACGGGATGTCGCGCGTGAGGAAGTTGAGGAAAATCGTGCGCTCGTGCAGCACCTTGTTGTGCTTCAGGTTGTGCAGCAGACTCACGGGCACGAGCGAATCGCTGCCGGTGAGATAGATCGCCGTGCCCGATACGCGATGCGGCGGATGCGCGAGCAAGCCCTGCAGGAACGGCATCAGCGGAATGCCGTCCGCAGCGGTGCGATCCTTCACGATCATGCGACCCTTGTACCACGTCATCAGCAGGAAGAAGAGCGCCCCGCCGATGCACAGCGGCAGCCAGCCGCCCTGCTCGACCTTCAGCAGACTCGCGCCGAAAAAGCCGATATCGATCATCAGGAACACCGCGATCATCCCGCCGACCAGCCAGCGATTCCAGCCCCACAGGTTCACCATCACCACGGAGACGAGAATGGTGGTCGTGAGCATGGTCGCGGTCACGGCGAGACCGTAGGCGGCCGCCAGATTTTCCGAGCTCTTGAAGCCCACCACAATGCACAGGATGATGAACAGCAGCATCCAGTTGACGAGCGGAATATAGATCTGCCCGATCGCCAGTTCCGACGTATGCAGGATCTTCATGCGCGGCACGTAGCCAAGCTGGATCGCCTGGCTCGTCAGCGAATACGCGCCCGAGATGACGGCTTGCGAAGCAATCACGGTCGCAACCGTCGAGAGGATCACGAGCGGCAGCAAGGCCCAGTCGGGCGCGAGCAGGAAGAACGGATTCTCGATGGCCTGCGGCGAGTGCATCAGCAGCGCGCCCTGACCGAAATAGTTCAGCAGCAGCGAGGGCATCACGAAGCCATACCAGCCGTAGCGGATCGGCTTCGCACCGAAGTGACCCATGTCCGCATACAGCGCTTCCGCCCCGGTCAGCACGAGCACGACCGAGCCGAGCACGATATACGCCTGTACGACGTGCTGCGCCATGAATGAAAAGGCGTAATACGGATTGAGCGCGACGATGATGCGCGGCTCCATCACGATATGCGCGACGCCGAGCACCGCGAGCGTCGCGAACCACACGACCATGATCGGGCCGAAGAGCTTGCCGACCACCGCCGTGCCGTGGCGCTGAATCCAGAACAGCGCGATGAGGATCACGATCGTGATCGGCAGCACGTAGGGTGTGAGCTTGGGCGCGGCGATCTCGAGACCTTCGACCGCCGAGAGCACGGACATCGCGGGCGTGATGACCGCATCGCCATAGAACATGCATGCGCCGAAGATGCCGAGCATCATGAGCACGCCCGAAACCTTGCCCGCCCCGCCCACGCTGCGCAGCGCGAGCGTGGTCATCGCGAACACGCCGCCTTCGCCGTTGTTGTCGGCGCGCATGACGAACAGCACGTATTTGACGGCCACCACCATGACGATCGCCCAGAACAGCAAGGAGATGACGCCGAGAATCGACGCTTCCGACAAGCCGATGCCGTGCGACGGGCTAAAGGCTTCCTTCAAAGAATAGAGTGGACTCGTGCCGATGTCGCCGAAAACGACGCCGATAGCTGCGAGCGCAAGCGAATGCATGGGCTGTTTATGCTCGTGCGCGTGAGTCGAGTTAGTCATAAAAGCGAAATATCCGTCCAGGGCGGAAAAAAAACGAACGCCATTCTATCTAACGTCTCACGTTGGGTCGCCTTCTCGCATGTTGCTCGAATGCCACGCGTGACCCGAGTGGGAGTGTAGCATCGCGTCCGGTACGCGTCGGCGCGAGTGCCGGTGTCATGCGTTTGCGCCGCCATCCAACCTGAGTGGCCGCGAAAAACAAAACGCCGTTGCACCCGGCGCAAAGCCGGACGAACGGCGTATGTCTTGCGACGCGTTCAGGCCGCGATCATCATCCGCGCGCGTTTTGCGTGCCGCGCTTGATCCAGGCGCCGAGGTTGTGCGGACGCACCGTGTCCCATTCTTCGAACGGCTGATGAATCCACGGGTTCGTTTCAAGATGCTGAACGTGGTAATCGGGCGTCACCTTGGAGCACCCTTTGTACCAGAGCACCGCAGAGCGCACCGCCGTGATTCCCGGATAACGCTCCTTCAGATGCTCCTGCACGCGCGCGAGCGTCACGCCGGAATCGACGAGATCGTCCACCAGCAGAACGTTGCCGGAGAGGTCGCCGCGCGTCATCGTGATGTATTGCGCGATGTCGAGCTCGCCCTGCTCCGTGCCCGCGGCTTCGCGATACGAACTCGTCGCGAGAATGGCGAGCGGCAGGTCGTAGATACGCGACAGCTGATCGCCGACGCGCAGCCCGCCGCGTGCGAGACACAGGATCTTGTCGAACTTCCACCCCGACTCATGCACTTTCAGCGCGAGGAGTTCGATCAGCCGGTGGTATTCATCCCAGCCGACCCAGAGGTTCTTGTCGTCGTTGCGCGGGTCCGTCATCGCGATCATGGTGAGGCTCTTTCAAATGCTTAGGTTATATACGAAATGTGGCCGCAGGAGGCGGCCACATTCTTTACAGCGTCCGGTTCAGGTCGAAGCTCGATTCGAGCTCAGACCTTGAACGGATGGCGCAACAGGATGGTTTCGTCGCGGTCGGGACCGGTCGACACCATGTCGATCGGCACGCCAGCCACTTCCTGCACGCGCGTCAGATAGGCGCGCGCGCTTTCGGGCAGGCCGTCCCATTGCGTAATGCCGATGGTGCTTTCCTTCCAGCCGCCGAAGGTTTCGTACACCGGCTCGCAACGCGTTACTTCCGACGCGCCGCGCGGCAAAATGTCAACCATCTTTCCATCGAGCTTGTAGCCGACACACAATTTCACTTCGTCCAGGCCGTCGAGCACGTCGAGCTTCGTGATGCACAGGCCCGAAATGCCGTTGATCTGGATCGAGCGGCGCAGCGCGGCGGCGTCGAGCCAACCGGTGCGGCGCGGACGGCCGGTGACCGAGCCGAATTCCTTGCCGACGGTCGCGAGCGTGACGCCCACTTGTTCCTGGCGCTGCGGGTTGTCCGCGTCGTACAGTTCGCTCGGGAACGGGCCCGAACCGACACGCGTGCAATACGCCTTGGTGATGCCGAGGATGTAGTTGAGCCGCTGCGGACCGATGCCCGCGCCGGTGGTCGCCGCACCCGCGACGCAGTTGCTCGACGTCACATACGGATACGTGCCGTGATCGATGTCGAGCAGCGTGCCCTGCGCGCCTTCGAACAGCAGATTGCGGCCAGCGTGGTTTTCGTCGTAGAGACGGCGGGAGACGTCGGTGACCATCGGGGCTAGGCGCGGCGCGTAGCCGAGCATGGTGTCGAGCGTCTGTTGATAGTCCACTTCCGCGGCGCCGAGATACTTCGTCAGCACGAAATTGTGGAAGTCGAGCACTTCGCGCAGGCGTTCGGAGAAGACCGGCTCGTCGAACAGGTCCTGCACGCGCAGGCCGCGACGCCCCACCTTGTCTTCGTACGCCGGGCCGATACCGCGACCGGTCGTGCCGATCTTGCCCGCGCCGCGCCGGGCTTCGCGCGCCTGATCGATTGCGACGTGATAGGGAAGAATGAGCGTGGTGGCTTCGGAAATGAATAGACGCTTCTGGACGTCGATGCCTGCCGACTCCAGTTCGTCGATTTCCTTGAACAGCGCTTCCGGCGACAACACGACGCCATTGCCGATGTAACAGGCCGTGCCCGCGCGCATGATGCCCGACGGAATGAGGCGCAGAATGGTTTTCTTGCCGCCGATGATGAGCGTGTGGCCGGCGTTATGGCCGCCCTGGAAACGCACGACGCCCTGGGCGTGGTCCGTCAGCCAGTCGACGATCTTGCCTTTGCCCTCATCACCCCACTGGGTGCCCACCACGACGACGTTGCGCCCCGGGTTCACATTCACTGCACTGGCAGACATGTTGATTCGTTAGCTGGTTAAAAACGTATTTTACCTATGTTCGCGAAAGGTTCCGAGTTTTTCGGGCCGCGTTTCGCGTTTCCGTCACGTTCGCGCGATTGGTATCGACTAATAAAAAGCCTTGCCGATCAAGCGTCTGTATGTGCGTCTGTATGCGACGGGCTCAGGCGCGCGGCTCGACCGTCCACGCGCCGTCACGCTCGACCAGCACGCGGTCGAACGCGAATTCGTCCAGATCGTGATCGTGGCCGGGCAGCGCCTGAATCACCACTTCGCCCGCGTCGCGCAGCGAAAGGATCGCGGCACGCAGTGGCTCGTCGTGTTTCCACGGCGCGAGGATCGCGCTGCCGCGCGCATCCACCGGCGAAATGCGCGCCACTTCGCGCAGATCGAGCGAAAAGCCCGTCGCGGGCCGCGCACGACCGTACGCAAGACCCACGTCGTCGTAACGGCCGCCGCGCGCGACGGCATTCGGCACGCCGTCGACATACGCCGAGAACATCACGCCGCTGTGATAGGCGTAGCCACGCAGATCCGCGAGATCGATCATCAGTTCGGCGCCTTCGACCTTGCCCGCGAGGAAGGCGAGATCGTCGAGCGCGCGGGCGATCACCGGCAGATTCGGCAGACGGCCGCGCGCCATTTGCAGCACCGACGCATCGCCGTACAGCGACGGCAGCGCGCGCAGCGCCTCCCGCGGCACCTGCCCGAGATGCGCGGTCAGTTCGTTCAGGCGCGGCACGTCCTTGCTCGCGAGAGCATCGTAGAGCGCCTCGCCGAGCGACGCCGCGGCCGGTTCGAGTTCCAGCAGCGCCGCGAGCACGCCCGCGTGGCACAAATCGAGACGCACTTTCCTGAGACCGGCCAGATGCAACGAATCGAGCATCAGTTGCTGGATTTCGAGGTCGGCCTCGAGGCCCGCGTGTCCGTAGATTTCCGCGCCGATCTGAATCTGCTCGCGCGTCGCGTGCAGGCCGCGCGGACGCGTGTGCAGCACGACGCCCGCATAACAAAGACGCGTGACGCCTTGCCGGTTCAGCAGATGCGCGTCGATGCGGGAAACTTGCGGCGTAATGTCCGCGCGCAGGCCGAGCGTGCGCCCGGACAGCTGATCGACGAGCTTGAAGGTGCGCAGATCGAGGTCGTTGCCGCCGCTCGTCAGCAGCGATTCGAGATATTCGAGCATCGGCGGCATCACGAGCTCGTAACCGTACGAACGGAAACGGTCGAGCAGGCGGCGGCGCAACTCTTCGATCTTGCGGGCTTCCGACGGCAGAACGTCGGCGATATTCTCGGGGAGTAACCAGGTGGACATCGATACGTTTCCTACGGGACGCGAGATCTGGCGCGGTTTCGCGCGGCGCTCGCGGACTTCAGCGGTCAGGGACGAAAGGATAAGGACAAGATAGGCGAAAAGACGGCGCGACGCCGGGCGACGCGCTTATGTCGCAACAAGCAGCAGGATCAGGCCGAGCACCATCGCGATCAGGCCGCCGATGCGAATGTGGTGAATCGGCCGCTCCGCGATGCGGCGAAAGGTATCGCGCCACGCGGTCGGGAACACGAAGGGAAACATGCCTTCAATGATCAGCATCAACGCAAGAGCGAGCAGTAACGTCTCGGCCATGTCCAGGGAAAGTCAAGAGCGGCGCGGCCGCATGAACGGCGCGCCGCGCGGGCGGGATCAGCGCTTCGCCGGGGCGGCAGCGGACGAATCCGCCACGCCGCCGTTCGGGCTCTTCATGAAGCGGAAAAAGTCGCTGCTCGGATCGACGACGATCACGTCGCCCGGCTTGAACGTCTTCTTATACGCTTCGAGGCTCTGATAGAACTGGTAGAACTGCGGATCGCGTCCGTACGCGTCGGCCGCTATGGCCGCTGCCTTGCTGTCTCCTTCGCCCTTGATGGTCTGCGCCTGGCTGTAAGCGTCGGCGAGAATCTGCTGCTGCTCCCGCTCGGCGTCCGCCTTGATCTTGTCCGCTTCCGCCGTGCCCTTGGCGCGTTCGTTCGACGCCGCCTGCTGGCGCGCCGCGATCATGCGCTTGTAGACCGAATCGGCCACGGCCGACGGAAAGTCGATGCGCGTCATCTGCAGGTCGACGAGCTGCACGCCGAACGCGGCAGCTGCGCCTTCGACGCTCTTCTGCGCCTCGCTCGCGAGCGTCTGCTGGTCGCCGAGCGCGTCGGCAAGCGAACGCTTCCAGAAGCCGCTGGCGAGCGCCGTGCGCGCGAGCGCGACGATGCGTTCCTCGGCCGTCTGCGTGTTCTTCTCGTTGCTCTCGAAGAGCTTGAGCGGATCGGCGACGCGATATTTGATCACCGTGTTCACCAGCAGTTCGTTCTTGTCGCTGGTGGCGAACCGGTCGGCGCCGGATTCGTCGATGGTGAGCGTGCGCGTGTCGATGAGCGTGAGCGTCTGGAACGGCGGCGGCAGCTTGAAGTGCAGGCCCGGGCCGGCAACGCGCGGGTTGCCTTCGCCATGAGCGGCGACAACGGCGGCATGTCTTTCGTCGACGGTGAAGATCATCGACGAGCCGATAAACAGCACGATGACGACCGCGACGACGAGCGCAATGATTCGATTCATGTTCGCGCTCCTTATTGCAGGTCTTCCGACCGGCTGCGGGAGCGGAACGCGTCACGCGAACGCAGCGGATCGCTGCCGGCATTCGCGCCGCTTGCACCACTGGCGGCACTTGCGCCACTCGCTGAGCTCGCCGGCGTGGCGGGCGCGGCTGCGGCAGGCGCCGTTGCACTCGCCGCGCTCTGCGGGCGCACCTGCGCCTCGGCCGGCGCGGCTGCGCTGCTTGCGCCTTCGGCTGCATCCTTCGCCTGCTGGCGATTCGCTTCGACGAGCTTGTCGAGCGGCAGATACACCACGTTGCTACCGGTCTTGCTGTCCACGAAAACCTTCGTGGTACGCGAATAGATCTGTTGCATCGTGTCCAGGTACATGCGTTGGCGAATGACCGCAGGGGCCTTCGAGTATTCGGTGTAAACCTGCTTGAAGCGCTCGGCGTCGCCCTGTGCCCGCGTCACTTCGCGGTTGCTGTAGGACGTGGCTTCGTCGATCATCTTGGCCGCGTCGGCCTTGGCGCGCGGCAGGAGCTGATCGGCGTAGGCCTGCGCGGTGTCGCGCGCGCGCTCGTTGTCCTGGCGCACGCGCGCCGCTTCTTCGAACGCGGACTGCACTTGCTGCGGCACCTGCACGCTCTGCACCGCGACGCCCGTCACCTGCAGACCGGTGCGGTACGTATCGAGCGAGCGCTGGATCGACTCGGCCAGGCGCGCACGCAGCGTGTCGCGATTCTTGTAGAGCATGTCGTCGGTCGTCTGGCTGCCCGCGATCTCGCGGACCGCGGCCTGCGCAGCCTGCATGACGCTCTGGTCGGGATCCAGATTGCGGAACAGGAAGTCGGTCGGCGACTTGATCTGATACTGCACGGCAAAGCGTACGTCGACGATATCGGCGTCGTGCGTCAGCAGCGACGCATCGCGCACGTTGCCTTGCGAGAGCGCGGTGCCGCGCCCCACTTCGACCGAACGGATCTGCGAGGTATCGACGATATCGTTCGACTGGAACGGATACGGCAGACGCCAGTGAATGCCCTGCGCGACCGTCTGACGATACTGGCCGAACTGCGACACCACGCCGACGTGACCGTCCTGCACGACGAACACGCCGCTGCCGAGATAAATGGCGATCAGCACGCCGATGATGATGCCGAGGCCGATCTTCGTGCCGCGCCCGTTGCCGTCACGCGGCGCGCCGTTGCCGGGCTTGCGCCCGAACATGCCGGCGAGGCGGCGATTGAACTCGCGCCACATTTCGTCGAGATCGGGCGGACCTTCATCCTTGCCGTTCGGACGCTTGCCGTCCTGCGGACGCTTGGTGTCGTTCTTCACGCCATTGCCGTCGCCCCGCCCCCAGCGCGGATCGTTGATCGAAAAGACGGCATGTTCGCGTTGCCGGTTGGACCGCTCGTTGTAGTCGTTCACTCGGTGATTCACCATTAGACAGCCGGGTCGATGCCGGGTGGAGGCCGGGCCAGAGCAGATCAGTTGCCGTGCTCGGGAACCTTGTGATCGTCACGTTCGAGCGCAGGCCGCTGGTCTCCGGACTGCGCGTTCGTGTCGTGTATGGCGTTTGACCCGGACTGCGTGGATTGCGTTGCTTCGGACGCCTCGTGCGGCTCCCCGAATTCGGCGAGCACACTGGGTAGGCCCGCATCGGTTTCTTCGGATTCCGCCGCGGCGATTTCGGCGATGGCAGCGCGCAGCGCATCGAGCCCCTGACCCGTGCGTGCACTCAGAAAGACGCGCGAAATATTACCATACTCGTCCCTTTCAACCGCCTCGCCGCGGGCCGCGAGTTCGGGCACCGCGTCGATCTTGTTGAAGACGAGAATCTGGCGGATCGAATCTGCGCCGATGCCGCGCAACACCTCGTTCACCTGATCGATCTGATCGAGGCGCACCGCGCTCGATGCGTCGACCACGTGCAGCAGCAAGTCGGCGTGAATGGTTTCCTCCAGCGTCGCGCGGAAGGCGGCGACCAGCTGGTGAGGCAATTCGCGGATGAAACCGACCGTATCCGACACGACCACATGCCCCGCTTCCTCGCCGAGGAACACGCGGCGCGAGGTGGTATCGAGCGTCGCGAAGAGCTGGTCGGCGGCATAGGCCTGCGCCTTGGTGAGCGCATTGAAGAGCGTCGACTTGCCCGCATTCGTATAGCCGACGAGCGACACCGACATGGTCCGGTTGCGCACGCGCTGACGGCGCTGCGTACCGTGCTGGCGCCGCAACTTTTCGAGCCGCGTCTTGAGCGCCTTGATGCGTTCGCCGATCAGCCGGCGGTCGGTTTCGAGCTGCGTTTCGCCCGGACCGCGCAAGCCGATCCCGCCCTTCTGGCGTTCGAGGTGAGTCCACGCGCGAATCAGGCGAGTGGACAGATATTGCAGTTGCGCGAGTTCGACCTGCAGCTTGCCTTCGTGGCTGCGGGCGCGCTGCGCGAAGATATCGAGGATGAGGCTCGTGCGATCGACCACGCGGCGGTTCAGCGCGACCTCGAGATTGCGCTGCTGCGCAGGCGCGAGCGCATGATTGAAGATGACGAGTTCGACGTCGTTCGCTTCGCACTGCAAACGCAGTTCCTCGACCTTGCCGCTGCCGATAAACATTTTGGCATCGGGACTCGAACGGCGGCCGGTGAGCGTGACGGCGGGATGGGCGCCCGCACTTTGTGCGAGCAGGCTGAGTTCTTCCAGACTGGCTTCGAAATCGATCTTGCCGAAGTCGATACCGACGAGCGCTGCGTTGATCAAATTGATGTGCTTAATTTTTTGAAGCGACCGGCGAGTTGCTTAATGTTCGCTTTAGAAGTGGCAACAGCGCGCCGGTCGCAACCGGGTTTAGGACGATTCAGCGTCCGGGTGGAAATTCACCGGACGGGCCGGCACGACCGTCGAAATGGCGTGCTTATAGACCATCTGGGTGACCGTATTTCGGAGCAACACGACGTACTGGTCGAAAGATTCGATGTTTCCTTGAAGCTTGATGCCGTTGACCAAATAGATCGACACCGGCACGTGCTCTTTACGCAGTGCGTTCAAAAACGGGTCTTGTAACAATTGCCCTTTGTTGCTCATAGCAAACTCCGTGTTTTTTTGCAGGTTAGAAGTATTGTGGATGAAGAAAAAGAGATCCGCCCACAATCGCTACACTATAGCTGATTTTCGCTGTTTTACGTTTTCGGTACCGGATCGGCCAAATGGGTAAACAATCGGTCCGCATTGAACTCGCAGTCCCCAAAAAAACAGCTTTCACGCGACGCTCATCCCTTGTCTGCGTACGGGTTTTGACTCGAGCGAAACTCTATGCGAAGTGGAGTTCCGACAAGCCCGAAAGTTTCGCGGAAACGACCTTCGAGATAACGTTTATAGGTATCCGTGACCGCGTCGAGCGCATTGCCGTGCACGACGATAATCGGCGGATTCTGCCCGCCCTGGTGCGCATAACGCAGCTTCGGGCGCACCGGTCCACGGCGGCGCGGCTGCTGAAATTCCACCGCTTCGATAAGCGCGCGCGTGAGCTTCGGCGTCGGCAGCTTGGCCATGGCAGCGGCGTACGCTTCGTCGACCGATTTCATCAGCGGTCCGATGCCCGTTTTCTCCAGCGCCGAGACGTAGTGGAATTTAGCAAAGTCCAAAAACTTGAGCTTGCGCGTGAGGTCCGCCTTGGTGCGCTCGCGCACATGCGAATCGAGCCCGTCCCACTTGTTCACGCCGACCACGAGCGCGCGGCCCTGCTCCACCACGAATCCGGCGATATGCGCGTCCTGCTCCGAGATGTCCTGCTGCGCGTCGAGCAGCAGGATCACGACGTTCGCGTCCGCAATCGACTGCAGCGTCTTCACCACCGAGAACTTCTCGATCGCCTCGAACACCTTGCCGCGGCGGCGCAGGCCCGCCGTGTCGATCAAGGTGTATTTGCGGCCTTGCCGCTCGAAATCAACATAAATCGAATCGCGCGTCGTGCCGGGCATGTCGAACGCGATCACGCGCTCTTCGCCGATCAGCGTGTTCACGAGCGTCGACTTGCCGACGTTCGGACGACCGACGATCGCGATCTTGACGCCGTGCTTCGCCTTCTCCTCTTCGCTCTCTTCCGGCTGATCGGCGTAGGCGATGTCGAGCGCGTCGTTGATCATCTCGACGACGCCGTCGCCGTGCGCAGCCGAAATCGCGCGCGGGTCGCCCAGGCCGAGCTCATAGAAGTCCGCCGCCACCGACGAGTACTTCATGCCCTCGGCCTTGTTGACGACCAGAAAGAGCGGACGGCCGGTCTTGCGCAGATAGTCGGCGATCGACTTGTCCTGCGGCGCCAGGCCGTTGCGCCCGTCGACGATGAACACGACGATATCGGCTTCCTCGACCGCCTGGCGCGTCTGTCGCGCCATCTCGTGCAGGATGCCGTCTTTCGCGACCGGCTCGAAGCCGCCGGTGTCCACCACCAGATACGGGCGTTCGCCGCCCACGCGGCCTTCGCCGTAGTGGCGGTCGCGGGTCAGACCGGGAAGATCGGCGACGAGTGCATCGCGCGAACGCGTCAGCCGGTTGAAAAGGGTCGATTTCCCCACATTGGGGCGCCCGACGAGGGCAATCACGGGTTTCATCTGATGTTGTTCAAGGTTGAACGCAAGGCGGACGCGGTACGCGCGGTTCAGAGCTTTCGTTGCGTTCCGCTACGCCGCGCAATGGCTGCGCTTGTCGAAAATTAGCATGGATTCGGCTTGCCGCACGCAAGGCGCGTCGGGCGGGCCGATCTCGGGCGTTCGTTCGCCGGTTGGACCTCTTTTGAGGCCGTTTATCGCGCGGCGCCTTCGCGCGCGCTTCGTTTTTGCGACCCGGCTATTGCATGCGGGTTCTGTCGCGGCGCGCGAGGCACACCGCTTCTTTCTCGTGCGGCTCGTCGGGGCGAGCCTGCCGCGTCGTCGGATCGACGGCGCGCGTGGTGCTCAGCGGGTGTTTCGCGACCGCGAGCGTCGTAAAAGGTCGCTCGCGTTCGTTGTCAGCTTCAGTTGCTCGGACGGAAACCGTAGATGTCGCCGTCATGCGTCTGCACGACGAGCGTATCGCCCGCCAGTACCGGCGCCGCGGTGATCGCGCTGCCGTCGGTCGGCGTGCGCCCGATCATCTGGCCGTTCTCCGTGTTGAGGAAATGCACGAAGCCCTTGTAGTCGCCCACCACGACCGCGCGGCCGAGAATAAACGGCACGCTGACGCTGCGGTTCTTCAGGACGTCCGACTTCCAGAGCGGCGAGCCGTCCGACGCGCGGAACGCGTTGATGACCGACCAGTCGTCGCCCGCCGCGACCAGTTGCTCGCTCTGCGCGAGGCCGCTGTCGCTCGAAAAGCTCTTGTCCCAGATGGACTGTCCCGAGTTGGCATCGAAGCAGCCGATGCGGCCCTGGAACGTCACCGCGCAGGTCTGCGCGCCGACGAGGCCCGGCGCGCCGGTCACGTCGTTGATGCGCTCGACTTCGGTCACGCCCTTCGGATACGACACCGGCGCCTGCCAGTAGGCGTCGCCCGTCTGCAGGTTGACCGCCGCGAACGCGCCGCCGGGGAAGCCCGCGAGCACGGCCTGATTGCCCGCGAAGGTCATGCCAGCCGAGGTGCGCAGATTCAAAGGCACCGCGCGCAACTGGAACACCCACTTCTGCTCGCCGGTCTGCGAGTTGAACGCGATGACCTTGCCGTCGATCGTGCGCACGATCACGAGATCGTTGCCGACGAGCGGCGGTGACACGATTTCGCCCGGCGCCGCGGCCGTCCACAGCAGTTTGCCGTCGGGGCCGAGCACGTCGACCTGGCCTTTCAGGCCGCCCACGGCCGTCAGATTGCCGTCGCTGCCGACACCCGCCGAGAGATCGTCCTTGAGCTTCACGCGCCAGACGTCCTGGCCGGTTTTCGCGTCGATCTTCGCGACCGAGCCGTTCGCGCCCGCGGCAAAGACGTAGTCGCCCACCGCCACCGGCGAAAACAGATAGCGGCCGGCCTTGCCGACGCTCGCCTTCCATGCCTGGTTGACGTTCAGCACCGGCTTGAAGTCCACGAGCGGCACGGGCTCGCGGCGATCATCCTTGGTCGACGAGCAAGCGGCCAACAAGACCGTCATCGCGCAGGCAAGCGGCACGGCGTAGCGTTTCAAAAGAGTCATCGGTGGACGCAATATGAATGATTGAATTCGGTTGTTCGGTTCGCGCGCCGCGTCGCTTCAATCGACGTTCAGGCGCGACGTTTCGGCGCGTGGTTCGATCGAGCGATGGCTGAGTCCACGAGTCGAAACGGATTAGCCGCCCAGCGCATCAAGCTTGAACTGGACGAGCTGACGCGCAGACGTGTCGTTTGCAGGCAGCGTGTCGAGTGCCAGCTTGTAGGACGCGCGCGCATCGTCGCGCTTGCCCTGCGCGGCGAGCAGGTCGCCACGGCGATCCGCGATGACACCCTTGAACGCGTCGAGCGGCGCATCCGCGAGAAGTTTCAGACCCGCGTCGTAGTTCTTCTCGTCGAGCAGCACGAGCGCCAGCCGCAGCTTGGCGATCTGCTTGTACTCGTCGTCCTTGGCGTGATCGATCGTCCATTGCAGCTGCGCCTTGGCGCCCGCCGCATTGCCCGCCGCGTAGAAGGACTTGGCCGCCGCGAGCGCGCCCATCTGGGCGTAAGCCGTGCCGCCGAACTTGTCTTCCATGTCGGCGGCCACGCGCGAGACCAGCGCCTGATCGTTGCCGTTCACCGCCTGCTGAAGGTGGTCGTACAGCACCGACGCTTCCGCGGCCTGCCGACGTTGCCAGAAGTTCCAGCCGTTGTAGCCGGCCGCGACGACAAGCGCCACCAGCACGATCCACGTCGTGGCGTTACCCCATTTGGCCCACCAGGCCTTTACGCTTTCAATCGATTCTTGTTCGTCGTGATAGCTCATCGTCCAGCTGATCCTTCCTGCGTTTCATTACCTCAGCGAGCGCCGCGCGCGATGCCGGATCGACGACCCGGCCGATGCGCACGGTCGAAGTGCCTAAAACTTAGGCAGCGTCGTCATCGGCGGTTGCAACCATCGCATTGATTAGGTATTCGGTCAAGTCTTCCGCCGGAACGTTGACTTGCTCGTTCTTTTGCGCGTCGGACGTTTCGCTGCCCGAACGGCGCAGCGGCTTGACGCCGATCATGCCCTGCGCGAGTTCGTCCTCGCCGAGCACCACGGCGAAAGCCGCGCCGCTCGCATCGGCCTTCTTCATCTGCGACTTGAAGCTCGACGGCGCGCCGTCCGGGCTGCAATGCAAAATGACGTCGAGACCCGTGTCGCGGAGCCGTTCGGCCACGATGAAAGCCTGCTCCGCCGCAGCCTCGCCCTGATGGACGACGTACACGTCCGTGCCTTCGGCCTCGGGCACGAGCTGCTCTTCCTTCAGCAGTTCGAGGATGCGCTCGACGCCCATCGCCCAGCCGCACGCGGCCGTCGGCTTGCCGCCGAGCTGCTCGATGAGCGGATCGTAGCGCCCGCCGCCCGCGACCGTGCCTTGCGCGCCGAGCTTGTCGGTCACCCATTCGAACACGGTCAGATTGTAATAATCGAGGCCGCGCACGAGACGCGGATTGATCTTGAACGGGATGTTGTTCGCCTTGAGCAGACGCTGCACGCCTTCGAAATGCTTGAGCGAAGCTTCGCCCAGAAAGTCGACCAGCTTCGGCGCGTTCTGCGCGATTTCCTGCATCGCCGGATTCTTCGTGTCGAGCACGCGCAGCGGGTTCGTATAGAGACGGCGCTTCGCTTCCTCGTCGAGCGCGTCGGCGTGCTGCTCCAGATACGCGATCAGTTCCTTGCGGTGCGCCGCGCGCTCCTCCGCCTGACCGAGCGAATTCAGTTCGAGGCGGATGCCGGTGAGCCCGAGATCGTCCCAAAGGCGCTGGCACATCATGATGATTTCCGCGTCGGTGTCCGGACCCGCGAAACCGAGCGCCTCGACGCCCACCTGATGAAACTGGCGATAACGCCCGCGCTGCGGACGCTCGTGACGGAACATCGGGCCGACGTACCACAAGCGCTTCGGGCCGTCGTACAGCAGGTTGTGCTCGATCGTCGCGCGCACGACGGCCGCGGTGTTTTCGGGGCGCATCGTCAGATGCTCGCCGTTGAGCGCATCGGTGAAGCTGTACATCTCTTTTTCGACGATATCCGTCACTTCACCGATACCGCGCGTGAACAACTGCGTGTGCTCGACAATCGGCGTGCGGATGTTCTGATAGCCGTATGCGCGCAGCATCGACTTGACGGTGGTTTCGAAGAACTCCCACAACGCGGCATCCTGCGGGAGGATGTCGTTCATGCCCTTCACGCCGCTCAGTTTTTCGAGCCGTTTCTTCTGTTCAGTCATCTGTGTTCAGAGTGTTGCGGTGGAGGTCTCTGCGTGCTTCCCGTAGGAGCGCTCGACGTAGTCGCTGACGATTTGCTGGAATTCCTCGGCGATGCGCTCGCCGCGCAGCGTCTTCACCTTGACGCCGTCGATGAACACGGGCGCCGCCGGATTCTCGCCCGAGCCCGGCAAACTGATGCCGATGTTCGCGTGCTTCGATTCGCCCGGCCCGTTGACGATGCAGCCCATGACCGCGACGTGCATTTTTTCGACGCCGGGATACTGGTCGCGCCACACGGGCATCGAGTTGCGCAGATACGACTGGATCTGCGACGCGAGTTCCTGGAACAGCGTGCTCGTCGTGCGGCCGCAGCCGGGGCACGCGATAACCATCGGCGTGAAGGAACGCAGGCCCATCGTCTGGAGGATTTCCTGGCCGACGACCACTTCGCCCGTACGCGCGCCGCCCGGCTCGGGCGTGAGCGAGATGCGGATGGTGTCGCCGATACCTTCCTGCAGCAACAGCGAAAGCGCCGCCGTGGACGCCACGATACCCTTCGAGCCCATGCCCGCTTCGGTCAGACCGAGATGCAGCGCGAAGCTGCAGCGTTTCGCGAGTTCGCGATACACGGCGACCAGATCCTGCACGCCGCTCACCTTGCACGACAGAATGATCTTGTCGCGGCCGAGGCCCAGTTCCACGGCGCGTTCCGCCGAGCCGATCGCCGACTGAATCAGCGCCTCGTACATCACGCTTTGCAGTTCCCACGGCGCCGGGCGCGCGGCGTTTTCGTCCATCATGCGCGCGAGCAGATCCTGGTCGAGACTGCCCCAGTTCACGCCGATACGCACCGGCTTGTCGTACTTGATGGCGGCTTCGATCATCTGCGCGAACTGCGTGTCGCGCTTCGCACCCTGCCCCACGTTGCCCGGGTTGATGCGGTATTTCGACAGCGCTTCGGCGCAGGCCGGATGGTCGCGCAGCAGCAAGTGGCCGTTGTAATGGAAGTCGCCGACGAGCGGCACGGTCACGCCCATGCGGTCGAGCTGATCGCGGATGTGCGGCACTTCGGCCGCCGCTTCCGGCGTGTTCACCGTGATGCGCACGAGTTCCGACCCGGCTTGCGCCAGTTCCTTGATCTGGATGGCGGTGCCGATGGCGTCGGCGGTGTCGGTATTGGTCATCGACTGCACGCGCACGGGCGCGTCGCCGCCGATCGTCACGAGCTGGCCGCCCCAGCGCACGTCGACCGCATGCGACGCGCGACGTGGCAACGGACCGCCGAAGACCGGCTCGGTCGAACAAATCTTGCTGCTAATCAGGGATTGAGCTTCGGATTGCATCGAAAAACCCTTTGGCAACCTGGGGGCCGTCAAGCGGCGAGTTGCGTGGTTAAAACCTCAAACGGGCGTCACGGCATTCACCGTGACGCCCCTGAATCGGTGGCCGCGCTCGAAATCGAATCGTTCACGCGCCTTTACGGCAGCGAGAGACGCGCGACGTTGCCCTTTGCGGATGAATAGCGCTTGGCATCGACCGGTTCGTCGTCGACGGACAGCGATTCGACGCCCTTCACGTTACCGACGGTCACCTTGAACGGCGCCTCGCCTTGCACGCGCTGCGTGCTGCCGGCGTGAACGAGACCGGAGAACAACTCCTTGCCGTCCTTGCCGCGCACGCTGAACCAGCTATCTTCCTTCACTTTCAGTTCGACCGCGCCCGAACCGCTGCCCGCCACGACGGGCGCCGATGCCGCCGCAGTCACGGACGCAGCCTTCGCAGCCGAAGCAGATGCCGCCTTCGCAGCCGAGGCCGACGCTGCCTTCGAAGCCGAAGCCGAAGCTGCCTTCGCGGCGGATGCCGGTACCGCGGCGCCCGGTGCGGCCTGAACCGCGGAGAGCGTCGGCGACGATGCCGGCATCGGCTGCTCGCCGGGCGCTGAGGCCACTTCGGGCAGCGATGCCTCGCCGGTGTTCGCCGCGGCCGCTTCGTCGGGGGTCGCCACAGACGAAGCCGCGACCGTTTCGTTCGCTTCCGGCGTGGACGTGGCGCCCACGCCCGTGCTCGCCTTCAGACGCGCAAGCCAGTTGCTCGAATCGCCGCCGGTGTGCCACATCACGAGCGCCGCCAGCACGACGATGATCGCGAGGACGCCCCACATCCACGAGCGCCGGCGGCCCGACGAATTGCCGAGCGGCACCGACACGCGCCCACGCGGCATACCCGCGCCCGCCGACGCCGGCACTTTCAGATTGTGCGCGACATCGTCGCCTTCACGCCGGAATGCCTGCGTGAACGGCGTGGGATCCGCGCCTAGAATTTTCGCGTAGCTGCGCACGATGCCCGCCGCAAACGTGCGATCGGGCAAGTGGCTAATATCGCCCGATTCGAGCGCCAGCAGCTTTGCCGGAGACACCTTGAGGCGCGCGGATACGTCGTCGATCGACCATGCCTTCGCCTGCCGGAGTTGCGCGAGACGCGCACCGACAGCCTGAATCGAGTCCAGCTTCCCCGGCTGACTCGCATTCGATGCCGCCCCTTCCGCACCGGGCTGTCCGTCATGCTGACTGCCGGACGCGTTACCGGTGTGACTGCCGAAAGGCGTCGGGTGTTGCGGCTCACTCATGCCAAATTCCTCGCATCGATTCTTTTAAATAGCGCTGCCATACCGTTCGGTACGAAAAACACCTGCACGATACAACTCCGGCGCCATTGCAGACCGCTTTATAACAAAATGTTCGGCTTCGGTACCACTTCAGCGGCGCGGCGTCGCTTTTTGTCGCAACTTTCGACCGCTATCCGTTCCATCAAACTGCCCGCACCTCGATCACCTTGGCGCCCGCCCGGTTCATGCGCTCCGCGAGCCGCGTGCGATCCTGCACGGTGCCCGCGAGCTGGCCGCACGCGGCGTCGATGTCGTCGCCGCGCGTCTTGCGCACCGTGGTCACCACGCCCGCGTCGATCAGAACCTGCGCGAACCGCTTGATCTGCTCGTTCTTCGACCGCGTCAAGCCCGATTCCGGGAACGGATTGAACGGGATCAGGTTGAACTTGCACGGCACGTCGCGCGTCACCGCGAGCAGTTCGCGGGCGTGCGCTTCCGTGTCGTTCACGCCGTCGAGCATGCAATATTCGAAGGTGATGAAATCGCGCGGCGCGACCTTCAGATAGCGCTGACAGGCGGCCATCAGTTCGCGCAGCGGGTACTTCTTGTTCAGCGGCACCAGCATGTCGCGCAGCGGATCGTTCGGCGCGTGCAGCGACACGGCGAGCGCCACCGGCAGATCCGCCGCGAGCCGGTCCATCATCGGCACGACGCCGGACGTGGACAGCGTCACGCGCCGGCGCGACAGGCCGTAGGCGTTGTCGTCGAGCATCAGGCGCATGGCCGGCACGACAGCGTCGTAGTTGAGCATCGGTTCGCCCATGCCCATCATCACGACATTCGTGACGACGCGCTCGCCTTTGCCCGGGCCGCCGACTTCACGCCCGAGCGAGCGGCGCAGCGCGAATTCCGCCATGCGCAGCTGGCCGATGATCTCGGCCGTGGTCAGGTTGCGTGAAAAGCCTTGCTTGCCGGTCGAGCAGAACCGGCAGTTGACCGCGCACCCCGCCTGCGACGACACGCACAGCGTGCCGCGCGACTCTTCCGGGATGAACACGGTTTCGACCGCGTTGCCATTGCCGACGTCGATCAGCCACTTGCGGGTGCCGTCGGAGGAAACGTGGTCGCTGATAATGTCGGGCATCGCCATATTGGCGCGGCCCTTGAGTTTTTCGCGCAGCGATTTCGCGAGATCCGTCATGCCGTCGAAATCTTCGGCACCGAACTGGTGGATCCAGCGCTGCAATTGCTTGGCGCGAAACGGCTTCTCGCCCAGGCTGCCGCAATATGCGACGAGCCCGGCGGCGTCGAGATCAAGAAGGTTGACGGTGCTGCTGCTCGTCATGTCGAGGTCTGCCATTTCAGATTGCGAAGCCCGGATAAATTTCGTTTAAAACCCGTTCCGGGACCGTTCGCGCCAATTCCTGCTTTTCAGGCTTGTTCTGCGTCGAGGCGCGATGCCGCGGAAGCACATGCCACCGCGGCGACGAACGCGGCGATTAACGCGAGTAGACGTTCACTTCCGGGAAGAAGAACGCAATTTCCTGACGTGCCGTTTCGGCAGCGTCCGAACCGTGCACGGCGTTCGCGTCGATGCTGTCGGCGAAATCTGCGCGGATCGTGCCCTTGTCAGCCTTCTTCGGATCGGTCGCGCCCATCAGGTCGCGGTTCGTGATGATGGCGTTTTCGCCTTCGAGCACCTGGATCATGACCGGGCCCGACACCATGAATTCCACCAGGTCCTTGAAGAACGGACGTGCGGCGTGCACGGCGTAAAACTTTTCCGCGTCAGCGCGCGACAGATGAACCATGCGCGACGCAATAATCTTGAGACCTGCGTTCTCGAAACGGCTGTAGATCTGGCCGATAACGTTCTTTGCCACTGCGTCCGGCTTGATAATCGACAGAGTGCGCTCGATCGCCATGAAAAACTCCAAAAAATGAACGGTTTACGGATTAAAACGAATCGACAATTGTAGCACGAAGCAAGGTATGATTGCGATTGAAACCTTACGGTGCCGTAAGAATCAAACCCTGTGAGGACTTGAACACAAGGTCGCCTGAATCAAACTTTCGGGCTATTGAATTCGGCGCGTTTCGGGGCCATATTGGAGCAAACCGCTGCATTGCAACCGGGCGCGTGCGGGGCCGGTTGCAACCGGCTGTTGCAACGACACGGATCCTAATACTGGCTTAAGTCCGCGCACCTTATCATTCGTGTATGACGGATGTCGCGGGAAGACCGAACGACAGACAAATTGGAGCAAGGAGAAACCATGAACGAATCACCCTACGGCTTTGGCCGCAACGGCAGCATCACCTCGGTCGAGGTACGCAACCGCGTGCTGCGCAACACGTACTGGCTGCTGGCGCTCTCAATGGTGCCGACTGTGCTCGGCGCGTGGGTCGGCGTCGCCACGGGCTTCTCGCTGTTCGCCGCCTCCAGTCCGGCGATGAGCTTCATCGCGTTTCTCGCGATCGCGTTCGGTTTCATGTTCGCCATCGAGAAAACGAAGAACAGCGGCGTCGGCGTGGCCGTGCTGCTCGGCTTCACGTTCTTTATGGGCCTGATGCTCTCGCGTCTGCTGAGCTTCATTCTCGGCTTCTCGAACGGGCCGCAGCTCATCATGATGGCGTTCGGCGGCACCGGCGTGATTTTCGCCGCGATGGCGACCATCGCGACGGTCAGCAAGCGTGACTTCTCGGGCCTCGGCAAATGGCTGTTCATGGGCGTGCTGGTGATTCTGCTCGCTGCGTTCGCGAACATCTTCCTGCAACTGCCGGCGCTGATGCTGACGATCTCCGTGCTCGCCATCGTGATCTTCTCGGCGTACATGCTGTTCGACGTGCAGCGCGTGGTGAACGGCGGCGAGACGAACTACATCAGCGCGACGCTCGCGATCTATCTCGACCTGTATAACGTGTTCACGAATCTGCTGGCGCTGCTCGGCATTTTCGGCGGCAACCGCAACTGATCGAGTTTCGATCGGCGGTGAATAAAAAAACCGGCCTTCGGGCCGGTTTTTTTGCGCCTGTCGCAATCAGAGCGATGCGTCAGTCGCGCTCGAACAAGGCGATCGATTCGACGTGCGACGTATGCGGGAACATGTTGACCACGCCCGCGCCCTTCATGCGGTAGCCCGCTTCGTGCACGAGTAGTCCGGCGTCGCGTGCAAGCGTTGCCGGATTGCACGACACGTAAACGATGCGCTTGGGCAGCGGCCCGTCGCCGCTCTGGGCGATATCCGCGAGCGCCTTGCAAACCGCGAGCGCCCCTTCGCGCGGCGGATCGATCAGGAACTTGTCGAAATGACCAAGCGCGCGCAGGTCGTCGGCGGTGACTTCGAACAGGTTGCGGCACGCAAACGACGTGTGGCCATCGACGCCATTCGCTTTCGCGTTCTCCAGCGCCCGAGTAGTCAACGCCTCGCTGCCCTCGATGCCGACCACTTCCCGCGACACCCGCGCGAGCGGCAGGGTGAAATTGCCGATTCCGCAGAAAAGGTCGAGCACGCGGTCGTTCGCGTCGGGCGCAAGCAGGGAAATCGCACGCGCGACCAGCACGCGATTGATCTGGTGGTTCACCTGCGTGAAATCGGTCGGCTTGAACGGCATGCGGATCGCGAATTCCGGCAGCGTGTAAGCCAGCTCGACATCGAGCGGATAGAACGGATAAACCGTATCCGGCCCTTTCGGCTGGAGCCAGAACTGCACGCCGTATTCGTCGGCGAAGGCGCGGATCAGCGCTTCGTCGGCCTCGGTCAGCGGTTCGAGAATGCGCAGCACGAGCGCCGTCACCTCGGTGCCGACGGCAAGTTCGATTTGCGGCATGCGGTCGCGGATCGACAGCCCCGCCACCAGATGACGCAGCGGCACGAGCATCGCCGAAACGTGCGGCGGCAGCACTTCGCAACTCGTCATGTCGGCGACATAGCTGCTCTTGCGCTCGTGAAAGCCGACCAGCACGCCGCCCTTCTTTTCGACATACCGCACGGTCAAACGCGCGCGATAGCGATATCCCCACGACGGCCCGTGAATCGGCCGGAACATAGTCTCCGCGCGCAGTTTCGACAGATGCTGCAAGTTGTCTTCGAGCACGCGCTGCTTCACGGCGATTTGCGCGCGCACGTCGAGATGCTGCATCGAACAGCCGCCGCACGTGCCGAAAAACGCGCACTTCGGCTTCGTGCGGATCACGCTTTCGCGCAGCACGTCGACCACTTGCGCCTGCTCGAAACTCGGCTTCTTGCGATAGCTCGAATAGCTCACCCGTTCGCCCGGCAACGCCCCTTCGACGAAGATGACCTTGCCCGGCTGGCCGTCCTCGGTGACCGTGCGGCCGACGCCGCGCGCTTCCATGTCGAGCGATTCGATTTCGAGTTCGGGCGCGACGAAGTTCGGGTCGGGCGTGACGGTCTTGGCCGGCGCGGCGCGGCGGCGATGCGAGTTTTTTCGAGCGGCTTCAGACACCTGCGTACATCCTGACTAACGAAATGGCAAAGGCGAGATTGTAGACGAACGTCACCGCCGCGCCGCTTCTATCGTTCGAACGCGGCCAGATACTCGGCCCAGTGCGGCGACGCTTCTTGCGCCAGCGCCTCTTTCACGAACGTGATTTCGTCGGCGTACTCGTTCGGCGTGAAGCGGCCGCGCATCATCTGAAAACGGCAGTACATCAGATACGTATTGACGACATCGGTCTCGCAATAGTTGCGGATTTCCTCGATATGGCCGTCGCAATACGCGTCCCACACCTTGCCGCCGTCCATGCCGAGCTTGCCGGGAAAGCCGCACAGTTTCGCGAGCGCATCGAGCGGTGCATTGGCGCGCGCCTGATACATCGCGAGCACGTCCATCAGGTCGATGTGCCGCATGTGATAGCGGCTGATGTAGTTGTTGAATCTGAACTCGCGATCGTCCTGGCCGAGATCCCAGTAACGCGGCGCAGCAACGCCATGCACCAGCGCACGATAATGGAGCACGGGCAGATCGAAGCCGCCGCCGTTCCACGACACGAGCTGCGGCGTGTATTTCTCGATCACGCGATAAAACGACTGGATAAGCGACGCCTCGCCGTCTTCCAGCGTGCCGAGCGAGCGCACGCGAAAGCCGTTGTTGTCGCGGAACACGCAGGAGATCGCGGCGACGCGTTGCAGATGATGCGGCAGGAAGTCGTTGCCGACGCGCTCGCGGCGCGCCGCGAACGCATGTTCGGCGACTTCGCGGTCGGAGAGATCGTCAGGGAGGTCTTCGAGACGGCGAATGCCGTCGACATCGGGGATCGTCTCGATGTCAAAAACGAGAATCGGTGTCATTGAATTCTGGAACGCGGAGCCCTCGCGGGCGCCGCTTCATGCACGGGAAGCGCGGAAAGATTAAAGCACGGCGTCCTTGCGAACACCGTTGGAGGCGAAAAAGCGCTTGAGCCGCACGAGCGCCTCTTGCTGGATCTGGCGCACGCGTTCGCGCGTCAGGCCCATTTCGTCGGCGAGTTCTTCGAGCGTTGCAGGCTCGATATGGTTCAGCCCGAAACGCCGTTCGATGACATGCCGATGTTTGTCCGACAGACGCGAGAGCCACAAACGCGTGAGCGATTCGAGCTCGCGATGCTGCACTTCGGCGTCGGGCGACTGGCTCTGGTCGTCCGACAAGAGGTCGAGCAGGCTGCTGCCCGGATCGAGATCGAGCGGCGCATCGAGCGACGCGGTGTGTTCGTTGAGCGCGAGGATGTCGGTGACTTCCTCGGGCGTCTTGCCCGTGAGATAGGCGATGTCGTCGATGCTCGCGTCGCGGCGCTCGGGCGCAATGGCGTCGTTCGAATTGGCGGAATTTTTTTCCAGATGACGCTTCGCGCGCAGCACCTGATTGAGCTCGCGGATCACGTGCACGGGCAGGCGCACCGTGCGCGCCTGATTCATGATCGCGCGTTCGATACTCTGGCGGATCCACCACGTGGCATAGGTCGAAAAACGGAAGCCGCGCGTCGGGTCGAATTTTTCGATGGCGTGCATGAGGCCGAGATTGCCTTCCTCGATCAGATCGAGCAACGGCACGCCGCGATTCAGATAACCCTTCGCAATGCTCACGACGAGCCGCAGATTACGCTCGATCATGACCTGCCGCGCCTCGAATTCGCCCGCCTTGGCGAGCCGCGAATAGCGCTGCTCTTCCTCGACGGTGAGCAGCGGCTTCACGCTGATGCGGTTCAGGTAATGCTGGATGGTGTCGGCCGTGAGTTCGGCCTGCAGGAGCGAGCGAAAGTCGTCGGCGTCGGGCGCGGAATCGTTTGCCCTTTCGGCCGTTTCCTCGCCGCTCTTGCCGCCCTCTTCCTCGGAATCGACATCGACGTCGACATTGTCGATTTCGTCTTCACGAGTCGAAGCGCCGTCCTCCACCGACACTTGCAAAGGTCGGCTGATCGTCTCAGTCTCGGCTTGCGGCAGGCGGCGCTTCGTTTTCGGCATGATGGTTCCGCTTTATTGCGGCGGCAAATACTTCAGTGGGTCAACAGGTTTTCCCTGCCGGCGAACTTCGAAATGCAACATCACGCGGTCCGAATCGCTGTTGCCCATCTCAGCGATCTTCTGCCCTTTAGTCACCGCGTCTCCCTCTTTTACCATCAAAGCGCGGTTATGTGCATACGCCGTGAGAAAAGTTGCGTCGTGCTTGATGATAATGAGATTGCCGTAGCCGCGCAGCCCATTTCCGGAGTACACGACCCGCCCATCCGCCGACGCATTGACCGCATCTCCCGCCGCACCGCCGATGTTCAAACCCTTGTTCTTAGCGTCGTCGAACGTGCCGAGGATCGGCCCGCGCGCCGGCCAGATGAAGGCCGGCTGGGCGGCGGCCGCACTTGCGCTTGTGTCCGCGCCCGGCGTCATCGCGGCGGCTGCGCCCGGCGCCGCGCCCGGCGTCGCCGCCATGCCCGAATTCGGACCGTAGTACGGCGGCTGCGACGTCGCGCCCGGCTGCGGGCTCGCGTAAGGAGTCGCGCCGTTGAGCGGCTGCGCCTGCACGCCGCCGCCCACGATCGGTGCGGTAGAAACGCCCGGTGTTGCTGCGGCGACGTTCGCGCCCGGAGGCGCCACGCGCATCAACTGGCCGACTTCGATCTGGTTCGGGTTGGTCAGGTTGTTCCACGCTGCAATGTCGTGATAATTCTGACCGTTTTCCAGTGCGATCCGATATAGGGTGTCGCCCGGTTTAACACGGTAATAGCCAGGCGGCGGCGGACCGTTGTCCGGCGTCTGCGCCGCCGTCGTGCCGATGGGCGCGCCCGTTCTGTCGACGACCGGCGCCATGTCCATGCGCGTCGAACACGCCGCCAGCGCGGATAACGCAAGCACGCACACGCCGCGCTGCGCCGCGCTCAGGCGTAGGTCCGCACTTCTTTCTCGCAAAGCACGCAAGATACTCATCGGTGTCAAATCACTCCGGATTTTAAGGGTACAAAGAAAACGCGATCGAGCTGCTCTTCCCGCCATTGTGCGGCCGAGACGCGCGTGACGAGCGTCAGGACCTGCGACTGCGCCTCCTGCGATCCGACCGGCGCGACGAGCTTGCCGCCCACCGCCAACTGGTCGAGCAACGCCTGCGGCACGTCGAGCCCCGCGCAGGCGATCACGATCGCATCGAAGGGTGCCGCCGCGGCCAGGCCGAGGCGGCCGTCGCCGTAATGCAGCCTGATGTTCGGCACGCGCAGCGGCCGCAAATTGAGCTTCGCGCGCTCCGACAGCGGGCGTACGCGCTCGATCGAATAAACCTCTCCTGCGACTTGCGACAGCACCGCTGCCTGATAGCCGCAGCCGGTGCCGATTTCCAGCACCTTGTTCAACGTGCGCCCCACCGCCACCAGTTCGATCATGCGCGCCACGACGGACGGCTTCGAGATGGTCTGGTGATGGCCGATCGGCAGCGCGGCGTCTTCGTAAGCCTGCGCGGCGAGTCCCGGGTCGACGAACATGTGGCGCGGCACCGCGCACATCGCATTGAGCACGCGCGGATCGCTCACGCCGTTCGCGCGCAGGCGTTCGACCATGCGTTCGCGCACCCGTTCCGAGGTGAGCGTCTGCATGCTCGCCAGCGCGACATTGGGCGCACCTTTTTTCGTTGCGGTCGATGCCGCGTTCAGATCGCGCTCGGCTGCGCGCGGCGCGGTGCGCAATGCGCCCGCTATGCCCGCTGCACTCGCGCCACTCGCGCGCGGTGCATGAGGGGTACGCGCCATGTTCTTGCCTGCGCCAGCCGCGCCCGGAACCGGTTTCGCCGCTGCGGCCGGGTTCGTGTTGTTCGTTGCGCTCGTCGAAGGCTTCGCTTTGGAGCGCGCGGGAAACACGGAGGTGGCAGGCTTCGCGGATGCGGCGGCGGTCGCGGGATTTTTCATCGTCGCGTTCGCCGTGCGCGAAGGATTCGCTTTTGCAGCATTTGCAGCTTTCGCCGTGTTCGTCACTTGTCCCGCATTCACCGGCGCTGCCTTGCCGCGCGCATCCTGCCCGCGATGCGCAGGCTTGCGCGGCTCGCGAACCAGATCCGCGAGCGCAAGCGGAAAGCGCTTGGCGCGCTCGTCGCTCATGAGCGGCGGCTCCCGGCGCGCGCCCACTCGCGCGTTTCGGCCATGAGCCGGGTGTGAGTCAGATCGAGTTGCAGCGGCGTGATCGACACGAAGCCGTTCGCCACCGCGTGGAAATCGGTGCCTTCGCTCGCGTCGAGCGCGTCGCCGGAGGGACCGATCCAGTAAATCGGATTGCCGCGCGGATCGGTCTGGCGGATGACCGGCTGCGACGGATGGCGCTTGCCGAGCCGCGTCACCTTCCATTCGCCGAGCTGGTTGTAAGGCAGGCTCGGGATATTCACATTGAGCAGCGGATGGCCGGGCATCGGATGGTCGAGGAAATGCGCGACGATCTCGGCGGCCACGCGCGCCGCGTCTTCCAGATGCAGCCAGTCGCGGCCGACGAGCGAAAACGCGATCGCCGGAATGCCGAACATGAAGCCTTCGGTCGCGGCGGCGACGGTGCCGGAGTACAGCGTGTCTTCGCCGACGTTCTGCCCGTTGTTGATACCCGACACGACGAGATCCGGCTGCTGTTCGAGCATGCCGGTGAGCGCGATGTGCACGGAATCGGTCGGCGTACCGTTCACGAAATTGAAACCGTTCGACGCCTGATGAATGGTCAGGGGCCGCGACAGCGTAAGCGAGTTGGACGAGCCGCTGCAGTTCTGCTCCGGCGCCATCACCGTGACTTCGCCGAGCGGCTGCAAGGCGTCATGCAGCACATTGAGGCCGCGCGCCAGATAACCGTCGTCGTTGCTGAGTAGGATTCGCATCCGACGATTGTAACCGAGGAAACAGGGCGCGACGACGACTCGGAGGCTCGCGCCCGACAGCGTCCCTGCCCTACACTGACGGCAATTTCCCTCTTGAAAAAAACCGGAGACGACATGCGCGCCGTCAGATGCAACGAACACGGATTGCCGCACACGCTTGCCATCGAAACACTGCCCGATCTTCATCCGGAGGCGGGCGAACTCATCATCGATGTGAAAGCGGCGAGCGTCAATTTCCCCGACGTGCTGATCATCCAGAATAAATATCAGTTCAAGCCGCCGCTGCCGTTCACGCCGGGCGCCGAGTTCGCGGGCATCGTGCGCGAAGTGGGCGCGGGCGTCGCGGGCTTTGCGCCGGGGATGCGCGTGGCGGCCTACACGGCGCACGGCGCGTTCGCGCAGCAGGCGCGCGCGAAGGCGGCCGATTGCATCGCGCTGCCCGACGACGTCGATCTCGCCGAGGCCGCCGCGTTCACGCTCGCTTACGGCACGTCGTACCACGCACTCGTCGATCGCGGCGCGTTGCAGGCGGGCGACACGCTGCTCGTACTGGGCGCGGCGGGCGGCGTCGGGCTTGCGGCGATTCAGATCGCCAAGCTCGTCGGCGCACGCGTGATCGCGGCGGCGTCGAGCGCGGAGAAGCTCGCGTTTTGCCGCGAGCACGGCGCGGACGACGTCATCGATTACGCCCGCGAAGATCTGCGCGAGCGCGTCAAGGCGCTGACCGGAGGCGACGGCCCGGATGTCATCTTCGATCCCGTCGGCGGCGCGTATGCGGAACCGGCGTTTCGCAGCATCGGATGGCGCGGGCGGTATCTCGTCGTCGGCTTCGCCAACGGCGAAATTCCCAAGCTGCCGCTCAATCTCGCGCTGTTGAAAGGCGCGAGCATCGTCGGCGTGTTCTGGGGCGGTCACATGCAGCGCGAGCACGCACTCGCCGATCAGGAATTTGCAACGATGGTCGAATGGATCAAGGCAGGCAAGCTGCAGCCCGTCGTCACGAAACGTTACGCGCTCGAGGAGACGCCGCAAGCGCTCGACGACATGATGAATCGTCGTGTGACAGGCAAGATCGTGATCGAGATGTGAAGCGGAGCGCGGGCGGCGTTGGCTGGCGCGCCGCGCTGCGGGCGGGTGTATGCGCGCTTCGCCCAGCCACAGACCCGCTGTGCGCCGGCGATCCGTGCATCGGGACTTATCTGGCGCGCGCCGGATCCACGTCGCGCAGCGCGGACGGTCTGAAGTGATGCACCGCGCGCGCATTCGCCTCTTGCAGCGACTTGAAAGCCGCCATGACGCGACGCACGGTGAGAAGCCGCTGCCACAAGCGCTCCTTGAGCGCCGCGAACGGCACCACGGACGGCGCCAGCACGATCGCGCCGGGCCCCCAGCCGGGCCGCCAGGATCGCGCGAGCCCGCGCCGCATGAAGAGCGTGAGCGTGGGCACGCCGATCGATGAAGCGAGATGACCGAGCCCCGAATCGTTGCCGATGAACCAGCCCGATTCGGCGATCCACGTCGCGACGTCGTGCAGACGCGGCAGCGCGTTGACCTCGTGCCCGTCCCGCGCGATGTCGTCCCAGCCGGCGAATTCGGCGGGCGCCACGAGAAAGCTCGGCCGAAGCTCACAGTGCGTGAGCGCGCGGGACAGCGCCAAGAACTTGTCGCGTCGCCACATCTTTTCCGGATGACTGCCCGTCGGATGGATGACCACGCGATGAGCCATGCGCCCGCGCACGATGCCGGCCGGCACTACCAGCCCATTGGAGCGCGATACGTCGGGAAGATGCAGCACATTGACCGCGATATCAACGATGCGGTCCACCATGTGTTTCGTGCCCATGTATTCCGGCAACTGCTCGAGACAGAGCGTGCGGCCGGAGCGGCTCAGCGACGCGGCGTAGTCAGTAGGCCGCAGTTCGATCACCGTGTCGAAGGCTTCGTGATACGCGTCCGGCCGGCCGATGCTCACGCCCGGAAGCCAGTCCGCGAGTTCCTCGGCGACCCAGCCGAACACGACCGGGCGATAACCGTTACGAAGCAGATTGTTGACGAGCACGAGCCCGATCAGGCTGTCGCCGATCGGTGGTGGCAATGCCACCGCAACCGCACTGTCAGTTTGCAATCTCATCGAGGATTTTGCGCAATTGCGCGTATGAGCGCCGTGCCGGCGACGCGTTCGCGCGTCGCGCCGTGAGGCAGCCCGTGTCGTGCATCGGAACACGAAAGATCGGCGCATTCTACAGCCACATGCTGGGATTTGCGCCGCTCCCCCGCCGACTCCGTGGGCGGATCACGATATCCGATTTGCGCCAGCCGAACTAACATCTTTTGTCACGTCCGGCGCGGCGAGGCGCGCGCTCGGTCGCACGCACACACGAAGCAGCGCCCGACATGAGAACACGCTTGCGTGACAGCCTAAAGTTTTTCCGTTTCCCCGCTCTTCGGCTGCCACTTCATCAGCCGTCGCTCGACGAGCGCGACAAGGCCATCGAGCACGAGCGCGAACGCCGTGAGCACGAGAATACCGGCGAAGACCGTGTTGATATCGAACGTGCCTTCGGCCTGCAAAATCAGATAGCCGACACCGCGCGCCGAGCCGAGATATTCGCCGACCACCGAGCCGACGAACGCGAGCCCCACCGACGTATGCAGACTCGAAAACACCCAGCTCGTCGCGCTCGGCAGATAGACATACCGAAGCAATTGCTTACGGTTCGCGCCGAGCATGCGCGCATTGGCAAGCACGACCGGGCTCACCTCCTTCACGCCCTGATAGACATTGAAGAACACGATGAAAAACACGAGCGTGACGCCCAGCGCGACCTTCGACCAGATGCCCAAGCCGAACCACACCGCGAAGATGGGTGCGAGAATCACGCGCGGCATCGAGTTGGCGGCCTTGATATAGGGATCGAGAAGCGCGCTCGTCATCGGCGCCAGCGCAAGCCACAGACCGACGCCCAACCCCGCCACAGTGCCGATAACGAACGCCAGCACCGTTTCGATCAGCGTCACCCACAGGTGGATGTAGATTTCGCCGGTCGTGAACCACTCCCAGATGCGCACGAGCACCTTCTGCGGCTCGCCGAAGAAGAACGCGGCCTTGTTGGCGTCGTCGAAATAGAAAGGCGGCAGGAGCGTCGGGCTCGTCAGCGCGTACCACAACACGAAGCACGCGAGCAGCAACAGCCATTGCCACACGATGAGATTCGCTCGATTCGGGCGCAGCTTGTTCCACATGGTCGTTATGTCTTATTCGGCGGAGGCGGGCTTCAGTTGCTGTTGATAGCCCTTCAGCACTTCTTCGCGCAGCACGCCCCAGATCTGCGCATGCAGTTCGACGAAGCGCGGGTGCGAACGGATTTCGGCGACATCGCGCGGACGCGGCAGGTCGATGGTGAATTCGCCGATCGGATGCGTGCCCGGCCCTGCCGCCAGCACGACGACGCGGTCGGACATCGAGATCGCTTCGTCCAGATCGTGCGTGATGAACAGCACGGCCTTGCGCTTCGCGGCCCAGAGTTCGAGCAGCTCGTTTTCCATCAGCTGGCGCGTCTGAATGTCGAGCGCGGAGAACGGCTCGTCCATCAGGATGATGTCGGGATCGAGGATCAACGTCTGCGCCATCGCGACGCGCTTGCGCATGCCGCCCGACAGTTGATGCGGATAACGGTCGCCGAAGCCGCCGAGACCCACGCGCTTCAACCACTCTTCGCCGCGCGCGTCGGCTTCCTGCTTCGGCACGCCGCGAAACGCGAGACCGGCCGTCACGTTGTCGATGGCGGAGCGCCACGGCATCAGGGCGTCGGCCTGGAACATGTAGCCCGCGCGCCGGTTGATGCCCTTCAGGCGCTCGCCGAAGATTTCGACCGTGCCCGACGACGGTTCGAGCAGCCCCGCCGATACGTTCAGCAAGGTGGACTTGCCGCAGCCGGTCGGCCCGACGACCGAGACGAATTCGCCCGGCGCGATCGCGAGACTCGTGTCGCGCACGGCGGTGTAGCGGTCGCTGCGGCTTTCGCGCGAGGCGAACGTGCAGGTGACGTTGTCCAGCGCGAGCGCAGGTGTCGATGGCATGCCTGGCGTGCTCATCGATCAGCCCTTGACGGTCGCAAGCGCCTTCTTCACGAAGTCGTTGGTCCAGGTCTTCGACAGATCGATCGGCTTGCCCTTCACGGTTTCGTCGAAGGCCTGCAGCGTCTTGAGCGAAGTCGCGGGGCCGTCGGCGGGCATGAGGCCGTCCGGCGACAGCGCTTCCTTCACGTGCTGCCACGAATCGAGATAGAGCGCGCGGTCGCCGAGCAGATAGCTTTCCGGCACCGTCGCGATCAAATCTTTGCCCGATGCGCTCTGCAGCCACTTCAGCGCGCGCACCATCGCGTTGGTGAGCGCCTGCGTCGTGTTCGGATTCTTCGTGATGAAGCTCTGCGACGCATACAGGCACCCGGCCGGCATGTTGCCGCCGAACACCTTCACGGTGTCCGCGAGCGTGCGCGTGTCCGACACGATGCGAATATCGCCCGCGCGGTCGAGCTTGGTCATCACGGGATCGAGGTTGGCGATCGCGTCGATCTGCCCGGATTGCAGCGCGGCGATCGCGCCCGCACCCGCCCCTACGCCGATGAACGAGACATCGGTTGCCTTCAGTCCGGCCTGCGCGAGCACGAAGCTCGCCATGATCGCGGTCGACGAACCCGGTGCCGTCACGCCGATCTTCTTGCCCTTCAGGTCCGCGACCGACTTATAGTTCGGCATCGCCTTCTTCGACACGGCAAGCACGATCTGCGGCGCGCGGCCTTGCAGCACGAACTCGCGGAAGTATTGATTCTTCGCCTGCAGCAGCAGCGTGTGCTCGAACGCGCCGGACACGACATCCGCGCTACCGCCGACCGCTGCCTGCAAGGCCTTGGCGCCGCCCGCAAAATCGGCGATCTCGATCTCGAGCCCTTCGTCCTTGAAGTAATTGCGGCGCTCGGCAATCGTGAGCGGCAGATAGTAGAAGAGATTCTTGCCGCCGACCGCGATCGAAACCTTGGTCTGTTCCGGCTTGTTCTGTGCGAACGCGAGCGGCATGGCCGACCACGCACTGCCCGCGAGCACGGCGCCGCTCGCGATGAACGTTCTGCGTTTCATCGTTGTCTGTCTCCTGGATTTATCGTTCTGTGCGCTGTTCCGGCGCGGGTCTGAATTGTTCCGCTTCGTTCCGCTTCGTTCCGCTTCGTTCCGCTTCGTTCCGCTCGTTCAGATCACCTTCGCCGCCCGCAGCTGCGCAATATCGTCGGCATGATACCCGAGCGTTTGAAGTACTTCATCCGTGTGTTCACCGAGTTGCGGTCCGAGCCAGCGCGTTTCGCCGGGCGTTTCCGACAACTTCGGCGTGACGTTCGGCAGCGTGATTTCCCGTCCGTCCTGCCACGGAAAACGTTGCAGCATCTGGCGCGCGATGTACTGCGGATCGGTGAACATGTCGGCGACGCTGTAGATGCGCCCGGCCGGCACGTCGACGGCGTTGAGCACGGCGAGCGCTTCGTCGATGCTGCGCGTCGAAAGCCACGCGGCGATGGCGTCGTCGATTTCCTGCGTGCGCGGCACGCGCCCGTCGTTCGAGGCGAGCGCGGGATCGTCCGCGAGGTCCGCGCGTTCGATGGCGTGCATGAGGCGCTTGAAGATCGGATCGCTGTTGCCGCCGATCACGATGCTGCCGTCGCGGCACGGATACGTATTCGACGGCACGATGCCCGGCAGCGACGCGCCCGTGCGTTCGCGCACGAGACCGTACACGCCGTATTCGGGCACGACGCTTTCCATCATGTTGAAGACGGCTTCGTACAGCGCGACATCGACCACCTGCCCCTTGCCGCCGTTGACTTGCCGATGATGCAGCGCCATCAGCGCGCCGATCACGCCGTGCAGCGCGGCGATCGAATCGCCGATCGAGATGCCGATGCGCGGCGGCGGCAAATCCGGGTAGCCCGTGATGTGGCGCAGCCCGCCCATCGATTCGGCGATCGCGCCGAAGCCCGGCCGGTCGCGATACGGACCGGTCTGCCCGTAGCCCGAGAGTCGCACCATCACGAGACCGGGATTGTCGGCGGACAGCACTTCATAGCCGAGCCCGAGCTTCTCGAGCAAACCGGGCCGGAAGTTCTCGACGACGATATCGGCCTCACCCGCGAGCCGGCGGATGATTTCCTTGCCCTCTTCGGCTTTGAGATTGACCGTCACCGACTTTTTATTGCGCGCCTGCGCCGCCCACCACAGCGACGTGCCGCCGACCTCGGGATAGAGCTTGCGCCACTTGCGCAGCGGATCGCCGCCGTTCGGATCTTCGATCTTGATGACCTCGGCGCCGAACTCGCCCATGAAACGCGCGGCGAACGGCCCGGCGATGAGCGTGCCCAGCTCCAGCACCTTCACGCCGGCGAGCGGTCCGGTCGTTGTGCTCATGTGTTCGTCTCCGTTATTTTTATGCGGACTTCACAGCGGAATGTCGAGCGGCGCGAAGCGCGGCGTGCCGTCGGCGAGCGTCTCGTTGAACATCGCGGCGGGCCGCACCCACAGACCGCGCTCGTGCGGCCACAGATGTTCATAGACGATCATCGCTTCCTCGGTCTCCGAATGTCGCGCGACACCGATCACGCGATAGAGGCCGCCCTTGTAGTGACGATGCGTCGCGAGCGCGCGGGCTTCGGTTTCTGTCATCGCTTCGTTTCCTGATTGTCTTGATGATCGGAGTGCTGCTTCGTTGCGCTCAGACCGAGCGGCGATCGAGCATCGCGCGCGCGATCGTGCCCGCATCGACATATTCGAGCTCGCCGCCGACCGGCACGCCACGCGCGAGCCGCGTCACTTTCAGCCCCTTCGACTTGAGCGTCTGCGCGAGATAGTGCGCGGTGGCTTCGCCCTCGTTCGTGAAGTTGGTGGCAAGCACCACTTCCTGCACGATGCCGTCGAGCGCGCGGCTGATCAGGCGCTCGAAGTGAATCTCCTTCGGACCGATGCCGTCGAGCGGACTGAGCCGCCCCATCAGCACGAAATAGAGCCCGCGATACGTGAGCGTCTGTTCGAGCATGATCTGATCGGCGGGCGTCTCGACGACGCACAGCAACGCCGGATCGCGCTCCTCGTCGACGCAGACTTCGCAGATCTCGGCCTCGGTGAACGTGTTGCACTTCGCGCAGTGCTTCAGATTCTCTGTTGCGAACAACAGCGAAGACCCGAGCTTCTCGGCGCCCGCGCGATCGTGCTGCATCAGGTGATAAGCCATGCGCTGCGCCGATTTCGGCCCGACGCCGGGCAGCGCGCGCAGCGCCTCGACCAGCGCCGACAGAGCGGAAGGTTGTTTCATGTGTCCTCAAATGGCGGCCGGCGCGCAGCAGACACGCCGGCGCGCGCGATCAAAACGGCAGCTTGAAGCCGGGCGGCATCGGCATGCCGGCCGTCATACCGCTCATCTTTTCCTGCGTGGTGGCCTCGGCCTTGCGCACGGCGTCGTTGAACGCGGCGGCGACGAGGTCTTCGAGCATGTCCTTGTCGTCGGCCAGCAAGCTCGGGTCGATCGACACGCGCTTGACGTCGTTCTTGCAGGTCATCGTCACCTTCACGAGACCGGCGCCCGACTGGCCCTCGACCTCGATCAGCGCGAGCTGGTCCTGCATCTTCTTCATGTTTTCCTGCATCTGCTGAGCCTGTTTCATCAGCCCGGCGAGTTGGTTCTTCATCATGGTTCGGCTCCTTACTGGAAAACGTGTGACGGGCGAGCGTGCGGCGCGCGCAAACGCTCGACATTCAATGTGGATGCACGGCGCCTGAACATGCGCCGCGCCCTTCGGTTCATGACGGATTCGCGCCCGATGAAGCAATCGGCTTGATCGACCCCTGGACGATGCTCGCGCCGAAATCGCGGATCAGGGACTGCACGAACGGATCCTGCGTGATTTCCTGCTCGGCCTCCTGCTGACGTCTCGCGCGCAGGGCTGCGTCGAGCGCGGCGGCGGTGCGGCGCGCGGCCCCGACATTGACGTTGACTTCGAGCGCGCGGCCGAGTTTCTCGCCGAGCGCCGCCTTGAGCTTCGCGACGTGCGCGGCGTCGGTGTACATCTGAACCGCGACGGCCAGCGTGATCGAATTTGCATCGCAGGCGGTCAGTTCGCTGTTGAACGCGAGCTGATAGGCGACGCCCTTCAACGGCAGATCGACGGCGAGCGCGGGCCAGTCGACCGTCACGCCGAGCGCGTCGAGCGGGACGGCGGGCGGCAGCGGAGTCGTGTCGAGTTTCGGCGCCGCGGGCTTCGGCGCGGGTTCGCTGCCGAAGCGCATGTCGTCCGGGCCGCTGTCGAAGGCGGGGACGAAGCCGTCATCGGGCGGCATGAAGTATTCGTCTTCCGATGCCGGCGGCGGATAGTCGTCGGCCGGCATGTCCTCCCACGGCGGAACGACGCCCGACTTGCGCTCGTTGCTCGCAGCCGGTCTGGATTCGGATGGCGCGGTGGATGGCGCAGGCGTTACGCGCCGGGGCGCGGGAACCGGCACCTGCACGGCGGGCTTTGCTGCGGGCTTCGTCGCGACGGGCGCGGCCGTTTGCGTGGCGGACGCACCGCGTGTTCCACGGTCGGACGAAAGACGCATGCCCGCGCTGCGCAAGACTTCGAGTGCGGCGCGGGCGCCGCCTGCGCTACTTGCACCGGCAGCGCCACTCGTTGCGGCGCTCGCGGATTCCGACGCTCGCGCCGCCACGGGCGCGGCTTCGTCGATAACCTCTCGCACGGCGCTCGGCACCGGCGCGGGCTTGCTGGCGATCGGCTCGCTCGGCTCGAACGCGGGCTTCTCGGCAACCGGCTCGATCGCATCAACTGCGGCCTTGCCGACGACCGGCTTAGTCGCATCGACCGCGTCGACGGGTTTCACGCTTTCTTCAGCCGGTTTCGCCGGCGCAGGCGTCTCGACGATCACCTTAGCGGTTTTGACCTCGATCTCCGGCGCAGGCGCGGCCGCCTTCGCCGCGGACGCCGGAACGGGCGCAACGGCGCGCTCGGCCATCGCCCCCGCGAGCGCCGCGCTGCGCGCAGCCTTGGCTCCCGAAGGCGCGCCGACAGCGACGCCGCCACCGCCCGGCCCGCCCGCCGGTTCGAACGCGAGCATGCGCAGCAGCGTCATCGTGAAGCCGGCATATTCGTCCGGCGCGAGGCCGAGTTCGCTGCGCCCGACGGTCGCGATCTGATAGAACAACTGCACCTGCTCGGCGGAAAGCATGTCGGCAAAGCGGCGGATATCGGCCGCTTCAGGCCACTCGTCCAGCACCGACGCCGGCGCGAACTGCGCCCACCCGATCCGGTGCAGCAGGCTCGCGAGATCCTGCAATGCCGTCGAGAAAGACAGGCTGCGCAGCGCCATTTCGTCGGCGATAGAGAGAACCTGCGCGCCGTCCCCGGCGGCGAGCGCGTCGATGAGACGGATCAGGTAGCTTTGATCGAGCGCGCCGAGCATGCCGCGCACGGCTTCCTCGGTGACTTCGTTGGCCGAATAGGCGATCGCCTGATCGGTCAGCGAGAGCGCGTCGCGCATGCTGCCGTCCGCCGCGCGCGACAAAAGCCGCAGCGCCTGCAACTCGAACGCAATCTTCTCCTGCTGAAGGATCTGCTCCAGATGCGACACGATATGCCCGGCTGGCATCTGCTTCAGATTGAACTGAAGACAGCGCGAGAGCACAGTGACCGGAATCTTCTGCGGATCGGTGGTCGCGAGGATGAACTTCACATGCGGCGGCGGCTCTTCGAGCGTCTTCAACATGGCGTTGAAGGCGTGGTTCGTGAGCATGTGCACTTCGTCGATCATGTAGACCTTGAAGCGCGCATCGACGGGTGCGTACACGGCGCGTTCGAGCAGCGCCGCCATTTCGTCGACGCCGCGATTGCTCGCCGCATCCATTTCGACGTAATCGACGAAACGGCCTTCATCGATTTCCCGGCACGCACGGCACACGCCGCACGGCTTCGACGTCACACCGGTTTCACAGTTGAGCGCCTTCGCGAAGATACGCGAAAGCGTCGTCTTGCCGACGCCGCGCGTACCCGTAAACAGATAGGCGTGATGCAGCCGGCCGCCATCGAGCGCGTGCGTGAGCGCGCGGACGACATGCTCCTGGCCGACGAGCGACTCGAACGATTTCGGCCGCCATTTGCGTGCGAGAACTTGATAGGTCATGCGTGAAATTGTATCAGCAACGACCTGGCGCAAACGCCGCTCCGAAAGGCCGCGGACGCATCCCGACACGGCGCGTTTCGCACGATGCGAGCGCACGGCAACGCCGCACTCGGATGGCGCGCGATACAGATGAATAACCGGGGAAGAGAAACAAGAACAACAGAAAAAAGCGAAGGTGACGAGCCCGACCCTCGGCACTGGTGGAAAACGGCTGTGGCTGCTTCGTTCCCGACCTGACCAGGTTGACCGCGCCACCATGCGAGGAGGCCCGTCACGTCGAATTGTATCACGCAGCCCGGCGCTCCCGGAAGGCTTCGATAAAAGCACTTCGACGCGCTGCAGGCATTCGCCATCGCGCGCCTGAATGCACGCCGGAGCGCCCTCTTGTACTTGGTGTTTTTGCCCTCAGATCGGGCCTATCAGTACCCGGCAACGGATAGCAAAGTAGGCTAAGATGGCACGTGAATAACCCGCAATGGCGCCGTTTGGTGCATTTCGGCCCGTCGCGGATCATTTGCCGCCGGTCGCGAGTCATGCTCGTGCACGGCGTCCGGGCTTATCAGCGCCCGTTGGCGACGTAGTCTTCTTCAGTTTTGGTGTATCGTGGCGAGCATTCAAACGCGGGCCTCGAATCAATAGAGGTATTCAGACAATGAGCGAATCAATCAAGCACATCAGCGACGCTTCTTTCGAGCAGGATGTCGTCAAGTCGGATAAACCTGTCCTGCTCGACTTCTGGGCGGAGTGGTGCGGTCCGTGCAAGATGATTGCCCCGATCCTCGACGAAGTCGCGAAGGATTATGGCGATCGTCTGCAGATCGCGAAGATCAACGTGGACGAGCATCAATCGACTCCGGTGAAGTTCGGCGTGCGCGGCATTCCCACGCTGATCCTCTTCAAGAACGGCGCGGTCGCGGCGCAGAAGGTCGGCGCACTGTCCAAGTCGCAACTCACCGCGTTCCTCGACAGCAACCTGTAACTGCATCGACGGCGGCGCCGGCATTCCCCGGCGCCGCGCGTTAAGACGCAATGCGGCATCGGCCGCGCGTGACCCCTGCGGCCCCGGTGCAGCCGATGTTGTCGTGCGGCAACATCGGCCTAACAGCCACGTCCCAAGCCCACTCGAGGCGCATGCGGCGTGTGCTATGCTAGAATAACAAGAGTTCAAGAAGTACTAAGTCTCGAGCGGTTCCGCTCACCTCTTCTCCCAAATCTTTCTGTCGCACCTCTTCTCCCCGGCGGGAAATCCGTATGCATTTATCCGAGCTCAAGTCTCAGCACGTGTCTGCACTGATCGAGATGGCCAATGGCCTCGAAATCGAAAATGCGAATCGCCTGCGCAAGCAGGAACTGATGTTCGCAATTCTTAAAAAACGCGCCAAGGCAGGCGACACGATTTTCGGCGACGGCACGCTCGAAGTGCTGCCCGATGGCTTCGGCTTTCTGCGCTCGCCCGAGACCTCGTATCTCGCGAGTACGGACGACATCTACATCAGCCCGTCGCAGATTCGCCGCTTCAATCTCCACACCGGCGACACCATCGAAGGCGAAGTGCGCACGCCGAAAGACGGCGAGCGGTATTTCGCGCTGGTGAAGGTGGACAAAGTCAACGGGCAGCCGCCCGAGGCCTCGAAACACAAGATCATGTTCGAGAACCTCACGCCGCTGCATCCGAACAAGCCGCTGCCGCTCGAACGCGAAATGCGCGGCGAGGAAAACGTCACGGGCCGGATCATCGACATGATCTCGCCGATCGGCAAGGGCCAGCGCGGTCTGCTCGTCGCGTCGCCGAAGTCGGGCAAGACCGTGATGCTTCAGCACATCGCGCATGCGATCAAGCAGAACCATCCGGACATCGTGCTGTTCGTGCTGCTGATCGACGAACGTCCTGAAGAAGTCACGGAAATGCAGCGCTCGGTGGCGGGCGAAGTGATCGCCTCCACGTTCGACGAACCCGCCGCGCGCCACGTGCAAGTGGCCGAAATGGTCATCGAAAAGGCGAAGCGTCTCGTCGAAATGAAGCACGACGTCGTGATTCTGCTCGACTCCATCACGCGTCTCGCGCGCGCCTACAACACGGTCGTGCCCGCGTCGGGCAAGGTGCTGACCGGCGGTGTCGACGCCAACGCGCTGCAGCGTCCGAAGCGCTTCTTCGGCGCCGCGCGCAATATCGAGGAAGGCGGCTCGCTCACGATCATCGGCACGGCGCTTATCGAGACCGGCAGCCGCATGGACGACGTCATCTACGAAGAATTCAAGGGCACCGGCAACATGGAAGTGCACCTCGAGCGCCGTCTCGCGGAAAAGCGCGTCTATCCGTCGATCAACCTGAACAAGTCGGGCACGCGTCGCGAGGAACTGCTTATCAAGCCGGATCTGCTGCAAAAGGTCTGGGTGCTGCGCAAGTTCATCCACGACATGGACGAAGTCGAAGCCATGGAATTCCTGCTCGACAAAATCCGTCAGACGAAGAACAACGCCGAATTCTTCGACATGATGCGCCGCGGCGGAGGCTGATCCGCTTCGCTGCTGCTGATCGCAAAGATCGCAAAACCGCCTGCTCCGTCAGGCGGTTTTTTTATGCGGCGCGCATGCGGCACGCGAGCCGCGCTCCGTACAATCCGGTCTATCGAAGCGACTGAAAAGCGACACGAACGACCGATGGCCAATCTTTTTTCCCGATGGTTCGGCGCACAACGGCGCGAGCGCGCGCTGCGCAAATACGCGATCGACGACGCCCTGTGGCGCAGTACGCTCGATGCGTATCCGTTCTTCGGCCACCTGAGCGCCGCCGATCTCGAGCGCCTGCGCGAATCCGCGAGTCTTTTCATCGCGCAGAAGGCGTTCTCGGGCGCGCACGAGCTCGAACTGACCGATGTCATGCTCGTCTCCATCGCCGCGCAGGCCTGCCTTCCGGTGCTCAATCTGGACCTCGACCTATATCGCGGCTGGGTCGGCGTGATCGTCTATCCGGGCGAGTTCATCATCAGGAAAACGGTGGAGGACGAGGACGGCGTCGTCCACGAAGTCGAGCACGACGCGAGCGGCGAAGCATGGGAAGGCGGCCCGGTCGTGCTGTCGTGGGAAGACGCGCAGATGGCCGACGGCTCCGACGCCTACAACGTCGTGATCCACGAATTCGCGCACAAGATCGACATGGTGACGGGCGTAGCGGACGGCCATCCACCGCTGTTTCGCCGCTGGCACGCACCGCTCGATTCCACCGCCTGGGCCGATATTTTCGACAACGCCTACGACCAGTTCTGCGCGCGCGTCGACGCCGTGCCGGAGCGGCGCTGGGCGCGTTTCGAGCGCGAATCGCTGATCGATCCTTACGCCGCGGATCATCCGTCCGAGTTCTTCGCCGTGTGCAGCGAGGCGCTGTTCGTCACGCCGCAGGCGTTCGAGGCCGACTATCCCGAGCTTTACCGGCTGCTCGCGCGCTATTACCGGCAGGATCCGGCGGGCGTCGGGGCGCTCGACAGTTCCGACACGTGACCTGCGACCAAACCGCCGAAAAAGATGTCAAGCAACTGATTTTCTGGCATAATCGCCGTTTTTCGACCCTAGGCAAGTGACTCGCGCAGGCGTCATATCAAGGCGCAGCGGGTTGGCTACCGCCAGATCTCAGGAAAGACCATGAAAGAAGGCATTCACCCGAATTATCGCGAAGTCCTGTTCGTCGACATGTCGAACGACTTCCGCTTCGTGACCCGCTCGACCATCCAGACGCGCGAAACCGCCGAATTCAACGGCAAGAGCTATCCGCTCGCGAAGATCGAAGTGTCGTCGGAATCGCACCCGTTCTACACGGGCCAGCAGAAGATCATGGACACGGCCGGCCGCGTCGAGAAGTTCAACAACAAGTTCGCACGCTTCTCCACCAAGAAGTAAGTCGGGCTTTATGGCCAGATTCGACTCTCGTATCCGATGGTCGAATTCAACGGTCAAGCAAAAAGGGCAGCCTGGGCTGCCCTTTTTTGTCGCCGCGAGCTTTCTCGCCGCGCGTACGGCATCTCCTTTGCTGCATTCGGTAAGGGTTGTTGCGCCCCGTTACGGCGGGCACCGTCGAAACGCCCTTTCCGCCGCCGCGCGACTACAATGCCGGTTGCTTCAAGCCCCGCCGCGCACTTCAGCGCGGAATCATCAGCGGACCGTTTTCCATCCAGTCTTTTCGCATGCGATCTGTCGTTCGTCTGACCGCCTCCGCCACTAGCGCCCTGCCGCGCTGGCTGCTGCTCGCCATCTGTATCACCTACGCTTCGTTCGGCCTGTTCGGCCGCGACCCGTGGAAGAACGAAGACGCGGCAGGTTTCGGCGTGATGTGGACAATGGCCAACGGCGACGCGCGCGACTGGCTGCTGCCGAATCTCGTCGGCCGCGCCCCGACCGCCGATGGCCCGCTCATGTACTGGCTCGGCGCATCGGCCATTCGTCTGCTGAGCCCGTGGGTCGACGCGAGCAATGCCTCGCGCGTGGTCACCGGCCTGCTGTTCTGTCTGGCCTGCGCTTTCGTCTGGTATTCGGCTTATCTGCTCGGCCGGCGCGATGAAGCCCAGCCTTTCAAATACGCATTCGGCGGCGAGCCCGAGCCGCGCGACTACGGCCGCACGCTCGCCGACGGCGCCCTGCTCATCCTGCTCGCGTGCTTCGGCCTAGCCGAACGCGGCCACGAAACCACGCCGCAGCTCGCCCAGTTCGCCGGCACCGCGATGCTCATCTACGGCCTCGTGCGCAGCCTCGACAAGCCGATCCACGGCGGACTTGTGTGGGGCGCGGCGATCGGCGTGGTCGGCTTGTCGAGTTCACCGGTGCTGGTGTTCGCGCTCCTGCTCTGCACGCTCGCGATGACGATCATCGTGAAACAGGTGCGCGCGCTGCCGCTCATCATTTACGGGCTGCCGGTCGCGATCGTGCTGATCGCCGCCTGGGTCTTGCCGACGCTGCACTTCTTCCCCGACGACGGCGCATGGTGGCTGCGCCAATGGTGGCGCAACAGCTTCTATTCCTTCTCCGGCACGCCCGGTTCGATCTTCGGCTACGCGATCAAGAACCTGCCGCTCTTCACGTGGCCCGCGTGGCCGCTCGCGATCTGGGCGTTCGTCAGCTGGGGCGGACAGCGCCGTTCGCCGCACGTGGGCGTGCCGCTGTCGATCATCGGACCGCTGCTCCTGCTGCTCGTGCTGCAGGCGCATGAGACCAACCGGCTCTTCATGCTGCTGCTGCCGCCGCTTTCCGTGCTCGCCACCTTCGCGCTGCCGACGCTCAAGCGCGGCGCGATCAACGCGATCGACTGGTTCGCGATGTTGAGCTTCACCATCATCGGCTCGCTGGTGTGGCTCGTGTGGACGGCGGGCATGATCGGCTTTCCCGCGCCCATGGCGCGCAATCTCGCGCGTCTCGTGCCGGGCTTCCATCCCGAGTTCAAGCTGCTCTCGTTCGTATGCGCCGTGGCGGTGACGGTCTGCTGGTTCATGCTCGCGCGCTGGCGGCTCGCGCGCCATCCCAAGGTGCTGTGGCGCAGCGTCGTGCTGTCGAGCGCAGGAACCACGCTGATGTGGGTGCTGCTCATGACGCTATGGCTGCCTGTGGTCAATTACAGCCGGACGTATCGGGATGTCGCCGAGCAGATCGCCGATCATCTGCCGTCCGACTACAACTGCATCTCGCCCGTCCGCCTGGGCGATGCGCAGATCGCCACGTTCGCGTATTTCGGCGGCATGCACTTCGCATTCGACGAAGACTGCGACGTGATCCTGCGTCAGGATCGGTCGGACTACGGTGAGCCGTCGTCGATGTCGGCGTTCGTATGGAAGCTCGTATGGGAAGGCCGGCGCGTCGCCGACCGCGACGAACGCTTCCGCCTGTACGTGCGCATCGAACGTCCCACGCCGCCGGCGAAGAAACCATTGCGCCCCAAGAGCTTGCACCGGGAGCAGTGACGCGATGCGCGCCATGTCGACATCGACCAGCACAACAAGCATGCTGAGCGACGTGCGCAAGATCGCGGCGCTCGCGTGGCCGGTGCTGATCGGCCAGCTTGCGGTGATCGCGTTCGGCGTGATCGACACCGCGATGGTCGGCCGCTTCTCCGCCACCGATCTCGCCGCGCTCGGCCTCGGCGGCTCGGTTTATATCTCGGTGTATATCGGCCTCACGGGGATTCTCGTCGCGTTGCAGCCGATCGCCGGACAACTCTTCGGCGCGGGCCGCGAAAGCGAGATCGGCGAGGAAACGCGTCAGGCACTGTGGCTTGCCGCGGCGCTCACGGTGATCGGTTTCGTGGTGCTCTATCATCCCGAGCCGATTCTCTCCCTCGCCAGGACGCCGGCCGCGCTGCACGACCGCACCGTCGATTATTTGCGGATTCTCTCCTTCGGTCTGCCCGCGAGCCTCGCGTTCCGCGTCTACAGTTCGCTTGCGAATGCGGTCGGAAAGCCGCGGCTCGTGATGTTCCTGCAAGTCGGCGGCCTGCTGCTCAAGTTTCCGCTCAATACGTGGTTCATCTTCGGCGGCGCGGGCGTTCCGGCGCTCGGTGGTCCGGGCTGCGCGCTCGCGAGCACGCTCATCAACTGGGCGCTGGCGATCGTCGGCATGACCCTGCTGTTCAGAGTCGAGTTCTTCCGCCCGTTCGGCATTTTCTCGCGTTTCTGCTGGCCGGTCTGGCGGCGTCAGCTCGCGCTGCTCCGCCTGGGCATTCCGATGGGACTCTCCTATCTCATCGAAGTGACGTCGTACACGTTCATGGCGCTGTTCATTTCGCGCTTCGGCACGACCACGCTCGCCGGACACCAGATCGCGGGCAATCTCGGCGCGGTGCTCTATATGACGCCGCTGTCGATCGGCATTGCGTCGTCGACGCTCGTGTCGCAGGCGCTCGGCGCGCAACGCTACGACGACGCCCGATCGATCTCGCGTCACGGCATCGGCATGGCATGTGTGCTGGCGCTCGTGTACGGCGTGCTGCTGATCGCGGCGCGCCCGCAGGTGATCGCGGCCTATACGCCGGATGCGAACGTCATCGCGGCCGCGATGCCGCTCGTGCTCATCATCTTCTTCTATCACCTCTGCGACGCGCTGCAGATCACCACCGCGTTCATCCTGCGCGCGTACAAGGTCACGTTCGTGCCGACCCTGATCTATGCCATCGCGCTATGGGGCATTGGCCTGGGCGGCGGCTATCTGCTCGGCTTCGATGTCGGCGGCGGCGTGCCCGCGTGGCTGCAGGGCGCGCGCGGCTTCTGGATCGCGAACTCCGCGAGCCTGGGCGTCGCGGGCGTCGGGCTCTTCCTTTACTGGCGGCGCGTGAGCGCGCGTCATCGGCCGACCGTCGACGCGTTCTGACACGCGCGCACGAATGCGACATTCCGTGAAAAAAGTCGCTGAAATCGAAGCATCGGAAAGAAGGCCGTAAGGCTCCAGTAGAATTTCGCCTCGAGGGAATCCCGGAGCGAATGGATGAGCCGCATAACAACGTCACAAAAAAAGTGGGTTCTGGCCGCAATCGCGCTGATTGCCGTGCTCGGGTCCGGCATCGCGATGCATCGCGCCGACGCCGCGCGCATCACGAGCGTGTCGCCGCAAGGCAAGGTCGCGCAGGTCCGGCAGTTGGTCGCCAAGTTCGACGAACCGATGATCGCCTTCGGCAACGCGGCCGCCGCCGCGCCCGGCAAACTCGTGTGCAGCGGCGCCGCCGCTTCCGCCACCGCGGGCTCGGGCCGCTGGATCGACGCCAAGACCTGGGCCTTCGACTTCGAGAACGACCTGCCGCCCGGCGTGCGCTGCGCGCTCGATCTTCCTGACAGCCTCAAGTCCGTTGCAGGCAACGTCTTATCCGGCCCGCGCCACTTCGCATTCCAGACCGGCGGGCCGTTCGTCACGCGCGTGATGCCGGGTTACGGCGACATCGAAGAAAATCAGGCTTTCGTGCTGCGCCTGAACGGCCCGGCGACGCAGGCTTCCGTCCTGCAAAACGTCTGGTGCGAGTCGAACGCGCTCGGCAACCGCATTCCCGTGCGCGCCGTTGACGACACCACGCGCGCCGCCCTCCTCGACCATTTCCGGCTACAGAAGGAAAGCGATCGCGTGCTCACGCTCGCGTGCCAGCAGACCTTGCCATCGGCGACGAAGATGCAGCTCGTCTACGGCGCGGGCGTGACGGGGCCGAGCGGCATCGCCAACGATGTCGAAAAACGTTTCGACTTCACGGTGCGCGAACCGTTTACCGCGAGCTTTTCGTGCGAGCGCGAAAACGCGAAAGCGCCTTGCACGCCGCTGCGGCCGCTGCGGCTGAATTTCAGCGCGCCGATCAGCCGCGCCGATGCCCAGAAGTTCGTGCTGCGCGGACCGAACGGTACCGCCTCGCCGCATGTCGACGCAGACAACAAAGACGCCGAAATGAGCGCCGTCGAGTTCGCCGCGCCGCTGCCGGAGCATGCCGATCTCACGATCGAAGCGCCCGCGAACCTCAAGGACGCGAGCGGCCGCACGCTCGCCAACGCCGATCTCTTTCCGCTCAAGACCGCGACCGCGCCGATGCCGCCGCTCGCGAAGTTCTCGTCGGGCACGTTCGGCATCATCGAGCGTTTCGCGGAACCGGGCATGCCCGCGATGCTGCCCGTCACGCTGCGTCATGTCGAAGCGGACCTGCACGTGCAGGGGCTCAATTCGGGCACGTCGCAGATCACGAAGCTCAAGCTCGACGCCGATACCGACATCCGCCAATGGATGCGCGCCGTCGATCTCTTTGACGGCATCTCGGTGTCGCAATCGACGATCATGGAGCGCATGCCGGAGATGCTCGGCAACGGCATCAAGCCGGTCATCATTCCGAACGGCGACGGTTCGGTGTCGAAGGATCCGCAGATCGACATCCGCTCGCTGTCGATGCTCGCCAAGCGCCCGGGCGTCGAAACGCTCACGCTGCCCGCCGCCGATCCGAAAGCGCTGCGGCCCTTCGAAGTGGTCGGCATTCCGCTCACGAAGCCGGGCTTCTATGTGGTCGAACTGGCGTCGCCCGCGCTCGGCGCATCGCTGCTCGGCAAGAATCAGGCGATGTACGTGCGCACGTCGGTGCTCGTCACCAATCTCGGCGTGCATTTCAAGCAAGGCCGCGAGAACAGTCTCGTGTGGGTCACGACGCTCGACAAGGGCAAGCCCGTCGCGAACGCGCAAGTGCGCGTGACCGACTGCAACGGCGACGAAATCGCCAGCGCGACCACCGATGCGCAAGGCATCGCGAAAATCGGCAAGGCGCTCGCGGCCACGCGCGAATGCAACGAACACAGCCTCGCGTGGGGCGGCTTTTTCGTGTCGGCGCGCGTGAACGATCCGGTCACGGGTCCCGACATGGCGTTCGCGATGTCGGACTGGAATCGCGGCATCGAATCGTGGCGTTTCAACGTGCCGACCGACATGAACCCGACGCGCACCACGCAGGCGCATACCGTGTTCGACCGCACGCTGCTGCGCGCGGGTGAAACGGTTTCGATGAAGCATCTGCTGCGCGTCGAGACGCTGCATGGTTTCGCGTTTCCGTCGAGCTATCCGAGCCGCGTGACGATCCGCCATGTCGGCAGCGGCCAGACGTGGCATCTGCCGCTCAAGTGGGCGGCGGATCACAGCGCCGACTCCACGTTCACCGTGCCCGTCGCGGCGAAGCTCGGCGAATACAGCGTGACGCTCGACAACGGCGCGGCCAACTCCGACAGCGCCGACGATGACAATGACGACAACGACAACGCCGTCACGCAGTCGTATGAATCGGGCAGCTTCCGCGTGGAAGAGTTTCGTCTGCCGGTGTTCAAAGGCTCGATCAGCGCGGGCGACTCCGGATCGCCCGGACTCGTCGCCGCGCAAGAAGCGCCGGTCGCGGTGCGGCTCGAATACGTACAGGGCGGACCGGCCTCGAATCTGCCGGTGCAGGTGTCGGCGCTCGTGCGCGATGTCGCGCCGCCCTTTGCTTCGCAGTACGAGGCATTCAGTTTCGCGCCGTATAAAAAGCCCGCGAACGATGGCGCGAGCGCGCCCGCCGAGGACGACGACAGCGAGCAGCAGGACAACACGACAAACAAGCTCATCGCCGACAAGCTGCGCGTCACGCTCGACCGCGACGGCGCCGGCAAGCTCACGGTGAAGCCGCTGCCCGCGGTCGAATCGCCGAAGCGCCTTGCGCTCGAAGCGAGCTTCGCCGATCCGAACGGCGAGATTCAGACCATCAGCGGCGGCGCGACGCTCTGGCCGGCCGCGGTCGCTGTCGGCGTGAAGGCGGGCCATTGGGTGTCGGTCGGCGGCGCGTTGCCGGTGCAGGCGCTCGCGCTCGATCTGCAAGGCAAGCCGCGCGCGGGTGTATCGATCGAAATCAAGGCGATTGCGCGCGTGATGTCGAGTTCGCGCAAGCGCATGGTCGGCGGCTTCTATGCGTACGACAACCACACCGAAATCAAGGATCTCGGCACGCTGTGCAGCGGCAAGAGCGACGACCACGGCATCGTGTCGTGCGACGCCAGCGTGAAAGAAGCGGGCAACGTCGATCTGATCGCGGTCGCGAAAGACGGCGACGGCCGCTCGGCGAACGCGAGCACGTCCGTGTGGGTCACGCGCGAGGACGAACTGTGGTTCGGCGGCGAGAACACCGACCGCATCGACGTCTTGCCTGAAAAGACCAGCTACGAGCCCGGCGAAACGGCGCGCTTTCAGGTGCGCATGCCCTTCCGCTCGGCGACGGCGCTGGTCGCGGTGGAGCGCGAGGGCATCGTCGAGACGCGGGTCGTCGAGCTGAATGGCCGCGATCCAACCGTCGAACTTAAAGTCGAGGAAGCATGGGGGCCGAACGTCTACGTGTCGGTGCTCGCGCTGCGCGGACGCATCCGCGAAGTGCCGTGGTACTCGTTCTTCACCTGGGGCTGGAAAGCGCCGGTCGACTGGGCGCGCGCGTTCTGGTACGAAGGCCGTCAATATCAGGCGCCGACGCCGCTCGTCGATTTGTCGAAGCCCGCGTTCCGTTACGGGCTGGCGTCGATCAAGGTCGGCACGGCGTCGCACAGGCTCGCGGTCAGCGTAAGCCCCGATGCGAAGTCGCACACGGTGCGCAGCCGCGCGCACGTCAAGCTGAAAGTGGCGCTGCCCGACGGCAAGCCCGCGCCCGCCGGCACGCAGATCGCGGTTGCGGCCGTCGATGAAGCCTTGCTCGAACTCATGCCCAATCGCAGTTGGGACGTGCTCGACGCCATGCTGCAGCAGCGTGCCTACGGCGTGGAGACGTCGACCGCGCAGATGGAGATCATCGGGCGGCGACACTTCGGGCGAAAGGCGGTGCCGGCGGGCGGCGGCGGCGGACATAGCGCGACGCGCGAACTGTTCGACACGCTGCTGTTGTGGAACCCGCGCGTCACGCTCGATGCGAAGGGCGAAGCCACCGTCGACGTGCCATTGAACGATGCGCTCACGCGCTTTCGCATCGTCGCGGTCGCGACGGTCGGCGCGGGGCAATTCGGCACCGGCAGTGCGTCGATCCAGAGCACGCAGGACTTGCAGCTGATCTCGGGATTGCCGCCCCTCGTGCGCGTCGGCGATGCATTCCGCGCGCAGTTCACGCTGCGCAACACGACCGCGCGCACGATGCGCGTCGTCGTCACGCCGCACGCGGGCGCGCTCACGCTCGATGCGCGCACGGTGGAACTCGCGCCGGAATCGTCGCAGGAAGTGGCGTGGGACGTGACAACGCCGGATGTGCTCGGCGCGAATTCGTCCGCGAGTCTCGCGTGGGACGTCAGCGCGGCGGAACAGGCCGGAGCGTCGGTTGCCAAACCGGCAAGCGACGCGGTGAAGCTGACGCAAAAGGTCGTCGCGGCGATTCCGGTCGCGGTGCAGCAGGCGACCATCGCGCAAGTCGACGGCACGCTCACGCTGCCCGTCGCGCCGCCCGCCGACGCGAGCAAGTCGAGCGTCGGCGCCGTGCGCGGCGGCATCGCGGTGTCCTTGCAGCCGAAGCTCGCGGACGGGCTGCCCGGCGTGCGCCGCTGGTTCGAGCGTTATCCGTACAACTGCCTTGAGCAGCAAACATCGCGCGCGCTCGGCCTGATGGACGCGGCGCAATGGCAAGCCGTGCTCGTGAAGATGCCGTCGTATCTCGACCGCGACGGCCTCGCCAACTACTTCCCGCCCGCCGATGACGAGCGCCCGACCGGCAGTCCCGCGCTCACCGCGTATCTGCTCGCCGTCACCGACCAAGCCGCGAAGCAGGATCGCCGCTTCGCCCTGCCCGACGATCTGCGCAACCAGATGGCCGCGGGTCTCGCGAATTTCGTCGACGGCAAGATCGAGCGCAAGTTCTGGGCGCCGCGTAACGATCTCAACTTCGAGAAGCTCGCCGCCATCGAAGCGTTGTCGCGCTATGGTCTCGCGCAGCCGCGCATGCTCGGCTCGATCACGGTCGCGCCGGACCAGTGGCCGACATCGGCGGTGCTCGATTACTACGCGATCCTGTCGCGGGTCGACGGCATTCCGAATCGCGACGAGAAGCGCGCGCAGGTGGAGCAGATCATCCGCGCGCGTCTGACTTATCAGGGCACGCGTCTCACGTTCTCGACCGAACGCGACGACGATCTCTGGTGGCTCATGACCGGCACCGAAACCAATGCCGCCCGCACCGCGCTCGTCTTCGCGGACGCGCCCGGCTGGAAGGATGAGATGCCGCGCCTCGTCGCGGGGCTGCTCGCGCTGCAGAAAAACGGCGCGTGGCAGACCACCACGGCGAACCTGTGGGGCGCGCTCGCGGTCGGCCGTTTCTCGCAGTTGTTCGAGAGCACGCCGGTGACGGGTCGGACGTCGGTGCAACTGGGAAGCGCGACGCAAAGCGTGAACTGGAGCGCAGCGCCTGCAACGTCCGCTTCCGCGACGCCCGCGACCAGAAGCGCGAACACGCGCAGCATGATGCTGCCGTGGACTACCGGCACGCTTTCGCTGACACAGGACGGCACTGGCAAGCCGTGGGCGACGATCGAAAGCCTCGCGGCCGTCGCGCTGAAGGCGCCGTTCGCGGCGGGATATCGCATTGCGAAGACCGTCACGCCGGTCGATCCGGCGGTCAAGGGCGTGCTTTCGCGCGGCGACATCGTGCGCGTGCATCTCGACATCGACGCGCAAAGCGACATGACCTGGGTCGTCGTGAACGATCCGATTCCCGCCGGCGCGACGATTCTCGGCTCCGGGTTGGGACGCGATTCCGAGGCGGCCACCACGGGCGAGAAGCAGGATCGCGGCGCGTGGCCCGCGTTCGTCGAGCGCGGCTTCGAAGGCTATCGCGCGTATTACGACTATCTGCCGAAGGGCAAGCTGCAAGTCGAATACACGATGCGCCTGAACAATCCGGGTACCTTCGGCCTGCCGCCGACGCGCGTCGAAGCGCTCTACGCACCTTCGTCGTTTGGTGCGCTGCCGAATGCGCCGGTGGTCGTCAAGCCGCTGGCCGCAAAGTGAAGTGACGCCATGAAACGCGCCGCCAGTCTCGTCATCGCATGCGCTCTGGGCGCTCTGTCGGCGGCGGCGCACGCGTCGCCTTCTTTCGACGATGTGCGCGCGAACTGGCGCAGCTCCGACTGGATGCTCCTGTCGCGCGACGGCGAAACGCTCGCCCGCACGCGCATCGACAAGAGCGCGCGGCGCGGCGACTGGGTCGCGCTCGCGGACGTGTCGCCGGCGCTGCGGGAGGCGATCGTCGTGTCGGAGGACAAGCGCTTCTACGAACACGCGGGCGTGGACTGGCGCGGCGCGGCGGCCGCCGCATGGGGCAATTTGTGGAACACGCGCACGCGCGGCGCGTCCACGGTGACGATGCAGCTCACCGGTCTCATCGACGAAGGCGGCAAGCCGGCCGGACGGCGGTCTATCGGCGAGAAGGCGCAGCAGACCGTCGGCGCGTTGTGGATCGAACGCAGCTGGCGCAAGGATCAGATTCTCGAGGCGTATCTGAATCTCGTGCCGTTTCGCGGCGAGATCATCGGCTTGTCTGCGCTTTCGCAGACCTTGTTCGGCAAGGCGCCGTCCGGGCTCGATGAACGCGAAAGCGCGCTCGCCGCCGCGCTGGTGCGGGCGCCGAACGCGCCGTACCCGAAAGTCGCCGCCCGCGCATGCACGATCCTGCGCGACATGCAGGCGCTGCATGGTGCACATGGTTCGCACGACGCCGATCCTTGCGTCAATTTGACGAGCTACGTCCAGCTCGCGCTCACGCGCACCGCATCGGCGCCCGCCTTCGCCCAGGGCGACGACGCGCTCGCGCCGCATCTCGCGCGACGTATCGCGGGCGAAGTGCATCCGGCGGCGGGCGCGCGCGTGCGCTCCACGCTCGATGCGCGCCTGCAACGCTTCGCCCGCGACACGCTCGCGCGCACGCTTGCCGAGCTAAACGCGCGCGCGCATCCGCGCAACGTGCACGATGCCGCCGCCATCGTCATCGACAACCGCACGGGCGACGTGCTCGCGTGGGTCGGCGCGGCGGGCGGCCTCTCGAACGCGCCCGAGGTCGACGCCGTGCTCGCCGCGCGTCAGGCCGGCTCGACGCTCAAGCCGTTCCTCTACGCGCAGGCCATCGACGAAAAGCGCGTGACCGCCGCGACCCTGCTCGACGACGCGCCGCTCGATCTCGCGACCGGCGGCGGCCTGTATATCCCGCAGAATTACGATCACGACTTCAAGGGCTGGGTGAGCGTGCGCACGGCGCTGGGTTCGTCGCTGAACGTGCCCGCCGTACGCACGCTTGTGATGGTCACGCCGCATCGTTTCGCGAAGACGCTCGTCGCGCTCGGCCTGCCGCTCTCGCAGGCGGGCGACTACTACGGCTTCAGCCTCGCGCTCGGCAGCGCCGACGTCACGCTCGCGACGCTCGCCAACGCGTATCGTGCGCTCGCGAACGGCGGCGTCGCGCGGCCGTTCTTCGATCTCGACGCGCATCCCCCGGCGCCCGCCGGAACGCGCGTGTTCAGTGCGGACGCGAGCTTCATCGTCACCGACATCCTCGCCGACAACAACGCCCGCACACGCACCTTCGGCTTCGACAGCGTGCTCGCCACGCGCACCTTCAGCGCGGTGAAGACCGGCACCAGCAAGGACATGCGCGACAATTGGGCGGTCGGTTTCACGTCGCGATACACGGTGGGCGTGTGGGTCGGCAACGCGGACGGCGCACCGATGTGGGACGTTTCAGGCGTGACGGGCGCGGCGCCCGCGTGGAACGCTATCGTCAACTATCTGAATCGACGCTCGGATAGCCGCGCACCGGCCGCACCGGCGGGCGTCGTGCGCACGAACGTCGCCTATCAGAACGACATCGAGCCCACGCGCGACGAATGGTTCGTGCGCGGCACGCAGATGAGCGCCGTCGGACTCACGGCGAATGCAGCGCGCGCCGCGCACGGTACGGCACCGAATGCACCGAATGCACCAAATGCACCGGATGCGCAGGCCGCGCGTATCGGCGCGCCCACGGACGGCACCATTTTCGCGCTCGATCCGGATATCCCGCCCGCGCGCCAGCGCGTGTGGTTCGAGCGCGCGGACAGCGGCGCGCGCCTCGCGTGGCGGCTCGACGGCAAAACCTACGGTCACGATGCCCGCGCGTCATGGCTGCCGTGGCCGGGCCGCCACGTTCTCGAACTCGTCGATACGCAGGGCGCCGTGATCGACAAAGTGAGCTTCGAGGTGCGCGGCGCGTATGTCAAAAGCGCCGCGCGTCCATCGAAATGAGGTAGCGTCGGGAAGGCAATCGTTTGCTGCGTGAAGCAGCAAAAAGATAAAAAGCGCAACGTCATCCGCCCGGCATTTCACAACGTTAAAGATTGTGCGGTAACGCGGCGCGCGCGGCGGGGTCGTGCACAATGCGAGCCGTCATCGTTCGGCGCGGGTTTTTGCCCTATCCTTAACGGCATCTTCCCGAATGGCTCGAACTCATCGATCGTCCTTCTTAAGCCTGGAGTGCCGTCATGCTGAAAAAGCTGCTGATGCTGTGCTTTGCGTTCATGCTGTCCATCGGGGCGGCGTTTGCCGCGGTCGATGTCAATACGGCCGATCAGGCCGCGCTGGAGTCGGTCAAGGGCTTAGGTCCCGTGAAGTCGAAGGCGATTGTCGACGAGCGCGCCAAGAACGGCCCGTTCAAAGACGCCGACGACCTCGCAACCCGCGTCAAGGGTCTGGGCACCAAGTCGGTGGCGACGCTGGAGCAGAACGGTCTGACGATCGGCGGCTCGTCGCTGCCGCCGACGGGCAAGACGGCGAAGCCCGCGACCACGACGCAAGGCGGCAGCGCCGCGCCGAACTCGACGGTCAAATCCTCGACGACGGCAACCGCCGCAACCTCGCCTGCCGCCACCACGGCGCAGACGCCGGCTGCGGCGCCGGCATCGAGCCCGGCCGCGGCATCGGGCGCGAAATCATCGACGAAATCGAAGAAGTCGAAGAAGGACAGCGCGGCAGCGACGGCTGCAACGACGGGCGCATCGGCTCCGGCCGCCGCCAGCGAAACCAAGAAATCGAAGCGCAGCAAGAAAGATAAGGCCGCCAGCGCCGCGGCTGCCAGTCAGTAATTCGTCGGGGAACCTTGTCGAAGGGACATTGCTTTCGCGTATGAACATCGTTGAACGGCCGTTCGCGGCCGCTGCCCGCGTCACCGTTTTCGGCTTCGGGCCGAGACCGGCGGCGCGGGCAAATCCACCCCGCAACCTCTCGTAGTGAGACCCGCCATGAGCCTAATCGATATCCTCGCCTCCACCCTTGGCAATTCGTCGCAACAACCGGGCGGCCAGTCTGGCCAAGCCGCGCTGATCGCGGCGGCGCTCCAGTTCGTCAACAGTCAGCCGGGCGGCATCATGGGCCTGGTCCAACGCTTCCAGCAGCACGGCGCGGGCGACGTCGTCCAGTCGTGGATCGGCACCGGCGAGAACCAGCCGATCAGCCCCGGAACGCTGACCAACGTGCTCGGTCAGGATGCCGTCGGCGCACTCGCGCAGAAGGCTGGTGTATCGGGCGATCAACTCTCGGGCATGCTGGCAGCGGTGTTGCCGCACGTCATCGATCACGCGACGCCGAACGGCCAAGTGCCGGCCGGAGGCCAGCTCGATGTGAGCAACGTGCTCGGCTCGCTCGGCAGTCTCGCCGGTCTGTTCGGCAACGCGCCGAAGCAAGGCTAATCGCGGCCTTCTCCGCCTGATTTCGAAGCCCCGCAGGCAATGCGCCGCGGGGCTTCGTGCTTTTCAGGCGATGGAAACTGTCCGCGCCTTGCGATTGCGAAGACTGGCACGATTGAGCGGGACTTCGGATCGTTATCCGTCATGCGTAATAAATCCTGTCGATTGACGAGATTTCCATGACGCGCGCACAAGAAAAAAGGCAACGAATCGCTTCGTTGCCTTTTTGTTTTGCGTCGTTTGAAACGGCCGCTTCGCCGGAAGCGGCTGGATCGCGCTTCAGTGCACGCGCTTAGTGCACACGCTGAGTGCACACGCTTAATGCACCACGCGATCGAACACCAACTTCCCTTCCCGCACATCGACCGGAATGACATCCTTCGGTCCGAAACGTCCGGCGAGAATCAGCTTGGCGACCGGGTTCTCGATCTCCTGCTGAATCGCGCGCTTCAGCGGCCGCGCGCCGAACACCGGGTCGTAGCCGACCTTGCCGATCTGCTCCAGTGCCGTATCCGACACGATGAGCTGCATATCGAGCTTCGCCAGACGTTCCTGCAGACGCTGCAGTTGAATCTTCGCGATCGATTCGATATTCGAGCGGTCGAGCGCATGGAACACGACGACATCGTCGATACGATTCAGGAATTCCGGCCGGAAATGCAGTTTCACTTCTTCCCAGACGGCGTCCTTCACATTCTCCTGCGGCTCGCCGACCATGCTCTGGATAACCTGCGAACCGAGGTTCGACGTCATCACGATCACCGTGTTCTTGAAGTCCACAGTGCGACCCTGGCCATCGGTCATGCGGCCATCGTCGAGCACTTGCAGCAGCACGTTGAACACGTCCGGATGCGCCTTCTCGATTTCGTCGAGCAGGATCACGCTGTACGGCTTGCGGCGCACGGCCTCGGTCAGATAACCGCCTTCCTCGTAGCCGACATATCCCGGCGGCGCGCCGATCAGCCGCGCGACGCTGTGCTTCTCCATGAACTCGCTCATGTCGATGCGGATGAGATGATCTTCCGAATCGAACAGGAACGCGGCGAGCGCCTTGCACAGTTCCGTCTTGCCGACGCCCGTCGGTCCCAGGAACAGGAACGAGCCATACGGCCGGTTCGGATCCGACAGACCCGCGCGCGAACGTCGAATCGCGTCCGCCACGGCGCCGATCGCCTCGTCCTGACCGATCACGCGCTCATGCAACTTCGCTTCGATCTGCAACAGCTTTTCGCGCTCGCCCTGCATCATGCGCGACACGGGGATGCCCGTCGAACGCGACACGACTTCCGCGATTTCCTCCGCGCCGACCTGCGTGCGCAAGAGACGCGGACGCGTCGGGTTGTTCTGTTCCTGCGACTCGGCCTGCGTCACTTGCTTGAGACGCGCTTCAAGTTCCGGCAGCTTGCCGTACTGCAACTCGGCGACCTTCTCGAGCTTGCCTTCGCGCTGCAGCCGCGTAATGTCCGCGCGCACTTTCTCGATTTCTTCCTTCAGTTGCGCGCTGCCCTGCACCGCGGCCTTCTCGGCGGTCCAGATTTCTTCGAGGTCCGAATATTCGCGGTTCAGCCGCTCGATCTCTTCCTCGATCAATTGCAGACGCTTCTGCGACGCTTCGTCCTTTTCCTTCTTCACGGCTTCGCGCTCGATCTTCAGTTGAATGAGACGGCGATCCAGCTTGTCCATCTCTTCGGGCTTCGAATCGATTTCCATCTTGATGCGCGACGCCGCTTCATCGATCAGATCGATGGCCTTGTCCGGCAGAAAACGGTCCGTGATATAGCGATGCGACAGTTCCGCCGCCGCGACGATCGCCGGATCGGTAATCTCGACGCCATGGTGCAGTTCGTACTTCTCCTGCAAGCCGCGCAGGATCGCGATGGTCGCTTCCACCGACGGCTCATCCACGAGCACTTTCTGGAAGCGCCGTTCGAGCGCCGCGTCCTTCTCGATGTACTTGCGGTATTCATCCAACGTGGTCGCGCCGATGCAGTGCAACTCGCCGCGCGAGAGCGCCGGCTTCAGCATGTTGCCCGCGTCCATGGCGCCTTCGGCCTTGCCCGCGCCGACCATCGTATGAATTTCGTCGATAAAGACGATGGTTTGCCCTTCATCCTTCGCGATGTCGTTGAGCACGGCCTTCAGGCGCTCCTCGAACTCGCCGCGATACTTCGCGCCCGCGAGCAGCGCCGCCATGTCGAGCGACAGCACGCGCTTGCCCTTGAGCGTTTCCGGCACTTCGCCGTTGACGATACGCTGCGCAAGCCCTTCGACGATCGCCGTCTTGCCGACGCCCGGCTCGCCGATCAGCACCGGATTGTTCTTGGTGCGGCGCTGAAGAATCTGGATGGAGCGGCGAATTTCGTCGTCGCGGCCGATCACGGGATCGAGCTTGCCCGCGCGGGCGCGCTCGGTCAGATCGACGGTGTATTTCTTGAGCGCCTCACGCTGGCTTTCGGCGTCCTGGCTGTCGACCTGCGCGCCGCCGCGCACGGCGTTGATCGCCGCTTCGAGCGACTTGCGCGTGAGGCCGTGCTGCTTGGCGATGCGGCCCGCGTCGCCGCGGTCGTCCGCGACGGCGATCAGGAACATTTCGCTCGCGATATACGTATCGTTGAGCTTTTGCGCTTCGCGGTCGGCGGTGTTGAGCAGGCCGGCGAGATCGCGGCTGACCTGAACATTGCCGTCCGTGCCCTGCACTTGCGGCAAGCGGTTGATTGCGTCGTTGAGCGCCGTTTGCAGCGCCTGAACCTGCACGCCCGCATGCGATAGCAGCGAGCGCGCCGAGCCGTCCGGCTGCGCGAGAAGCGCGGCAAGCAGGTGGATCGGCTCGATGTACTGGTTGTCGTGACCGACTGCCAGGCTTTGCGCGTCGGAGAGCGCTTCCTGGAATTTGGTGGTGAGTTTGTCGATTCTCATTTTTTGCGAGAGCTCCAATTCGGAATACGTTCAAAATGAGGCGCTTTTCGCCACTTTCAAGCATTGTTTTGCTTGTTCAGCGCGTTTTTCTGCTTTTCGACGATTTTGAGGCCGTGAGCGGAAATCTCGACGCCGCGGTGGGCGTTCAGCTTTCGTTCATCACGATGCACGGCTCGACACGAACGCGCCCGTCGACGCCGGCGCGGGGGCAGCGACCGGAATGCCCAACAGCTGCGCGAGTTCGTTCGCCGGATGGCCGAGTTCTTCGACGGTATGCTTGTCGAGTTCGGCGAGGAATGCGTCGCGCGCCGCCGCCAGCACGCCTCGCAGGCGGCACTGCGGCTGGATCACACAGTTTTGCTGCCCCTCGCCCCGATCCCCGAAGCAACCGACGAGCGCGAAGTCGTTCTCCGTTTTGCGCACGATATCGCCAATGGTCAGCGAGCGCGAACGCTCGGCCAGCCGCAAGCCGCCGTTACGGCCGCGCACGGTATCGACCCAGCCGAGTTCGCCCAGTTGCTGCACGATCTTCATCAGGTGATTCTTCGAGATGCCGTAGGCATCCGAGATGTCCTGGATCGTCGAGAGGCCGGACGGCCGCACCGACAGATACAGCAGGATCCGCAGGGAGTAATCGGTGTAATCGGTCAATCGCATGATGTCGTGCGAAAAGTGTGGGCGCCTTCTTCGTGGACAAAAGAAGCGCAAAGAGACGCAAAGAGACGCAAAGAGCGCGATGGTGCGTGGCTCCGAGCGGCGGCGGCTCGCGTCCCGTCGCGACAAGTCCGCGCAGCAGCAAGGGAATTGGCCGTCATCCGGGCGCGCAGGCGATAACATCGCACGCAACCCGGCATGCCGGCGCGAGTATCCGCCATTTTGCGGGATATCGCTGCGTTTAGTCAGTATTATCCTTCCGCTATGAACTCAGACCATCCGCCCGCGACGACCGCGCGGGAACGCGAGCCCAGTGAAGCGAACGTGCGCGCGCTCGTCGAGGCGTTCTATCGCCGTGTCGACGACGATCCGCTTCTCGGCCCGATCTTTTCGCACGCGCTCGAAGGCCGCTGGGACGCCCATCTCGCCACGATGACGTCGTTCTGGTCGAGTCTCGTGCTCGGCACGAAGCAATATCGCGGGAACGTGCAGGAAGCGCACCGGCCGATCGACGATATCGAGCCGCAGCACTTCGCGCGCTGGCTGTCGCTCTTCCTCAACACGGTCGAAGCGCGTTACGAACCGGCCGCCGCCGTGCAGTTCATGGAACCCGCGTTGCGTATCGCGCAGAGTTTGCAGCTCAGCAAATTCGGCTGGGAGTATCAGATTCCCGCCGAACAGCAGGAATTGCTCGCGGCACTCAAACGCCGCCGGACCGGCGACGCGCCCGAGCCGCGCTTTCCCGAGCGTCCGGCCGCCGAGCCGTTTCCGGCGAAGTTCGTCGGCAAGCCGAAGGACGAGCAGTAAAGGAAATCAAGTCTTCGACCAGCGCGAGAGCGCCGCGTCGTCGGCTTCGCGCGCATCGACCCAGCGTTCGCCCGCTTCGGTCTTTTCCTTCTTCCAGAACGGCGCCTGCGTCTTCAGATAGTCCATCACGAACGCGCAGGACTCGAACGCTTCGGCGCGATGCATCGCCGTCGTCGCGACGAGCACGATCTGGTCGAGCGGCTTCAGCTTCCCCACGCGATGCACGATCAGCACGTCAGAGCCGCGCCAGCGTTCACGCGCCTGCTCGGCGATCGCTTCCAGCGACTTCTCGGTCATGCCGGGATAGTGCTCGAGCTCCATCGTTTCGATGGCGCTGCCTTCGTTCAAATCGCGCACCGTGCCGACGAAGCAGGCGACCGCGCCCACTTTCGGATTGTCGGCGCGCAACGCGGCCACTTCGGCACTGATGTCGAAATCGGCTTCCTGTACGCGGATCTTCGTTTGCGCGCTCATTTGAGTCATCCCTCAGCGCCCCTCAGCCGCCCGTGACCGGCGGAAAGAACGCGACCTCGCAGCCTTCGGTAATACGCTGCGACGGGTTCGTCATCACGTGATTGCAAGCCATGCGCAGCGCGCGGCCCTCGGCGAGCGTGTCGGCCCACGCGCCGCCGCGCATGCGCAGCCAGGCGCGCACGTCGCCTACGTTGACCACCGTGTCCGGCACGCTGACCGTTTCGTTCGCGACGCCCAACGCCTCGCGCACGCTCGCAAAAAACCTCAGTTCGACTTTCATGTCCGGCTGGTCCTTACCGCGTCAATTCTGAAAACGGGATGAAACGCACGATTTCGCCTGCGCTGATCGCGTGATTCGGTGGATTGTCGATGAGGCCGTCGCCCCATACGGTCGATGTCAGCACGGCGGAGCTCTGATTCTCGAAGAGATCGAGCCCGCCCGCGTCGTTCACGCGCGCGCGCAGGAATTCGTTGCGACGGTCGCCTTTTTTCTGGCTGAAGTCGGCGCGCATCGAAAACACGCGCGGCGCGACCCGCTCGACGCCCGCGAGCCGCAACAAAAACGGCCGCACGAACAGCAAAAACGTGCAGAAGCTCGACACCGGATTGCCCGGCAAGCCGATGAAAAACGCCTCGCCCGCCACGTTTTCTTCGGCCCCGGCCCCGGCCCCGGCTCCGGCTCCGGCTCCGGCTCCGGCTCCGGCTCCGGCTTTGGCGCCGCGCCGCACCGCGCCGAAGGCGAGCGGCTTGCCCGGTTTCATCGCGATCTGCCACATGGAAATGTGCCCTTCTGCTTCCACGGCGGGTTTCACGTGATCTTCCTCGCCGACGGAAACGCCGCCGCACGTCAGGATGAGATCGTGGTCGCCCGCCGCGCGCCGCAAGGTTTCGCGCGTGGCGTCGAGCCGGTCGGGCACGATGCCGAGATCCGTCACCTCGCAGCCGAGCTTCGCGAGCAGCGCGCGCAGCGTAAAGCGGTTCGAGTTGTAGATCGCGCCGGGTTCGAGCGGCTCGCCCGGCATGCGCAGTTCGTCGCCGGTGAAGAAGATCGCGACGCGCACCGGCCTCACGACTTCAAGCTGCGCACAACCGACCGACGCCGCCAGCCCGAGCGCCTGCGGCGTCAGGCGCGTGCCCGCCGGGAGAATCACCGAACCTTGCCGGATATCCGCGCCCTGACGCGTGATCCATTCACCCGCCGCAGGCGTCTGCGCGAACGCAACGCGGCCGTCGTCCGATGCCTGCGTCATTTCCTGCATCACGACCGCATCCGCGCCGGGTGGCACCGTCGCGCCGGTGAAAATGCGCGCCGCCGTGCCCGCCGCGAGCGGCGCAGCCGCGTGGCCCGCCGGGATACGCTGCGAGACCGCGAGCGCGACCGGCGCCGTTTCGCTCGCACCGGCGAGATCGGCGGCGCGGACCGCGTAGCCGTCCATCGAACTGGTGTGCATCGGCGGGACGTCGAGCGGCGAGATCACGTCTTCCGCGAGCACGCGGTTGAGCGCGTCGAGTGTGCCGATGCGCTCGCGCCCGTCCACCCGGCGCGCGGCATCGAGCAGGCGGCCGAGCGCATCGGCGGTGGCGAGCATCGGAGGACGAAAGGAAGCGGCGGGGCTGGATGACATGGATTGGGCTTCGGGCGCGTGGGCGCCCCGATCTTGAAAACGGTCAACTATTGTAGCGAGAAGCGCCGCGCAATATCTTGGGCACCCGGGACGCCGTTCATGCGGCGCGGCAGATACCCCAAAGCCGCGCCGGGCGCCTCAAAGCCGCCGCAGTGCGGTGATACACTCGCACCACACTTCCCTCGCTCATTTCCATGAAATTCTGTTCCGTCTGCGGCCACGAGGTCGGCCTGAGCATTCCGCCCGGCGACAACCGCGAGCGCTACGTTTGCGGCAATTGCGGCACCATTCACTATCAGAATCCGCGCAACGTCGTGGGCACCGTGCCCGTGTGGGACGACAAGGTGCTGCTGTGCCGCCGCGCGATCGAGCCGCGCTACGGCTACTGGACGCTGCCCGCCGGCTTCATGGAAATGGACGAGACCACGAGCGAAGGCGCCTCGCGCGAAACGCTCGAGGAAGCGGGCGCGCGCGTTGAGATTCAGAGTCTTTTCACGCTGCTCAACGTGCCGCACGTGCATCAGGTGCATTTGTTCTATCTGGCGCGCCTGCTCGACATCGACGTCGATCCCGGCGAAGAAAGCCTGGAAGTGAAGCTTTTCGAGGAGAGCGAGATTCCGTGGGATGAAATCGCGTTCCCGACGGTCGGCCAGACGTTGCGCTTCTTCTTCGCCGATCGCGCCGCGGGCAACTTCACGCTGCATACGGGCGACATCTTCCGCACGCTGCGCGACGGCTGATCCGCGCGAACCCACTTAGAACACCGCCTTCCCGAGAACATGGTTCCCTGGCTCGCTGACGACGATCCCTTTCCGCCCGTCGAGCGCGCGCTCGGTGCGTCGAGCGGCGCGCCGGGGCTGCTCGCCGCGAGCTCCGATCTGCTGCCGTCGCGGCTCATCGACGCTTATGGGCGCGGCATTTTCCCGTGGTATTCGGACGGCCAGCCGGTGTTGTGGTGGAGCCCCGATCCGCGCATGGTGCTCTATCCAGCCGAGTTCAAGGTGTCGGATTCGCTGCGCAAGACGCTCAGGCGCGTGTTGCGCGAGTCGACCTGGGAAGTGCGCGTCGACCACGACTTCTCCGCGGTGATGCGCGCCTGCGCCGACACACCGCGCGACGGCCAGCGCGGCACGTGGATCACCACGGACATCGTGGACGCCTACACTTCACTGCATCGCGCCGGCCACGCGCACAGCGTCGAAACGTGGCGCGACGGCGTGCGTGTGGGCGGGCTCTACGGCGTGTCGTTCGGGCGCATGTTCTTCGGCGAATCGATGTTCGCGCACGCAACCGATGCGTCGAAAATCGCGCTCGCGGCACTCGTCGGACACTTGCGCCGCAACAAAATAGAGATGATAGACTGCCAGCAGAACACGTCGCATCTGGCGTCGCTGGGCGGGCGCGAGATCGCCCGCCGCGCCTTCGTCGCGCATCTACGGCGAGCGGCTGCGGAGCCGGCGATCGGCTGGGGTTTCGACAAATCCGTTCTGATGGACTTACTGGCGCACTGAATGCGCCGGACTCTTTATCAACGCCACGCTTTTTAGCGATACAGGACACGCAGCCGCCGGGCGCATCGAGCCGCACGCGCGCCGGCTGGCAAAGACGAGACGACGCCTGCGAGAGCCGCCAACGTGACACATCCGAACGAGCTGCCGCTGTCACCGCTTTCCGCGCTGCAATTCTATGCAACAGCGCCTTACCCTTGCAGTTATCTGGAAGGGCGCGTCGCGCGCTCGCAGGTCGCGACGCCCAGCCATCTCATCAACTCCGACGTCTACACCGAACTCGTGAAGGCCGGCTTCCGGCGCTCGGGCGTGTTCACGTATCGCCCGTATTGCGACGGCTGCCGCGCCTGCGTGCCGGTCCGGGTGCCGGTCGCGCGCTTCGTTTCGAACCGCGTGCAGCGTCGCGTGTGGAAGCAGCATGGCAATCTCGTCGCGAGCGTCGCGCCGCTGCATTACGACGAAGAGCATTACGCGCTGTATATGCGTTATCAGTCGGCGCGTCACGCGGGCGGCGGCATGGACCGCGACAGCCGCGACCAGTACGAGCAGTTCCTGTTGCAAAGCCGGATCAACTCGCGTCTCGTCGAATTCCGCGAGCCTGCCGATCCGGCGCATCCCGACGTGCCGGGCGTGCTGCGCATGATCAGCATGATCGACATCCTCGGCGACGGGTTGTCTTCCGTGTACACGTTCTTCGAGCCGGACCTGCCGAAGACGAGCTACGGCACTTTCAACATCCTCTGGCAGATCGAGCAGGCGAAGAGTCTTGACCTGCCGCACGTCTATCTGGGCTACTGGATCCGCGAAAGCGAAAAGATGGCCTACAAGGCGAATTTCCGGCCGCTGGAAGGCTTGATCGACGGCCGCTGGTCGCTGCTCGATCCCGCGAGCACGCAGTCCGCCGGCACGCTGCCGATGCCGGGGCGCATTCAGACGCCGGGCCAGCCGAAGTAAGCGTAGAAGTAAGCGCAGAAGCAAGCCTCGACGCGGCGCGTCCGGTCCGTCGGCCAAAGCCGCTAAAATAGCGGTCTTAAAAAAATTCGCCGCCGCCGGCTTACATTTCGTGTTCAGCTCCCTTTATCCGCTCGCGCGTTCGCATCTCTTCAAGATGGACGCGGAAGACGCTCATCACCTGACGCTGCGCATGCTCGGGGCCGCCGGCCGCACCGGGCTCGCCGGCATGCTCGCCACGCGCGGCCCCGACTCTCCCCGCACCGTCATGGGCGTCACGTTCCGCAATCCGGTCGGACTCGCGGCCGGTCTCGACAAGGACGGCGCGTGCATCGACGGGCTCGCCGCGCTCGGCTTCGGCTTCATCGAAGTCGGCACGGTGACGCCGCGCGCGCAGCCGGGCAATCCGCGCCCGCGCATCTTCCGGCTGCCCGAGGCGGGCGCGCTCATCAACCGGATGGGCTTCAACAACGGCGGCGTGGATCAGTTCGTCGCCAACGTGCAGGCGGCGCGCTATCGCGGCGCGCTGGGCCTCAATATCGGCAAGAACGCCGATACGCCGATCGAGCGCGCAGCCGAAGACTATCTCTACTGCCTCGAGCGCGTGTATCCGTTCGCGAGCTATGTGACGATCAACATTTCCTCGCCCAACACGAAGAATCTGCGGCAATTGCAGGGCGCGGGCGAACTCGATGCCCTGCTCGGCGCACTCAAGGACAAGCAGCAGCGCCTGTCCGATCTGCACGGCAAACTCGTGCCGCTCGCGCTTAAAATCGCGCCCGATCTCGACGACGAGCAGATCAAGTCGATCGCGGGCACGCTGCTCACGCACAAGATCGACGGCGTGATCGCCACGAACACAACGCTGTCGCGCACCGCCGTGACCGGCATGGCGCACGGCGAGGAAGCGGGCGGCCTGTCCGGCCGTCCGGTGTTCGACGCATCCAACGAGGTCATCCGCAAACTGCGCGCGGAAGTGGGAACGGACGTGCCGATCATCGGCGTGGGCGGGATTTTCTCGGGCGATGACGCACGCGCGAAGCTCGCAGCGGGCGCCTCGCTCGTGCAGATTTACACCGGGCTCATCTATCGCGGCCCGGCGCTCGTGAAAGAGTGCGTCGAAGCACTCGCGTGAGATATATAGACATAAGCAAACGATATTACGCGACGATTGCCTTTTCACTATGATCGCCGCATCTAAAAAAAGACGCTGTGCCCATCAAGAGGAAAATCACACGATGAAACTGTCCACGCTCAAGAAGCTCGTCGCCGCCAGCCTGATCGGCGCGGCATTCACCGCCGTCGCAGGCGTCGCTCACGCCGACGACCTGCTCGATCAGGTCAAGCAGCGCGGCACGCTGCGCGTCGGTCTCGAAGGCACCTTCCCGCCGTTCAACTCGAAGAATCCGCAGGGCGAGCTGGTCGGCTACGACGTCGATATCGCCAAGGCTGTCGCCGCCAAGCTCGGCGTGAAGCCGGAGTTCGTCACGACCGAATGGAGCGGCATCATCGCGGGCCTGCAGGCGGGCAAGTTCGACGTGATCGTGAATCAGGTCGGCATCACCGATGCGCGCAAGCAGACGCTCGATTTTTCGCCGGCTTACACGTACTCGAACGCGCAGTTGATCCAGCGTACGGACGACAAGCGCGAGTTCAAGACGCTCGACGAACTGAAGGGCAAGAAGCTCGGCGTCGGCCTCGGCACGAACTACATGGACATGGCGAAGTCGGTGCCGGGCATCGACGTGAAGACGTATCCGGGCGCGCCCGAATATCTGCGTGACCTCGCAGCCGGCCGGCTCGACGCCGCGTTGAACGACCGCCTGATGCTCGCGTATCTGCTGAAGAATTCGCAACTGCCGCTGCGCACGGGCGCGAACGTCGGCGCGGGCAATCCGTCGGGCATTCCGTTCAAGAAGGGCAATCCGAAGTTCGCCAAAGCGATCGACGACGCCATGACGCAACTCGAAGCCGACGGCACGTTCACGAAGATCTCGGACAAGTGGTTCGGCATCGACGTGACGAAACCGGCAAAGTAAGCGTCCCCGGCGCTCATCGGGCGCTGATCGGGACAGTCAGGGCGGCATCGCGTGACGGTGCCGCCCTTCGTTTTTTCCATGCCGGTTTATGATGTGCGCTTTGCGCGCGCCGCACCCTCATCGCTTTCCGTTCATGTCCACGACATCCCTGCTCGTTCAATCGGCGCCGGTACTGGCGCAAGGCGCGCTGCTGACGATCAAGTTCGCGCTCTATTCGATGTTCTTCGGCCTCATCGCGGCCGTCGTGCTCGCGTTGATGGGCATCAGCCAGAGCCGCGCGCTCGTCAGAATCGGGCGCGTCTATGTGAGCGTGATGCGCGGCACGCCGCTGCTCGTGCAGATCTTCGTCATCTATTACGGCTTGCCGAGCATCGGCATTTCGCTCGAACCGACGCCCGCGGGCGTGATCGCGCTGTCGGCGAACGTCGCGGCCTATCTGTCGGAGAGCATGCGCGGCGCGATTCTGGGCGTGCACAGCGGGCAATGGCTCGCCGCCTACAGCCTCGGGCTTTCTCGCGCGCAGACGCTGCGTTACGTGATCGCGCCGCAGGCGCTGCGCATCGCGGTGCCGAGCCTGTCGAACAGTCTCATCAGCCTGATCAAGGACACGTCGCTCGTGTCCGTCATCACCGTGACCGAGCTGCTCAGAAGCGCGCAGGAAGTGATCGCGGCGACCTATCAGCCGCTGCCGCTCTATCTCGCGGCGGCGTTCGTCTACTGGGTGCTGTGCAGCGTGCTCGAATTCGTGCAGCGGATTTTCGAACGCCGTCTCGCGTTGCCCGGACGGCATTAGACGCCGGCGCTTTCACGCGCGGCGTCTGCGTCAATCGGTTCTCAATCGGTTTCGAAAGGAAAGCGCAGCTTCAGATCGCGCCGCGCGGCGTCGATGATCGCGATCATGCGCATCGACGTCGCGTGCGTCATCACCGGGCTTTCGATTTTGCCTGCACGCAGCAGCCCGCAGAAATGCGCGGTCTCGTAGTTGAGGCCGCCGCCCGTAAACGGCTCGTCGAGTTCGACCTTGCGGCCGTCCGTGTAGGCGATGGTCGCGCGCGCCGGATTCCACCAGCTTTCGTGAATCGTCACCGTGCCGCGCGTGCCGCCGAGCAGCGCGTCGCCGCGGCCTTGCAGATCGAGCCCGCAGAACAATTGCGCGATGCCGCGTTCGTGGCGCACGTTCAGGCTCGCGAACACGTCGACGCCCGTTTCGCCCAGGCGGCCGACGGTCTGCACATCCAGCGCCTCGCCGAGCCAGTCCACCGCGAGAAATGCCTCGTAGATGCCGATATCGAGCAGCGCGCCGCCGCCCGCCTGCAGCGAGAACGACGGATGATCGAGCGGCACGCCCGCCATCGAGCAGCCCGCGCGCACGAGCCCGATTTCGCCGATCGGATCGGCCTGCAAATGCGCGCGCAGTCGCTGGTAAAGCGGATAAAACGGCGGCTTCATCGCCTCCATGAACAGCAGTTTGGCCGCGCGCGCCGCGTCGATCATCTGCTGCAGCGCGCGCGCATTCACGGCGGCGGGCTTTTCGCACAGCACGGGTTTGCCCGCCGCGAACGCGCGCAACGCGTACTCCGGATGGCTGTCCTGCAATGTCGCGATATAGACGGCGTCGACCTGGCCGAGCAGCGCGTCGAAATCGGCGCAGGCGCGTGCGCCGAAGGCTTCGGCCAGCGCACGCGCCGGTTCCTCGCGGCGCGACCAGACGGCCGCGAGCGTCGCGCCTTCGACGTGCGCGAGACTATCGGCGAAACGCTTCGCGATGCGCCCCGCGCCGACGATGCCCCAGCGGATCGTGGCTCCGGTTAGGTTCGATTGCGTCAATCCTGCCTCCCTGCGCGATGTTCGTGATGTTCGTGAAGCGACGAATTGTGCCTCATCGCATCGCGCAGACGACAAAAAGCCGGGACACGTCCCGGCTCCATGCCGACAGCAAGCGACCCCACCCGAACGCCGATGCGCGCCTTACACGCCCGCGGACTCGTTCACGTTCGGCGCCGCCGGCTGCACGTTCACGCGCTCGAGCGAAAACGCGCGGCCCACTTCTTCGGCGGCCAGATCGACGAGCGCGCGCGTCGCGGATTCGGCGGCGGCGGAATCCTTCGACTCGATCGCCTCGACGACGCTCTTCTGCGCCGCGAGCGTCGCCTCGCGGACGGACTCGATGCCGTCGACGATCGGATTCACGGTCACGAGCGCGCCGCGCACGATGGCGGTCATCTGCCGGAAGAACTGGTTGCCGCTGGCGGCGACGATGCGCGTGTGCAGCACCTCGTCGGCCGCCTGATATTCCGGCTCGCCGACTTGCAGGCGCGACAGCGCGTCGAAGGCATCGCGGATGCCGGCGATTTCATCGGGCGTCGCGCGTGCGGCGGCGAGCGCGGCGGCGCGCGGCTCGATCAGCATGCGGAATTCGATTACATCGCGCAGAAAGGTCTGATCCGGTTTCGCACGAAAGCGCCAGCTCACCACGTCTTCGTCGATCAGACGCCAGTCGCTCATCGGACGAATGCGCGTGCCCGTTTTCGGACGCACGTCCAGCATATGGCGCGCGAGCAGCATCGAGAGCGCCTCGCGCATGACGGTGCGGCTCACGTCGAACTCCTTCGAGAGGATGTCCTGCGGTGGCAGAATCGCGCCATATTTTTGCTCGACGATCCCGGAGACGAGTCCGTCCATTACCTTCGCCACCAGCGATCGCTCTTTGTTTTCATCCATCTCGCTTCTCCCCTTCTCGCTCGTTCCGTAGCCGTGTGTGTGAGCGCATCGCTTTCGCTTTCCCCGGGCTGCGAAAGGCACGACGGGTTCCCGACAGGTCCATTCGTCGTGCTTGATACGTTGCTTCTTCGCTGCTTCGAATGCCAGTTAGGAATTTCCTGACAGGGTAATCCCTCTGACTTCGACGTCGATGTTCCGTATTGTCGTTATGTGCCGCCAGGCGTGTCCGCTGCGCTCGCGCCGCGCGCGCGCCGTCATTCGTCAGGGAAACTGAAGAATTGCGGCGTCGCAGCGCGGCGCGAGCGTTCGTCTGTCGGACTTGTCCAATCTTCCGATCGGTCATGCGCTCATTTGAGCAAGCATCTCGTATGCTTTCTGTGCGAACGCGAACGCTCGCTCGATGGCATGAGGCTTTTGTATGATCCACGCGCCATCGGGAAAAACCTCCTGCGCGATGCTGCGCGGCGCTTTCGGCGGTTTCGGCCGCCTTATGCTTAAACCGCGCCATCGGGCGCGCGCGTGCGGCGCGCGTCGAGCGGCACCGTGCGCTGCCGCAGCGAAGCGCGTTCCGCGAGCGTGTGCTGATAGATCGCAAGATACTCGCTGCTCACCCTTTCCACCGAGAGCTTCGGCAGGTTTTCCCGCGCGCGCGCCGCGTACTGGCCGCGCGCATCGGAATCGAACAGCAGCCAGCGCAGTTTCGCCGCCGCCTGCGCCGCGTCTCCCGCGGGCACGAGCACGCCCGCGGCGCCCTCGTCGAGCATTTCGGGGATGCCGCCCACGCGCGTCGCGACGATCGCACAGCCGGCCTCGCGCGCCTCCGCAATCACGAGCGGCGACGGATCCTGATGCGACAGCAGCGCGAAAACGTCGGCGCCGGCGAAATACGGCCGCGCATCGGCGACAAAGCCCGTGAAATGCACCGCCTCCGCAATGCCCAGATCGGCCGCGAGCGCTTCCATCAGGCCGCGATCGGGACCGTCGCCGATCAGATACAGCTGCGGCTCGGACGGGACCTCCGCCTGGGAAACGCGTTCATGCGCGGCCTGCTCGCGCACGAGCGCGAACGCGTGCAGCAGATCGGCGATGCCTTTCCTCCGGTACATGCCCGCCACGCAGACGATATTCGGATGCTTCAGGCGCACCGGCCGCGCGGCGGGCCGCAAAACGAGGCGCGGCGCGCCCACTGCGCCGTTGAGCACGATCGACATGCGCTCCGGCCCGATGCCGCGCGCGGCGAGATCGTCGGCCACCGCGCGGCTTACGGCGACCATGCGGTCGCCCGCACGCACCAGCGAGGCGCTTTTCTGAAGCTCGTGATGCACGGTCGTCACGAGCGCGAAGCGTCGCCGCATGCTGCCGAAGCGCGAGATGAGCGCGCCCGTCATCATGTGCGCGTGCACGATGTCGGGGTCGAAGCGGTCGATGAGACGATTGAAGCCCGCGATCATCGACGGCACGCGCCACGGCTGGCGCGACTGCTGCAGCGGAATGTGCGTGATTCCGTGCCGCCGCAGAAGCGGTTCGAAGCCGCCGCCCGACGACGCGACGACCACCTCCTGGCCCATGCGCGCCTGCACGCAGGCGAGATCGACCATCATGTTGACGGTGCCGTTGCCGATCGTCTGCGCGTGGTTCGCGAGATGGACTATTCGCATGAGAGTGCCGTTTGCACGCGCGCCGGCGCGGAGCCGGCGGCGTTGATCGTATTGGTCGAGGACGGGTTCGAGGCGGCGCGTGCCGCCCTGGTCGTTGTTCTTGCCCCGACGCCTGGACGGCCTGCGCCTTTGTCGTGTTGCTGTGCTGCTGCGTTAAAGCGTTGCTGCGTGACCTGCTGCATGCGTTATTGCGCGGGCGCCGGCTGCGACGCCCGTCATGCGATTGCGACGAAACTCAGAGCAACTCGTAGGTGTTCGCGTATGCGCCGGGACCGGCGAACTGCACCTTGCTCGGCGCCGCTTCGCGCGGCTGCCGGCTCTTGCGCGTGAGCCCGATGTACGGCATGCCGTGTTCGAGAAACGGACCTTCGGTCTTGCGAAAGCCGAATGCTTCGTAGAAGCCGCGCAAGCTCACCGGCGCGGTCAGGCGCACGCCGCGTCCGGGCCAGCGTTCGGCGGCCACCGCGAGCACGCGCTCGATCAATGCGTGCGCGGTGCCATCGCCACGGCGCAGCGGGCTCGTCAGGATCTTGTCGACGACCACTTCCGGGTCTTCCGCGTCGCCTTCGTGAATGCGGGCATATGCGAGCACTGGCATCGAGCGGCTCATATCCTCGGCCGCGAAGACGTGCGTGCCGGTTTCATCGCGTCCATCCGGGTCGAGATGGACATGCGACTGTTCGACAACGAACACCGCACTGCGCGCGCGCAAAATCAAATAAAGCTCACGCGCAGTGAGTTGTTCGAAATCCAGGATTTTCCAGTTCATTGATTATCTCCATGCTTGACCGGCAAATACCGGCGTTGCGACGATTAGACGTTACGTCTCGGCCCGCCGGAGCACAGTGCGCCATCGCACCGACCCAAACCTTGCGCGCGCTTCCAATAGGGTCAACCACACGCAAGAAGGCGTCCCGGGGAAAAGGACGCCTGCCCGACGCATGAACGTCACGCGCAAGTCCACGTTGCGGGCTGCCGCGTGCGCGCGCACGCGTCGATAGCACTCGCGTATTCCGGCACCTTCATGGGAAAATCAAAATGCATACCGCCATCGAACGCGACAGAGACGCACGACAAAAAATAGAAACCCGCTTCGCTGCGCACGCGGTATCGGACGCCGGCATTCCCGGCCCGAGGTAACGGCATGAGCGCGTTCCATACGAGCGGTGTGACGGGTTCAGGCGCGGGCCGTTCCCGCGTCGTGTCACTCGACCCCTTGCGCATGCGTGCGCGGCGTCATCATGCGCATGCGCTGCATCGTGGCGAGCGTATCTGGCGCGAAGGCGTGGCGCCCGTCGATCTCTGGATCGAAATCCTGCACGGCAGCGGACTCGAACCGCGCGCGGCGCTCGCATTCAGCGTCACGCAGGACTTCGAAGACGATCAGTTCACCCTCGGCAAGCTGCCGTTCGAAGATATCGAAAAGCTCTACGGTCTGCAGGCGCAGGAACTCGCGGTATTCGATTCGCTCGAGGAGCGCGCGCTCGTGCAGACGCGTCGCGGGAATATCGTGCTGGTCGAAGTGGATGCGTTCTTTTTGCCGGACATGCGCGCGGTTTCGTATCGGCGCGAACATGCGAAGACGACGATCGGCATCGACGTGATCGATCCCGACGCGCGGCGGCTCGGCTACTTCCATCACACGGGCTATCACCTGCTCGACGGCGACGATTTCGACGGCATACTGCGCGCCGATGCGGCGCAGGATCAGGTATCGCTCTTTCCGCACGTCGAATTCGTGAAGCACGTAAGAGACGCGCTGACGGGCACGCCGCTCGCCGAAGCATCGGCGGATCTTCTGTGCGCGCATCTATTGCGGCGCCCGATGCACAACCCGATCACGCGCTGGCGTGCAGCCTTTCCCGAGCATGTCGACACGATGCTCGCGCGCGGCGAGCCTTATGCGCGCCTGTATGCGTTCAACGTGATGCGGCAACTCGGCGCGAATTTCGAACTGCTCGCACACTACCTGCAATGGATGCGCGAGCAAGGCTTCGATATTCCGCCCAACACCCATATGAGCGCGCGCAAGATCGCGAGCGAAACGATGGTCATGCAATGCAGGCTTGCGCGTGCGCTATCGCACAACCGGCGCGAGCTATGCGAAGCATCATTCGATGTCATTGAAGACGCGTATGAGCGCGTCGTTCCTCCGCTTGCGAATATCGTCTGTTGATCATTTCATATGCGCAGACGCCGGCGTAAAAAACGCATTTGAGCCCTTGTTTCAAGGCATTTTTCATTCGCTCACATCGCCGGCCTTAAATCAGAAAGGCGTGACCGTCTAATGTCGTTGCGGCATTTTTTGCGCCTCTGTTGTTTCGCGCGATTCATTCGTTCCGCACGACATTGTCCTCGATGAAACATTTCGGCACGCTCGCGGCCTGGCTGCTTTCGCGCGTTGCAAAACACCCGTCCGACGATTCAACCGCAAACGTTTTACGCCGATGGGCCGATCGTCAGGCGCACGACCGGCTGTCTGCAAGCGTCACGTGAGCCTTATTCAGCATGAATGCACCGCAAATCACCGCTTCTGATGCGCACGTGCGAGCGGCCTCGCATACGGACGTTACGCTTCGTGCAAAGCGCGCAACGTTTCTGCCCGACGATACGTTCCCGCGACCATTTGCCTGGATTGCCGTGAGGCCTTGTGCAGCAAGGCTTCGCGCCGAAGCAAGAGGTTCATCGCACGAAGCGCGTTCGTTATCCCACGCAATGCATGGAACACGAATGAATCATTTTTCATTAACCCTACGAAAGAAGGTGTCCTGTCGACGGGATGTCGACCTGCAAGGCCTGTCGCGTGGTGATGCGACAAGACCAAACCTCCATTTGGGGGGATTGCACTGATGAAACTCATTGGGGCCCACACGTATTCCTAAGACCACCAATGTTCAAGACTGAAACAAAAATCATGCGCTGCGGTGCACCACGATTTTCTCATTCGCAATGAGGCCCCGCCAGCATTGCGATTGCCAGCATTGGCACGGTCCTCGCTATTAGATACGCGCAACCCGGCAACGCGAACAACAAAATCAACTCACGCGACGACGGGCAGCTACGGGGCTGATGTGAAGTGTTTTTGAGGCGGTCGCAAGACGCATGAGAAAACGGTCATATCAGTAAATAAAAATGTGAAGCGCAATGCGCGAAGTTACGAGAGAACCAATCATGCTGACCCTCCAGTCCGATCTGCACGGCAATCACCTGCTTGGCGCACTTCCCGCCCACGAATGGCAAGCGCTCACTCCGCATCTCGAACTCGTCCAGTTGCGCACGGAACAACTGCTGTGCGATTCGGGCCAACGCATTCATCACGTCTATTTCCCGACGACCGCGATCATCTCGCTGCTGCACACGATGGAAGACGGCGGCTCGGTCGAGATCGCCGCAGTCGGCCGCGAAGGCATGACGGGCGTGCCCGTCCTCACGGGCGGCGAAACCATGCCGACGCGCGTTCAGGTGCAATGCCCCGGCTTCGCCTATCGCATGAGCGCACAAGCACTGCGCGAGCAATTCGGCCGCTCCGACTTCCTGCGCCGCCTGATGCTGCTGTATATGCAAGCCCTGCTCACGCAAGTCGCGCAGACGGCCGCATGCAATCGCCATCATTCGCTGAACAAGCAACTGTGCCGCTGGCTTCTGATCGAAATCGATCGCACGGCGTCGAACGAATTGCAAGTCACGCAGCAACTGATCGCCGACATGCTGGGCGTGCGCCGTGAAGGCGTGACCGAAGCGGCGGGCAAGCTGCACGACGCGGGCCTGATCCATCACAGCCGCGGCTGCATCAAGGTGGTCGATCGCGAAGGCCTCGAAGCCCGCGCGTGCGAGTGCTATGGGCTGGTCAAGCGTGAGTTCGACCGCCTGCTCCCGCGTCTTCGTGCAACCGAGGCGGTATCGGCCTCCAGCGTCTGACGGTTGCATGATGCAAGCAAAAAATCACGACATGTTTGCGTGGTCGGCGCGCTGTCTCGACGTGCTCTTCATTATCGCGGGTGGTCTGATTGCGCATTCGATGCGCTTCGCCACGCTCGATATCAGCGACATCGAAAGACTGCTGATCGCGTTCAATTCCGTCCTCGCCCTGCTCCTCTTCCCCGCGTTCGGCGTCTACGAGACGTGGCGCGGCAAACCGCTGCCGGTGATGCTGGCGCGCGTTGCTCTTGCGTGGCTGGCGGTGGTGGGGGCGGCCCTCGTCCTCGCCTTCACGCTACATCGCATGGATTCGGTGTCGCGCTTGTGGTTCGCGTATTCGACGGTCATTTCGGGCACGCTCATCATCGCGGTGAAACTGGCCGTGTACTCGGGCCTGCGCGCGATGCGCGGACGCGGCTTCAATCAGCGCACGGTGGCGATCGTCGGCGCACAAGGTTTCGCGCGCACCTTGCTCGCGCATTTGAGCAGCACGCCCGAACAAGGCTTCACGCCCGTCTGTCTGCTCGATACGACCGGCGACGAGGAACTGCACGCGAGCGGCGTCGGCAGCATGCCGGGTCCGACGACCGCCATCGGCACGGGCGGCACGCGCCTGCCGGTGCTGAACGACTTCGATGAACTCGTCGAGAAAGTGCGCGCCGAGGAAATCAACGAAGTCTGGCTCGCGTTGCCGCTTTCACAGGAACACACGATCTACCGCTTCGTGCATGCGCTAAGGCACGACTTCGTGAATCTGCGGCTGATTCCCGATACGCGCAGCATTTCGCTCTTCAATCATTCGATGACGGATGTCGCCGGGCTTGCCACCATCAACCTGACGACGTCGCCTGTCAGCACTTTGCAGATGTGGCCGAAGATGCTGTTCGACCGCCTGTTCGCGGCGACGGCCCTGTTCGCGCTCTCGCCGCTTCTGATCGCGATTGCGATTGCGGTGAAGGCGACCTCGAAGGGCCCGGTGTTCTTCACGCAGAACCGCAAGGGCGCGGACGGACGGCCGTTCCGCATCTACAAGTTCCGTTCGATGGCGGTGCATCAGGAAACGAAGGGACACGTGACGCAGGCGACGCGCAACGATCCGCGCGTGACGAAGATCGGCGCCTTCCTGCGGCGCACGAGCCTCGACGAATTGCCGCAGTTCCTGAACGTGCTGTTCGGGCACATGTCGGTGGTGGGACCGCGCCCGCACGCGCTGGAGCACGACGATCTCTACAAGGATCTCGTCTACGGCTACATGTTCCGCTATCGGATCAAGCCGGGCATTACGGGATGGGCGCAGGTGAACGGCTATCGTGGCGCGACGGAGAAAGTCGAGAAGATGCAGAGTCGCGTGAAGTTCGACCTCTTCTACATCCACAACTGGTCGTTCTGGTTCGACATCAAGATCGTCGCGATGACCATGTTCAAGGGATTCATCGGACGCAACGCGTTCTGAGAAAAGCGCTGTGAGGAGACAGAAATGGCCCGGACGTCATGTCCGGGCCATTTTTTTATGCCGCGTAGTCGATGCGCTCGACGCCGGTGTCCGTGCCGAGCAGGCAGAGATTCGCACCGCGAGCGGCGAACAGCCCAACCGTCACGACGCCCGGCCACGCGTTGATTTGCGCTTCGAGCCCGCGCGGATCATCGATGGAGAGACCTTTCACGTCGATGATCTCGTTGCCGTTGTCGGTGATAAAGGGCGAGCCGTCCTTCGTCACGCGCACGATCGGCACGCCGCCCAGCGCCGCGAGCTTGCGGCCGATCGCGGTGCGCGCCATCGGCACGACTTCGACGGGCAGCGGGAACTTGCCCATCACGGGCACGCGCTTGCTTGCGTCCGCGATGCACACGAACACGTCGGCCACGGACGCGACGATTTTTTCGCGCGTGAGCGCACCGCCGCCGCCCTTGATCATCGCGCCGCTGGCGTCGATTTCGTCGGCGCCGTCCACATACACCGGCAGCGACTCGATATCGTTGAGATCGAATACCTTGAAGCCGTGCGATTCGAGGCGTGCGGTGGTCGCGAGCGAGCTCGACACCGCGCCGCGATAGCGCGCCTTCGACTGGGCCAGCGCGTCGATGAAGCAGTTGGCGGTCGATCCGGTGCCGACGCCGATGATCGCGCCTTCGGGCACGTTCGCATTCACGTAGTCGGCGGCGGCCTGGCCGACCAGTTGCTTGAGTTCGTCTTGAGTCATGGGAGCGGTGCTGCGCGTGAGAGGAAAGCTCGATTTTATCGGAGCGCGCGTGCCGGTCATGCAATCGTGCGCAGAAAACCGAGCGGATCGTGCGGGCGAGCGATCGGCGCGATAGACGCCTGCGCATCAAGGAACTCGAATGGGAAAACGGGGGGTGGCGTCAGATCGAAGGCATCGGTTTCACCCGTGCGAGCAGATCCGGCGCGTATGTGAAGCGACCTTCAGCGCGTAAAGCACGGCGGTCGTTTGCGGCGCGCAAGGCATCCGGGTGGCCGTTGCATGGTCGAGCGGCCGATGAGCGGCTCGAGCTGCCAAGCGTCGGGCGCGGCACGACGATCAGAACGTCGTCGGTGGGCAGCGCGCTAAACCGGCGCGCGGCGCGTCGCCGACCGGATGCGTGGAATCATCCAGTACGGCGACGCGCGGAAGAAACGATCAGTTGTAGACGATCGTGTAGTTGATGTTCGACAGGACCGAACCGGCGGTCGTCGTGCCCTTCGCGTAATACTGCACCGAGTACGCCAGGTTCGCGGCGCCGGTGGCGTCGGTCGTCTGGAGCGTGTCGCCCTGAGCTGCCGCGGTCGACTGGCTCAACGCGATTGCGGTGCCACTGCTATTGAGCAATTGCAGTTCGACGTTGCCCGCCAAGCCGGTGTTCTTCATGTGGTCGCCGGCGAGACCGGCGGAGCCTGCGGCGAAACTTGCACGAATCGGTACGGACGGCGAGCAGCCGGTCAGGCCGATCGTGAACGGCGTCGTACCGCCGATCTGGCCCGCGCTTGCGAGCGTCGACGTCTGAACCGACGGAAGCGCGACGGTGAAATTGTTGTTGGTACCGGTCGTCACGGTGCAGGTGTCGGCGACCAGCGCGCCCTGGAACGTGATGACGCCCGAAGTCGCAGCCGAAGCAAACTGTGAAAACAAGGCGCCTGCGGCGAAAAGGAGACTCGAGAGAACTTTTGCGATTTTCATTTCATTGACCCAGTGAGACGCCGCGCTCCAGCATGGGTGCACGCGGCTTTTCGAAACACGTGGAGTTTGCTTCCACACGAATTTCTACAACTGGGTTCATTATTGGGCGATCCGTTTTTCCGTAACATAGGACGAATCTCGGTCTTTCCCGCAATAACAGCAGAATATTCCTATGAATGTTGTTGCGACGAAGCTGCGGTCTAGTTGTATTTGATTGTGTAGTTCAACTGTGCGTTGGCGGTTCCAGCCGTCACGCTGGCAGAGAGCTGAAGATAGGCGGCCCGAAAAGCGATCTGATAATTCCCGGCCGCACCCGTGTAGCTCGAAAAGACCGTATCAGTGGAAAAGCTCACTGGCACGCCGTTCGAATCGGTAATGCGCACGCCGATTCCGGAGGCCACGTTGCTGCCGGGCTGAAGCTGCATCACGCCGGGGTTGCCCGACACCGCGCCATTCACCGGGCTCAGGTTGTATGTGATGCTGGTCAGCCCGGACGGACAGTCGTTCAGATTGATCGTAAAAGCGGTGTCGCCGACGATCGATCCGGGGCCGGTGAATTGCGAGAGCGCGAGCGAACCCAGGCGCACCGTGAAATTCGGCGTGCCGATCGTGCAACTCACGGTTTGAATCGGCGATGCCTGCACGGTGACCAGGACCGGCACGCTGCCGAATTGCGCCCAACTGCTCGTGCCGCCGTAGTTATAGCCCATCACGAAGGCGCTAAACGTGGTGGCGGCTTTGGCGGGCAAGAGACTGCCGCTGATCGTGCCGATCTTGACGAAGCGCGCGCGCACGGCCACGCCGATCGCCGTCGAGATCTGCGGCAGTCCCGTCCGGTTCCAGACGATGGACGACGTCGGGACCGGCGTGTAGGCAAGCGTGAGCGGCACATCGGTCGTGGGCTCATAGATGAGACCCGTATAGGTCGAGTCGATGCTGCTAGCGGCGCCGCCGTACACGGGATGCCAGTTCAGCACGACGCCTATCCCGGCGAGCCCCGTCTTGAAGACCGCGTATGTCTGGCCGTCGAGATTGACGGTGGACGGACTCGCGAGCGACGAATTGGCGATGAGTTGAGGCTGAATCAGGTCGCTGCCTGCGATACGCACCAGAAGTTTTCCGTGCTCCTGGTATAAGGGCTCCAGTCGCCCAGCCAACCCGGCGTGGCGACGTCAGCGGGCGAATTGATTGCCGCACCGCCCACGACGACGCTCACGTTCGGCTGGATTGCATAGCCGCCGCCGCACTGGTAAGCGCGCGCTTCGCCTGCCGTCAGCCATATCGCCAGCAAGATTGACGACAGTTTCCAGAGCAAGGCGCTAGCGTGCCTTCGCAATATGCTTCGACGCACCGGCATGGAAAGACTGGATTCGCGCATGATCGTGATCTCGGTCCGTGGGACACGCTCCGGTTCATCGGGGCGCGTCCGCTTCGTGAGGCGCCGCATCGGCGGGCTGGCACCTTGCATCGACAATGAACAATCTGCCATTTGCCTGCGGCGGCGTCGCGGGCAAGGCATAGTCCGCCCGGCACGACTCATCGCGTCGGCTGCCCCATTTCGCGAGAACACTGCCGCTCGCGGCCGGCAGCCCGCGCACGAGCACGCGCCCGCCTTGCGCCACCGTGCCGAGCGCGAGCCCCTTCTCGTCGCTGACTTCCGCGCCGAACGGAATCGGACGGCCATCGGGCAGGGCAAGACGCAGCATCGCGGCACGGCCCGCATTCTCGGTCTCGAACTTCAACCGGACAATCGCGCCCGCGGTCGGCGCAGTCTGTAGCGTCGTGGATTTCAGTTCGACGGCGAGCGGCAATCCCTTGGGGTCGATCTCAACCTGGTTGCGGGCGAAAGGCGTCAACCCGCTCACGATCGCATGCCCCCAGGGATCGATCCTCAGCCCGATGCCATTGACCACGCGAGCGCCAGCCGCGTCCGACGCCTCGATGATCGCCTCAGTCACCCCCGGCGAGGGCGTCACCGCGACGCCGCCCGAATAGGCCACGAGACCGCCCGACGCGTTGAATCCAGCTTGCGTGTAACCATTGCCCCGGCTGCCGCTGACGCTCACATTGGCCACGGGCGTGACATAGTTCGCACTCGCGCCGAGGTTGTTGGTCGTCGGTGTGTCGCCGCCCTGGGCGCGACCCGCGTTCACGCTATAGCTGAACTCATTGTTGGCGCCGAGCGTTCCGGTCACCGTGTCCTGCATGCTGAGCGTACCGAACGAATCCTTTTGCACGCTGGCGGTTGTGTAGGGTGCGTGAGCGCCGATTCCCAGCGGAACGCTGATCATGACCATGAATCGATTGTCGAGCCGTCCGCTCGTGATCTCGTATTCGCGCGATGCCGATACGCCGTAACTGAACAGCTTGTACGTGTTGTTGTAGCCGAACTCGAAAAGCGTGTCGTGCCCCGAGCGATTCCAGTACGTCTGCGACGAGCCGCTGAAATAGAAACTGCCATAACCCTGAGGCAGAGGTTGATTGAGCGTGAGTTGCAGCCGGCTGCGTGAGCGCAGACCGGCGAACAGCGGGTTGAGAACGAAATCGTTGGGACTGAGCGCGCCCTGCCGAAACGCCGGATTCGCCAACATCGAATTCAGGTTCTGCGGATTTGTCACGCTCGGATCGCGTAGCGCCATCGCATCCTGCAACGTGTAGTAGCCCTGACTCGAATAGCGATACGCCGACACGGCGATGCTCGTGCCGAACTCCGGCATTACTTTGCTGTAGCTGAGGCGCAGACTCTGACCTTGCTGCGTCGGTCCGGCCGGAAGCTTGGTCATCGCCTCGGTCAGATCGACGCCGATCGCACCCCATGACGTGTTGACGGCCACGCCGCCAAGCGCGGCAAGATAGCCCTCGGCGGCAGTCACGCCGCCGTAACCGGTCAACAGATTGGAGAACCCGTGCTTGATGGTTCCCTGCATGAGCCAGGGCTTGCTCCCGCCGTTGGCATTGCGGTACAGGCCCGCGGCCATGCTGTAGTAAGTCGCGCCCGCTCTCACCGCGTTGACCGCCGCGGCGTAGGGCACCTTCGAGACATGGACGCTGCCGTCAGCCTCGGTGACGATGACATCGAGATCTCCGCCATAACCCGTCGGGTAAAGATCGTTGATGACGAAGGCGCCAGGGGACACGGTGGTTTCGTAGAGAATGTTGCCGTTCTGCTGGACCTGCACCCGCGCGTTGCTGCTTGCAATGCCGCGAATCATGGGCGCATAGCCGCGCTGCGACTCCGGGATCATGCGATCGTCGGTTGCCAGCTGCACGCCGCGAAAGCCCACGCTGTCGAACATGCTGCCGTCGGTGAAGGCATCGCCCATCAGCAACTGGCTCTTGATGGGCTCGATGGCGCGCTGCAGGCTGGTCTGCACATCCTGATAGCTGCTCGCGGCACCCGTACCCGCGCTGGTGCTCTTGCTATAGCTTCCGATGTGCAGCAGTCGCCACGGTCCCACGTTGAAGCCCGCGTTCAGGCCTACATAAACTTGTGTGCTCGAGAATACGCTCGAGTCACTGCGATAGAGGTTGGCGTTGTAGGAAAGGCGCGCTGCGGTCACGCCATCGTCCCACGAGCGAGGATCGACATACCCGCGTGCAGCGCGCAGCATCGCGGCTTGCGGCAGACTCAAGTCGAGCCGCTGCTCGCCGCCATCGAATGTCGCGAGGGAGTCGGGTACCAGTTCGGGCAGCGTGACGCAACGCGCGGCGTCCTGCAGCAAGGCGTCCGCGCCGGCACTCAGGCGCATGAGATCGACGCCGGCCATTTCCAGCAAGGCGCGATCCATGCAAGGTTGAACGTTCTTCGGCTCGCCGGCTATCGCGCGCAGGTTCACGTCAGTGCGGCCTTTCCACACCTGATTCACGTAAATCTCGGCGCGATACCGACCGGCGAGCAGCCGGTTGCCTTCGTTGAAGGCGCTGATATCGAGATTTGCGCCGCCGCGCAGCATCCCCTGGTTGAAGTGAAGCTGTGCGGGCCGTTCGTTCCCCTCGGCGGCAAGCGCGCACCGCTCTGCCATCCAAGCGAGCAACGATGACAGCACGACAATTTCGAGCGCGTGCCGGCAACCCACAACCGGCGCCTCGCGACATTCCCCTAAAAGCGCGCTGATGCCCGACGGCGCGCGCGGGGTCGTCATCCCTGACTACCTGAGCGGGTTAGCGGAGACGGTGACCGGCGCTTCGCCTTCGACCACTCCCCCGTAGTCGTTGATGGTTCGATAGTGCACTTTGGCGTCTGCCGCGGGCGATAAAGCGCCATGGAGTACAAAGTTTTCGGCGCTTTTCGGCGCGACCATGCCGCCCTCGTCGAACGTCGCGTGGCCACCGCTCGACGATACCTCGATGCCCGCGAATGACACATGATAGGCAGTATCGTTTCGCACCTCGAGTATCCAGCCCGCCTCGCCTTTCTTCAGACTCCACGACAGCGCTCCGGGCGAAGATTCCGCTTCACCCGGAAGCCCCTTGGGCCGGAAGAACAGCTTGATGCGCGACAGCACGGACATCTGCAAATAGTTCTGACCCGGACTGCTCGTGCCAGGCTCGGGTGGCACTTCGAGCACGTTGAGCCAGAACACCGATTCTCTGTCCTGTGGCAGCGTCTCGCCCGTATAGAAGATGCGCAGCGTCTGCGCCTTGCCCGGATCGATGCGTGAGATCGGCGGCGCAACGGTGAAGGGAACGTCGATGGCGGTCGGCGTTGCGTGTTCCTCGCCGCGATCCACCCAGACCTGCACTAAACCCGCGGTTGATCCTTTGTTGCTCAGGCGTAGCGTGACTTCGCTGTCCCCTGCGGGATAAATGACACGCGTGCCGGCAATGACGACCGAGGCGCGCGCCTGAATGCAGGGGATCAGCCCCAGCGTCAACACGATGCACATCCATGAGAGAAGCCGGCGTTCCCTGTACATCACTGCTGCCTCCGCGTATGGGATCGAATACGGCAATTCGATCGTGGGATTTTCTTGTCCTCGCCATCGATTATTTATAGACGATATTGAGACTTCGAAATCGACGCGTAGCAGAATTTAAGCGGCCGCCGGTTCACGCAATGTTTATTACGTTGTTCTCAACATTGTCTGGATGCGTTGCAGCGATCGAGTTGATCAAGCTGATGTTCGCTTATCTCGGCGGTGTGCGACTGCGTGGCGGCGTTGTTGGACTTTGGCCAGACTGCGATAGCCTGAGAAGCCGAACCATGGACCCTGCGCAAAACGATTCAAAGCGAAAATCGATCGTGCGTTGTTCACGGAAGGACAACGCTCACGCATCTCGATTCGAAAACATGAAACGAAGATAAGTTTTCAAGCTCGCGTTTATTGCAGATATCGCAGTTATCGCGATATCAACCTTGGCGCGAACGCCACGTGCTTGATCGATGCAATTGAACCGCCCCGTCAATCACGGAGACGATATGGCCTGAGTCACGCGGCCAAGCGTGACTCAAGAAGTGGCCGATAAAGCGACTGAGCCTTCGAGCAACTTCTGCGCGAAGTGCCCTCGCGCGTTCATTACCAGCGCGCAGATCATATGGATCGCGCGTATCGGCAGGAAATACTCGCCCATCGCGAGGGCCCTTTTTCAGTTGGCGAAGTACTTGTCGAGCAAGGCCTGCGCGATGGCGTCGCTTTGCGCGTCCGCGTTGCCCGCGTAATCCGACGGGCGGAAGTGCATCTGGAACGCGCTGAAGACGCGGCGGGTTTTGTCGTCGAACACGCCGTCGGTTGCGACATCGTAGCCGTAGCGTTTGAGCTTTTCCTGCAGCGCGCGCACATCGGATGGCGCTTTCGGGTCGCGGCCGGCGAGATGCGCGGCGACGGTTGCATCATCGGGCCACGCGCCGACGCCGGCATCGTACAGCGCGTGCCACGGAAAGACCGGACCGGGATCGATCTTGCGTTGCGGTGCGATATCGCTATGTCCGACCACGCGCGTCGGCGGAATCTTGTAGCGCGTGACGATATCGCGCGACAGCTTGATGAGCGCGTCGACTTGCGCGGGCGGGTACGGCTGCCAGCGCGTGTGGCCGCTTTCGCCGATGTTTCCGTCGATGGGACCGAGATTCACGTTCTCGATGCCGATCGAGGACGCGTTCAGTTCCGTCGCGCCCTGCCAGGAACTGAGGCCCGCGTGCCAGGCGCGTTTGTCTTCGGGCACCAGCTGATAGACGACCGGCTCGCCCCGTTCGATGCGCGGCGCGTCCGGCACGACATAGTGCACGCTGACCTGATCGCCCGTCAGGACCTCGAGCGAACCGGCTTCGTCGATCTCCGTGTAGTGCATCACGAGGAAACGGATGCGGGAGTCGGCGTTTTTAGCGCGATGGCTCGTGTCGGCGATGTAGGTGCCGCGATCCATTTGAACGGTGGTGCAGGCGGTGAGTGTTAGCGCGGATAGTAAGGCGGATGCGGCTAGTGCGGTCTTCATGAAGCGCCCTTACTTCTTCACCGCCCTCTGCCTCACCGCCTCGAACAGACACACGCCCGACGCCACCGAGACATTGAGGCTCTCGACCGTCCCCGCCATCGGGATATTCATGATCTCGTCGCACGTCTCGCGCGTGAGCCGGCGCATGCCCTCGCCTTCCGCGCCGACGACGATCGCCACCGGGCCGTCGAGCTTCGTCTCGTAGAGACTCGCCGTCGCCTCGCCCGCCGTGCCGATCACCCAGACGCCCGCGTCCTTGAGCTCACGCAGCGCCCGCGCCAGATTCGTCACGGTGATATACGGCACGCTCTCCGCAGCGCCGCTCGCTACTTTTGCCGCGGTCGCGTTCAGGCCCGCCGAACGATCGCGCGGCGCAATGACCGCATGCGCGCCGGCCGCATCGGCGACGCGCAGACACGCGCCCAGATTGTGCGGATCGGTCACGCCATCGAGCACCAGCAGCAAGGGCGTGCCCGAGATGCCGTCGAGCAATTCGGCCAGATTCTGCGCGAGCGGCAGATCGTTCGCACGCGCGACGATGCCCTGATGCTGGATATTTCCCGCCAGCCCCCAGAGCCGCGACTCGTCGGCCGCGATCAGCCGCACGCCCGCTTCCTTCGCGGAACGCAGAAAATCCTGCATGCGCCGATCCTTGCGCGTGGGGTCGTACAGCACCTCCTCGATCGACGATGCATCCGCACGCAACCGCGCGGTCACCGCGTGAAATCCGTAGAGAACTTTGAGACGTGACATGACTGATCCGAACCTTCGTGAAAACTTGAAAAGCACGACGCGGTCCGAAGCACGAAGCATCGGACCGCGCGTAATGTGTGACGGCCGATAAAACGCGCCGCCTGAAACTTCCTCGAACCGCCTTAACGCTTCTTGCGCGCCGGCCGCCCTTGCGACGATGCAGGCTTGGACGCCGCACCGCGCTTCCTGGCCGCTGTCGTGCCGCGCGTGCTCGCCGTAGGCGCCGCGCCCTTCTTCGTGCCGCCGCGGGCGCGCGTGCTGGGTGCGTCGTCGTCGCCGAATGCGCGGATGCGCGGGCCCGCCGCGCCATTGCCGACGCTCGCCGTATCGACCGCGCCGGACGACGGCCGCGGCGACGGCGGCTTGACCGGCGTATCGCGCACGAGACGGAAATCGATCTTGCGCGCATCGAGATCGACGCGGCTCACCTGCACGCGCACGCGATCCGACATGCGATAGCGAATGCCCGTGCGCTCGCCGCGCAGTTCGTTCTTGATCTCGTCGTACTGGAAGTAGTCGGAGCCGAGTTCGGTCACATGCACGAGCCCTTCGATAAACAGCGAATCCAGCTGCACGAAGATGCCGAACGACGTCACGCCGTTCACCATGCCGCCGTATTCCTCGCCGAGCTTGTCGCGCATGAAGTAGCACTTGAGCCACGCTTCGACATCGCGCGAGGCTTCGTCTGCGCGCCGCTCGTTCGACGAACAATGCAGGCCCAGTTCTTCCCAGATCGCGACGCTGTTGCGCGAGCGTCCACGCGCGGTGTCGTCCGCTTTCTGCATTTCGCGCGCGGCCTTCGTGAGACCCGTGCTCAGGAAGATGTCGTGGCCGATGTCCGGCAGATACTTCTTGCCCTGCAAGATTGCGTAGATCGCGCGATGCGTGAGCAAGTCGGGATAGCGCCGGATCGGGCTCGTGAAGTGCGCATACGCCTCATATGCGAGCCCGAAATGGCCGATGTTGTCGGGGCTGTACACGGCTTGCTGCATCGAGCGAAGCACCATGGACTGCAGCATCTGCGCATCGGGCCGGTCGCGGATCTGCGCGATCAGCGCGGCGTAGTCGCTCGCGTGCGGCTTGGCACCGCCGGTGAGCGTCAGGCCGACGCCGCGCAAAAACGTGCGCAGATTCTCGAGCTTTTCTTCCGTCGGCCCGGCGTGCACGCGATACAGACCCGGATGCTTATTGCGCTTCAAAAAGTCTGCCGCGCAGACGTTCGCGGCGAGCATGCATTCCTCGATCAGCCGATGCGCGTCGTTGCGATGACGCGGCACGATCTGCTCGATCTTGCCCTGCGAATTCACGACGATATACGTCTCCGTCGTATCGAAATCGATCGCGCCGCGCTTCTGGCGTGCCGCGTGCAGCGCCTTGTAGACGCCGTAGAGATTCTGCAATTGCGGCAGGATATCGGCGCGGCGCGTGGCTTCCGGGCCCTTCGTGTTGGTCAGCACGGCCGCGACTTCGGTGTACGTGAGCCGCGCCGCCGAGTGCATCACGCCGGGGTAGAACTGATACGCCTTGATCTCGCCACGCGCGGTGATGACCATGTCGCATACGAGCACGCAGCGGTCGACGTCCGGATTCAGCGAACACAGACCGTTCGAGAGCTTCTCCGGCAGCATCGGAATCACGCGGCGCGGAAAGTACACCGAGGTGCTGCGATCGAGCGCATCGACGTCGAGCGGTTCGTTCGGGCGCACGTAATGCGACACGTCCGCAATCGCCACCAGCATGCGGAAGCCCTGGCCGCGACCCACCGCGACCGGCTCGCAATAGACGGCGTCGTCGAAATCGCGCGCATCTTCACCGTCGATGGTGACGAGCGGCACATCGCGCAAATCCACGCGATGACGGAGATCCACCGGACGCACTTCGTCAGGCAGCTTGGCCGCCTGCGCGATCGCGGCGTCGCTGAATTCGTGCGGCACGCCGTATTTGCGCACGGCGATCTCGATCTCCATGCCGGGATCGTCGATATCGCCGATCACTTCGGCCACGCGCCCGAGCGGCTGCGAATGGCGGCTCGGGAAATCCGTCAGATCGACGGACACCACCTGCCCGACCTTCGCCTTCTTCGGATTCTGCGTGATGAGAATGTCGTGACCGATGCGCTTGTCTTCGGGTACGAGCAGCAGCGCGCCGTTCTCGTTGATGAGCCGCCCGATGATGCGTTTGTTGGCGCGGTCCGTCACCTCGACGATATGCCCTTCCGGCCGCCCGCGACGGTCATAGCCGACGATGCGCGCGAGCACGCGGTCGTTATGCATGACCTTCTGCATTTCGCCGTTGGGCAAGAAGAGATCGTCCTGGCCGTCGTCGCGAATCAGGAAGCCGAAGCCGTCGCGATGCCCCTGAACGCGGCCCGCAACAAAATTGGAGGGATGAGTGAGCTGATAGTGGCCGCGCTTGTCGAGGCGGATTTGCCCGTCGCGTTCCATGGCCGCCAGGCGCTTGAAAAATCCTTCACGCTCCTGGCGTTTGATCGACAGCGCCTCGGCGATGTCGTTCGCGGCATGCGGAGTCTCGCTCGTGCGCAGCACGCCGAGAATCTCTTCGCGGCTGGGAATCGGATACGGATATTTGCTCAAGGGCTTGATCGTGTTGTTCTCGTTTGGGCTGATTTCCCGTACGTTGCGGCCATGCGGGCGTGGATCGTTCGGATCATTCTATCACCCGTGAATCAGGCGCCACGGGCGTTCCGGCCCGATTCAGCGCGCCGCGCGCGCGGCTGAACGCAGGAATTTGAAATGCTTGACAGGTGCGTTACGCTCGCTATAATGGCGTTCTTTGCTGCTGAACACACGTTGAACGGCACGCAAGGCTGCATGAAGTGAATCTCACGCATGTGGCCCGCACCCTTGCCCAGGTGGCGGAATTGGTAGACGCACTAGGTTCAGGTCCTAGCGGTGGCAACACCGTGGAGGTTCGAGTCCTCTCTTGGGCACCAGATGTTGGAAAAAGCCACCTAATCACAGTTAGGTGGCTTTTTTCTTTTTATGCGGAGACTCTGTTCTTGTCGCGGGAAGTTGTAAGACTTTTCGGTTGACACGGTTTCCCGACCCGCTAAAATAGCGGGCTTGCTGTACCCCTTGGCCCAGGTGGCGGAATTGGTAGACGCACTAGGTTCAGGTCCTAGCGGTGGCAACACCGTGGAGGTTCGAGTCCTCTCCTGGGCACCAAGGTCCTTCTTTCGCGAGACGCATTAAATCGCGCATCGCCTATAAAACCCCACGCACAGACGTGGGGTTTTTCGTTTTCGCACCCTTCAACATCAATTCGATTATCTTTCATTCGCGATTCGATTTCTCATTCATCGAATCGCAAATGAATCGGTTCCGTATTGTCGAATTCAAACTGCGCATAAGTTCCATCCGAATTAATCGACTCGTTTAAGCGGCCTATTAAATCGCGTTCTACACTGTTTCGTGCGTGCGGCCGCAGCACGGCGCGCACCGCCCCTACGCGCGGTTTGTTTTTTGCTGAACCGCAGAATAAGCCGCAAATCGACATCTCGCCAATCCATTCACCGAAACGGAGAATAAGGCAATGAGCTGGACGCGCGAACAGAGAAACGTCACGGTAGCCGCATATCTGGGCTGGACACTCGACGCATTCGATTTCTTTCTGATGGTCTTCGTATTGAAGGATATCGCGGCCGAGTTCAACGTGAAAATCCCGGACGTCGCTTTTGCGATCACGCTCACACTGGCGATGCGCCCCATCGGCGCCTTGATCTTCGGGCGGCTCGCCGACAAATTCGGCCGTCGTCCCACGTTGATGATCAACATCGCGTGCTATTCGCTGCTCGAACTGCTCTCCGGCTTGTCGCCGAATCTCATGACGCTGCTGATCCTGCGCGCTCTTTTCGGCATCGCGATGGGTGGCGAATGGGGCGTCGGCTCCGCGCTGACGATGGAAACCGTGCCGCCCAAATCGCGCGGCTTCGTCTCGGGACTGCTGCAGGCGGGCTATCCGAGCGGCTATCTGCTCGCATCGATCGTCTTCGGCGTGCTGTATCAATACATCGGCTGGCGCGGGATGTTCTTTGTCGGCGTGGCGCCCGCGCTGCTCGTCATGTATATCCGCGCGCACGTGCCCGAGTCGCCCGCCTGGCGCGCGATGGAAAAGCGCAAGCGCCCCGGCCTGCTCGCCACGCTCAAGCAGAACTGGACGCTCTCCCTCTACGCGATCGTGCTGATGACCGCGTTCAACTTTTTCTCGCACGGCACGCAGGATCTCTATCCCACGTTCCTGCGCGAACAGCATCACTTCGATCCGCATACCGTGTCGCTTATCGCGATCGTGCTGAATATCGGCGCGATCGTCGGCGGGCTGTTTTTTGGCTCGCTGTCGGAGCGCATCGGACGGCGGATGGCGATTTTCATCGCCGCGCTGATCGCGTTGCCCGTGCTGTATCTCTGGGCGTTTTCCTCGGGCCCGGTCGCGCTCGCAATCGGCGCGTTCCTCATGCAGATTTCCGTGCAGGGTGCCTGGGGCGTGATTCCGGTGCATCTGAACGAAATCTCGCCCGACGAAATTCGCGCGACCTTTCCGGGGCTCATGTATCAGTTGGGCAATCTGCTCGCCGCCGTGAATGCGACTTTGCAAGCGTCGATCGCCACGTCGCACGACAACAACTACGGCATGGCGATGGCGATTGTCGCGGGCATCGTCGCCGTGGTGATCGCCGCGTTGATCTTCTTCGGCCGCGAGCGCCGGGGAATCGACCTGACGCGTGCGGCGCAGGAAGTCCGGGCGACCGGCTAGATCGGCTAGATCGACTGGTACGGAAAGATGGACGCGGGCCCCGCGCCCCGGCGGGGTTCACCTCCATGTGAGTTTTCTCGTTCGATGTCGCCTCAGATGCGGTGACTACCCTTCCGCGTTCCTTCGGAAGGCCAGCGTCCGCAACAAGTCGGGGACGTCGGTGCCACACGCCATCCCGGCCACGCGCCGACGCTCGCGCCACCATCGACGCAACGTGCTCTCAGACAAGCCGAGTTGTTGGCTGATCGCGCGAATCGGGACACGTCGCTCAAGACAGGCCAAGGCCAAATAACGGGCCACCGGCGTAATGCGTCCCCGGGCGTCGCGGTAGAGCGAAAAAGCTCCGCTGGGATCCGGCGCATGAATGCTCGCGAGCAATTCCGTATCCAGCGGGACGGGCACGTAACAGCACGCACCGCTTGCACGAAACAGTTTGAAAACCACTTCGCCTTCAAGGGAAGCGTAATCGGCGTACGGGGCTTCGACAGGCATCGCTCCGATATTTAGCCTGACTAATTGATCTGCATATTTCAAAGTAACCTATGCTCCTCGGACCACGTGCACGTGCAGGTGGTCACAACAAAGAGCCAGCCCGTTGTGACTTGCTGTAGTGAGATCCGGCAAGAACGAACCACAGCGCCCTTTGATCCCCGCCCCGCGCGGGGATCGAGATTTCGTGGCGTCGCGCAGGCGCTCCGACTCCGCACCCGGCATCCCAATCAAGCAATTTTTAGCTTATTCGATTCAACCTTGTACCGAGGTTTTCCGCATTCGAGATGTCTTCTTGCGCGATCCGCCGATCGTTTCGTTGCGCTATTAGGCCGCAACCAGGGCGCAACTGCGCGCGCTTGAATTAGAGGTATGCGTCGAGACGAGCGGCACGTCGCGTGCTCGCGGCTGTGTATCCTCGTGTTCTAAGCCACTCGCTGGAGTTCCGTGATGCCTGCTCTCTACGTCATCGGCTTCCTCCTTTTTGCCGGCGCGCTCGCCTTTCTGCAGGCGCCCGCGCTCGCCTGGCTCGGCGTCCTTGCGATCTGGGTGGCGCTCGGGCCGGTCATCGGCGTGACGGGCGCACTCGGCACAACGCTGCTCGCGATCGTCTTCGTGCTTCCGGCGCTCGTGCTCGCCGCAAAGCCGCTGCGCCGCGCGCTGATCAGCCGCCGTGTGTTCGCCGTGTTCCGCAAGATCCTGCCGGAGATGTCGCCGACCGAACGCGACGCGATCGAAGCCGGCACGGTCTGGTGGGACGCCGAACTCTTTTCGGGCCGTCCGCGCTGGGACACGCTGCTCGCCCACGGTGCGCCGGTGCTGACGCCGGAAGAACGCAGCTTCATCGACAACGAATGCGCGCGTCTGTGTGAACTGTCGAACGACTGGGACACCACGGCGATCTGGCAGGATCTCTCGCCGCAAGCGTGGGCTTACATCAAGGAACACGGTTTTCTCGGCATGATCATTCCGCGGCAGTACGGCGGGCGCGCGTTCTCCGCCTACGCCCACTCGCAGGTGATCATGAAACTGGCGACGCATTCGTCGGCCGCGGCTGTTTCGGTGATGGTGCCGAACTCGCTCGGTCCCGCCGAATTGCTGCTGCATTACGGCACCGAAGAACAGAAAAACCACTACTTGCCACGGCTTGCGCGCGGCGACGAAATCCCCTGCTTCGCGCTGACGAGTCCCTACGCCGGATCGGACGCCGCCGCGATTCCCGATGTCGGCATCGTCTGCCGTGGCTTGCACGAGGGCCGCGAAACGCTCGGCTTTCGCGTCACGTGGAAGAAGCGCTACATCACGCTCGGGCCGATCGCAACCGTGCTCGGCCTGGCCTTCCGCGCGCTCGATCCGGAGCATCTGCTCGGGGACGACGCCGCGCCCGGCATCACCTGCGCGCTGATCCCGACGAATCATCCCGGCGTGCATATCGGGCGGCGTCACTGGCCGCTCAACGCAGTGTTCCAGAATGGCCCGAACTGGGGCACGGACGTGTTCATCCCGCTGGACTGGGTGATCGGCGGACGCGCGCAGGTCGGGCGCGGCTGGCGCATGTTGATGGAGTGCCTCGCCGCCGGGCGCGCGATTTCGCTGCCGTCGTCGAATGTGGGCATGGCCAAGCTCGCGGTGCGCGGCACGGGCGCGTACGCCGCGGCGCGACGGCAGTTCCGCACGTCGATCGGACGCTTCGAAGGCATTCAGGAAGCGCTCGGGCGCATGGGCGGCAATCTGTACGTGATGGACGCGGCGCGCCGCCTGTCCGCGCAGGCCGTCGATCTGGGCGAGAAACCTTCGGTGATTTCCGCAATCGCCAAATATCACATTACCGAGCGCGCGCGCGGCGTGATCAACGACGGCATGGACGTCGTTGCCGGCAAGGGTATCTGCATGGGACCGTCAAATTTTCTGGCGCGCGCGTATCAGCAGATGCCGATCTCGATTACCGTCGAAGGCGCGAACATTCTCACGCGCTGTCTGATCATCTTCGGACAGGGCGCGATTCGCTGCCATCCGTACGTGCTCAAGGAAATGGCCGCGGTCCGGGAGCCGGATCACGCCCGCGCGCTGCGCGATTTCGACGACGCCTTCTTCGGCCACGCGAGTTTTCTCGCCGCCAACGCGGTGCGCAGCGTCGTGTACGCGTTCGGCGGCACGGCGCTCATGCGCAAGCCCGCGCGCGCCGATGCCCGATTGGTTCGCTATTACCGCGCCGCCACGCGTCTGTCGAGCGCGTTCGCGCTGTTCGCCGATGTCTCGATGCTCGCGCTCGGCGGCGAGCTCAAGCGTCGCGAGCGTTTGTCGGCGCGGCTCGGCGACATCCTCTCGCAGTTGTATCTGCTTTCCGCGACGCTCAAACGCTTCGAAGACGACGGCCGCCCCGAAAGCGACTTGCCGCTCGTGCGCTGGGGCACCGAGGACGCACTGTACCGCGCGCGCGTCGCGTTCGAAGGTCTGCTCGCGAACTACCCGAATCGCGCGGCGGCGGCGTTTCTGCGCGCCGTCGCTTTCCCGTTCGGCCTGCCGCATGCGCCGAGTGCCGATGCGCTCGGCAGCGAAGTCGCCATGTTGATGCAAACGCCCGGCGACGCCCGCGATCGGCTCGTCGCCGGTTCGCACGTGTCGGACTTCGACGACGATCCGATCGCGCGCGGCGAGAAGCTGCTCGCGCTCACGCCCGCCGTCGCCGCGCTGGAAGCGCGTCTGCGCGACGCCGTGAAAGCCGGCCAGAGCGCGCCGCTGCCGCAAAATCCGGACGAGATCGATGCTTGGGCGGAGACCGCCGCCGCGCGCGGTTTGATCGACGAAACCGAGCGCGCGCTGCTGACCGAATGGGCGGCGCATGCGCGCGAAGCCGTGAAAGTCGATGATTTTTCCGCAGACTTCGGTATCCTCGAAGCATTGCAGAAGCGCAGCGAGGCGCTCGAGCGGCAATTGCCCGAAACAGTCGCCTGACCGGGTACGCGCGCCGCAGCAATCGAGCCCGAGCTTGCGCCCGCCCGACGACCGATCATCGCCATCGATGAAAGACCGCTATCTCGACTTCGTCAACTCGCCTTTCGGCACGAGCATCGCCCGCTCGCTCGGGCTGCCGCGTCCCGAGACGCTGCGCCGCCAGCGCGCGGATCAGGCCGAATTCGGCGGCATGGCTGCGATCGGCGCGGGGCCGTCGCCCGCACTTTTCGACGATTTGATGGGCACGCTCTCGGCCATCGGCATGACGAGCATCGCGCACGAGAGCGCGTCCGGCTGGCTGCCCGTTGCCGCCCGCCACGGTGCGATGAGCGGCCGCTTCGAGCCGCGCACGCACGACGCGGCCGCCCACGACCGCGTGCAAGCGCTGATTTTCGACGCCACCGGCATCGACGACGCCGGCCAGCTGCATTCGCTCTATGCCTTCTTCCACGACGCCTTGCGCTCGCTTGGCAAGAACGGACGCATCGTCGTGCTGGGGCGGCCGCCCGCCACGCGCGCGAGCGTAGCGGCATCGACTGCGCAATACGCGCTCGACGGCATGACGCGCTCGCTCGGCAAGGAAGCGCGCAACGGCATCACGGCGAATCTGCTGCGCGTGACCGAAGGCGCCGATATCGACTCGGCGCTGCGCTTCTTTTTGTCGCCGCGCTCGGCCTATGTGTCGGGTCAGAGCGTGAGCATCGACTATCCCGCCGTCGCGCCCGAAAGCTGGGCGACGCCGCTCGCGGGCAAGCGCGCGCTCGTCACGGGCGCGGCGCGCGGCATCGGCGCGTCGATTGCGTCGGTGCTGGCCGCGCACGGCGCGATCGTGACCGGCCTGGACGTGGCCGCCGCCCGCGATGCGCTCGACCAAACCATGCTCTCGATCGAAGACAGCGCGCCGTCGGGCGGCGCGCACGCGGCGCTCGTCGCGGACATCGGCGCGCCGGAAGCGCCGGTCGAGATCGCGGCGGCGCTGCTCGCGTCGGGCGGCATCGATATCGTCGTGCACAACGCGGGCATCACGCGCGACAAAACCATCGCGCGCATGAGCGGCGAAATGTGGGACAGCGTCATCGACATCAATCTTCTGGCGCAGGCGCGCATCGATGAAGTGCTGCTGGCGGAAAACGTGCTGCGCGCGGGCGGGCGCATCGTGGCGGTGTCGTCGATCAGCGGCATTGCCGGCAATCGCGGCCAGACCAACTACGCGACTTCGAAATCCGGCGTGATCGGGCGCGTGCACGCCATGGCGCCGGCGCTGCGCGAACGCGGCATCACGATCAACGCGGTGGCGCCCGGTTTCATCGAAACGCACATGACGGCGCGCATGCCGTTCGGCGTGCGCGAGGCCGGCAGACGGCTCAACTCGCTGGGACAAGGCGGCCTGCCCGTCGATGTCGCCGAGACCGTCGCGTGGCTCGCGAGTCCGGGCAGCGCGGGCATCACGGGCAACGTGGTGCGCGTGTGCGGCCAAAGCCTGATCGGCGCATGACGGAGACATGAGGAGCCCAGACCGCATGCACGCATCGACCCTGCCGCGCGCCCGCACCGTCGTCATCGACACCCTGCCGCCGCCCGCGAAGCTCTACGGACGCGCGCTGCCCGGGCTCTTCAGGCGCACGCGCTCGCAGGAACTGCCCGCGCTGCGCCTCGTGCGCCCCGACGTCAGGCTGGACGCCGAGCATATCGGCCGTTATGCGCGCGTGTGCGGCTTCATTCCCGAGCACGGCGTGCCGCTCACCTTCCCGCACGTGCTCGCGTTTCCGCTGCATCTGATGATGCTGACCGATCCGTCGTTTCCGTGGTCCGCGCTCGGCGTCGTGCATCTCGCCAACAGCGTGCGGCTGCGGCGGCCGCTTGCCGCGGGTCAGAGCTTGCGCATCGAGGTGGAATGCGGGCCGCTCGTGCCGCATCAGAAGGGCCACGCGTTCACGCTGCATACGCGCATTTACCGGCGCGGCGAAGCCGTGTGGGATGGCGACAGCATCTATCTGAAACGCGGCGCGCGCAGCGAAAGCGCCGCGCCTTCCACCGTATCCGATGCGCCCGATATCCCCGCGCGCGTGCCGCTGCTCGCCCGCGAAGCGCGCTGGCAATTGCCGCCGCAGCTCGGACGCGACTACGCGAAGGCGTCCGGCGACTTCAATCCGATTCATCTGCATATGCTCACCGCGAAGGCGTTCGGCTTTCCGCGTGCGATCGCGCACGGCATGTGGACGCTCGCGCGCACGCTGGCGGCGCTGCATCCGGTGAAAGCGCTCGCCACGGGATACGCGCACGGCGACTTCAAGACGCCGCTCTACCTGCCCGGCGACGCGACACTCTGGAGCGCCGCGCCCTCGCCCACCGCGCGCGATTTCGAAGTGCGCGATCTCGCGGGCGACCGTCCGCATCTGCGCGGCCATTTCGAATGGGAGTTGCCATGAGCATCGTCGGCGGCGGCGGCGTGCGGCGGGTGGCGATCGTCGGCAGCAACCGCATTCCATTCGCGCGCTCGAACACGGCTTATGCGAGCGCATCCAATCAGGACATGCTGAGCTTCACGCTGCAAGGACTCGTCGATCGCTTCGATCTGCACGGCATGCGCCTGGGTGAAGTCGCGGCGGGCGCGGTCGTCAAGCATTCGCGCGATTTCAATCTGACGCGCGAAGCCGCGCTCTCGACCACGCTCGCGAAGGAAACGCCCGCCTACGACGTGCAGCAAGCCTGCGGCACCGGCCTCGAAACGGTGATTCTGGTCGCGAACAAGATCGCGCTCGGACAGATCGATGTAGGCATCGCGGGCGGCGTCGATACCGCGTCGGATGCGCCCATCGCCGTGAACGAGCGCATGCGCAAGATCCTGCTCGAAGCGAATCGCGGACGCTCGGCGGGCGCGCGCGTCGGCGCACTCGCGAAGCTGCGGCCCGGCATGTTCTTCAGGCCGCTGTTGCCGCGCAACGCGGAGCCGCGCACCGGCCTCTCGATGGGCGAGCATTGCGAGCTGATGGCCAAACGCTGGAAGATCGCGCGCGAGGCGCAGGACGCGCTGGCGCAGGAGAGTCATCGCAAGCTGGCGGCGGCGTATGGGCGCGGCTTCTTCAACGACCTGATGACGCCGTACAAGGGCCTCACGCGCGACAACACGCTGCGCCCCGATGTATCGCTCGAACAGCTCTCGCAACTGAAGCCGGTTTTCGATCGCGACGCGGGCACGCTCACCGCAGGCAACTCGACGCCGCTCACCGACGGCGCATCGGCCGTGCTGCTCGCGTCCGAGCAATGGGCCGCCGAGCGTGGCCTGCCGGTGCTGGCTTATCTCAGTTACTCGGCGAGCGCCGCCGTCGATTTTTTCAACAAGCGCGAAGGCCTGTTGATGGCGCCCGCCTACGCCGTGCCGCCGATGCTCGCGCGCGCCGGGCTCGCGCTGCCCGACTTCGATTTCTACGAGATTCACGAGGCGTTCGCGGCGCAAGTGCTATGCACGCTGGCCGCGTGGGAAGACGACGAATATTGCCGCACCGCGCTCGGCCTGAATACGCCGTTCGGTTCGATCGAACGTGCGCGCCTGAACGTGAACGGCAGTTCGCTCGCGACCGGTCATCCGTTTGCGGCGACGGGCGGACGCATTGTCGGCACGCTCGCCAAGATGCTCGCGAAAGCGCCCGCGCGCAGCGACGGCAAGCCGCTGCGCGGATTGATCTCGATTTGCGCGGCCGGCGGCCAGGGCGTCGTCGCGATACTCGAGCGTTGAGTCGGAAAAAATAAGGCGCGCCGTCGACGAAAACGCGGCGCGCCAACGGAGACACCACATGAGCCCGGGACAGGCAGCGCCGCGCGGGACGATCGAGCCGCACGCGACCGACTGCATCTGGTACGCGTCGTATCCGCCCGATGTCGCGCGCGAGATCGATCCGTCGCGCTATCGCTCGCTCGCGCATTTCTTCGACGAATGCGTCGGGCGTTTCCGGGATCGCGTCGCGTTCGTGAGCCTCGGCACCGAGATGCGCTTTGCCGCGCTCGGCGACAAGGCGCATGCGTTCGCGTCGTATTTGCAGGCGTGCGGCGTGAAGCCCGGCGACCGCGTCGCGCTGATGATGCCCAATACGCTCGCCTACGCCGTCGCGTTGTTCGGCACGCTGCTCGCGGGCGCGATCGTCGTGAACGTGAATCCGCTCTATACGGTGCGCGAACTGAGCCATCAGCTGAAGGACAGCGGCGCGCAAACTATCGTCGTGTTCGAGAATTTCGCCAGAACGGTGCAGAACGCGCAGCCCGGCTCGCGCCTCAGGAATATTGTCGTGACCGGGCTCGGCGATCTGCTCGGCGACGGTCTCAACCTGAAAGGCCGCGCTATCGACCTGATCCTGCGTCACGTGAAAAAGCAGGTGCCCGCGTACTCGCTGCCCGATGCCGTGCGCCTGCCGCAAGCGCTCGCGCGCGGTGCGCGCCGCCCGTTCGACCCGGTGCGCATCGGACACGGCGATATCGCGTTCATCCAGTACACTGGCGGCACCACGGGCACCGCGAAGGGCGCGATGCTCACGCATCGCAATGTCATCGCCAACGTGTTGCAGGCGTTGGCGTGGGCGCGCGGACGGCTCGTCGACGAAAAAGAGATCGTCGTCACGCCGCTGCCGCTCTATCACATTTATTCGCTGACGGTGAACGCGCTCTCGTTTCTGAGCATCGGCGCGCGCAATGTGCTGATTGTCAATCCGCGCGATATCCGGGCGCTCATGCGCGCGCTGCGTCATGAAAACTTTACGGCAATCACCGCGCTCAACACGCTCTACAGCGCGCTCATGGACAACGAAGCCTTCCGCACGCGCGACTTCTCCGCGCTCAAGCTCGCGATGGCGGGCGGCATGGCGACGCAGCGCGCCGTTGCCGAGCGCTTTCGCGCGATGACGGGCCAGACGCTCGTCGAAGGCTACGGGCTCACCGAATGTTCGCCGCTCGTCTGCGCGACGCCGCTTGATGTGCGCAATGCGCTCAATGCGCCCGATGCGCCCGATAAGCACGGCCCGCACGCATTCGATGGAACGATCGGCCTGCCCGTGCCGTCTACTTACGTGCGGATGCGCCGCGACGACGGCACGTGGGCGGATATCGGCGAAGCGGGCGAACTCTGCGTGCAAGGCCCGCAGGTGATGAAAGGCTACTGGAATCGCCCGGAAGAGACGGCGAAAGTCATCGACGGGAACGGCTGGCTCGCGACCGGCGACATCGCCGTGATGGATGCGCGCGGCGTCATCCGGCTCATCGATCGCAAGAAAGACATGATGATCGTGTCGGGCTTCAACGTGTATCCGAATGAAATCGAAGACGTGCTCGCGGCGCATCCGAAAGTGCGCACAGTGGCCGCGATAGGCGTGCCCGATCCGGTGACGGGCGAGCGCGTGAAAGTGTTCGTCGTGAAGCGCGACGAATCGCTTTCGGTGGAAGAACTGCTGAAGTTTGCTCGTTTGCACCTGACCGGCTACAAGGTGCCCGCGTTCGTCGAATTCCGCGATTCGCTGCCGCAGACTACGATCGGCAAGGTGCTGCGGCGCGAATTACGCGATGCACATGAGGCCGGTTCGAAACCGCAAGATTAGCTTCGGGAGAAGCACATGCCGCGTGCGCGACACCGCTGGGCCTCGGACTTGCGGTTCGCCTGCGCGAACCTGTGTGCATATGTCGCGTTCGCGGCCTGCCCCGCGCTCGCCCAGACATCCGCCGACGAACCGGTCAGGGCGGCGCCGCAGACATCCGGCATCGGCGGGCTCGGCGTCGCGCAGCAAGTGCAATGGCTTTTGAAAGCCGCGGCGAGCGGCACGCTGGCGAAACTCGACGACGCGCAAATCGTCGCCCTCTTCCGCGCCCTCGACCCGGGCACGCTGCCGCGCTACTTGCAGGAAGGCCTGAGCGGCTACGCGTCCTACGAGTTCACGATGTGGCGGCGCGAGCGCATCAAGGGCAAGTGGCCGAAGCGCGCGGATCACATGCTCGTGCGCGTCACGCGCGAGCCGCTGCGCATCTACGCAAAATGGCTGCCCGATGGCGCGCACGCGGGCCAGGAAGTCATCTACGACGATTCCAAACGCCCCGACGAACTCTACGGCCATCTCGGCGGCTTTTTGGGCGTCGTGCCGATGTGGGCATCGGTGAACGGCGCGCTCGCCCGCGCGCAGTCGAATCATTCGATCCGCGAGCTTGGTATCGAGGCGATGACCCAGCACTTCATCGACGAAGGACACAAGTTCGCCGAAGCGGGCATCACCAAGCCGACCGATATCGACGTGAAGATCGTGCATGGCGTGCGCGTCGTCCTGCTGACGTACGAAACGCCGACCGGGCAGCCCGAGTTCTACGCGAAGAAGGAAGTGCTCGGTCTCGATCTGGAGCGCCCGCTCATTCGCACGCTCGAATCGTTCGACAACGACGGCAATATTTTCGAAAGCGTCGCGTTCGAGCGCGTCGAGCCCAAAGCCTTCGACGATCTGACGTTCGACCCAAAGAATCCCGACTATCGTTTCTGACCGATGCACTCAATGAAGCGCCCGCTGACGACGTGACACGCGATGTAACAACCGGCGGACGCGCGCACCGCGCATTTTAAGTTTCGCCTAAGAGTCGGCCGATAACCTGCCCGCACTCCATCGACATCAAGGTCAGCGCACCGCATCGAATTCTGTGCGCCGCATATCGTCATGTAATTTGAGGAATTCGGTCATGAATCTCCGCCGTCCGGCTTCGGCTCCCGTGCGAGCCATCAAAAGGCTGTTGAGCCATCACGAAATCGCCACGCTGCTGTTGCTGTTTCACGCGCCCATCGACGCGATGGCGGCCACGCCCGATGTCGCCTCGCTGCAGGAATACGGTTACGTCGAGATCGTCTCGCCGGATGCGGGCGGCCCGAAAGTGCGCCTGACCGAAGACGGCAACGCGGTGCTGCGCGGACTCGGCGTCAAGTGAGCTGACAAGTCGTCAGACGCTTCGATACGCGGACTCTGTAATAATTGGTCGATACCTTTCATTATCGACCAGGAGTGATTCGCGATGTCCGCCCTTGAACCCATCGTGCAACGTGTGCTCATCACCAACGACGACGGCATCGACGCGCCCGGCCTCGCCGTGCTCGAAGCCGTTGCGGCCGAACTCGCGCACGAAGTCTGGGTGATCGCGCCCGAACACGATCAGAGCGGCACCTCGCATTCCATCAGCCTGCATTCGCCGCTGCGCGTGTCGCGCAAGGGCGAGCGGCGTTTCGGCGTGCAGGGCACGCCCGGCGACTGCGTCGTGATGGGCGCGCGCCACATCATGAAAGACGCGCCGCCGACGCTCGTGCTCTCCGGCATCAACCGCGGCGCGAATCTGGGCGTCGAGACGATGTTCTCCGGCACCGTCGGCGCCGCGATGACCGGGCTGCTGCTCGGCCTGCCGTCGATTGCGCTCAGTCAGACTTTCCGCGATCGCGAGAACGTGCGCTGGGACACCGCGCGTGCGCTCGCGCCGGGCGTGATCCGTCAGTTGCTCGCCATCGCCCACGACGCGCCGACGTGCCTTAACGTCAACTTCCCCGATTGCGATGCGTCCGCCGCCGGTCCGCTCACCGTGACGCGGCAAGGCGTGGGGCTGGTGGAAGGCATCGACGTGGTCGCGGAAGTCGATCCGCGCGGCATCGACTATCACTGGCTGCGTTTTCAGCGCGGCCCGCGCCCGAATTCGCCCGATAGCGAGACGGCGGCGATCGCGGCCAAACGCGTGTCGGTCACGCCGCTGCACTTCGAGCGCACCGACGAGCGCACTTTCGCCACGCTCGAAGCGGCACTGAAGCGCGGTCTTTAAAAGACGCGCGGCGACGCTAGAGCGTTTCCTCCCAAACGCGGCAATCGGTTTCTCGTATGCTGAGTCGGCCCGGCGCCGTCGCCAAGCGCGCCGGGCAAACCGATCACGATCAAAACAAGGAGACAAGAACATGACCCGTTCCATCGGCCGGCGCGGCGCGCGCCTCGTGGCGGGCGCGCTGGGCGCCCTGCTTGCGGCGAGTGCGCTCGCGCAATCGGCGACGCCCGTGGGCACCTGGCAGACCATCGACGACCAGACGGGCAAGCCGAAAGCCGTCATCCAGATCGTCGACGACGGCGGCCAGCTCTCGGGCAAGGTCGTGCGCGGCATCGGCGAATTCGATCAGCCCGAACGGCGCTGCACCGCCTGCACCGACGAGCGAAAAGATCAACTGGTCAAGGGAATGACGATCATCACCGGCATGCGGCAGAACGGCGATACGTGGGACAGCGGCCAGATTCTCGATCCCGAAAACGGCAAGCTCTACAAATGCAAGATGAAACTCGAAGACGGCGGACAGAAGCTCGTGGTGCGCGGGTATATCGGCGTGTCGCTTCTCGGGCGGTCGCAAACCTGGGTGCGCCAGCCATAACGAATTGCGCCGAACAAGCGAAAAAGCCGGCCGCAGACAGACGTCTGCGGCCGGCTTTTTTCAGGGCGAACGCGCCAACCTCAGGCTTACGCCGCGCGACGCTCCGGCATGTTCTCCGGCTGGATCTCGACATTGCCGAGCCCGAGTTCCGCCGACACACGCATGCGCGATGTCATCAGCGCGTAGAGCGACTCTCCCGCCGGACCGAACAACTGGCTCATCACGCGCAACAGTACGCCCGATTCGTGCCACGCCTTGAAGCGCCGATGGCACGTTTGATAGGACGGGTACTTGCGGGGCAACGTGGACCACGACGCGCCGCTATACATGACCCAGAGCACGCCGTTGAGCACGGCGCGCGTGTTCGCGAGCGGCCTGCCGCGTAACTCCGTGCGCGGACGCAGTTCGGGTAGCAGAGGGGCAACCATCTGCCATTCCTCGTCAGACATGTCGCGATAGGGCTTCACTAGATTCTCCAATTTGCTGACTGATAACCGGTATCGACAATACCGAGTACCGGAATGCCCGCAAATCAGATCGCTCCGAATCCTGAAAAAGTCCGAGAAGCCTTATGCCGTTTGGCTATCCGCCGATTTTTGATTCTCGTATTAGGTCAGCGAAATATCCGCGACGCGCCGCGGCGCCTCCAGATACTCCTTCGACTGCATTTCGACGATGCGCGACACCGTCCGCGCGAACTCGTTGGCCATCGGTCCTTCGACATACAGCTCTTCCGCGGGCACGGCCGCCGACATCAGCAGCTTCACTTTGTGGTCGTAAAAGACGTCGATGAGCCACGTGAAGCGGCGCGCCTCGGACGCCATGCGCGGCGTCATCTGCGGCACATCCGAGAGGATCACCGCGTGAAACCGGTTCGCAAGCTCGAGATAATCGTTTTGCGAGCGCGGGCCGCCGCACAGGGTCGCGAAATCGAACCACACGACGCCGTCCGCGCGGCGCAGCGCCTTGATCTCGCGCTTTTCGATATGCAGGATCGGGCTTTCGTCGGGCACTGCCGCGAGCTTCGCGAAATCGGCGCGCAATGCCTTGTCGGCGGCGGCGCCGAGCGGCGTGTGATACGCCTGCACCTGCGAGAGCGTGCGCTTGCGGTAGTCGGTGCCGGCATCGACGTTGAGGACGTCGAGATGCTCCTTGATCAACTCGATGGCCGGCAGCAGCCGGTCGCGATGCAGCCCTTCCGGATACAGCGTGTCGGGCTCGTAGTTGGACGTCATCACGAACTGCACGCCGTTCTTGAAAAGACGGTCGAGCAGTCGATACAGGATCATTGCGTCGGCGATATCGGAGACGTGGAATTCGTCGAAGCAGATCAGCCGATATCGCTTCGCAATGCGCCGCGCGAGTTCGTCGAGCGGATCGGCCTGCCCTTTCAACTCCTCCAGTTCGCGATGCACTTCGCGCATGAACTCGTGAAAATGCAGCCGCGTCTTGCGCTGCACCGGCACGACCGCATAGAAGCTGTCCATCAGAAAGCTCTTGCCGCGCCCGACGCCGCCCCACATGTACACGCCGCGCGGCAAATCCGGATGCACGAGAAACTTCTTGATCGCATTGGAGCGGCGCGACTTGTACGCGACCCACTCGTCGAAGCAGCGCTGCAGCCGCATGACCGCCGCGAGCTGCGCCTCGTCCGATTGATAACCCCGCGTGCGCAGTTCGTTTTCGTAGTATTCGGTGACGTTCATGATGCCGCGTCTGGTGTGCTTGAAAGTGACGAAGGCGAGCGGTTTGACCCGCTCGCCTTCGTTGCGATGCCTTGCCCGAAGCCGAGCCGTCTTACATGTTCAGCGCGCGCTTGTCGACCGCGAGCGCCGCTTCACGCATCACTTCCGACAGCGACGGATGCGGATGGCAGATCCGGCCGATATCTTCCGACGCAGCCTTGAACTCCATCGCGACGACCGCTTCCGCGATCAGATCCGACGCGTCCGCGGCGATCACGTGCACGCCGAGGATTTCGTCGGTCTTCGCGTCCGCGATCATCTTGACGAAGCCCTCAGCCTTGCCGATGCCGAGCGCGCGGCCGTTGGCCATCATCGGGAACTGACCGGTCTTGATCTCGCGGCCTTCGGCCTTGAGCTGCTGTTCCGTCTTGCCGACCCACGCGATTTCCGGTTCCGTGTAGATGACCCACGGCACGCAGTTGTAGTCGATATGCGGCTTCTGACCGTCGATGATTTCCGCCACCGCCACGCCTTCGTCTTCCGCCTTGTGCGCGAGCATCGGGCCGCGCACCACGTCGCCGATGGCGTACACGTTCGGCACGCTCGTCGCGCAATGGTCGTCGACGTCGATGAAACCACGCTCGTTGGCCTTCAGGCCGATGCTTTCCAGACCGAGATTGTCGGTGTTCGGCACGCGGCCGATCGACACGATCAGGCGATCGGCTTCCAGCGTTTGCGCGTTGCCCGTGCTATCCGTGTAAGCGATCGACACGCCCCCTTCGTTGCCCTGCAACGTCTTCACTTCGCCGATCTTCACGCCGAGATGAATGTCGAGGCCTTGCTTTTTGAACTGCTTCGCGGCTTCCTTGGCGAGCGATTCGTCCGCGGCGCCCAGGAATTGCGGCAACGCTTCGAGCACGGTGACGTCCGCGCCGAGACGACGCCACACCGAGCCGAGTTCCAGACCGATCACGCCCGCGCCGATCACAGCGAGCTTCTTCGGCACGGCGTCGAACGACAGCGCGCCTTCGTTGTCCGCGACGATCTTGTTGTCGACCGGAATGTTCGGCAGATGACGCGCCTTCGAACCCGTCGCGATGATCACGTTCTTCGCGGTCACGGTTTCGGTCTCGCCTTCGCCCGACACTTCGATCTGCACGCCGGCAGCATTCTTGCCGGTGAACTTGCCGTGACCCTTGAGCCACGTGATCTTGTTCTTGCGGAACAGGAACTCGATGCCCTTCGTCATCTTCTCGACGATGCCGTCCTTGCGCGCCAGCATCTTCGACACATCGAGCTTCACGTCCGACACGCTGATACCGTGATCGGCCAGATGCTTCGACGCATTTTCGAATTCTTCCGACGACGCCAGCAGCGCCTTCGACGGAATGCAGCCCACGTTCAGGCACGTGCCGCCGAGCTTCAGCGCGCCGGCCGGGTTCTTCCACTTCTCGATACACGCAACCGACTTGCCGAGTTGCGCTGCGCGAATCGCCGCGATATAGCCGCCCGGGCCCGCGCCGATCACGACGACATCAAATTCCTTGGACATGACTTTCCTTTGGTCTGACTCCGCTCTTGCGGAGCGTGCCTTGCATGGCGCGCGCGAGCCTATCGCGCGCGCCACTCGGCCGTTCTAGCGTTGATGCTTACAGGTCCAGCAGCAGACGGGCCGGATCTTCCAGCGCGTCCTTCATGGCGACCAGCGACAGCACGGCTTCGCGGCCGTCGATGATGCGGTGGTCGTACGACAGCGCGAGGTAGTTCATCGGGCGGATCACGATCTGGCCGTTTTCGACGACCGCGCGTTCCTTCGTCGCGTGCACGCCGAGAATGGCGGACTGCGGCGGGTTGATGATCGGCGTCGAGAGCATGGAACCGAACACGCCGCCGTTCGAGATGGAGAACGTGCCGCCGGTCATGTCTTCGATCGACAGCTTGCCGTCCTTCGCCTTCTGACCGAATTCGGCAATCTTCTTTTCGATGTCGGCGAGGCTCATTTGATCTGCGTTGCGCAGGATCGGCACCACCAGACCGCGCGGCGAACCGACTGCGATACCGATGTCGAAGTAGCCGTGATAGACGATGTCGTTACCGTCGATCGATGCGTTCACCAGCGGGAACTTCTTGAGCGCGTGGACGGCGGCCTTCACGAAGAACGACATGAAGCCGAGCTTCACGCCATGTTCCTTCTCGAAGCGGTCTTTGTACTTGTTGCGCAGATCCATGACCGGCGCCATGTTGACTTCGTTGAACGTCGTCAGGATGGCGTTGGTTTGCTGCGATTCGAGCAGACGCTCGGCGATACGCGCACGCAGACGCGACATCGGCACGCGCTGTTCCGGGCGATCCTTGAGCCATTGATCGGCCGATGCGGGCGCGGCCACCGGCGGCAGCGAGGGCTTCGCGGTGCGCGCGGGCGCGGGTGCAGGAGCCGGAGCGGCAGCCTTCGCAGCGGGCGCGGACGCGGAAGCGGCGAGCGCGTCACCCTTGGTGATGCGGCCGTCACGGCCCGAGCCTGCGACCTGGTCGGCGGAGACGCCCTTCTCGGCCAGGATCTTCGTTGCGGCCGGCGACGTTGCGCCGCCCGTCGAAGCCTGCGCGGCGGCGGCCGGAGCAGCGGCGGCGGCAGCGGCGGGTTCCGCGACCGGCGCGGGTTTCACTTCTGCGTCGCCGGCGGCGGCTGCGGCGGGTGCTTCGCCGGCCTTCGCTTCGGTGTCGATCTTCGCGATGATTTCGTCGGCGGTGACGATATCGCCGTCATGCTTGATTACTTGCGCGAGCACGCCGGCGGACGGCGCGGGCACTTCGAGCACGACTTTGTCGGTCTCGATTTCGATAAGGATTTCGTCCTGGGCGACAGCCTCGCCCGGCTTCTTCTTCCATTGCAGCATGGTCGCTTCCGAGACCGACTCGGAAAGCTGGGGAACCTTGACTTCTACGATAGCCATTTCAGTATTGTCCTGATGCGTGTCTGTATGTGTACGAGCGAGGTGACCGGGGACGCCGTTTTCAAGCTCGGCTCGCCCGGTCCCATCAAGCAACGATTACTTCGCGATGACCTGCGCGCCCTTCAGGCGGCCGAACGAGCCTTCCACGAGCGCCTTCTGCTGCTCGTAGTGCTTCGCGTAGTAGCCGACCGCGGGCGAAGCCGAAGCGGGACGGCCGCTGTAGGCCAGCTTCATGCCTTCGCGCATGCCTTCACGCAGATGGTGCTCGACGTAGAACCAGGCGCCCTGGTTCTGCGGCTCGTCCTGCACCCAGACCACTTCGGTCGCGTTTTCGAAGCGCTTGATTTCCGCGTCGAACTGCTTGTGCGCGAACGGATACAGCTGCTCGATACGCACGATCGCGACGTCGTTGCTCTTCGCTTCGCGGCGATGCGCGACGAGGTCGTAATACACGCGGCCCGAACACGCGATCACGCGCTTGACCTTCTTCGCTTCGATCGCTTCGTCCACTTCGCCGATGACCGGCTGGAACGAGCCCTTCGCCAGTTCCGACAGATCGGACACCGCTTCCTTGTGACGCAGCAGCGACTTCGGCGTGAAGATGATGAGCGGCTTGCGGAACAAGCGGATCATCTGACGGCGCAGCAGATGGAACATCTGAGCCGGCGTCGTCGGCTGGACCACTTGCATGTTGTGATCCGCGCAGAGTTGCAGGAAGCGCTCGATACGTGCCGACGAGTGCTCCGGACCCTGGCCTTCATAGCCGTGCGGCAGCAGCATGGTGAGACCCGAGACGCGGCCCCACTTCACTTCGCCCGACGAGATGAACTGATCGATCACGACTTGCGCGCCGTTTACGAAGTCGCCGAACTGCGCTTCCCATGCGACGAACGTATTCGGCTCGGCCGTCGAATAACCGTACTCGAAACCGAGCACTGCTTCTTCGGACAGCACGGAGTCGATCACCGTGAACTTGGCCTGACCTTCCGCGATGTTTTGCAGCGGAATGTAGGTGCCGTCGTTCCAGCGCTCGCGGTTCTGATCGTGCAGCACCGCGTGGCGGTGCGTGAACGTGCCGCGGCCCGAGTCCTGACCCGTCAGACGAACCGCATAACCCGATGCCACCAGCGATGCGAACGCGAGGTGCTCGCCCATGCCCCAGTCGAGCTTCGCATCGCCACGGCCCATTGCGCGGCGGTCGTTGATGACGCGCTCGACCAGCGGATGCAGCTTGAAGTTTTCCGGAATGGTCGTGACGCGCTCGGCGAGACGCTTCAGTTCCGCGAGCGGCACGGCGGTGTCGGCGGCGTCGGTCCACTTGCGGTTCAGGAACGGCACCCAGTCGACCGCGTACTTGCTCTTGTAGTTCGAGAGCACCGGATCGATCGTGTGGTGACCTTCGTCCATCGCCTGACGATACGCCTTGACGTAGTTGTCAGCGTCTTCGGCGGTGATCACGCCTTGCTGCACCAGCTTTTCCGCGTACAGCGCGCGCGTGCCCGGATGCTTCGCGATGGTCTTGTACATCAGCGGCTGCGTGACCGCCGGCGTGTCCTGCTCGTTGTGACCAAGCTTGCGGAAGCAGACGATGTCGACAACCACGTCCTTGTGGAACTTCATGCGGAACTCGATCGCGAGCTGCGTGGCGAGCACGACGGCCTCGGGATCGTCGCCGTTCACGTGCAGCACCGGCGCCTCGATCATCTTGACGACGTCCGAGCAGTACAGCGTCGAGCGCGAGTCGCGCGGATCCGACGTAGTGAAACCGATCTGGTTGTTGATGACGATATGCAGCGTGCCGTACGTGCCGTAGCCGCGCGTCTGCGCGAGGTTCAGCGTTTCCATCACGACGCCCTGGCCCGCGAAGGCGGCGTCGCCGTGGATCTGCACCGGCAGCACTTGCAGGCCTTCTTCGTCGCCGCGACGATCCATACGCGCCTTGGCCGAGCCTTCGACCACCGGATTCACGATTTCAAGGTGCGACGGGTTGAATGCGAGCGACAGGTGAACCGGGCCGCCTTCGGTCGAGACGTCCGACGAGAAGCCCTTGTGGTATTTCACGTCGCCGGCCGGCAGGTCATCGACGTGCTTGCCTTCGAATTCGGCGAACAGGTCCGCCGGCATTTTGCCGAGCGTGTTGACCAGCACGTTGAGACGCCCGCGGTGAGCCATGCCGATGACGATTTCCTGCACGCCGTTCGCGCCCGCGTGACGGACGACCTCGTCCATCGACGCGATGAAGCTCTCGCCGCCTTCCAGCGAGAAACGCTTCTGACCGACGTACTTCGTATGCAGGAAACGCTCGAGGCCTTCGGCGGCCGTCAGGCGATTCAGGATGTGCTTTTTCTTTTCGTTCGAGAAGTTCGGCGTCGAGCGGATCGATTCGAGCTTCTCCTTCCACCAGCGCTTCTGTTCGGGATCGCTGATGTACATGAACTCAGCGCCGATCGTGCCGCAGTACGTGTCGCGCAGCGCCTTGACGATGTCGCGCAGCGACGCCTGCTCGAAGCCGAAATACAGGTTGTTCGCGTTGAACACCTGGTCCATGTCGGCTTCGGTGAAGTCGTAGAAACCGGGTTCGAGCTCGGGGATGGCGGGACGCTCGCGCCGCTTGAGCGGATCGAGATTGGCCCATTGCGTGCCGAGGAAGCGATATGCGCCGATCAGCGACTGAACGTAGACCTGCTTGCGCGCGGTCGTCAGGTCGCCGGTGCTTTCGCGAGGGAGGAAGGCATTGGCCTTCGCGCGCTGGGCAAACGATTCGACGATGGGGCCGTGGGCCACGTCGTTGTGAGCCGTGCCGTCGGATGCGGGCACGTTCTGCAACGCGTCGAAATAGGCTCGCCAGGTCTCGGGCACTGACGCGGGATTATCGAGATATTGCTCGTACAACTCTTCGACGTACGGAGCATTACCGCCGAACAAATAAGAGTTCGACTGGAATTGCTTCATCATTTTACGCTCACCTTTCTTCGAGTTTCTCGAGGAAGTGCGGGTTACGAAACCTTCCGCGCCACGGCCTGACCGTTTAGCGGATTGCGCGAATCAAGTCTGCTTGGAAGGACCTAAAAAGCGACAGCTAATCCGAGAAGCATAGCACAGAACCAATCGTCATATGACCGATCGCCGCATGGGCATGCCCCTCTCGCCCTTTGCACAACAGGCATGTGCGGGCTGTTTCGGGATCCGCAAGGGTCCTTAGTATGCTGCGCAAAACGACAAAGCCGCTCGAAGGCGGCTCGTGTCGTTATACTCGTTCGCGATGCGACCGGAGCCTGGCTCCGCTTACTCCGCGCCTGCCTCGCGGCTTGCGCGGCGACGCTCGTGTTCCTTCAGATGACGCTTGCGCAGACGAATCGACTGCGGCGTGACTTCGACGAGTTCGTCGTCGTCGATAAACTCGACCGCGTATTCCAGCGAAAGCTGGATCGGCGGCACGAGGCGCACGGCTTCGTCGGTGCCGGACGCGCGCACGTTGGTCAGCTGCTTGCCCTTGATCGGGTTCACGACGAGGTCGTTGTCGCGGCTATGAATGCCGATGATCATGCCTTCATACAGCGCATCGCCCGGCGTCACGAACATGCGGCCGCGATCCTGCAGCTTCCACAGTGCATAGGCGACAGCGGCGCCGTCGTCTTGCGAAATCAGCACGCCGTTGCGACGCTCGCCGACCGAGCCTTCCTTGACCGGCTGGTAGGAATCGAACGTGTGGCTCATCAGACCCGTGCCGCGCGTGAGCGTCAGGAATTCGCTCTGGAAGCCGATCAGACCGCGCGCCGAAATACGGTACTCGAGACGCGTGCGGCCGCGGCCGTCGGACGTCATGTCGAGCATTTCGCCCTTGCGTCGGCCGAGTTCTTCCATCACGCCGCCCTGGTGCGTGTCTTCGATATCGACGGTCAGGTTCTCGTACGGCTCGTGCTTCACGCCGCCGATGTCCTGCAACACCACGCGCGGACGCGACACCGCGAGTTCATAGCCTTCGCGGCGCATGTTCTCGACGAGAATGGTCAGGTGCAATTCGCCGCGGCCCGACACTTCGAACGTGGTTTCGTCGCCCGTGTCTTTCACGCGCAGCGCCACGTTGTGATTCAGTTCCTTGGTCAGGCGGTCGCGAATCTGACGGCTCGTGACGAACTTGCCTTCCTTGCCCGCGAGCGGCGACGAGTTCACGAGGAAGTTCATTGTGAGCGTCGGTTCGTCGACGGTGATCATGGGCAGCGCATCGGGTTGCTCGGGTGCGCAGATCGTCACGCCGATGCCGATTTCCTCGATACCGTTGATGAGCACGATATCGCCCGCCTGCGCTTCTTCCACCTGCACGCGTTCGAGACCGTGGAACGACAGCACCTGATTGATCTTGCGATTGAGGATCGCGCCTTCCGGACCCGAGCGCACGGCGACCGCCATGCCCGGACGGATACGCCCGCGCGCGACGCGGCCCACGCCGATACGGCCGACGTACGAGTTGTAGTCGAGCGAGGTGATTTGCAGTTGCAGCGGACCGTCCGGGTCGGCCGGGCGCACCGGCACGTGTTCGAGGATCGCTTCGAAGAGCGGGCGCATCGTGCCTTCGCGCGCTTCGGGGTCGAGGCTCGCGTAGCCGTTCAGGCCCGACGCGTAGACGATCGGGAAATCGAGCTGTTCTTCTGTTGCGCCGAGCTTGTCGAAGAGATCGAAGGTCTGGTTGATCACCCAGTCGATACGCGCGCCCGGACGGTCCACCTTGTTGATCACGACGATCGGCTTGAGGCCGAGCGCAAGCGCCTTCTTGGTCACGAAGCGCGTTTGCGGCATCGGGCCCTCGACTGCGTCAACCAGCAGCAGCACGGAGTCGACCATGGACAGCACGCGCTCCACTTCGCCGCCGAAGTCCGCGTGTCCCGGCGTATCGACGATATTGATGTGCGTGCCTTCGTATTCGACGGCGCAGTTCTTCGCCAGGATCGTGATGCCACGTTCCTTTTCGATGTCGTTCGAGTCCATGACCCGCTCGGCGACCTGTTGATTTTCCCGGAACGTGCCCGACTGGCGGAGCAACTGGTCGACGAGCGTGGTCTTGCCGTGGTCGACGTGGGCAATGATGGCGATATTGCGGAGGGCGCGAGTCATAGAAAGTGTCTTGGTTGTGCGCCGACGGAGCGAGCCTCCTGTGAGACTCCATGGCTCGGCAGCCCCTCTTGAACCATCATGCAGACATGCATGAACTTAACGGGCCCGGCGCGGTGAGAACCCAAAATTATAGCACGCACGGATGACTGTTCCTTGCAATAGGACTCAACCCGTAAGTTCTGTGCACAAACCGCGACGCGGCGCCCCGCCTAGCGCACCCGAGTCAGCACGCACGGATTGTTAAGCATTTTCATAAAAGTTTCTTGCCGCGACTGAAACGCACACCTATAATCCTGCCTAGTCAACTATTGCAAGCGCACAAATATCTACATGAGCGACGCCCCGAAATCCCCGGCGATCGGCGACTACGTGCTCGCCGAGAGCGTCGGCTACCTGATGAGCCGGGTGCGCTCGACCATGTGGAACATGGTCACGCAGCACACGACCTCCGAGCTGGGTATCACGAGCACGCAGGCGAGCATCCTGTTCATGCTGGCGGTCGGCAAATGCCTGACGGCGGCGGATATCGCGCGCGAATATGGCATCGACGCAAGCGCCGTCACGCGTCTGATCGACCGGCTGGAGAAGCGCGGGCTGCTTTCGCGGCTGCGCAGCGAGGAAGACCGGCGCGTCGTGCGTCTCGCGCTCACGGACGAAGGCCACGCCACAGCCGAAAAGATTCCCGCCATCTTCACGCGCGTACTGGATCACCTGCTGGCGGGCTTCACGCCCGAGGAAGTGGGCTTCCTGAAAAGCATGCTCCGGCGCATTCTGGCGAACTCGTGCGATCCGTCGGTCGCATCACTGCTCGGCGGCAGCGAAAAGCCCGCCACGTCATTGCGATGACAAGCATATTTGCCGCCGCAAGCCTACACAATGATTGCAACGTCCATCTTTAATTCTCTTCTCAAGAGACGAGATATGAAACTCCTCTCCCTGTCCGCGCCGCATCCGGCCAGCCGCGCGAAGCACGCCGTCGCGGCAGCCGTGGCCGCGCTCGCGGTCGCGGGCTGCGCGAACTATGCGGGCATTTCGAGCGGCAAGAACGTGGCCGCGCCCGAGAACTTCGAAGCCGCGCAAAGCGTGCCGGGGCAAGGCGGCCAGTGGCCCGCGCTCGACTGGTCGAAGCAGTTCGGCGATCCGCAGTTGCCGCAACTGATCGACGAGGCGCTCGCGGACAGCCCGACGCTCGCGCAGGCGCAGGCGCGCATCGCGAAGGCGTCTTCGTATATCGAGACATCGCGCTCGGCGCTCTATCCGAAAGTCAACGGATCGTATTCGTGGACCCGCGAGCTGTACTCGGCCAACGCCCTTTTCCCACCGCCCTACGGCGGTACATGGTTCAGCGAGAACAACGTGCTGGCGAGTGCATCGTGGGAACTGGATCTCTGGGGCAAGAACCGCGCGCGCCTGAACATGGCCGTGTCGCAGCAAAAAGCAGCCGAGGCAGAGTTCCAGCAGGCGCGCGTGACGCTCGCGACGTCGGTTGCGCGCACTTACAACCAGCTCGCGCTGCTCTACGCGCTGCGCGATGTCGCTCAGCGTGAAATCGCGAATCGGCAGGATGTGGGGCGCATCACGAACGGGCGCGTCGCCGCCGGCCTCGACACCAACGTCGAGCGCCGCACGGCGGAAGGCAACGTCGCCACGAGCCAGACGAACCTCTCCGAACTCGACGGCCAGATCGAATCGGTGCGCTATCAACTGGCGGCGCTGCTCGGCAAAGGTCCGGATCGCGGCATGCAGATCGCGAAACCCGCCATCGACCCGAACGTCAACGTGACGCTGCCCGACAACGTGCCCGCTGATCTCGTTGCGCGCCGCCCGGATATCGTCGCCGCGCGCTGGCAGGTCGAAGCCGCGACGCACAATATCAAGGAAGCGAAAGCCGAGTTCTTCCCCGACATCAACCTCGCCGCGGGCTTCGGCTTCGACGCGTTCGGCTGGGGCCGCTTCCTGCAGGCGAGCAGCCGCCAGATTCAGGCGGGGCCGGCGGTGCATCTGCCGATCTTCGATGCAGGCGCCCTGCGCGCGCAGTTGAAAGGCCGCTACGCCGACTTCGAGGGCGATGTCGCGAATTACAATCAGACGCTCATCAACGCGCTGAGCGACGTGGCGACCAACATCTCGGCCATCCGCGCGCTCGACCGCCAAATGGCCGATGCCCAGCGCGCGCTCACGGCGGCGGCCAGCGCCTATCAGCTGGCGGTGATTCGCTACAAGGCCGGGCTTTCGCCGCAATTGCTGGTGCTCAACGCCGACTCGAACCGCCTCGCGAACGAGCAGACGGTCACGAATCTGCGCCTGAAACGCACCGACCTGCAGATCGCGCTGATCAAATCGCTCGGCGGCGGGTTCGATGCGACGAGCACCAATCTCGCGATCGACGGCAGCGGACAGAGCCAGACGACCGCGCAGGCCGCGCCGTCGAAATAAGCCGCACACAAGAATACGCATCAGGACCAAAACGCAATATTCGGAGTCTTTCATGAGCGACCCTCAACAAACCGCGGCCGCCGCGCCCGCGCCGAAGCAAAGCAACGGCAAGCGCCGCATGCTGATGACGCTGATCGTGCTCGTCATCATCATCGCGGCTGTCGCGTACGGGCTGTACTACTTCCTCGTCGCGCGCTTCCACGAAAGCACGGACGACGCCTACGTCAACGGCAACGTCGTGCAGATCACGCCGCAAGTGGTTGGCACGGTGATCTCCGTGAACGCGGACGACACGCAGACCGTGAAGGTGGGCGATCCGCTCGTCGCGCTCGACCCGGCCGACTCCAAGGTCGCGCTCGATCAGGCCGAAGCGAATCTCGCGCAGACCGTGCGCCAGGTGCGCACCTTCTTCGTCAACAACAACCAGTATGAAGCGCAGATCGCGCTGCGCCGCTCCGACCTGCAACGCGCACAGGACGACCTGAAGCGCCGCATGACGGTCGCGCAAACGGGCGCCGTGTCGCAGGAAGAAATCTCGCACGCACGCGACGCCGTGCGCGGCGCGCAAGCCTCGCTCGATGCGGCCCAGCAGGAACTCGCGTCGAACCGTTCGCTCACGGCCAACACGACGATCGCCGATCACCCGAACGTGCTCGCCGCCGCCGCGAAGGTGCGCGACTCGTACATCAACTACGCGCGCAACACGCTGCCCGCGCCGGTGACGGGCTATGTCGCGAAACGCTCGGTGCAGGTCGGCCAGCGCGTGTCGCCGGGCAATCCGTTGATGGCGATCGTGCCGCTCAACGGCGTATGGGTCGACGCGAACTTCAAGGAAGTGCAGCTGAAGCACATGCGCCTCGGCCAGCCGGTCGAATTGACGGCCGACCTGTACGGCTCCGGCGTGGTCTTCCACGGCAAGGTGATCGGTTTCTCGGCCGGCACGGGTTCGGCGTTCTCGCTGCTGCCCGCGCAGAACGCGACGGGTAACTGGATCAAGGTCGTGCAGCGCCTGCCGGTTCGCATCGAGCTCGATCCGAAGGAACTGCAGGAGCACCCGCTGCGCATCGGTCTCTCGATGAACGTCGACGTGACGATCAAGAACGAGCAAGGCGGACAGCTCGCCAACGCGCAGAACACGGTGTATCAGACCAACGTGTTCGATAACTACGGCGCGCAGGCCGATCAGGAAATCGCGCGCATCATCCAGCAGAACGCGGGCACCGGGTCGGGCGCGCCTGCGCAGAACTCGTCGTCGGCTACGCCTGGTCGTGCGGCGAAGTCCGCGTCGGCCGCCAAGCTGATGTAAGCGGACTCGCCTCTCATGTCTCAGCAAAACGTGGTTCATCCGCCGCTCACAGGCGGAAAGCTCGTCGTCGGCACGATTGCGGTGTCGCTCGCGGTGTTCATGAACGTGCTCGACACGTCGATCGCGAACGTCTCGATTCCGTCGATTTCGGGCGACCTCGGCGTGTCGTCGGATCAAGGCACGTGGGTCATCACGTCGTTCGCGGTCGCCAATGCGATCTCGGTGCCGCTCACCGGCTGGCTCACGCAGCGCTTCGGACAGGTGCGGCTCTTCCTCGGCTCGATCATTCTGTTCGTGCTCGCGTCGTGGCTGTGCGGCCTCGCGCCGACGCTGCCGTTCCTGCTCGCCGCGCGCGTGCTGCAAGGCGCGGTCGCCGGCCCGATGATCCCGCTGTCGCAGACGCTGTTGCTCGCGAGCTATCCGCGCGAAAAAGCGCCGATAGCGCTATCGATGTGGTCCATGACCACGCTGATCGCGCCTGTCGCCGGGCCAATTCTCGGCGGCTGGATCTCGGACAATATTTCGTGGCCGTGGATTTTCTACGTGAATATTCCGGTCGGCTTCGTCGCCGCGATCGCCACGTTCCTGATTTTCCGCGACCGCGATTCGGCCATCCGCCGCGCACCGATCGACAGCGTCGGTCTCGGGCTGCTCGTCGTCTGGGTGGGCGCGCTTCAGATCATGCTCGACAAAGGCAAGGATCTCGACTGGTTCAACTCGACGACCATCGTCGTGCTCGCGCTCGTCGCGGTGATCGCGTTCGCGTTCTTCCTCGTGTGGGAGCTGACGGCGGAGCATCCAGTCGTCGATTTGTCGCTGTTCAAGCTTCGTAACTTTTCGGGCGGGACCATCGCGCTGTCGGTGGGCTACGGGCTTTATTTCGGCAATCTCGTGCTGCTGCCGCTCTGGCTGCAGACGGTGATCGGCTATACGGCGACCGATGCCGGTCTCGTGATGGCGCCGGTCGGCTTGTTCGCGGTGCTGCTCTCGCCGATCACCGGCAAGTTCCTGCCGCGTACCGATCCGCGCCGGATCGCGACGGCCGCGTTCCTCGTGTTCGCGCTGTGCTTCTGGATGCGTTCGCGCTACACGACCGGCGTCGATACCTGGTCGCTCACGCTGCCCACGCTGATTCAGGGTATTGCGATGGCGGGCTTCTTCATTCCGCTGGTGTCGATCACGTTATCGGGTTTGCCGGGGCATCGGATTCCGGCGGCGTCGGGTTTGTCTAACTTCGTGCGGATCATGTGCGGCGGCATCGGCACGTCGATCTTTTCGACGGCCTGGGAACATCGCTCGATCGTGCATCACGCGCAACTGGTCGAGCAGGCGAATTCGTTCAACCCGATCTTCGCCAATTCGACGCAGCAGATGCAGGCGCTCGGCTTCTCGCAGGCGCAAACTTACGGTCTCTTCAACAGCATGGCCACGCAGCAGGCGGCGCAGCTCGGCGTGAACGACATGTTCTATATCTCGGCGGGGATTTTCGTTGCGCTGATCGGGCTGATCTGGATCACGCGTCCCGAACGCTCGGGCGGCGGCGATTCGGCTGCGGCGGCATCCGCGGCGCATTGATTGTTAGGACGCACGCTTCGCTTCAAAGAAAAAGCCCGGAGAATTCCGGGCTTTTGCATTATTGCGCCGTGACGATCAGGCGTTCGGGCGCCAGCACGCCCTCGCCTGCTTTCGCGACGCCCAGTAACCTGCCGCCCTCCTGTGCATAGACGCGCACCCGGCCCGCTTCGACACGCGCCGCTGCGACATCGTCGAGCCGCAGGCGCTGGCCATGCAGGAAGCGCCGGGTCGCTTCGTCGTCGAGCTGGACGGCGGGAAAAGTCGAGAGCAGCGCGTCCACCGGCTGCAGCCGTGCGTCGCGCTCTGCTTCGCTCAGGCTCGCCAGTTCGTCCAGCGTGAGCGCATGCTCGAGTGTCAGCGCGCCCACGCCCGTGCGGCGCAGCGCGGTCAGATGCGCGCCGCAACCGAGCGCCTCGCCGATATCCTCGGCGAGCGTGCGCACATAGGTGCCCTTGCTGCACGTCACGCGAAACGTCACGAGCGGCAACGCGCACGCGATCATCTCCAATGCGTGAATCGTCACCGACCGGCCTTCGCGCTCGACGGTCTGTCCCGCGCGCGCGTACTCGTAGAGCGGCTTGCCGTCGCGCTTTAGGGCGGAATACATCGGCGGAACCTGAATGATTTCGCCGGTGAATCGCGTCATCGCTTGAGCCACCGCCGCTTCGTCGCAAGTGACGTCGCGTGTTTCGAGCGCTTCGCCTTCGGCGTCGCCCGTCGTCGTGCGGATGCCGAGGCGCATGGTCGCTTCGTAGGTCTTGTCCGCTTCGAGCAGATCTTGCGAAAACTTCGTCGCCTCGCCGAAGCACAGCGGCAGCAAACCCGTGGCAAGCGGATCGAGCGTGCCGGTGTGGCCCGCCTTCTTCGCCAGATAGAGCCGTTTGGCCTTGATGAGCGCGTCGTTGCTCGACAGGCCGAGCGGCTTGTCCAGCAGGAGCACGCCGTCCAACGCGCGGCGCGGAATCTTCGGCCGCGCCTGTTTTTCCGAACCGCTCATCGCTACGCGCCTTCCTTGTCGTTCGGTGCGCCGGATTCGTCGGTTGCGTCGGTCGCATCCTTGGCGCGCGTCGCGTTCGCTTCGTCGATCAGGCGCGACATCTCGACGGCCTTCTCGATCGTCTGGTCGTAGTGGAAATGCAGCGTGGGCACCGTGTGGATATGCAGGCGCTTGAACAACTGATTATGCAGATGACCCGCCGCGTGATTCAGCGCTTCCTCGGTCTGCTTCGGGTCGCCGGTCAACGTCGTGAAGTAGACCTTCGCGTGCGCGTAATCGGGCGTGAGTTCGACGCTTTGCATCGTCACCATGCCGATGCGCGGATCTTTCACCTCGCGCATCAGTTCGGAGAGATCGCGCTGGATCTGATCGGCGATCTGCACATTGCGATTCGGGGAAGTACGTTTCTTAGCCATGATGTTGTTCCGTTTCCTTGCTGTGCCGCCGCACCAAATAAAAAAGCGGAGCGAGCCGCCAGGCCCGCTCCGCCTTTGACCCAGCGGCTAGCGCATTACAGCGTGCGAGCCACTTCGGTCACTTCGAAGACTTCCAGTTGGTCGCCTTCGACGATATCGTTGAAGTTTTTCATCGAGATACCGCACTCGAAGCCCTGACGCACTTCCTTGACGTCGTCCTTGAAGCGCTTGAGCGAATCGAGCTCGCCGGTGTGGATCACGACGTTGTTGCGGATCACGCGAACCGACGAGGAACGCTTGACCACACCATCCGTGACCATACAACCCGCGATGAGACCGATCTTCGGCACGCGGATCACCTGACGCACCTCGACCATACCCGTCACCGTCTCGCGCTTCTCCGGCGAGAGCATGCCCGACATGGCCGCCTTCACTTCATCCACTGCGTCATAGATGATGTTGTAGTAACGGATGTCGATGCCGTTCGCCTCGGCCACCTTGCGCGCCTGTGCATCCGCACGCGTGTTGAAGCCGATGATGACCGCCTTCGATGCTGTCGCCAGGTTGACGTCCGACTCGCTGATCGCGCCGACCGCGCTGTGCACGATCTGCACGCGCACTTCGCTCGTCGAAAGCTTTTGCAGCGATTGCACCAGCGCTTCCTGCGAACCCTGCACGTCTGCCTTGACGATGAGCGGCAGGTTCTGCACTTCGCCTTCGCCCATTTGCTCGAGCATGTTTTCGAGCTTCGCGGCCTGCTGCTTGGCCAGCTTGACGTCGCGGAACTTGCCTTGACGGAACAGCGCGATTTCGCGGGCCTTGCGTTCGTCCGGCAGCACGATGACTTCCTCGCCCGCAGCCGGCACTTCCGACAGACCCTGGATTTCCACCGGGATCGACGGACCCGCTGTCTTGGTCGGCTTGCCGGTTTCGTCGAGCATGGCGCGCACACGACCGTATGCGCTGCCCGCCAGAACCACGTCGCCGCGATTCAGCGTGCCCGACTGCACCAGGATGGTCGCGACCGGACCCTTGCCCTTGTCGAGCTTGGCTTCGATCACGAGACCCTTGGCCGGAGCCTCGACCGGTGCGGTCAATTCCAGCACTTCGGCCTGCAGCGAGACGTTTTCCAGCAGATCGTCGATACCGCGGCCCGTCTTCGCCGACACTTCGATGAACGGCGAATCGCCGCCGTACTCTTCCGGCACCACGCCTTCCGCGACGAGTTCCTGCTTCACGCGGTCGGGGTTGGCTTCCGGCTTGTCGATCTTGTTGATCGCGACGACGATCGGCACGCCGCCCGCCTTCGCGTGGGCGATCGCTTCCTTCGTCTGCGGCATCACGCCGTCATCCGCTGCAACGACCAGAATGACGATGTCGGTTGCCTTTGCGCCGCGCGCACGCATGGCCGTGAAGGCCTCGTGACCCGGCGTGTCGAGGAAGGTGATGACACCGCGCGGCGTTTCGACGTGATACGCGCCGATATGCTGCGTGATGCCGCCCGCTTCGCCCGCCGCCACTTTCGCGCGACGGATGTAGTCCAGCAGCGAGGTCTTGCCGTGATCGACGTGACCCATGACCGTGACGACCGGCGGACGCGGCAGCTTCTCTGCCGTGTCTTCCGTGGCTTCGCCTTCGACCAGCAGCGCTTCCGGATCGTCCAGCTTCGCTGCGACCGCGCGATGGCCCAGTTCTTCGACGACGATCATCGCCGTTTCCTGGTCCAGCACCTGATTGATCGTGACCATCTGGCCGAGCTTCATCATCACCTTGATGACTTCCGAAGCCTTCACCGACATCTTGTGTGCCAGATCCGCGACCGAAATGGTTTCCGGCACGTGCACTTCGCGCACGATCGGTTCGGTCGGCGCCTGGAACGACGTCTGATCCTGATGCTTGCCACGGCCCTTCGGACCGCCGCGCCAGCCGCGGTCGACGCCGCCGCTGGAGTCGCCGCGCGTCTTTATGCCACGGCGCTTCGAGGCGTCGTCCTGCTGCCAGCCGCCCTTGCCTGCCTTCTTCTTGTCGCCGGCGCCCGCGGGAGCCGTCGATGCCGGCGCGGTCGTGCCGCCTGCAGCGGGCTTCTTCACCGCGGGACGTGCTGCCTGCGCGCCTTCCGGCTTCGCGGGCTTGTGCAACGTACCCTTCGCTTCGGCGGCCTTCGCCGCTTCCGCCGGCTTGGCTGCGGGCGCCGGTTCCGGCGCCTTCACCTGCGCCTTGCGCGGCGTGTTCATCATTTCGCGGATCGCACGCGCTTCGGCCTCGGCGGCCGCGCGGCGCTTCGCGATTGCTTCCTGTTCGAGACGCGTCTTCTCGGCGGCTGCACGCGCGTCTTCTTCCGCCTTCTTGGCAGCTTCACGCTGCGCGGCGCGTTCGCTCGCGGCCTTTTCCTCGGCTGCCTTCTCCGCCTTTTCGGCGGCTTCGCGCTGGGCGCTGTCGTCGACTTTGACTTCCTGCTTGGCTTCGGCCGGTGCAGGCGTACGCGCTTCCTGACGCGCGGTCTGGGCCGCGCGCGAGATTTCCGCTGCCTGCGCCGCGGCTGCCGCCCGACGTGCCGCTTCCTCTTCCTGCTTGCGACGCTCGGTTTCCGCCGCTTCCTCGCGGGCGCGACGTTCGGCTTCTTCACGCTCGAGTTGCGCCTGACGCTCCTTCAGCTCGCGCTCTTCGCGCTCGAGCTGTTCGGCGGCGCGACTCGCTTCTTCCTCGCGGCGCTGCAGTTCGGCCTCGTCGACTTCCGGCTCTTCGACGTGATTCGCTACCGGTTCGGATTGCTCCACGCCGGTTTCATCGCGTTTCACGAAAACACGCTTCTTGCGCACCTCGACCTGAATGGTGCGAGCTTTACCCGTTGCGTCGGATTGTTTGATCTCCGACGTATGCCGGCGGGTCAGAGTGATCTTGCGCTTGTCGGCATCCGTGGAGCCGTGCGACTTGCGCAAATGATCGAGCAGACGCGCCTTGTCCGTTTCGGACAGGTCGTCGTTCGCGCTCGCTTTCTGGACGCCAGCCGCCTGCAGTTGTTCCAGCAGGACGCCTGCAGGCATTTTTAATTCCGCGGCAAATTGGGCTACGTTGTTACTCGCCATTCATTCCTCTTGATGCAAGGACATATCCTTGCGGTTAGATCGGGGTCACGCGGCCAAACAGGCCGCCAAATATCAGTGCGCCATGGTCATTTCTCACTGGAACCAGTGTTCACGTGCTTTCATGATCAACGCCTTAGCGGCATCCTCTTCCATACCGGTCATTTCGACCAATTCGTCTACTGCCAGCTCCGCGAGCTCGTCGCGGGTCTGGATCTGATGCTCGGCAAGCTTCGCGAGCAACTCGCTGTCCATGCCGTCGAGGCTCTTCAGATCGAGCGCGACGCCTTCCACCTTCTCTTCGTTGGCGATCGCCATGGTGAGCAGCGCGTCGCGCGAGCGGTTGCGCAACTCATGCACGGTGTCTTCGTCGAAGGCTTCGATTTCGAGCATTTCGTTGAGCGGCACGTACGCGATTTCTTCGAGGCTCGTAAAGCCTTCGTCGATCAGGATGTCGGCGACTTCCTCGTCCACATCCAGACGCGCCATGAACAGGTCGCGCAACTTGCCACGCTCTTCGTTCTGCTTCAACGCCGATTCGTCCGGCGTCATGATGTTGATCTGCCAGCCGGTAAGCTCGCTGGCAAGTCGAACGTTCTGGCCGCTTCGGCCGATGGCGACCGCGAGTTCGTTCTCGTCCACGACGACGTCCATCGAATGCTTTTCTTCATCGACGACGATCGACTGGACCGCTGCCGGCGCGAGAGCGCCGATCACGAACTGCGCGGGATCTTCCGACCATAGCACGATGTCGACGTTCTCGCCACCGAGCTCGTTTCTCACCGCCTGCACGCGCGAGCCGCGGATGCCGACGCAGGTGCCGATCGGATCGATACGCTTGTCGTACGCGATCACGCCGATTTTCGCACGCACGCCCGGATCGCGCGCGGCCGCCTTGATTTCCAGCAGGCCCTGTTCGATTTCGGGCACTTCCAGCTCGAACAGTTTCATCAGGAACTCGGGCGCGGTGCGCGAAAGTTCGATCTGCGGGCCGCGCGCGGTGCGGTCGACCTTGCCGATGTACGCACGCACGCGGTCGCCCACGCGCAGGTTTTCCTTCGGAATCAACTGGTCGCGGCGCAGCAGCGCTTCCACACGACCCGACTCGACGATGAAATTACCCTTGTCCAGGCGCTTGACCGAACCGGTCATGATTTTTTCGCCGCGCTCGAGGAAGTCGTTCAGGATCTGCTCGCGCTCGGCGTCGCGGACCTTCTGCAGAATGACCTGCTTGGCCGCCTGCGCACCGATCCGGCCGAATTCGATCGACGGAATCGGCTCCTCGATGAAATCGTCAACCTGAGCGTCCGCCTTCTGTTCCTTGGCTTCGAACAGCAGGATTTCCTGATCCGGCTCTTGCAGGCCGGCCTCGTCCGGCACCACGCGCCAGCGGCGGAACGTCTCGTGCTCGCCGCTCTCACGGTCGATGGCGACGCGGATATCCACGTCTTCCTCGAAGAGCTTCTTTGTAGCCGAAGCAAGCGCAGCTTCGAGTGCTGCGTACACGACGTCCTTGTTGACGTTCTTTTCGCGTGCCAGCGCATCCGCCAGCATCAATACTTCGCGACTCATTGTTTGCGGCTCCTAAAATCTACCTTGGGGACGAGACGTGCCTTATCGAGGTCCGCGAGCGTGAAATCCAGCATCGCGGCGCCGTCCTTCCCTTCAATTTCCAATCCGATCGTTTCGCCGTCGGGGGCATGCAAAATGCCGCGGTACGACTTGCGCCCGTCCAGCGGCTTTTTCAATGTGATGACGACTTCGCTTCCCGCGAAACGCTCGAAATCGCCCAGTTTCTTGAGCGGACGGTCGAGCCCCGGCGACGACACTTCGAGCCGGTCGTAGTCGATGCTTTCGACTTCGAGCAGGTATTGGAGCTGACGCGTGACCTTCTCGCAGTCCTCGATAGCGATACCGGCCGGCTGGTCGATATACACACGCAGCATGCCGCCTCCCGAACGCTCGAGATCGACAAGCTCGTATCCAAGGCCCGAGACCGTGGTTTCTATCAATTCCGTCAGTTGCACAGTAACTCCAAGGTGTTCGCGCGCTCCACGCCGAAACACCCGCGGGTAGCGCCTTGATGCGGGCGCGCACCCCTGCTCCCGAGATGCTGAACCAAAAAGCCAAAAAAAAATGGGCGCAACGCCCATCTTCTTCAACCGAGGCCGCACTTAGGACAGAAAAAACTACGTGCCCAGCGACTTCATGATTTTAGCTATTTTTCGCGATAAACGCAAACGTAGCCCGCGCATTCGGTCCTGTTGGGGACCGTTTCGCGCGGATCGTGTCGGACTGGCCGACGTTCGGGTCGCCACCGCGATCGAGGCCGGTAGCGCGACTCGAACCGCGGGCCGAGGAATTCGAGCTTCCTACGACCCGCGTCGCGGCGGCCGGCAACCTCAACGGCCGCGCGTGCGGTTGCGGGCGCCGCCCCGGTTTGCACCGGCGGCCTTACCCTGTCCCGCGCCCTGCTGACCACCGCCCTGGCGATTACCACGCGGCGCGTTGCCTCCACCGCCACCAGCGGCGCGCTTGCCCGGGCCGGCCGCGCCTTGCGGACCGCCTTGCGGGCGGGCGCCGCGCGGACCCGGGCGCGCGCCGTTGGCGCGATTGCCGTTCGGCTCGCCGCCGACGCGGTTGCCATTCGGCTCCCGGCCACCGCGACGGCCCGCGCCGCCGGGGTTCCCCGGATTGCCCGGATTGCCCGCGTTGCCGCCGAAACCGCCCATGCCGCCGATTCCGAAGCTGCTGGCCAGGCCGCCCGGCTGCCCGCGCCGCCCGCCGCGTCCCGGGGTCTGCTGTTGCGTCATGCGCGAGTGCGAGCTCAGCACCGGCTCGCGCGTGATGAAGCCCATCGACGTCTGCATCGGATCGGGCTGCACACGCGGCGCGGAATTGCGTCCGCCCTTCTCTTCAGTCGGCAATTTGAGTCCGACCGACGCCATCAGGCTGCGCACCTGGTTGTCCTCGAGCTCTTCCCAGCGGCCGCGCTTCAGGCCGCGCGGCAGCGCGATCGGGCCGTGGCGCGTGCGGATCAGGCGGCTCACCATGAGTCCCGCCGCCTCGAACATACGGCGCACTTCGCGATTGCGGCCCTCGGCCAGCGCGACGTGATACCAATGGTTCGTGCCTTCGCCGCCGCCGTCCTGAATGCGCAGGAAGTTGGCGGGACCGTCATCGAGTTCGACGCCCTTCAGAAGCTTCTGCTTCATCCCTTCCGACAACTGGCCGACGACGCGCACCGCATATTCACGCTCCACGCTGTAGCGCGGATGCATGAAGCGGTTCGCGAGATCACCCGAGGTCGTGAGCAGCAGCAGGCCTTCCGTGTTGAAATCGAGACGGCCGACCGCGAGCCACTTGGCGGTTTTCATCGACGGCAGCTTGTCGAACACCGTCGGACGGCCTTCCGGGTCCGCGTGACTAACGATTTCGCCGGTCGGTTTGTGATACAGCAGGATGCGCGGCGGCTTGCTCGCGAGCTTGCGCCGGACCGGCTTGCCGTTGATGCGCACCTGATCGGTCGGCATGATGCGCTGGCCGATGTGCGCCGGCTCGCCGTTCACTGACACACGCCCGGCGATGATCAGTTCTTCCATGTCGCGACGCGAGCCCATGCCGGCGTCGGCGAGTACCTTGTGCAGCTTCGGCGCGTCGTCGTCCGGCTCGAGCACGCGCTTTTGCGGAGCGTTGCGGCCGCGGCGCAGCATCGGAGCGCGCACGCCGGCCGCTCCAGTGTTGTCCGCGTCGAAGGCCGGGGACGTGACGTAGGCGAACACATCGTCGACGGCGGCCGCTGCCGCGCTCTCGACCGTTGCCGGCGCCGAGTCGTTGCGCTTGCCGCGCTTTTGCTGCGGCGCTTGTTGAGCGTTCTTGCGCCGCCCGCCTTCACGCGGAGCGGGCGCTGCCGCGCCGGCCTGCTGGAGCGTTTCGTCCGCGGCTTCGGCCCTCGCTTCGCCCGCGTCGGTCCGCGCGTTCTTGCGTCCGCGCCCAGGCGCGCCGTCCTTGCGCGGGCCTTTGGCGTTCGGATCCTTGCGCGGCGTGCGCACCTGCGCCGCGACGACGCCATCCGGCGGCGTCTCGTTTACGGCGCCCGGCGCGGCGGGCGCGCCTTCCGGGCCCTTCGTCTTCGCGACAGCGCGGCGCCGTGCGATCAGGCTGCGCGGTCCGCGGCGCAGTCCGCGACGCGGACGATCGTCGCCCTCGCCGCCGGCATCGTCTGACCGGTCGCTGCGGGTGCGTTCGCCGGCGTCGGCCGACTCGGGTGCGCCCGTGTTGTGCACCGGGCGCGCGGATTCGGGCGAATCGCTGTCGTGGGAATGTGTCAAAACAACCTCAAATGTCGAATCGCGCGCCCATCGCGGGCGCGTCTAAAAATTTGCTGATCGCTCCGGCCGGTCGTCTCGAAATGATCTTTATAGAGACCCGGATTACCAATCAGAAGCCATGCAATGTATTTCAGGCGCGGCGCGCCGTCGGTTCCTCGGAGTCGTCGTCCAGTTCGGCGTCGTTCGATGGACTCGCTTCGTGGCCTTCGTGCCCAACGCGGTCCTCGTCGCGCGGCGCCGGTACGGGCACCGCTTGCGCTTCGTGCTCAGTGCCTGCGTGCTGCGCGTGAATGCCGGCGGGCGAAGCGAAATGATCCGCTGCGGCATCCGCCTGTTCCGTTGCGCGGGCTTCGTGTTCTGCGTGCTGCGTTTGTTTTTCCTCTTGCGGCGCTGGCGGGTCGCCTGCGCGCGCCTGGTCGGCGGATGGCCCGGGCGTGGCCGCGTCAACCGCGTTGACCGATGCCGTCGCCTGTTGTTCCCCGCTTTCCCCGCTTTCCGCGTTTTGTCCGCTTTGCCCGCCGTCAGCCGCTTCCTGCGCACCGCTCGCGGCGGGTTGCGCGTCAGACGCGACGCTGTCGGGGAACTCGATCGAATGCTGCGCGAGCAGCGCCGCCTCGAACTGCGCCGACGGATTGTCGAGTGCCGGCAGTTCGTCGAGCGCGCTCAGGCCGAGATCGTCGAGAAATTGCTTGGTCGTCGCGTAAAGCGCCGGGCGGCCCGGCACGTCGCGATGACCGATCACCTCGATCCAGCTACGGTCTTCGAGCTGCTTCACGACTTGCGTGTTCACGGTCACGCCGCGAATCTCTTCGATATCGCCCCGTGTCACCGGCTGCCGATAAGCGATGATCGCCAGCGTTTCGAGTACTGCCCGCGAATACTTGGGCGGCTTCTCCGGATGCAGGCGATCGAGATACGTGCGCATCGCGGGCTTGCTCTGAAAGCGCCAGCCGGAAGCGAGCGCCACCAGTTCCACGCCACGGCCCGACCAGTCGGCCTGAAGCCCTTCGAGCAGCGTGCGAACGGTATCCGCCGAAATGTCGTCGGCGAACAGCTTGCGCAAATCATGCAGCCGCAGCGGTTCCTGCGCGCAAATCAAGGCAGTCTCGAGGACGATCTTCGCCTCTTGGGTATTCATGCAGCTTGGGTCAACCCTGTATGGTCAATGATCCAATTCAAAATCGAGCTTGAGCAAGTTCGAACGCCACCGAAGCGGTGCGAACGATGAAGCTGGACGCGGAATTTCAAGACGCGCTCGCCCGATTGTAATCGGTCATATTGATTGGGAGCACGCACCGGGGAGAGGAGTATTGGGCGCTCGGTGAGTGAGCGCCGGGCCATCCCAGCCGGTCGAGGTGGCGCTTTCCAGACGAAAGCGCGTGACTGAGCGCCATATTACGCAAAAAGAACCGGGCAGTAAAGGTGATGCCGCTTTCGCGCCGGAACTCACTCGACGCCGGCGGTCACGTCAGCGTCCGCCGGCCGGTTTCACGCGTTGCCGCGCCTGGCCAGGAAGCCTCGCAGGCGCTCGACGCCCGCATCGAGCCTGGCGGGATCGCAGGCGTAGCACCAGCGCACGAAGCCCTCGCCCTGCGGACCGAACGCGCTGCCGGGCGCGAGACCCAAGCCTGCGTCGCGCACAAGCGACTTGCACAGATCCAGACTCGACTCCGCGCCGGGAAGCGAGAAAAACAGGTACATCGCGCCGTCGGGGGCGCGTACGTCGACGCCGTCGATCGTCTGCAAAGCGGCAACGAGATGATCGCGGCTCGCACGCAAATCAGCGACGAGCGACTGCGTGAAGCGCTCGCCTTCTTCCACCGCGACGACGCCCGCCTTCTGCACGAACGACGGCGCGCACGAAGTGTTGTATTCCACGAGCTTGCCGAGGTCGTCCATCAGTTGCGTCGGGGCGACGAGCCAGCCGAGACGCCAGCCGGTCATCAGCCACGCCTTCGAGAACGAATTGACCGCGATCACGCGTTCGTCGCGCGCGGCGAGATCGAGGAACGACGGTGCGACGCGCGCGTCGTCGCCGTAATACAGGCGCTCGTAGACTTCGTCCGCGACGATCCAGATGCCGTGACGGCGGCAATGTGCAAGAACGGTGCGTTGCTCGTCGCGCGTCATCGTCCAGCCGGTCGGATTGTTCGGCGAGTTGATCATCAGCATGCGAGTGTCGGGCGTGAGCGCGGCCAGCAGGCGGTCGAGATCGAGCGTCCAGCCGCGCGGATCGTATGTCAGCGAGACCGTTTCGACGCTCGCGCCGAGAATCTTCGGAATTTCGACGAGATTCGGCCACAGCGGCGTCACCGCGACGACGCGATCGCCCGCGCCGGCGACGAGCTGTGCCGCGAGCATCAGCGCGTTCACGCCGGCACTCGTCACGGCGATCTGGCTGGGCGCCGTCGCGCCGTGCAGCGCGCTGACATAGCGGGCAAGCGACTCGCGCAGCGGCGCGATGCCCAGGTTGTGCGTGTAGAAGGTTTCGCCGTCGGCGAGCGCGCGGCTCGCGGCATCGCGGATAAACTGCGGCGTCACCCGATCCGATTCGCCGAACCAGAACGGCAGCACGTCCGCGACGCCGAAGCCCGCGTTCGCCACCTCGCGAATCTGCGACGGCCGCAGCGCGCGCACGGCGTCGCGCGCGTTCGGCGCACCGAAGCCGTGCGCGCCCGTCAGTTGACTCAGTTCGCTCGCCACCGCGCCTTCCGATTCACTCATTGCCCGCCCCGTTCCGGTCGAAAGAAAGATTGAAGTCTAACGCGCGCGCCGTCGTTTTCGAGATACGGCGCCGGTTCAGTCCAGGTCTTCCGCGCGCCGCGGCAACGCCGCGATCAGCGACCAGACCGACTCGGCCGCGGGCGAAAGCGAGCGGTCGCGACGGCGCACCAGTTCGACGGTGCGCTCGGCGCGCGGTTCGAGCGGCAGCGCGACGAGCGACGAATCCGCCGGCAGCGGCAGCGCGAGCCACGGCAACACGCTGACACCGACGCCCGCCTCCACGAGCCCGAACACCGTCGCCGAATGGCCGAGCTCCTGCACCACCTGGGCTTCGACGCCGTGCTCTTGCATGACGGCATCGATGATCGGCCGGCTGCCGGACGCGTAGTCGAGCATCACGAGCCGCTCGCCGCCGAGCGCTTCCCATGGCACGACAGTTTGACGTCCGAGCGGATGATCGCGGCGCGCGACGAGACAGAACGAATCGGTCATCACGGGTTCGCCGTGCAGTTCGTCGGAGGAAAACGGGCCGATCACCACGCCGAAATCGACTTCACCCGATTTGACCCGGCGCAGGACATCGGACTGGACATCGTCACGCAGGCTGAGCGTGATCAGCGGAAACTGCCGCAGACATGACGCGATGACGCGCGGCATCAGCCTGCACGCGACCGTCGGACTCGCCGCGACGATCACGCGTCCGCGCCGCTGCTGGCCGAGATCGCGCACTTCGCGCAATGCTTCGTCGAGATCCGTCAAAAGACGCGACACCGTGCCGACGAGATTCACGCCGATGTCCGTCAGTTGCACCTCGCGCGTGGTGCGGTCGATCAGCTTGAGACCGATTTCTCCTTCCAGCTCGCGCACGCAGCGGCTTACCGCCGACTGCGTCAATCCGATCTCGTCGCCCGCGCGGCTGAAGCTGCGCAGGCGCGACACCTCGATAAAGACGCGCAGTTGTCGCAACGTCACGTTTAAGGGCGCGGTCATTCTCAATGCTCATAAATTTCGTTGTTTCATTCCAAATTATATCGTCGACGACGCGAGTTTCATGCGCGAACGTACGTTTCGCTGCGGTGCAGCAAATTGCGGAAACGCACGCCCGATGGGCCTATTGCACTGGATTGGTGATTGTCCCGATTTCTTAATCAGTCTGTTTCAGGTCTGATACGGGCCATGCTGGCATCGCGTCAGCCTACTGCCATGCGGGTTTCCCGGATTTTGCAACACGCATGGCACGGTTCTCGCATTTCATTGCGCACAGAGGTTGGAGTCACGCGGTTACATAGAAATCGTCCGCCGCTTCGCTCCGACCTTCCCTGGTATTCGTTCATCGGATTCCGACCAGAGTGCGCGGCGCGGGGCAGCGCACCGGGGTTAGCTTCGCTGAGGTGAGATATGGTGCTGTTCGACGATTTAAGAGATAACGAGTGGGCGCTGGTCGAGGCGTTGTTCTGTGCCGAGCCGGCGCGTAGCGAACGGCGCGGACGTCCGCGCGTCGAGGCGCGGTCCGTGGTCAACGCGGTGTTGTGGGTACTGTCGACGGGCGAAGGCTGGTCGAAGCTGCCCGGACGTTATCCGTCCCCGCCGACCTGCCGTCGCCGTTTCGACGAATGGCAGGCGGACGGCACGCTGGCGGAAATCGTCAAGCGTCTTTCCAGCAATGGCCGCGAGGTTTCGCTGCGTGGGCGCATTGGTTCGAGCGCCGCGAAGCCGCCGGCGCCGCCGAGCCGCGATCGTCTGCGCGGCGCGTTCTGGACCAACCCGGAATCGTGGCGCGCGCCGGCCAAAATGGCCTGAGCGATTCGATTCAGCCGAAGCCGGTTTAGCCGGCTTCGGTTTTTTCGGCGCCCTGTTTAGCTTCCTCTCTCGCGCGGGCGATCGCTTGCGCCTTCCGCCGTCTTCCCGTCGCGTCCCTTTGGTCGCCTTGTTACGTCGTAACGGACGAGGAACGCGCACGTCGCGGCGAAACAACTCTTTACTATTCCTTACAGCGAACCGGCGCGTCGAAGCTTAGCTTGGTGAATGATCGGGCAAGCCCCACGAAGGGCTTCAAGGGATTTCATCATGAATGCATCGACTCTGCTCGCACACGGCGCGCTGGTCGCGCTCACGAGCACCATGGCGATGAGCCAGGCTCAGCCGCCGCCGGCCGCATCGGATTTCCACGTCAGCGCAAAGGCCGCGATGGCCACGCCACCGGCGAACGCGCATAGCCACGACGCAGCCCCACCGGCGCCGCGCGGCGACTTGCGCGGCGATATCGCGAGCAATGTGCGCGCGCGTCCGGAGACGGATCGCGAAACACGCGCGCAGCATCATTGAGACGACAGGTTTTTCCGCGCCGTTCGCGTTCACATTCGGGCGAAACCTGCGGAACCACTCGAACGAGCGTCAGTCACACCCTATGCCATGAACACAGCGTGGCAACAGCGAAATCCGGTCTGCCCGTGTCCTTCGAGATACGGGCTTTTTTTCGGCCGCAGCATTCGCGGCAATGCAATGCTGATCGGGCCCGATGAACGGCAGGCTTACCGTCAATCGAATCTGCCGACTATAAAGACGTGACCGTCGGGCTAAACGCGCGCCTCTACGATCGTTTCCTGACCGCCGAAAGTGTAGGGCTCGGTGCGCCGCAGATCCCAGTCGCCGGAGCGTTCGTCGCGCGAGAGTCGCGTGAATTCGAGTCTTCCGCGCTCGGTGACGACCGCAATATCCACAGGCGCATGAAAGCCGGGCGCGGGCGCGACCGTGCGCTGGCGGGCAAGTTCGAGAAGCCCGAGGGCGCGCAAGAGACCGAAAACATTAGGGCGTTTCGCCCAGGGAACCTGACGATACTGCGCTCGGCGAAGTGCTTCGAGTACGGCTTCGTTAGAATACGTGGTCATCTCGTTCTTTCTTCCTGTGCAGCCATGACGACGCTCGTGACGGTCGCAAGACAGTCGGCGACGTCGACTAAACGCGGCGCACCGAATTTCGTCTGCGAAAGAGAGACATGACTCGCAGCCCGAATGTTTGGCCGCCGCTTGCGTTAGGTGCTGCTTTCTATTAAAAGCCCCCGTTGGAAGCGCGCTGATCGCGCGCTCGACTGCGATCCCCGCCGATGCGTGCCGAAAAACGCGATGACGGTCTGAATTGCCCTGAAACCAATACGTTACCCCAATCAAATTGGTTCTATTCACTTTATTGCTGCTTTTTTTTACATTATTCGCACTATGGCGACGCCGCCGCCTGCAAATCGCGATCGTCACGGCCATGCTCGTGTGGGCTTGCGGCGCGGGCTGGCTCGCGACGCCGCTGCTCGACATCGCCCAGCGCGGGTACGGCGACACGGTCGCTCCCGTGTTCGGCCCTGAGACGACCATCGTTCTATTGGGAGGCGGCACCGACCGGAGCGCCAGCGGACTGGTTCCGAAGCGCGATTCGATGCAGCGCATCGCCGCAACGGCCGCGCTTTACCGTCGGTGCCGCGATTCCGGTGCAGTGTGCAAAGTGATTCTGAGCGGCGGCGATCCGCAGCATCACGGTCAGGCCGAAGCCGACAATTACGCGCCTTACGTGCTTGCGCAGGGCGTCGCCCCGCGCGATCTCAGGCGTGAGAGCGAAAGCCTGAACACTTACCAGAACGCCCGAAACGTGGCCGCCATTCTGGGCCCGGTACATGACAATCGTTTGATCGTGGTGACGTCGGCGTATCACATGCGCCGCGCAATGCGGGCGTTCGAAGCGTTCGGTTATGCGCCGCAACCTTATGTATCCGACGTGCGGCGCAATAACGCGACCATTTTTCCGCGCTTCAGGAGCATCGAGAACACCGAACTCGCCGCGCACGAGCTCGTGGGCCTCGCCCGCTTCGATGTTTATCGCTGGCTGCACCTTTACTGAGCGAAATAGCGACACTTTCGCTCTTGGCAAAAAGCGCCGCGATTATTCAGTACTGGCGAAGAACGACGCGTCGACTTGATTTTTCGCAAGCCCGCGCGATCCTGCGCGGCCAATACGGGACGGACCGACATACCATCGTCCGAATCCGCGTCTATGATGCAAACTGTCCGACCCTCGCGCGCGTTCGGGTCGCTGTCTGACGCGCAATGCCGCAATCCTGCGACCGAGGGAATACGAGGCGGCGGGAGCGATTTTTGCTCAGATGTAAGCGTCTTTCCAACCAAATCGGACAGGCGATTCCCGGGTTCAACTGCTAATAGGAGGTAACAATGAAGAAAGTGTCCCTGGCTGTTCTTTTGTCCCTCGGCGCGGTCGCATCGGGCGCCTATGCGCAGAGCGATCAAGGCGTGACGATGAGCACCGATCCTTCCAAGATCGCTGATATCGAATCGCGCGCGCAAAACCTGCAGTCGCAGCAGGACAACATGCAAAACATGCATACCCAAGCGCCAGCGCAAAAGTCGACGCATCACAAGAAGTCGCACAGCAAGCCGATGTCGGGTTCGAGCCAGTAAGCAGGCTTAGAACGTTCCAGGCTGCTTTCCGATTGCTTTCCGCCTGAAAGCGACGGGGCCACTCACGCCGCCTTTGACCGCTCAGTCGCGGCCAGGGCGGCGTTAAACATTCGCCGCGGAACTCATGCGCGCGTCGTGCGATGCGCGATCCAATCGCCACTTTCGATGCGCGGTAATCCCGCCACGGACGTCGCCGCGACCGGATAAATCAGGCAATCAACCCGATTCTTCTGCCCTTCCACTTCCACCTCGACATGCAAGCGGTGCGAGCGGAACAGCCCTTCCACGCCGGGATACACGTTCTCGATTTCGTCGAGCACGGGCACCAGAGCGTCGTCGATACGATAGACATCGCCCCGAATCGGGCCGGCCGTCTCGTCGAGGACCAGTCCGGGATACGTGCCAAAGTCGAACAGGCGCCCGCACACATGCGCCGCGCCGATCCACTGCGGCTTCGCGAGACCATGGCGTTCCGCGGCGCGGTTGATATCGTTGACCTCACCCGCGCGCAGCGTGCCGTAGACGAAAACGTATTGCATCGGAGAAAGCGCTCCTGTCGATTGATCGTTGCGTGATCGTTGATTGATGGAAGATGAATTATGCGCCGCGAAAAAACTGTTGCAGTGTGTGCCTTTGAATCTCCGCACTTCCGCGTACCACGCCGCCGCAACCGCGCTTTCGATTAAGATCGGCGCATCCGAAGCCGCGAAAGCATTCAGCGATCATGCCCACGTTTGTCGATACGAGATCGTCGCACGAGGAAGTCGAGCATCTCGATATTCCCGTCGAACATTCGCCGACGCTCGATCATCCGATCCGCGTCCGCTCGCGGCCTGTTCCGTACGGCGTGCGCATCGCGCTGCATACGCATCCTTGGGCGCAGGTCGCGTACACGTCGCGCGGCGTGCTACGTGTGGCGACCGTCGATTCGACCTGGATGGTGCCGCCCTCCCGCGCGATCTGGGTGCCGCCGAACGTCACGCACGAAGTCGTGATCGTCGAGGATGCCTATCTGCGCACGCTTTATGTCGATGCCAGCGTCGTGCCGCCCGGTCTCGGCGCGTGCCGGGTGGTCGAGGTGTCGCCGCTGTTGCGCGAAGTCATCGCCGCCCTGGACGAGGAATCGATTTCGCGGGAACGCGAGCGGCTGCTCGGCACGCTCGCGCTCGACGAAATCATCCGTTCGCAGCCGCTGCCGCTGTCCGTGCCGATGCCCACCGACAAGCGCCTGCGCGCCCTGTGCAACGCCGTGCTGGCCGATCCGTCGCATTCGGATCTCGAACGCTGGTCATCCGAAGCGGGCGCGAGCACACGCACGATCGCACGGCTGTTTCGACGCGAGTTAGGGGTGAGTTTCTCGCAATGGCGTCAGCAAGCCGTGCTCGCGCGGGCGATACCGCTGCTGAGTCAGGGTCGCCCGCTCGCGCAGGTCGCGCGCGAGCTCGGCTATCAGAGTCAAAGCGCCTTTTCCGCGATGTTCCGCCGCGCGTTCGGCGAGAGCCCGCGCGCCTTTTTCGCACGCGATATCGGCGACAGCCGCGACGACCGTGACACCCGCAGCGCGTGACCTCGACCGCGCGTAGCCCGACGCTGCCTCAGACGCGCCGCACCATGTGTCGAATCGCGCCGAGCTGGGCAAGACGCGACCCCGCCGGCCGATATCCCAGACGCACATAAAGCCGCGCCGCCGGATTGTCGACGAACACCCGCAACTGACACTCGGCCAGCCCGCGCGCCCGCGCCCAGCGGTGCGCGGTGTTGAGGAGGAATGTGCCCGCGCCCCGTCCGCGATAACCCTGCGCGATTTGCACGTCGCGGATGTGCAGCGAATCGTCTTCCTCGGTAACGCGCATCACGCCGATCGGCACGCCGTCCGCCTGCAAAACGAAATTTTCGGATTCGCGCCAGCTGGAAAGGAAAAGGTCGCCGCGCCATACGAGGTTGTGGCGCCGGTAGTAGCCGACCATGTTGTCGTGCGTCAGCGCTTCGGCGAACGCGAAGTCGGCCATCGTCGCCTGACGCAGTTGATAGAGAGAGAGATCTTCGGTCGGGTCGAGCATCGCGCGGGTGCCGGGCACGAGAACAAGTGCCTAAACACTAAGTCAGCGCGCGCACGCTGGCAATGGCCAATACTACGGTTGAAGGTTGATTCGAACGCGTTTGAAAGCAATAACCCCGACGCGTCGATGAAACGAGCAAAAAAAATCCAGCCCGAAGGCTGGATTTTTTCACAACGAGTGGCGGAGCGGACGGGACTCGAACCCGCGACCCCCGGCGTGACAGGCCGGTATTCTAACCAACTGAACTACCGCTCCACTTCTTTTACCGATTCGCGGCATGACCGGCGAATCTTGCAGCGCTTTACTAGCAGCCGCCGATATTCTGGCGTCCCCTAGGGGATTCGAACCCCTGTACTCACCGTGAAAGGGTGATGTCCTAGGCCTCTAGACGAAGGGGACTTCAACTTCTCACAAGCTGGAAACTTCACGTTCCAACCTGGCTGCGGCGAAAAAAAACCGGCTCTCTTTAGCCGGAGTGTTCCTGCTCGCAAATCTTGGCGGAGCGGACGGGACTCGAACCCGCGACCCCCGGCGTGACAGGCCGGTATTCTAACCAACTGAACTACCGCTCCACTTCTCTTACCGACTCGCTGAATGACCAGCGAATCTTGCAGCGCTTTACTAGCAGCCGCCGATGTTCTGGCGTCCCCTAGGGGATTCGAACCCCTGTACTCACCGTGAAAGGGTGATGTCCTAGGCCTCTAGACGAAGGGGACAGAAACTTGATGACTCTGTCTTTTACAGCATCTCCGCTGATTTATTGACGCCGATCAGCGAAGACCAAAATTCTATACAACTTCGTGTTACTTGTGAAGTATTTTTTGCGGCTTCCGATGTTTTGGAGAACAACCTTCGCACTACTTCAACCGTTCTGTGGTGGAGGTAAGCGGGATCGAACCGCTGACCTCTTGCATGCCATGCAAGCGCTCTCCCAGCTGAGCTATACCCCCTTGCAGAACAGAAACGAGATTGTATAGGGCGTTTTCGTAGCTGTAAATACCCTCTGATGACTGAAGTGAAACTTTTTTGTCTCGCCTGACGCTTTTGCACGCAATGGATGACGCGCCGCCGATGCAGCGCATCACCCGCCCGCGCGCTCACCGGCGCGTCATGCCACCGCCTTGCCGAGACGCCGCAGCACCGCATCGCGGCCGAACAGCATGAGCACCGCATCGATGGAAGGCGTATGCGTCGTGCCCGCGACCAGCAGGCGCACCGGCATCGCGAGGTGCGGCATCTTGAGCTTGTGCGCGGTGAGCGTCGCCTTGAGCGCCGCCGCGATCGCTTCCTTGGTCCACTCGACAGACACAAGCGCCGCGCGCAGATCGGCGATGGCCGGGCGCACCGCCTCCGTCACATGCTGCGCGAAGGCTTCGGGATCGATGACCGGCTCGCGGTAGAACATCGCGGCGTTGTCGGCGATTTCCTTCACCGTCGATGCGCGATCCTTCAGCAGCGCGATCACCTGATCGAGCGGCGCGCCGCCATCGAGCGATGCAGCGTCGATGCCCGCCTGCAGCAGGAACGGCCGCGTCAGTTCCGCGAGCCGGCCGTTGTCGGCTTCCTTGATGTAGTGCGCGTTCAGCCAGTTGAGCTTGTCGTGGTCGTACTGCGCCGGCGACTTGCCGAGATGCTCGAGATCGAACCATTCAACGAACTGCTCGCGCGAGAAAATTTCCGCGTCGCCATGCGACCAGCCGAGGCGCGCCAGATAGTTCACCACGGCTTCCGGCAGATAGCCGTTGTCCCGATAGCCGGTCACGCTCATCGCGCCGTGACGCTTGCTCATCTTCTCGCCCTGCTCATTGAGCACGGTCGGCAGATGCGCGTACACCGGCGCCTCGCCGCCCAGCGCGCGCAGAATGTTGATCTGACGCGGCGTGTTGTTGACGTGATCGTCGCCGCGAATCACGTGGGTGATCTTCATGTCGAGATCGTCGACGACCACGCAGAAGTTATAGGTCGGCGTGCCGTCGGGACGCGCGATGACGAGGTCGTCGAGTTCTTCGTTCGAGATCTCGATGTTGCCCTTCACGGCGTCGTCCCATGTGACCGTGCCCGTCAGCGGATTGCGAAAGCGCACGACCGGCGTGACGCCCGCCGGAACCGGCGGCAGCACCTTGCCCGGTTCCGGGCGCCAGGTGCCGTCGTAGCGCGGCTTTTCGCCCGCGGCACGCTGACGCTCGCGCAATGCGTCAAGTTCTTCGGTCGACATGTAGCAGTGGTACGCGAGGCCCTGCTCCAGCATCTGCGCGACGACTTCCCGATAGCGGTCCATGCGCTGCATCTGATAGAACGGGCCTTCGTCGAAATCGAGTCCGAGCCACGCCATGCCTTCGAGGATCGCGTCCACCGAAGCATCGGTCGAGCGTTCGAGATCGGTATCCTCGATGCGCAGCACGAAGGTTCCCTTCATCTTGCGCGCGAACGCCCACGGATACAGCGCGGAGCGGATGTTGCCGAGATGGATGAAGCCGGTCGGGCTCGGTGCGAAGCGGGTACGGACTTGGGTGGTCATTGCTTTTTACTCGATGGATGGCGTTCGCGGCGATGAAGCCGGAACGCGGTCTGGCGGAGCGGTTCGCGCGTGCGCGGCATGTCGCGCAGCCGCGCTCGAAGCTCGCTCAAAATGAGACGAAATTATACTCGCCGCCTGCGTCGTGCCGCCCCGCACGCCTTTTGTTTTATGATGTGCGCGCTTTTCCCAGACACCTCGAAGCGCCCGCATGCGAAGCGCGCGCCGCCGGGGACTCGCTGCATCGCCGGAGCACACTTTGAATTCATCGTCACCCCGCCTTTCGCGCCGCGCGTTCTCGCTCGCGGCCGCATCGTCCATTCTCGCCGCCTGCACGACCACGAGCGGCGGCGGCGCAGGCGCGACCGCCTCCGGCACACCGGTCGCGCCGAGCGCGAGCACGGACGCGCAACGACCGCTGCGCATCGGGCTCGCGCTCGGCGGCGGCGCGGCGCGTGGTTTCGCGCATATCGGCGTGATTAAGGCGCTGGAGGCGCGTAACGTGCGCGTCGATCTCGTCGCGGGCACGAGCGCGGGTTCGGTGATCGCGGCGCTGTACGCGTCGGGCATGAACGGCATCGCGATCAACAAGCTCGCGCTGACCATGGACGAAGCCTCCATCAGCGACTGGGCCATGCCCTTTCGCACGCGCGGCATTCTGCAAGGCGTCGCGCTGCAGAACTATCTGAACAAAACGCTCGACAACCGGCCGATCGAGAAGATGGCGCGGCCGCTCGGTATCGTCGCGACCGATTTGAAGAGCGGCCAGCCGATTCTGTTCCAGCGCGGCAATACGGGCGTCGCGGTGCGCGCGTCGTGCAGCGTGCCGTCGATTTTCGAACCGGTAAAGATTGGCGATCGCGAGTATGTCGACGGCGGCCTCGTGAGTCCGGTGCCGGCGGCGTTCGCGCACAAGATGGGCGCCGACTTCGTGATCGCGGTCGATATCTCGGCGCGCCCGGAAAGCGGGCTCACGTCAAGTTCGTTCGACGTGCTCATGCAGACCTTCACGATCATGGGCCAGACCATCAAGGCCTATGAGCTCGACAAATACGCAAACGCGGTGATTCGTCCGAATCTCGTCGCGATGAGCAGCAGCGATTTCAGCCAGCGCAACGCGTCGATTCTCGCGGGCGAGGAAGCCGTCGCCAAAATATGGCCGACGCTACAGCGCCAGCTTGCGGAGCGCGGCGCGCGCGTCTGATCGGCTTCTTCGCACGCTCAAAACAACGAGGCCACGCAACATTGCGTGGCCTCGTTGTTTTTGTTGAAGCGTCTCGCTTCAGCGTAGCGACTTCACCTTGTCGGCTGTCACATCGCCGGGCTGTCCGCCCCACGTCACGCGAAGATAGTTCGCGAGTTGCGCGATCTGTTCATCGCCATACGTTTTAGCGAAGCCGGGCATGGACTGCATATTCTCGACGCTCGAAAACCGCTGCGCCTCGATGCCGTCGAGAACCGACGTGACGAGATTACGCGGGTCCGCCTGACGCAAGGTCGAGTTGCCGTCCATGCTCACCGTGACATGCGGCTTGCCCTGACCGTCGAACCCGTGACAGCCCGCGCATGAATCGAGATACAGATTGCGCCCTGCGTTGAGTTGCGCCGTGTCGTCGAACTTCACGACGGCGCGCGGCTGGGGTTCCGGCGGCGCGTCGCCGAGCAGATAGGTCGACAGCGCGCGCAGGTCATCGGGGCTCAAGTGCCGCGTGCTCAGATAGACCACGGGATGCATTTCGCCGAACGCAGAGCCTTGCTTCGCGACGCCGGTTGCGAAGAACGTTTGCAGATCTGCGCCCGTCCAACCGCGTGCGGCAAGCGCCGACGGCGTGATGTCGGGCGCGCCGATGCGCCCGAGCGCGCCGCCCTGCAACGTCTTCGCGTCCTGAATCTGGCCGAACGCGCCGCGCGGCGTGTGGCATTCCGCGCAATGGCCGAGTGCGTTGGCCAGATAGCGTCCACGCGTCCAGTCGGCGGATTGTCCCGACGATGCATCCGGCAGCGCGTCCTTCAGGAACATCATGTCCCATAACCGCACGGCGAAGCGCACGCTGTACGGAAACTTGAGATCGGCTTCGACGTTCGGCACCGCCGCGGGCTTTTGCGACATCAGGTACGCATAGATCGCGTCGCTGTCCTCGCGCGACATCTGCCGATACGACGTGTACGGCATCGCGGGATAGAGCTTGTGCTTCGGCGACACGCCGTCATGTAGCGCGCGGAAGAATTCGTCCGCACTCCACGCGCCGATGCCCTGCTTCGGATCGGGCGTGATATTCGTGCCATAGAACGTGCCGAATTGCGATTCGAGCTTCACGCCGCCCGCGAACGGCGCGCCGCCGGACGCCGTGTGGCATGCGGCGCAATCGGCGGCCTGTGCGAGGTAGCGTCCGCGCGCGATTTGCTCGGGCGAGCTTTTCGGCGGCGTCGACGTATCGTTCTGGCCGCTGCAACCGGCGAGCGCAAAGGATGCCGCCGCGAGCGGCATCACGAGACGGGTCAGGATCGATCTCATCGTGCAGCGTCCTTCACGAGTCCGGGCGTGGTGAGCACGAGATCCTTGACCGCTTCGTAGTAACGCACGTAGCCGGTGCAACGGCAGATGTGCTCGTTCAACGCATCCATGATGGTGGCTTCGATCTGGTCCTTCGCGATCGGATTGCGCTTGAGCTTTTCGAGCAGCACGGTGGTCGCGTTGACGAAGCCCGGCGTGCAATAGCCGCACTGGAAGCTGAAATGCTCGAGGAACTTCTGCTGCACCGCCGACATTTCGACGACTTCGCCCTGCTCGTTGCGCTTCGCGTGACCTTCGACCGTGCGCACGCTCTTGCCGTCGAAGAAATGCGCGCCGTTGATGCACGAGCGTGTTTCCTCGCTGGTGCCGTCGGCGTTGTCGACGATCACCACGCACGCATGGCAGATCCCCTGACCGCAGCCGAGACGCGAACCGGTGAGCCCGACATATTCGTGCAGAAAATCGATCATCGGCAGACCGGCGGGCACCTGCATCGGGCCGACCTTGTTGCCGTTGATCGTCATCGAGAGCGCGCGAGTTTCGATGCCCGCGGCGGATTGGATGGCCGTCATGCGAGCACCTCCTGAATGTTTTGCGGCGTCACCGGCAAAGCGGTGAAGCGATGTCCGATCGCATGCGCGATCGCGTTGACGATGGCGCCGACCACCGGAATCATCACCACTTCGGCGATGCCCTTCGGCGGATCGGTTTCGGAAAGCGGCGGCAGCACTTCGCCCGTTTGCTTCCACACGGCGACGTCGCTCGCGAGAGGCAAGTGATAGCGGTTGAAGTTCCAGGTGCCGTTGCCCGGGCCGTCCTCGTAGAGCGGCAGATATTCGTGCAGCGCGTGCCCGATGCCCATGGCGAGACCGCCTTGCAACTGGCCCGACACGAGTTGCGGCGCAATCTGATTGCCGCATTCCATGATCGAATGATGCGAAAGCACTTCGACCTCGCCGCTCGATTCGCTCACCGCGAGTTCGACGAGCGTGCCGAGCGCGCTGTAGTACGTGACCGCCGCGTTGTTACGCTGCACGGGCGCGATGAAGACGCGCTTGCGGTCGAGCACCGTGTAGCCGTTCGCCGTGGTTTTTGCAGCGCTTTTTGCGCCGTCTTTCGGCTTGCCGTCGCCGAAGCGCAGCGACAGGCCGTCGAGCGGAAAGCGCACGACTTCGCCCGCGATGTCGAACTGCGCCTCGCTCCATTGCCAGCGATTGAACGTGTGCACGGCCGCGCCGGTGACGAGTCCGAGCTCGTGCGCCTTCTTCGCGAGTTGCTCGAAGGGAATCGGCTCGAGTCCGTCGGCGGAGAGCGTGCCGTCCTTCCAGCGCGCATCCTCGATGCGCACGACGAACGACGTCGCCTGACCGCCGCCGATGCCCTGCCCCCAGATCGCGAGCGCCGCGGGCCAGATGCCGTGACGAAAAATCACGCGCGCCGCCTCATGCGTCGCGTGCGTGAAGTAGTACGCCGAGTTCGTTGCGCTCGCCGGCGACATGTACGAGGGCGACCAGCGCGGATTCGCGCTCAGGCGATCCTGCTCGGCCTGCGACATGATGTACGGATCGCCGCTCGTGACGACCGGCAGGTCCGTCCAGTCGATCGTCGCCATGTGAACGTCGGCCGCGGGCTTGCCGAGCCATTTCGCGCAGGCGAGCGCCTGCGACGTCGATGAACCGGTGCCGATTTCCGCGCCCGAATGATTCAGCGCGATGCGGCCATCGGCGGTGAATTCGATCTTGGCGAACGCGCTTTCCGCGCCCGTGCCGAAGTCCTTCTGCGTGCACGCGAAGCCGACGCCGTAGCGCTTGCCCGGGTGCGCGATTTCGTATTCCGTCTTGCGTTTGGCGCGCTCCGTCCAGAGCGGATGCGCCTGCGCGCGCCGAAGCACGTCCTCGGCACGCACGGCGCCTGCCGGAATCGCGCCCTGCGTGTTCTTCATGCCGGTGCGCATCACGTTCTTCAGACGCAGATCGATCGGATCGAGATTGAGCGTCTGCGCGATTTCGTCGATCATCATCTCCGTCGCGGCCATGCTCTGCAGCGTGCCGTAGCCGCGCGCCGAGCCGGCGTCGATTGCGCGCGAGGCGATCGCCGTGGCCGTCAGATCGCTCTTCGGGATGTAATAGATGGATTGCGCGGCCGTTGCGCCCACCATCGCGACCGACGGCGAGAAGTTGCAACGTCCGCCGCCATTGGCGACGAAATCGCCCTTGAACGCCTGAATCAGCCCCGAATTCCGGTCGATCGCCATGCGATAGCGCATGTCGAACGCATGGCGCTTGAGCGAAGTCTGAAACTGCTCGAAGCGATCGTTGGCGAGACGCACCGGGCGGCCGTCGCCGTACAGCGACGCGAGCAGGCCGTAGAACGGCATGTTGTAGTGGTCCTTCGAACCGTAGCCGACCGTGTAGCACGGATGCAGGAACAGGTTCTTCACCGGGAAGCCCGACTTCGCCGTCATCTCGATCGCGCTTTCGGCCACTTCGTGCGGGCCTTGCGTCGGGATGACCATGTGCAGCGACTGCGTTGCCGCGTCGTACCAGCAATTGGCGTTATCGGGTTCGAGCGCGGCCGTGTCGACGGATTGCGTGCTGTACTCACGATCGACAACGAGCCACTCCGCCGGCGGATGATCGAGCGCGTCGCTGATCTCCCCTGCATGGAACGCGCCCTGCTCGTCGAGCTTGCCGTGCTCGGCGGCGCTCGCCCAGACCGGCTCGCGCTTTTTCATCATGTGCGGGAAAAGCGGCGTGTCTTTCAGGCTCGAGAAGACATCGTCGTCGTAAGGCGTCTTGCCGCCGACGCGCACGAAGCGGAACGCCGCCCACGGGTCGCGTTCGAGCGGACCGGTCGTCGCGCCGTAGCGGATGACGCCGTCGCGGAACTGGAGCTTGTCCTTCGCGAAGCGAAAGCGCGCAAAGTCGTGATAGATCAGGATCGCGACCGCCTGACCGAGGTACGCCGGCGTCTTGCCGACGGGCAGCAGCATGTCGTCGCCATAGAAGGCGGGAAACGCGAGCTTGTCGCGCGCGAGATCCTCAGCCGTAACGACGCGATCGGGCGCGAGGCCGCCGTCGAGCATCGAGAGATCGAAACCCGAGTAGATGCAATCGGCCCGCGTCGTGCGCAGAATCAGCGCGTGCGACTGCTCTTTCGGCCAATGCGGCATGTCCGCCGCACGCACATCACGCGCGAAGACCTTTGCACCCGTTACCTTCGCGATGCCGTCGATGCGGAATTTCGCACCGCCGCTCGTCGCATCCCACTGAACGGGCGTCAGAATTTTCTCTTCGAACAACGCGGCGAACGCACGGCTGCCGAGCGGCGCAACAAACACCGACACGCCCGCAAGCGCACTCGCTTTCAGAAAACCGCGCCTCGACAGGCCGAGTTTCCCCATTTACTTCTCCCCAATTCATCGTCAATGGATCGCCCGCAACGGGACTGCTGCCCGCCGCCAGTTCGGCAATGTGAAAATTTTTTGCAATGCAAAGCATTGCCACGCGGGCGATTCCTTTCCGAACGCGTGATTCAGCGGGCCGGGTTCATTGCCGGCGCGCAGCGGGCGCGATTTTAAGTCGCAGGGGGATGGGGCAACAACGATCGCGACGTCAAGTTCTGTCAAACATGAGATTAGTTGACGGCGAGCAATTAATCGAGAATGAAAACAAGAACGGCGGCTCGCAATGAGCCGCCGTTCGCAATAGTGCTGGCAGGACGGTGATCAGTAATCCGCGTCCTCGATCCAGGCTGCCTGGATCGCTTCCAGAATTTTTTCGTTGGATTTTTCGGGATCGTCGTCGAAACCGTCGAGTTCCGTAATCCAGCGATGCAGGTCGGTGAAACGCACATATTGGGGATCGACATCCTGATGCGCGTCGGTGAGTGCCATCGCGATCTCCTGAGTATCTGTCCACTTCATGGGCGAGCCTCCTGTCAGTGATTTTCTTTGGCGTGGTTAATGGTGTAGCGCGGGATCTCGACCACCAGATCCTCGTCGGCCGGCACCATTGCCTGACATGATAACCGCGATGTAGGTTCCAGCCCCCAGGCTTTGTCGAGCAGATCGTCCTCCAGTTCCTCGGACGGTTCGAGCGAATTGAACCCTTCCCGGATGACCACGTGACACGTCGTGCAAGCGCACGATTTCTCGCAGGCATGCTCGATTTCGATACCGTGATCGAGCAGGTTGTCGCAGATGCTCTTGCCGATGTCGGCGTCGATCACCGCGCCGTCCGGACAAAGCTCCACGTGAGGCAGCACAACGATTTGAGGCATGTTTTTCGCGTTCTCGAATGGGGTGATTTAGACGTCGTCGAGCTTGCGGCCGGCGAGCGCGCGGCGAATGCTCTTATTCATGCGACGCGCGGCGAATTCGTCGGTCGCAACCGCGAGCGCCTTGGTCGCGTCTTCGATACTTTCCGGCGAGTCGCCCTTTGCGATCTGCGAAAGCTCGGCGGCGAGCGTTTCGATCTGTGCACGTTCGGCGTCGTCGAGCAATTCGGCGTCGGCGTTCAGCGCGGCGTGCGTCGCTTCGATGAGGCGATCCGCTTCCACCTGCGCCTCGCGCAATGCACGTGCGCGCATGTCCGTGTCGGCGGTCTTGAAGCTTTCTTCGAGCATGCGTGCGACTTCGTCGTCGGCGAGGCCGTAGGACGGCTTCACCACCACCGACGCCTCCACGCCCGACAACTGCTCGCGTGCGAACACCGAGAGCAGGCCGTCGGCGTCGACCTGATACGTCACGCGAATGCGCGCGGCGCCCGCAGCCATCGGCGGGATGCCGCGCAATTCGAAGCGCGCAAGCGAACGGCAGTCGGAGACGAGTTCACGCTCGCCCTGCACGACGTGGATCGCCATCGCGGTCTGGCCGTCCTTAAAGGTCGTGAATTCCTGCGCGCGGGCGGTCGGGATCGTCGAGTTGCGCGGGATGATCTTTTCCGTGAGGCCGCCCATCGTTTCGACGCCGAGCGACAGCGGAATCACGTCGAGCAGCAGCCAGTCGTCGCCTTCGCCGCGACGGTTGCCCGCGAGCAGATCGGCCTGAATCGCCGCGCCGAGCGCGACGACCTGATCCGGATCCAGATTGATGAGCGGCGGCTGGCCGAAGAAGCCTTCGACCGCGCGGCGGATCACCGGCATGCGCGTCGCGCCGCCGACCAGCACAACGCCCTTGATGTCTTTCGGTGCGACCTTCGCGTCGCGCAGCGCCTTCTTCGTCGGGCCGAGCGTGCGCGCGACGAGCGCCTCGGTCAGCTCGGCGAAGTGCGCCTCGGTCACGGCAACATCGATTTCGCGGCCCGTGGAAAGCGTCGCCTGGACGCGCGTTTCGGGCGTCGACGACAGCGCTTCCTTCGCCGTGCGTACGCGATCGAGCAGCAGGCGCACGTCTTCGGGCGCATCGAGCGCGACGCCCGCCTGCGCCAGCACATGGCGATACAGCACGTGATCGAAGTCGTCGCCGCCGAGCGCGGAGTCGCCGCCGGCCGCGAGCACTTCGAAGACGCCTTTCGTGAGCTTCAGAATCGACAGATCGAAGGTGCCGCCGCCTAGGTCGTACACGGCGTACAGGCCTTCGGAACCGTTGTCGAGACCGTAGGCGATCGCCGCCGCGGTCGGTTCGTTCAGGAGCCGCAACACGTTGAGACCGGCGAGCTTCGCCGCGTCCTTGGTCGCCTGGCGCTGCGCTTCGTCGAAATAGGCGGGCACCGTGATCACCGCGCCGACGAGGTCCTCGCCGAGCGAGTCTTCCGCGCGATAACGCAGCGTCGCGAGAATTTCCGCCGATACTTCGACCGGGCTCTTCACGCCGTCGATCGTACGGATCTGCACCATGCCGGGCGCGTCGATGAAATCGTACGGCGCGTTCTCCGCGCCTTCCACTTCACTTTTGCCGCGGCCCATGAAACGCTTGACCGAAACGATCGTGTTGCGCGGATCGGTGGCGGCCTCTTCCTTCGCGGTCCGGCCGATGCGCCGCCCGCCCTTCTCCAGGTAACGCACGACCGACGGCAGAAGCACGTGGCCGTCCTCGTCGGGCAGCGCTTCGGGCACGCTGTTGCGCACGGCGGCCACGAGCGAATTCGTCGTGCCGAGATCGATGCCGACCGCCACGCGCCGCTGATGCGGCGCCGGCGCCATGCCGGGTTCTGAGATTTGCAGTAAAGCCATCGTTGGTCTTTGGGGGTTGTTGCGGCGAGCTCGTCTTTACGCGTGCTCTAGCCGCTCGATCTGTGCGCCGATTTCGGTCGCCACGCGTTCGATGAACATCAACTGACGTACCGCCTCACTCGCCGCCTGATCAGAGTTGCTGTCGAGCAGCGCCTCGAGCTTCGTGAAGCGCACGCGCTCTTCCTCGCGCAGTTCGTCGAGCAGCGCCTCGAGCGCGCCAATATTCTTCGCGCCCGCGGCATCCTCGATATTTTCGCGCCATTCCATCTGCTGCATCAGAAACGCCGGCTCCATCGCCGTATTGTTCTCCGCGCCGACGTCGATGCCGCGCAGCGACAGCATGTAGCGCGCGCGCTTCAACGGATCGCGCAGCGTCTGATACGCCTCGTTGGTGCGCGTGGCCCATTGCATCGCGAGACGCCGCTGTGCGTCGCCGGCCGCGGCGAAACGGTCCGGATGCACTTGCGCCTGCACGGTGCGATACGCGCTGTCGAGCTGTTGCGGATCGACGGCGAACGTCTGCGGCAGGTCGAAGAGAGCGAAGTGACTATCGGTAAGCGAGGCCATGACGATGATGTGGTTTCAGGTTGCGCGAATGAAAAAGGCGGCACGCGCCGCCTCTTTTGCCGATACCGCCGGCGTCACGCGTGTCAGACGCGGAACGATTCGCCGCAGCCGCACTCGTCCTTCACGTTCGGGTTGTTGAAGCGAAAGCCTTCGTTCAGCCCTTCGCGCGCGAAATCCAGCTCGGTGCCGTCGAGATAAGGAAGACTCTTCGGATCGATGACGATCTTCACGCCCGACGACTCGAACACGGTATCTTCCGGCGCGAGTTCATCGACGTATTCGAGCTTGTACGCCAGACCCGAACAGCCCGTCGTGCGCACGCCCAGACGCAGGCCGACACCCTTGCCGCGCCGCGTCAGATATTTGTGCACGTGTTGTGCCGCCTTCTCCGTCAACGTGATTGCCATAGTCTTCGCTTCTCTTCGATCCGCCGTATTTCGTCGGCTTGCTGGAGCGCCATGCACCCGCACGACGCTCGCATTCATCATTTAGGCTGCGTGCTGTTTCGCTTCGGTCGCCTGCGCTTCCGGCGCCGCGACGCCGTGACGCTGCTTGTAGTCCGCGACCGCTGCCTTGATCGCGTCTTCCGCGAGAATCGAGCAGTGGATCTTCACCGGCGGCAGCGCCAATTCCTCGGCGATGTGCGTGTTTTTGATCGTGAGTGCCTGATCCAGCGTCTTGCCCTTCACCCATTCGGTAACGAGCGAACTCGACGCGATGGCCGAGCCGCAGCCGTACGTCTTGAACTTCGCATCTTCGATAACACCGTCAGCGCCGACGCGAATCTGCAGCTTCATCACGTCGCCGCAAGCCGGCGCGCCGACCATGCCGGTGCCGACCGTGTCGTCGTCCTTGGCGAACGAACCGACGTTGCGCGGGTTTTCGTAGTGGTCCAGAACCTTGTCGCTATAAGCCATGATTCAAATTCTCCTAATATTCGGTGACGCGTGTCGCTCGGTGGTCGCTCAGTGCGCGGCCCACTGGATGGACGAAATGTCGATGCCGTCCTTGTGCATTTCCCAGAGCGGAGACAGATCGCGCAGCTTTGCGATCTTGTTCTTCAGCAGGTTGATCACGTAATCGACGTCCTGCTCGGTGGTAAAGCGGCCGACCGTGAAGCGGATCGAGCTGTGCGCGAGTTCATCGTTGCGGCCGAGCGCGCGCAGCACATACGACGGCTCCAGCGACGCCGACGTGCACGCCGAACCCGACGACACCGCGACATCCTTCACCGCCATGATCAGCGACTCGCCTTCGACGAAATTGAAGCTGATGTTGAGGTTGTGCGGCACGCGCTGTTCCATGTCGCCGTTGACATACGTTTCTTCCATGTCCCGCAGGCCCTTCAGCAGCCGGTCGCGCAGCATGCGGATGCGCTCGTTCTCGGTCGCCATTTCTTCGCGCGCGATGCGGAACGCCTCGCCCATGCCGACGATCTGATGCGTCGCGAGCGTGCCCGAACGCATGCCGCGCTCGTGGCCGCCGCCGTGCATCTGCGCTTCGATGCGCACACGCGGCTTGCGTCGCACATACAGCGCGCCGATGCCCTTCGGGCCGTACGTCTTGTGCGCCGAGAACGACATCAGGTCGACCTTCAGCTTCTGCAGATCGATGGTGACCTTGCCGGTAGCCTGCGCCGCATCGACGTGGAAAATGATGCCCTTCTCGCGCGTGATCTCGCCGATCGCCGCGACGTCCTGAATCACGCCGATCTCGTTGTTCACGTTCATCACGGAAACGAGAATGGTGTCCGGGCGGATCGCGGCCTTGAGCTTGTCGAGATCGATGAGACCGTCCGGCTTCACATCCAGATACGTCACCTCGAAGCCTTCGCGTTCGAGTTCGCGCATGGTGTCGAGCACGGCCTTGTGCTCGGTCTTCACCGTGATGAGATGCTTGCCCTTACTCTTATAGAAATGCGCCGCGCCCTTGATGGCGAGGTTGTCCGATTCCGTCGCGCCCGACGTCCAGATGATTTCGCGCGGATCGCAGTTCACGAGCGCCGCGACGTTCTCGCGCGCTTCCTCGACCGCACGCTCCGCATCCCAGCCGTACTGGTGGCTGCGCGACGCCGGATTGCCGAACTGCTCGCGAAGATACGGGATCATCTTGTCCACCACGCGCGGATCGATGGGCGTCGTCGCGCTGTAGTCCATGTAAATGGGCAGGTGGGGAATATCGTTATTCATCAGTCGCTCCGGGAAAATCGGTCAAAGCTTCCAGCTGGGACACTCTCCATGCGCGCACGGCTCATGCCGCGCGGCGGCACAGGTCATCCGGCCAGATTGAAAATGGAATTCGGACCCTTGGGCACGACGCGCGTGGCCTCGACGCCGGCCGATTCGGTCCGCCGGTCGCGCAGCACCGCCGACGAGCCTTCGCGTGCGCGCTGCTGGTCGACCAGATCCTTCAACGAAACGGAATCCAGATACTCGACCATCTTCTGATTGAGCGTCGCCCACAACTCGTGCGTCATGCAGTGGCCGTCGTGCTGCTTCGTGCCTTCGCACGTGCCCTTGCCGCCGCATTGCGTGGCGTCGATCGGCTCGTCGACCGCGATGATGATGTCCGCTACCGTGACGTTCTCCGCGCGGCGCGCGAGGTTATAGCCACCGCCCGGCCCGCGCACCGACTCGACGATCTCATGGCGCCGCAGCTTGCCGAAGAGCTGTTCGAGATAGGAAAGCGAGATGCGCTGGCGCTGGCTGATGCCTGCCAGCGTCACCGGGCCCTGCTCCTGGCGCAATGCCAGGTCGATCATCGCCGTGACGGCGAAACGGCCTTTCGTGGTGAGTCTCATAATTGGGGGCTACCGCTAATACTCGATGATTTTCGTCAAGTATAAATATCCCACAGTTTTAGTCAAGTATCCGGGGCGAGATAAGTAGGCTTTTAACGTGCTTTTTCGCAAGACGTCCGGTATGCGAACAGACGCGCTCTCAGGCGGACAATTGGGCGCGCAAGGCTTTCAGCAGGCCTTCGCAGGCGTCCTCGCACTGATCGAGCACTTTTTCGAAACCTTCTTCACCGCCGAAATAGGGATCGACCACGACGCGCTCGTCGTCGCGGGTGGCGAACTCCATCAGCAGGCGAATCTTGTCGCGATACTCGGGCGGACAGACGGCCGTAAGCGCCGCGGCGTTGGCATCGTCCATGACGATAAACAGGTCGAAGCGCGCGAAGTCCGCCGCGGCGACCTGCCGCCCGCGGAGCGTCGAAAGGTCGTAGCCGCGCTTTTTCGCCGCTTTCTGCGCGCGCTCGTCGGGCGGCGCGCCGATGTGCCAGTCGCCGGTGCCGGCGGAATCGATCAAGATCCGGTCCGCGAGCTTTGCTCGCTCGACACGGTCGCGCATCACCGCTTCCGCGCTGGGCGAGCGGCAGATGTTGCCTAGACACACGAAGCAGACCGCGATCGAGTTCATTTGTAACCGGGAAAAGTCATGGCGCCCGGCGATGTCAGCCAGGGCGCCGGAATGCGTGCCGGATTATACAAAGAGACACAAATGCGCGCCCGGACGGGCCGTTACTTGGCGCTACCTTCACTCGCCGCGATGGATATCGTGCGTAATGAAGCGAGATTCACCGTTTGGCATGTCGAGCCAGTCGCGGTGCGCGAGTGTGCGGCGGATGTCGGTAAGGCCGCTTTCCCAGTGTTCGCGCATCGTCGAAAAGCCAAATTGATAGTCCTTGTAGTGGCCTTCGTATTCCTTGTGGCGATAGATCAGATGCACGATGTTGTAGCGCTTCGAGCACGCCAGCTCCTCGGCAAGCCTGCACCATTCGTTGCTCTTGCGGACGTCTTCGGGCACGAGGTCGAGCACATGTTGCAGCACGTTCCGGGCGCGTTGCGCGCGCTGCATCTGATCGGTGACCAGGCGCGTGCGGCTCGAGAACTGCACGTCCTTCACGCGGCCCATGACATCGACGATGCTGTCCGGCACGGGCCCGCGCGCGCTCCAGAGATCGACCTGGAAAGCGAGCGTGTCGCGGCGTGGCGTCGCCTGCGCAACCTCGTAGAGTGGCGTGTTCGACATGAGGCCGCCATCCCAGTAGAACTGGCCGTCGATTTCGACCGCGGCAAAGCCCGGCGGCAGCGCCCCGGACGCGATGAAATGCTCGGCGCGCAGGCGGATCTGCGTGTTGTCGAAATATGCGAAGTTGCCGGTCGCGACGTTCACCGCGCCGACCGACACGCGCGTTTCACCCGAATTGATGCGATCGAAGTCGCACAGACGCTCGAGCGTCGCCTTGAGCGGCGTGGTGTCGTAATAGCTGGCGGTCTGCGGCGAAGTCGATTCGATCGGCGACGGCGGCGGAAAGCGCGGCACGAAAAAGCCCTTCTGCCCCTCCACCAGCGCGCCGAAAGCCTGCATCGCCGTGAAGGCTTTGCGCACCTCGTCGGCTGAATCGAACAGCGCGCGCTCGACGAACGCGGGCAGCGGAAAGCCGTACGCGGGCTGGCAGATCGTCTCCCAGAATTCAAGCAGACGCGTTACGCGATGCTCCGGCGCATTACCCGCGATGATCGCGGTATTGAGCGCGCCGATGGAAATGCCGGCGATCCAGTTCGGATGAATATTCGCCTCATGCAGCCCCTGATAGACGCCGGCCTGATACGCGCCAAGCGCGCCACCGCCCTGGAGCATCAGCGCGATCGTCTCGTAGGGCGGCAACTGGATGCTCGCGCCCGATGCGGACGCTTCAGCTTCCTTTTTCCGCTTGCCCGCGCGCGCCGCTCGCCCCGATTGCCCCGCTTCGTTGTTCTCGATTTCCGACATCCCGCGTGTTCTCCCTTTACTGCATGAACCAGCCGTGACTGACGACGAACGACTGACCGGTCAGCGCCGCCGTCTCGAATGCGGACAGAAAGAGCACGGTCTGCGCGACGTCCTCGACGGTAGTGAACACGCCATCGACCGTGCCGCCGAGCATCACGCGCCTGACGACCTCTTCCTCGCTGATCTTCAGCTCTTTGGCCTGCTCGGGAATCTGCTTGTCGACGAGCGGCGTGCGCACGAAACCCGGACAGACCACATGCGAGCGCACGTTATGCGCCGCGCCTTCCTTCGCCAGCACGCGCGCAAGTCCGAGCAGGCCGTGCTTCGCCGTGACATAGGCGGATTTCAGCGGCGACGCCTCGTGCGAATGCACCGAGCCCATGTAGATCACGACGCCGCCGCGATCGTCTTTGTACATGTGCTTCAGCGCCGCCTTGGTTGTGAGAAACGCGCCGTCGACATGGATCGCCATCATTTTTTTCCAGTCGGCATACGCATAGTTTTCGATCGGATTGACGATCTGGATGCCCGCGTTCGACACGAGAATGTCCACCGAACCGAGTTCCGACGCCGCCCGGTCGACGCCCTGATTGACCGCATCTTCGTTCGTCACGTCCATGGCGATACCGATGGCCTTGCCGCCCTTGCCGCGGATTTCCCCGGCCACCGCGTCTGCACCCGCCTGATTCAGGTCGGCGATGGCGACCGCCGCGCCCGCTTCGGCGAGCGTATGCGCGATCGCCCGGCCGATGCCGCTCGCCGCGCCGGTCACGACCGCGGTCTTGCCGTCGAGCTTACCGTTTGATGACATGCGAACCTCCTATCCAGTGGGATGACATTGGGTAATGACAACATCCAGCGGCACGGCATTCAAGCTGGCCATTCGGCATAGGAAAATGCGTACGGAAGATCAGAATGCCTAGGCCGTTCGGCCGACTGTTCACAAAGGTCCGGGAGCGGTTATTGTGCATGAAGGACGCAGTGCGCTGCGGCGAAGGCTGCGCACTATGAAAGCGCGTCGGGTGGGCTCGGCTACAATGGTCGCCCTTCGCGCAGGTCCCGTCGCGCCTTGCGCCCGTTTTCGTTCCGCTTTTCACGCCCGCAAGGGCTTCTCGTCATGCTCAGTTATCGTCACGCTTTTCATGCGGGCAATCACGCCGATGTGCTGAAGCACGCAGTCGTCGTGCAAATGCTTCGCTATCTCGGCCTGAAGGACAAATCGTATTGGTACATCGACACCCACGCCGGCGCCGGGGTCTACTCGCTCACCGAAGGCTTCGCGACGAGGAACGCCGAGTTCGACACGGGCATCGGACGGCTCTGGAATCAGGACGATCTGCCGCCCCTGCTCGCGGATTACGTCGATGAAGTGAAGGCGCTCAATCCCGAAGGCGATCTGCGCTTCTATCCCGGCTCGCCCTATCTCGCCTGGCGCACGATGCGAGAACAGGACCGCATGCGGCTGTTCGAACTGCACAGCACCGAAATCGACGTGCTGCGCCATAACTTTCGCGATGCCGGCCGCCGCGCGATGATTTACGACGGCGACGGCTTCGACGGCATCAAGGCGATCGTGCCGCCGCCGCCGCGCCGGGCGCTCGTGCTGATCGACCCGTCATACGAAGACAAGCGCGACTACGCCCGCACGCTCACGTGTCTGCAAGAGTGCCTCAAGCGTTTTGCGACCGGCACCTACGCCGTCTGGTATCCGCTCGTCACGCGCATGGAGTCGCAGCGTTTCGCGGATCAGTTGAAGGCCATTCAGCCGAACGGCTGGCTCAATGTGAGCCTGACCGTGAGAAAACCCCCGGAGGATGGATTCGGGTTGTTCGGCAGCGGCATGTTCGTGCTGAATCCGCCGTACACGCTCGCGAAAGACTTGAAGGAGTCGCTGCCCTATCTCGTCGACGCCCTCGGCGAGGACGATGATGCCTCGTTCAAGCTTGAACATCGCGCAGCGTGATGCGCATCGGCAATCACAATCATGGATAGGCCGCTCGCGGCACACGCGGCCGGCCGCCGCCCGGCTGCACGGGCACGCTGTTCTGCCCCGCCGGGAATTCGACGTACGGCGAAACGATGATCGGCGGCTCTGCCTGCTGCGGGAGTTCGGGCAAGGTCGCCATCGGAACCATGCCGGGACCGCCCAACTGTCCGCTCTGGAGCACGGTGCCGCTCACGCCGCTGTGAATGCCGGTTTGCGTGTCGAGCACGAGGGGTTCGCCGCCCGGCTTGGCGAGTGCCGCTTCGACGCAGCACACGCCGATGGCCAGCGCGACGCACACGCACACGAGACGCACCACGCGCACGTTCATCGAGCCGCTGTTTGAGTTGCGCATCGCTCGCTCTTTTGTGTAGACGAAACCGCTTTACCTTACCCCGGTGGCAAGCTTTAGGCTAGGCGTTCCTGTTCGGATTCGTTCTGCAACCGCCCTTTCTCAAGGAGATACGATGAAATCAAGAAGAATCGCGCTTGCCATCCTCACTGCTTTTTGTAGCGCTGGCGCGATCGCGCAGACCGCGTCGTCCGCAAGCGACGCCATGCCCGGCATGAACATGGAACGGCACGCGCCGAAGCCGACGGATGTCTCGTCGACCGCGGCCTATCAGGCAGCCGATCAAAAGATGATGTCCGGGATGTCGGGTATCGAATACACGGGCGATGCCGACCGCGATTTCGTCGCGCATATGATTCCGCACCATCAGGGCGCGGTGGAAATGGCGAAGGTCGAGCTGAAGTATGGCAAGGACGCGAAGCTGCGCAAACTGGCGAAGGACATCGTCGCGGCGCAGGACAAAGAAATCGCGTTTATGAAGCAATGGCTCGAGCAGCATCCGCGCAAGCAGTAGCGCGGCAGCCAGAGCAATTGGAAGCAGCAGGAAAGCAAAAGCCCCGCGATGCGGGGCTTTTCAACTTTCACTTCGGCGCGCCTGGCGCCTGCGACGAAACGCTTACGCGTTATAGCCGTTCGATTCGAGCGAGCGGATGCGCTGTTCGAGCTGGACGATGTCGGTCGATTGCGCCAGATACGCTTCACGACGACGTTGCTCGGCCGCTTCAAACCAAATGCTCAGCTTTTCGATGATGTATGCAAACATGATGTGCTCCAAGGTCTTCAAAAGATCCCTGGCATTTCGGGTCAGGGATTACCCGAATTAGGGAATACCCGGATTATAGGGGAGAACGGCCGAAGATGGTAGTGAAATGCTTGAATACTGTGCATGCCGTTTCGCAATGGTGCGGGCGTGATGCTTGCTTCAAGTTGCTGTTTTATCGGACGATTTCCGTCATTCGCAGAATCTGCTCTCGTGGTCTAAGCACCACAACGGTGCATCACTGCGCCAGCTTGTCCAGAATCGGGCAATCGGGGCGTTCGTCGCCGTGACAGTGACGCGCGAGATGCGCAAGCGTGTCGCGCATGTCCGTCAGCTCGGCGATGCGCCGATCCAGTTCCGCGACGTGTTCCAGCGCAATCGACTTGACCTCGGCGCTCGCACGCGAGCGGTCCTGCCACAGCGCGAGCAGCTGGCGAATATCCTCGACGAGAAAACCCAGCCGGCGCGCCTGCCGCACGAAACGCAAAGCATGGACTTCCTGCGCGCCGTACACGCGATATCCCGACGACGTCCGCCCGACCGGATTGAGCAATCCGACGCTCTCGTAATAACGGATCATCTTCGCCGTCACGCCCGAAGCACGCGCCGCTTCACCGATGTTCATGCTCTGCTCCGAAAAATGTGACTTCACTCTACACCTTCCCACGATGGCAAGGTATACGATGTCGTTGAACCAGGCCTTTTCAAGAGGAATCCCGCAATGACCGAATTCGAAGTTCAGGGCATGAGTTGCCAGCACTGCGTCGCGGCCGTGACGCGCTCGATCCAGGAAATCGATCCGCAAGCGCAGGTTCGCGTGGATCTGGAGCGCGGCCGGGTCGCGGTCGACTCGGCGCAATCGAACGATGCGCTGAAAGATGCTATCGACGAAGCCGGCTATACGGTCGTCGCCGTCAAGTCCGCATGAAGGCGGGCGAACGCTTTACCGTCGCGCTGATCGGCGCGTCGGGGCTTTTGGGGCGGGCCGTCGCCGCCGAACTGGCGCGTGCGGAAAGCGCGCAAACATGGCGTGTCGTGCGCACCGCCCGAAATCGCGTCGATGCGCAGAGTGCAAAGCTCGACCTGCTCGACCACGAAGCGGTGCGCGGCTTTTTGCGCGAGCTTGCGCCCGATGCCATCGTCGTCGCGGCGGCGGAGCGGCGTCCGGACATCTGCGAAAACGATCCGTCGTTGGCTCGCGCGCTGAACGTCGACGCCTTGCGCGTAATCGCCGAAGAGGCGCGCACGCTCGGCGCATGGGTTCTGTCGATATCGACCGACTATGTGTTCGACGGCGCTTCGCCGCCCTATTACCCCGACGACGCCCCCGCGCCGCTCAACGCCTACGGCCGCAGCAAGCTGGAAGGCGAACGCACGTTGCTCGCGGCAGATCCCGCGTCATGCGTGCTGCGCCTGCCGTTGTTGTACGGGCCATTCACCGACTGGAACGAATCGGCAGTGACGAGCCTCACGCCCGCGATCGTCGCGTCGGCGAATTCGGCGAACCCGCGCGCATCGATGGACGCCTGGGCAACGCGCTATCCGACCTTCACGCCCGACGTCGCCGTGGTCATTCGCGGCATGCTCGAACATCACGCGCGCGGTGCGACGATTTCCGGCATCGCGCAATGGTCCGGCGACGAGCCGATGACGAAGTTCGACATCGCCCGACGCATCGCGCGCGTTCTGAAGGTGGACGCGAAGCTCGTCGCGCAAATCACGCCGACGGACTCGACGCCACGTCCGCGTGACTGCCATCTGGATTCCGGCCGGCTGGAAGCGCTCGGCATCGGCCGGCGCACGCCGTTCGACCAGGCGATCGCCGGGTTGCTCTCGAACTATCCGGACGTCTCGTCTCAGTGAAAATCGCGGCTCGGCGCGGCGAGGCGGCCGAGCAGCGCGCTGTGATCTTCGAGCCGATGCGCCACCAGATGCCGCACGTCGCCGTCCTTCTGCCAGACGCCGTGAACGCCGAGCAGCGACGACCCCAAAAGCACCTTGCGTTGCTTCTCGACCAGCCCGGGCCAGACGATCACGTTGATCGAGCCGGTCTCGTCTTCTATCGAGATAAAGATCGTGCCGTTCGCCGTACCCGGCCGCTGGCGCACCGTCACGATGCCGCACGCCCGCACGGCGCGCCCGTTGCGGATGTTTTCCAGTTCGGCCGCGCTTTTGAAACGCATGCGCGAAAGTCTTTCGCGCAGAAGCGCGAGCGGATGACGATTGAGCGTGAGCCCGAGGCTCGCGTAGTCGTCGACGATTTCGCGGCCTTCCGACGCTTCCGGCAGCGCGAGCGGCGCCTCGCTCAGCGGCGCATCGCGCAGCAACTCGGGCGCACGCTGTTGGGCCGTAACCTCCCACCATGCCTGACGCCGATGCCCTGCGATGCTCGCGAGCGCATTGCCGGCCGCGAGCGCTTCGAGATCGCGGCGCGACAACGCGGCGCGGCGCGTGAGATCGTCGACATCGACGAACGGCGCCTCACGACGCGCGGCCATGATCCGTTCCGCGGCCGCCTGCGAAAAGCCCTTGATCAACTGCAGGCCGATGCGCACGCCCGGCCCCGTCGTCCCGTATTGCGCTGAGGGCAGCTTGACGCGCGCGCGGAGCCGACGCGCACCGCGCCGCATGGTCTTGCGAAAGATCTGCGTCGATGCGCTCGCACCGTAGAACTGCTGACGCCGCCGCTCGCGGCCGGCATCGAACGCGATGCGCCTGCCGGTACCGCAGCGCTCCTCCAGCACCGATTCCCAGTCGCTCAGCGAAACATCGGGCGCGAACACCGGCACGCCATGACGCCGTGCATCCTGCACGAGTTGCGACGGCGAATAGAACCCGAGCGGCTGACTATTCAGCAGGCCGGCCAGAAACGCCGCGGGTTCGTAACGCTTGATCCACGCGCTGATATAGACGAGCAGCGCAAAGCTTGCGGAATGGCTCTCCGGAAAGCCGTATTCGCCGAAGCCCTCGATCTGCTTGCATACGCGCGCGGCGAACTCGTGTTCGTAGCCACGCGCGAGCATCTTCTTCATGAGATCGGCCTGATACACCTCGAGATGACTGCCGCGTCGCCAGGCGGCCATCGCGCGGCGCAACTGGTCGGCCTGCTCGGCGGTGTAGCCTGCCGCGACCATCGCGAGCTTCATCACCTGCTCCTGAAAGATCGGGACGCCGAGCGTGCGGCCGAGCACCGGCCGCAATTCCTCCTTCGGATACTCTTCCTTTTCCAATCCCTGCTTGCGCCGCAGATACGGATGCACCATGCCGCCCTGAATCGGACCGGGCCGCACGATCGCCACTTCGATCACGAGGTCGTAGTATTTGTTGGGACGCAGACGCGGCAGCATGCTCTGCTGCGCGCGCGATTCGATCTGAAACACGCCGATGGTGTCCGCACGGCAGCACATCTCGTAGACGGCCCGGTCCTCGCGGCGAATGTGCCCCATGCTGAAGCCCGGCACGCCGCGGCGCAGCGCGACGAATTCGAGCGCACGCCGGATCGCCGAAAGCATGCCGAGCGCGAGCACGTCCACTTTCAGTAGCTTCAGCTGATCGATGTCGTCCTTGTCCCACTGGATCACGCAGCGGTCCTTCATTGCGGCGTTTTCGATCGGCACGAGCCGCGACAAGCGCTCCCGCGCGATCACGAAGCCGCCGACGTGCTGCGACAGATGCCGCGGAAAGCCGCGCAACTCGCGCGTCAGACGGATCAGATGCTTCGTGACGTGCGAATCCTCGCTGAAGCCCGCTTCCCTGAGATAGCCCGCCACCGCGGACGGCCCGTCCCACCATTGCTGCGACTTGCCGATCCGCTCGATCAGCGACGCATCCAGCCCGAGTGCACGGCCGACGTCCTTGAGCGCGCTGCGCGTGTGATACGTGATGACCGACGCCGCCAGCGACGCACGATGCCGCCCGTACTTCCGGTAGATGTACTGGATGACTTCCTCGCGCCGCTGATGCTCGAAATCGACATCGATGTCCGGCGGCTCGTTGCGCGCCTGCGAAATAAAGCGCTCGATCAGCAGGCCCATACTCACCGGATCGAGCTCGGTGATATGGAGGCAGAAGCAAATGATCGAATTCGCCGCCGACCCGCGTCCCTGACACAAAATGCCCTGGCTGCGCGCGAAAGCGACGATGTCGTAGACCGTCAGGAAGTACTTCTCGTATTCCAGCGCGGCGACGAGCGCCAGTTCTTTCTCGATGAGTCCGATCGTCTCGGCATCGAGCCCGTTCGGCCAGCGTTTGAGCGCGCCCGCGATCACTTGCTTGCGCAAATAGCTGGCGGGCGTCTCGCCGGGCGGCACGAGTTCTTCCGGATATTCGTAGCGCAACTCGTCGAGCCGAAACGTGCAGCGCGACGCCACTTGCAGCGTTTCGGCAATCGTCTCTTTCGGATACAACGCGCCGATACGCAGGCGCGTGCGCAGATGCCGCTCCGCGTTCGCTTCGAGCGCATAGCCGCATTCGGCGAGCGGGCGATTGAGGCGGATCGCGGTCAGCGTGTCCTGTAAAGGCTTGCGCGAGCGCGCATGCATCAACGCGCCGCTTGCCGCGACGAGCGGCAATCCGCTTGCCTCGGCGATCACGCGCGACGAGGCGAGGCGCTCGTCGTCGCTGCCGTCTTGCCATAGCTCCAGTGCGAGCCACGCGCGGCCGGCGGCGAAACCGGCCAGCCAGTGCGCACGGTCGAGTGTGTCGGCAAGCGTCGCCGAACGCTGCGGCACGAGGATCAGCAGGCAGTCGGGCAGATGCTTCAGATGCGCGATGTCGCCACGTAAGTCGGTCTCATCCGGCGCACCGGACGATGCCGCGGGATCGGTGAAATCCTCCGGACCCAGCCGGTAAGTGCCCTTGGGCGAACGCGAGCGCGCGAGCGAGATCAGCTCGGACAGATTGCCGTAACCCGCGCGATTCGTCGCCAGTGCGATCAGCGTGCAGAATGGCTCGCCGTCGGCATCGGTGAGATGCAATTCACTGCCGATGATCAGTTTCAGATTCTGCTGCTTCGGCGGCGGCTCGCCGGCATCGCGCGCAGCTTTGAGCGCGGCTTGCGCTTTCGCTTCGATATCCTTGATCGCCGCATGCGCGCGCACGACGCCCGCGAGCGAACATTCGTCCGTGATCGCGAGCGCGGTGTAGCCGTGCTCGAGCGCCGTCGCGGCCAGTTCCTGCGGATGCGATGCCCCGCGCAGGAACGAAAAATTGCTCAGGCAATGCAGTTCGGCATAGTCGGGCAAGAGCGCCGAGGCCGACATCGAGCCCTGAAACGCTGCTTGCTCGTGGTCGTCGCCATCGCCCAAACCGATGATGTCGTTCAAATCGTCCATGACGGCATCATCCGAAAAATCCGTGCAGAAACCAGAAGCCGGTGAGACGCTCGCGATAAAGCCAGAACATGCGGCCGCGATCGTCGGCGGCGACGTAATAGTCGCGCTGGACGCCGTTGCCGTCCCACCATCCCGCCTCGATGCGCTCCGTGCGGCTGATCAGTTTCAGTGGACGCCGATAGAACGGCCGCTCGTTGCGCAACATCAGCTTTTGCGGCGTTTCGAGTATCCACGACGGACGTGGCTGCGAAGGCACAGCCAAATCGGGAAGCTCGAGCGGTTCGCCGGATTCGGGTTCGGTCTCAATCGGTGCGGGCGGCTCGTCCGTCTGTGCTGCCGGCGTGCTCGTCGGCTTCTTGCCGCGCTTTGGCTTCGCTTCGTTCGCGGGTTGATAGGCTTCGACCGTCATCGCCGCTTCGGGCCGATGATCGTCGCGCGCGACCAATTGCACGACATTTTCCGCGCCAAGCCGCGCGCTCAGGCGTTCGAGCAGTTGCGCCATCGATTCGCGGTCGGTGCCCGGCATCGGAAACAAGGTGTCGGGCGGCGGCGCATGCTCGCTGACTTTGTCGGCCAGTAGTTTCATTTCGATCACGGGCGCCACGAGCGCCGTCTGATTCAGCTTTTCGCGCAGCAGCCAGAGGATGTGATCGGCGTCGCGCGTCGGGACGGCCCACGCTATTTTGAACGTCGATGTCCTGGGCGCATGGCGCGCGGCCAGCTCATGTTCGAGCAGCAACGAGAACTCGCTGACCGCCGCGTGATGCGCGCTCAGCCAGCCGGCGAGTTGCAGCACGAGACGGCGCGCGGCGAACAACAGCGCATCAGCGCTTTCCACGCGAGCCTGCAATTCGAGCCGCGCCTCAAACGATGCCGGCGCGCAGAACGCCTCGCGCGGATCGGGTGCCTGCCCGTATGCCTGCGCGAGCCATTGCAGGATGCCCGGTCCGAAGCGGCGCGCGACGCCCTTGCGTGGCAACTGACGCAGATCGGCGAGCGTCGCGCAGCCGATCTGCTCGAATGCGTTGCCGTGCGAATGCGCCGACGGCACGAGCGATACCGGCAGTTCGTCGAGCACGCGCGCGAGCGTCGACTCTTTCAGGATACGCACGCGCCGCGCAACCCGCCGCGTGCGCGCGTGCGCCAGCAACCACGCGCCCCAGGCAGTGGGTGCGCAACCCATGCGCGAGGTGAAACCGCATCCTTTCACCGTCGATGTCACCTTCGACAGCAACGCGCGCAATCCGCCGAACAGCCGCATGCTTGCGCCGACTTCGAGCAACACCGTATTCGCGTGGGCAAGCACGACTTTGGGCGTGAAAGCGAGCAGCGCCAGCGCAACGGCTTCGAGCGCGCTCTGCTCCGCGCGGATATCGACGGCGAGCAGCGTCAGATGCGGCGCGAGTGCGAACGCGTGCGAGCGCGTGCTGCCGGGACGCACGCCGAGCCGGAACGCGACGAGATCGGGCATCAGAATGCGCGCGTGATCGGCAAGCGCGAAGCATGGTTGCTCGATATCGTCGATGCGAACGTCATTCGTCGATGTTGCTCGAAGCGAAATCGAACTCACCGATGCCGAGGGCATCGAGGGCGGCCTGACTGCTTCGAGCGATAAAAGCGGCAATGTCACCGCTATCCACAACATGTTTGACCTCTCGTGCTTTCCTGCCGAGATGCGCGCGGCGAATATGCTCGGGCAACGCGGGCAACTGCAGCGGCAAGCTCAATTGCAACGGCTTGTCCAGCAAGGGACCACGCCGCTTGATGATGTCGATTTCGAGCATGACGGCTTGCATCCACTCGCGGCGATTCATCGTCTGCGCATTCGCGGGGAGTATCGGCTTGCAAACCATGCGCAACGGGGCTGCGGATGATTGCCGGGCTGCCTTGAGCGGTCGGAACAGGAACGCTAGAGACTTCGCTTCCTGAGCCGCCACTTGCAGCCGCCGAAGTGCTTCCGGACGTACCTCAGGCAACCAGATCAGCACGGCGCCGATACCTTCCTGCTTGAGCGATTGTTCCGCCGCCCAAAGCGTCTGGTCCTCGGACGCTTTGACCCACACCAGCTTGTTCACCGCGATGTTCATCGCCCGAAAAGCCGTCAGATTAGGCTTCCACGGCGGTGCAACGAAGATGACTGAACGGCCTTTGTGCACCGTCAATTCCCGGAGCGCGCGCGCGAGCAGTCTGATTTCGCCGACCCCGCTTTCTTCGATCAGCAATTCGGTAACGCTGCCCGGCATCCAGCCTGCGCCGGGCAAGACGAGATCAAGCGTCCGATAGCCGCTCGATACGATGTCCGAGTCCGGATCATTGATCGGGCTGCCCTGCCAGAGCTGCCGCTGCAGATGCGAAGTCAGCCCGACATCGAGCAATGAAAGTGCTGCACCCATGAGTTTTCCCCGTCCAGCGCGATGCAAGGGGCCTGCTCAGGGTTCGAGCATTCGGTGGCCTCTGGTTTTACTGTATATTTATACAGTATTTCGATGCGGGAGGGTAAACATCTGGGTGCGCCGGGGGCGCGCTGGCAAACCACGGAAGGATGGATACGCGGGGAGGAAAGCGCGTGAGAATTTCGAGCCTGAAACGCAAAAACCCCACCTTATGGGGTGGGGTTTTTGAGTTGAGGCATGAGGAGCCTGACGATTACCTACTTTCACACGGGAGATCCGCACTATCATCGGCGTGGAGTCGTTTCACGGTCCTGTTCGGGATGGGAAGGGGTGGTACCAACTCGCTGTGGTCATCAGGCATGACTTGTTGTTGTGTCGCCGCATGGGCGCTACAACCAATCTGGGAAGAAGTAGTAAGGATGTGGGTGGCGATTGTCGCACACGCGTTACTCGCCAGTGGAGGCAAACACACTGGTTATAGGATCAAGCCTTACGGGCAATTAGTATCAGTTAGCTCAATGCATTACTGCACTTACACACCTGACCTATCAACGTCCTGGTCTAGAACGACCCTTCAAGGGGCTCGAAGCCCCGGGGATATCTCATCTTAAGGCGAGTTTCCCGCTTAGATGCTTTCAGCGGTTATCTCTTCCGAACATAGCTACCCGGCGATGCCACTGGCGTGACAACCGGTACACCAGAGGTTCGTCCACTCCGGTCCTCTCGTACTAGGAGCAGCCCCCTTCAAATATCCAACGCCCACGGCAGATAGGGACCAAACTGTCTCACGACGTTTTAAACCCAGCTCACGTACCTCTTTAAATGGCGAACAGCCATACCCTTGGGACCGGCTACAGCCCCAGGATGAGATGAGCCGACATCGAGGTGCCAAACACCGCCGTCGATATGAACTCTTGGGCGGTATCAGCCTGTTATCCCCAGAGTACCTTTTATCCGTTGAGCGATGGCCCTTCCATACAGAACCACCGGATCACTATGACCTGCTTTCGCACCTGCTCGACTTGTCGGTCTCGCAGTTAAGCACGCTTATGCCATTGCACTATCAGCACGATTTCCGACCGTACCTAGCGTACCTTCGTACTCCTCCGTTACACTTTGGGAGGAGACCGCCCCAGTCAAACTGCCTACCATGCACTGTCCCCGACCCGGATCACGGGCCAAGGTTAGAACCTCAAACAAACCAGGGTGGTATTTCAAGGACGGCTCCACCGAAACTAGCGTTCCGGTTTCATAGCCTCCCACCTATCCTACACAGATCGGTTCAAAGTCCAATGCAAAGCTACAGTAAAGGTTCATGGGGTCTTTCCGTCTAGCCGCGGGGAGATTGCATCATCACAAACACTTCAACTTCGCTGAGTCTCGGGAGGAGACAGTGTGGCCATCGTTACGCCATTCGTGCAGGTCGGAACTTACCCGACAAGGAATTTCGCTACCTTAGGACCGTTATAGTTACGGCCGCCGTTTACCGGGACTTCAATCAAGAGCTTGCACCCCATCATTTAATCTTCCGGCACCGGGCAGGCGTCACACCCTATACGTCCACTTTCGTGTTTGCAGAGTGCTGTGTTTTTATTAAACAGTCGCAGCCACCAGTTTATTGCAACCCTTTCACCCTCCTGGCGCAGGCCAGTCAAGCTACAAGGGCGTACCTTATCCCGAAGTTACGGTACCAATTTGCCGAGTTCCTTCTCCCGAGTTCTCTCAAGCGCCTTAGAATACTCATCTCGCCCACCTGTGTCGGTTTGCGGTACGGTCATTATTAGACTGAAGCTTAGAGGCTTTTCTTGGAACCACTTCCAATTGCTTCGCTTCCGAAGAAGCTCGCGCCACACCCTTGAATCCTGTGCCCGGATTTGCCTGAGCACCTTCTCCAATGCAGCGACCGGGACTTCCAACACCCGGACAACCTTCCGCGATCCGTCCCCCCATCGCATCTAACAATGGTGCAGGAATATTGACCTGCTTCCCATCAGCTACGCATTTCTGCCTCGCCTTAGGGGCCGACTCACCCTACGCCGATGAACGTTGCGTAGGAAACCTTGGGCTTACGGCGAGGGGGCTTTTCACCCCCTTTATCGCTACTCATGTCAGCATTCGCACTTCCGATACCTCCAGCATGCCTTTCGACACACCTTCGCAGGCTTACGGAACGCTCTCCTACCATGCATATAAATATGCATCCGCAGCTTCGGTGACTGGCTTGAGCCCCGTTACATCTTCCGCGCAGGACGACTCGATCAGTGAGCTATTACGCTTTCTTTAAAGGGTGGCTGCTTCTAAGCCAACCTCCTGACTGTTTTAGCCTTCCCACTTCGTTTCCCACTTAGCCAATCTTTGGGACCTTAGCTGGCGGTCTGGGTTGTTTCCCTCTTGACACCGGACGTTAGCACCCGATGTCTGTCTCCCGTGATTGCACTCTTCGGTATTCGGAGTTTGCTATGGCGTAGTAATCCGCAATGGACCCCACAACCATGACAGTGCTCTACCCCCGAAGGTGATACACGAGGCACTACCTAAATAGTTTTCGGAGAGAACCAGCTATTTCCAAGTTTGTTTAGCCTTTCACCCCTATCCACAGCTCATCCCCTAACTTTTCAACGTTAGTGGGTTCGGTCCTCCAGTACGTGTTACCGCACCTTCAACCTGGCCATGGATAGATCACTTGGTTTCGGGTCTACGCCCAGCAACTGATCGCCCTATTCGGACTCGCTTTCGCTACGCCTGCCTTAATCAGTTAAGCTCGCTACTGAACGTAAGTCGCTGACCCATTATACAAAAGGTACGCCGTCACCCGTTTCCAGGCTCCGACTGTTTGTATGCATGCGGTTTCAGGATCTATTTCACTCCCCTCCCGGGGTTCTTTTCGCCTTTCCCTCACGGTACTGGTTCACTATCGGTCGATCACGAGTATTTAGCCTTGGAGGATGGTCCCCCCATCTTCAGACAGGATTTCACGTGTCCCGCCCTACTTGTCGTACACCTAGTTCTTCCAAACTGTTTTCGTCTACAGGGCTATCACCTGCTATGGCCGCACTTTCCAGAGCGTTCGACTAACAATTCAGATAAAGAGTACAGGCTGATCCCATTTCGCTCGCCACTACTTTGGGAATCTCGGTTGATTTCTGTTCCTGCGGTTACTTAGATGTTTCAGTTCACCGCGTTCGCTTCGCTAGACCTATGTATTCAGTCTAGGATGACCCATTCGGGCCGGGTTTCCCCATTCGGACATCTACGGATCAAAGCTCGTTTGCCAGCTCCCCGTAGCTTTTCGCAGGCTACCGCGTCCTTCATCGCCTGTGATCGCCAAGGCATCCACCACATGCACTTGTTCGCTTGACCCTATAACGAGTGTGTCTGCCTGGGCGTTTCCGCTTGCGGCCGACTTCTCGTCATAGGCTGAGTATTCGCGTTGTGCCGTATTCCAAAGCAATCTTTCGATTACCTTTTCATACTTGATACAATCACTACCCTGAGTTCTTACTCACACCCATCTCTAAGTGCTTTCATCACTCTCTTTACTACTTCTTCCAGATTGTTAAAGAACGTTTAGCCGACAAGCTCACTTCCATGCTTGCAGCATCAACTGGCTACAGTCGCCAATGCACAGCGCTCACGCGGAACGCTGTGCATTGAGGACTTGGTGGAGGATGACGGGATCGAACCGACGACCCCCTGCTTGCAAAGCAGGTGCTCTCCCAGCTGAGCTAATCCCCCTTCGTGGCCTGACTATGAGTGGTCACTCCGTCAGCACGCCTTTTCGGGTGGTGGGTCTGGTTGGATTCGAACCAACGACCCCCGCCTTATCAAGACGGTGCTCTAACCGACTGAGCTACAGACCCTTAGCCTGTCTTTCTTACAGCCGATAAGCGTGAGCGCTTAGATAACTTCGTGCGAAGCTCGAGAAAGGAGGTGATCCAGCCGCACCTTCCGATACGGCTACCTTGTTACGACTTCACCCCAGTCATGAATCCTACCGTGGTGACCGTCCTCCTTGCGGTTAGACTAGCCACTTCTGGTAAAACCCACTCCCATGGTGTGACGGGCGGTGTGTACAAGACCCGGGAACGTATTCACCGCGGCATGCTGATCCGCGATTACTAGCGATTCCAGCTTCACGCAGTCGAGTTGCAGACTGCGATCCGGACTACGATCGGTTTTCTGGGATTGGCTCCACCTCGCGGCTTGGCAACCCTCTGTTCCGACCATTGTATGACGTGTGAAGCCCTACCCATAAGGGCCATGAGGACTTGACGTCATCCCCACCTTCCTCCGGTTTGTCACCGGCAGTCTCCTTAGAGTGCTCTTGCGTAGCAACTAAGGACAAGGGTTGCGCTCGTTGCGGGACTTAACCCAACATCTCACGACACGAGCTGACGACAGCCATGCAGCACCTGTGCGCCGGTTCTCTTTCGAGCACTCCCGCCTCTCAGCAGGATTCCGACCATGTCAAGGGTAGGTAAGGTTTTTCGCGTTGCATCGAATTAATCCACATCATCCACCGCTTGTGCGGGTCCCCGTCAATTCCTTTGAGTTTTAATCTTGCGACCGTACTCCCCAGGCGGTCAACTTCACGCGTTAGCTACGTTACTAAGGAAATGAATCCCCAACAACTAGTTGACATCGTTTAGGGCGTGGACTACCAGGGTATCTAATCCTGTTTGCTCCCCACGCTTTCGTGCATGAGCGTCAGTGTTGGCCCAGGGGGCTGCCTTCGCCATCGGTATTCCTCCACATCTCTACGCATTTCACTGCTACACGTGGAATTCTACCCCCCTCTGCCACACTCAAAGCCTGCCAGTCACCAATGCAGTTCCCAGGTTAAGCCCGGGGATTTCACATCGGTCTTAACAGACCGCCTGCGCACGCTTTACGCCCAGTAATTCCGATTAACGCTCGCACCCTACGTATTACCGCGGCTGCTGGCACGTAGTTAGCCGGTGCTTATTCTTCCGGTACCGTCATCCCACCACCATATTAGGGCGATGGTTTTCTTTCCGGACAAAAGTGCTTTACAACCCGAAGGCCTTCTTCACACACGCGGCATTGCTGGATCAGGGTTGCCCCCATTGTCCAAAATTCCCCACTGCTGCCTCCCGTAGGAGTCTGGGCCGTGTCTCAGTCCCAGTGTGGCTGGTCGTCCTCTCAGACCAGCTACAGATCGTCGCCTTGGTAGGCCTTTACCCCACCAACTAGCTAATCTGCCATCGGCCGCCCCTATAGCGCGAGGTCCCGAAGGATCCCCCGCTTTCTTCCGTAGATCGTATGCGGTATTAATCCGGCTTTCGCCGGGCTATCCCCCACTACAGGACACGTTCCGATGTATTACTCACCCGTTCGCCACTCGCCACCAGGGTTGCCCCCGTGCTGCCGTTCGACTTGCATGTGTAAGGCATGCCGCCAGCGTTCAATCTGAGCCAGGATCAAACTCTTCAGTTCAAACCTGTTACTGTTTTTCGGTTGTTTTACCAACCGGTCGCTCACTCAACGTACTGACGATGATTAATCCATCCGTAGACAGATAAACCTTCCTCTTAATACTTCGCGTGAGACTCTTGATTACTTTTGCTATTGCTACGATTCCGAAGAACCGCAACCGCACTTGCCATCAAGCGCCCACACTTATCGGCTGTTAGTTTTTAAAGAACATTCGCAAGGCACTTCAACTTCCGTCTTGCGTCGCTGCGTCAGCAGCAGAGAAACGAGATTATGTACGTCTTTTCAGTTACTGTCAACAAGAATTTGAAGCTTTCTTTTCTTGCCAACCGCGCTTCGGAGCAGATCCAACTTTTGCGTCCGTACCACCCAGCGCCAACCGAAACCACCGCACCGCTACTTCTCCCGCTCCCTTCGCGTTCGTTGAATCGCGAAGGAACGGAATTCTAGTAGCTCGAATCGCTCTTCGCAAGAGCGTCATCGAAAAAATTTCTGTCCCAAGACAAAAACCGCCCCCTCTAAAACGGAAGCTCCTTGACGTCATGCGGTAAAAGCGGACACGGAGCGTCTACAATCAAAGGTTCACCGCACCAATTCACTCTAGTTACGATATGCGCTCGCGAATCGCAAAACGAATCCCCCCGGACGCCGACAAGCTCGTCGGCCTCTCCCTCGCGCTTTTCGCGTCCGGCAGCCGTGTCGAGGACCGCTTCTGGGAAGCCCGTCTCGACACCCTCATCTCCAAACTCGTGCGCAACGGCAACCAAACCACACTCGACGCCGCGCTCGATCACCTGCAGCAGAATCATCCCGATGCCTACGGCGCGCTCGCCGACATGGCCGAGACGCACAGCGAGTCATTCAGGATCGACATCGATGGCACGCCTCACGAGGCGCTGCTCATCGCCGCACCGGTGCTGGCCTGGACCCGCTATGCGATTCCCTCGGGCACGCTGAAAACCGACGCCGTCGACGCGCTGCGCACGCAAATGCAGGCTCACGTTCTCGCCGCCGGGGCCCGCGTGGCCGTCGCACCGTATCTCTACAGCATCGACCAGTTGCCGCGTCATCACGTCGACACGGCGCGCCTCGCCCAGCAACTGCTGCAAACCGCGCTGGGCGGAGCGGCAGCACGTCTGAATCTGGCTGATCTTCCGGAGACATCGCCGATTCTCGCCGATCCGCGCTTCTTGCTGGCGCTGGTGCTCGTGCCGGCCGGCGACGCGTTTTTCCGCTGGCAGGAGGATGAAAACGGTAGCCGCATCGAACGTGGGCAATGTCTCGAGCAGTGGGTGGCCCAGGGCGGCCCGAGCTTCGCGGCTATCCTTCCCGGCTGCGAATTCGAATGTTTGCTGCCGGACGCCTACTATTCAGCCTGTCGCGATGCCGATGAGCAAGTTCGTCCGCACACCGTCCGCACCGCAGTGCGCTATCTGTTCGACACGCTCGGCACCGCGCCACAGGATTTGCGCGCGGTCATCGCCGGTTTCGGCGACCGACGCATCGACGAATACCGCATCGGTTTCACGCGCCGCGGCAGCAACGACGTGATCTACGGCGTCGTCTGGCCGCTATATGGGCGTGAAAACGGCGAACTCGATCTTGACGAAGAAACGGCCGAGCTCGAAGGCGCCAACGGTCCGGTCGAGGAAATCGTCGAGTTGCTGAAGAAGGCGGGCGTGTCGGACGTGCGTCGTCATGCGGGCCGTTTCGAGCCCGAATTCTGTGACGATTGCGGCGTGCCCCTCTACGCCGACCCGCTCGGCGAGATCGTTCACGCGGAAATGCCCGAGGACGCGGAGCCGGCGCAACCGCATTTCCACTGACGGTCTGCGCCCTATCCATGCACCCTGAACAACCCCGCCTTGGCGGGGTTTTTTGTATTTTTGCCTATGCCGTTCGGATAGGGGGCGCGATCACCTTAAATTTGTCAATATTGCCGTCACGCCGACGTGTTCGGCGGCAAAAAAATCCCGGCACCAAAGTCGCGCCCGGGTAATTGACTCGAGGTTAAGCATGAAAATCAACATTATCGGTTCCGACGCAGAGCGCCGCGCGGGCCTTAAAACATTGCTCCGCCGTATCGCACGTCAAGCGCAGTTCAGCGAGGCGAAAGACTGGCGACAAGCCCGCACTGCCCTGAAGCGCTCCATCCCCGACATGATCGTGATCGACTGGGCGCCCGACCTGCGCACCGCCGACCTACAAAAGCTGCTCGACGACACGCCCCGTGTCCCGGTCGCCGTCATGGTCGATCGCTGCGGCGCCCCTCTGGTCTACGCACTGATGAACGCCGGCGCCATGGGCATCGTGCCGCGCGCGCTCGACCCAATCCTGATTCTACGGGCGCTCGAAATGGTGCTCGTCGGCGGGCACTATATTCCGGCCGACATCGTCGACCCTGAGTTGACGCGCGAGCTCACCGCGCGCCGGATTCAGATCAGGGCGCAGCAACGCCTGAAGATACGCCATCATTCGACGCTCTCGCCCCGACAGCAGCAGATCATGCGCTGCGTGCACATGGGAAGCACCAACAAGATGATCGCGAAGACGCTCGGCATCAGCGAAGGCACCGTCAAGATCCACCTTGCAAGTATCTTCCAGCAACTCGGCGCGACGAATCGCGCTGCCGCGGTGGCGATCTACAACAACGTACAGAACGCGCATCTCGAGATTCTGCGCAGCGGCGACGAGTCGTCGTCACGCGCCGTACCGGGCCAGGCGGGCGTCATTCCGCTGCGGCGATCGCGCAAACGCTATCCGTCGCTTCTCGATAACGACGCGGCATCCCTGCCCATGGCGGCCGAGCCGGAATCATCGTTCTAGCAACAAACGAGGCAAATGGGTCTGTCCTTTGCGCACACGTTTTACGCGCAACGAGTAATATGCAAGACATGGGGTTCTTCTACACACCGCTCCCGCTTTGGCTTACCGCTGGCAGTTGGATCGCCGCCGCGGGGGTGATCGCGCTCGCGCTGTTGCAGCGCCCCTTCGCCCGCCTGCAGGACGCCACACTGCAACACGTGTGGCTCGGCATCATCGTCGCGGTGACGGTGCTGTGGGCGTGCAATGCCTGGTTCGACGACGGACCCGTTATCCATCTGCTAGGCGCGACGCTCATGGTCACGCTGTTCGACTGGCGGCTCGCGCTTATCGGCACGGCGGCGACCACGGGTCTTGCTGCCGTCGTGCTCGATGCCTCCTGGCTCACCGTGGCAACCACCTATGTATTGTTCGGTGCGTTGCCCGTGGCCGTCTCCACGTTTCTGCAACGCCTGAGCAACGCCTGGTTGCCGCGCAATCTCGTCACGTTCATCATCGGCCACGGGTTCGTCGTAGCCGGCGCCGCGGTAGCCGCTGCCTGTGGCGCGACCGTTTTGCTGGAGATGGCAGTCGCCGGCGGACCGATCGTCGTGCCCGCGGCATTTACGCGCGGCGCCATTCTGCTCGGCGCGGGCGAGGCGCTATTCACCGGTCTGCTCACCATTCTGATCACGGTGTACAAGCCCGCGTGGATCACCACGTACGACGTGCGCCGATATCGTCTGGATCGCGGTCCGCGCGTCTGAGGTTATCGGCCGCACGGTTGGCGTGCTGCCTGGAGCGCCGGATATCGGACTGCAGGCGATGGGAACGTGCGCAAAGTACGATAAGATTGAACTCCTTCCCCACACGGCGCATCTTACTTGCCCCGTGTCTTCTTAGCGCCAGACTTGATGGATAGTAACTACGCACCGCGCCGGCTTCTGCGGCTCGTCGGCCGGTTGGCGGTATGCGCGTCGTTGGCATGCGCGGTATCCGCTTTTGCCGATTCGCTCGACGAGCGCAATGAACTGATTCACCACTTCGTCACCGATTACAACGCCAATCCGCTGGTGGCAGACTGCGCCGCGCACGGCAATTTCATCGCCAGCACATCGACGGCATTCGATCACGTCGAGTTTCCGCCCGAATCATTCGACGCATCGCATTCCGCGATTGAACCCTGGAACGATTCGTTCGACGATAAGAAACAGCGCATCAAAGTGGACAATGTCGTGACGGTCGAAGGTCAAGGCATGCCGAAGAGCAATGAGCGCGATCCCGCGCCGCTCAAATTCCGCTGCGGCTATGTCGGCAGCCAGTTGCTTGCGTTCGGCTGGAACGATCCGGTGCCGCCCCTGCGCGCACAGTCGCACACCAGCGCGCACACCACCACGAAGGGCAAGCACGCCGCAAAGACCAAGTCATCGTCGGGCAAGGCTTCGTCGGGCAAGACGAAGAGCACGGCCAAGTCGGGCAGCGCAACGAAGTCGACGAAGAAAACCAGCAAGAAGCACTGAGCCGTGCTTTCCTGAAGCGGCGGCACAGCGAACAAGAAAAGGGCGTGGTCACTCGACGTGACCACGCCCTTTTTGCATCTTAGGCGCGCGCTCTGCGTTTAGGCAGCGAAGGCCTGCAGATGCCACAAAATCGCCTGCAGCATCGACGCGCCGAGCGCCGCGCTGCGCTCGCCGTTCCAGCCGACGCGTTCATCAGGCAGATTGGCGTTGTCCTTGAACGGCATCTCGAGCGTGAGCGACAGGCACTTGTATTCGTTGCCGATGTACTTCGACGCGAGCTTGAGCGCATCCGTCTGATACTTGCTCGCTTCGTAGCCGTGCACGTCCTGGAAATCCGGACTCGCCTGCTTGAAGAAATCGACGAACGCCTTCTGCTGCTTCGCCTGCTCGCCGGTAAAGCCCGGCAGCATCTCGGAGCCCGCGACGAACACGTACGGAATGGCTTCGTCGCCGTGGATATCGAAGAACAGATCGCAGCCGGTGTCCTCGATCGCCTCGCGCACGAGCAGCACCTCGGGGCTGCGTTCGGCGCTCGGCTCCATCCACTCGCGGTTCAGATTCGCGCCTGCCGCGTTGGTGCGCAGATTGCCGAGGACGCTGCCATCGGGATTCATGTTCGGCACGATATGGAACACGGCCCGCTCGAACAGCAGGCGCGCGACGGGGTCGCCCGCCCAGTCGCCGAAGCCCGCGAGACGCTTCACGAGCCCTTCGACGAACCATTCCGCCATCGTCTCGCCGGGATGCTGGCGCGCGATGATCCAGATTTTCTTCTTCGGTGCGGCGTCGCCGAAATCCGGCAGGCCGAGCGTGAGCACTGACATCGGCCGGCCCTGCACCGTGCTGCCGAGTTCGGTCAGCGTTGCGAGCGGAATCTGCTGCACCGCGCCGAGAAACTCCGAATGCCGCTCTTCGCTGTACGGCTCGAAGTACGCGTAGTAGATGCGGTCGAAGTCGGGCGTGTGGTCGATCGTCATCACCTGGCCATCGTATTCCGTCGACACGCGGAACCAGTTCACGCGGTCATAGCTCGCGACCGCTTCATAGTCGCGCCAGCCTTCCGGGAACGCGCACTGCGCCGCGTTTTCGAATGTCATCACGAGGCGTTCGCCGCGCGCGCCCGACACGCGGAAATAGAACCATTGCGCGAAGTCCGCATGCGAATCGGGGCGAATGCGCAGGCGAATGTCTTCGGGATCGTCGGCCTGTACGACTTCGATCGCGCCCGCGTCGAAGTTGCTTGAAATGGAGAGTGTCATCGTCGTTTCCTTGCTTTCGTATTCCCGTGCCTCAGTCCGCGACGCGGCGGCGAAACACGTATGTCGTATCGTTCGACGCCTTCGCGTCGAACCGGTAGCCTTCGCTGTCGAAGCCCTTGAGCGCCTCGGGTTCGTCGATGCGGTTCTCGACCGCATAGCGCGCCATCAGGCCGCGCGCGCGCTTCGCATGAAAGCTGATGATCTTGTAGCGCCCGCCCTTCCAGTCCTCGAACACGGGCGAGACGACCGGCGCCGCGAGCAGCTTCGGCTTCACTGCCTTGAAATATTCTTCCGATGCGCAATTCACCAGCACGCGCGCACCGCGCTGCTTTTTCAACTGTTCGTTCAGCGCCGCCGTGATGCGCTCGCCCCAGAAAGCGTACAGATCCTTGCCGCGCGGGTTGGGGAATTTCGTACCCATTTCCAGCCGATACGCCTGCAACAGATCGAGCGGGCGCAACAGACCGTAGAGTCCCGAGAGCACGCGCACATGGTTCTGCGCAAAGTCGAGATCGCTTGCTGATAGCGTTTTTGCGGCAAAGCCGCCGTACACGTCGCCGTCGAAGGCGAGCACCGCCTGCTTGGAATTGTGCGCGCCGAAAGTCGTCGACCAGTCTGCGAAGCGCTGAAAATTCAGCGCCGCAAGCTGATCGGAAATACCCATCATGCCGCCGATCTGCTGCGGCGACAGCGTGCGCAGACCGTCGATCAATTCGGCGGCGTCATCGACGAACTGCGGCAGCGTGTGCTTCTTGAGATGCGCGGGGGTCTCGTAGTCGAGCGATTTCGCGGGCGAGAGAACGATTATCATGGAGGCTCGCCGGCACGCCGCCGGCGATCATTGGAACAAACCCCCGATTGTATCGAATGGAAAATTCCGCCGCGCCCTCGCCGTCGGTACGCGTGGTGCTCGATTCGAATGTATGGATCGACATCCTCGTATTCGACGATCCCGCCACGCGCCCGATTCACGCGGCTCTGCAAGCGCGCACGCTGGAAGCGCTGATCGACGCGCGCTGCCTCAACGAGCTGACGCATGTGCTCGACTATCCGCAATTCGTCCGCATGGACGTCGACAAGACGGCCGCGCTCGCCACCGTCGCGCGGCTCTCGACGTTAGTCGTCGCAAGCCCGCCGGACGACGCGCGTCCGCTGCCCAAATGCCGCGATCGCGACGATCAAAAATTTCTCGAACTCGCCCATGCATCGGGCGCTGCGTGGCTCGTGTCGAAGGATCGCGCAGTGCTGAAACTGGCGCGCCGCGTCGCGCGCGATTTCGCGTTTCGCATCGCGGAGCCGAAGCCGTTCGTCGTCGAACTGGAGATACAGGAATCCCGCGTGAATCCCCTATAAGCCCGCTTCTCGCGGCCGACGCCTGATGCTGTCATAAAATAACCGCGCGCCACACTCCACGCCCAACTCATCATGAACGCCACGCACGAACTGCCGCCGACACCGCCCGAACTCGCCTTTGCGTCGCGTCTGCCCAATGTGGGCACGACCATCTTCACCGTGATGAGCGCGCTCGCCGCGCAGAAAGGCGCGGTGAATCTCGGTCAGGGTTTCCCCGATTTCGACTGCGATGCGCGCATCGTCGATGCCGTCGCCGACGCCATGCGCGATGGCCACAATCAATATCCGCCGATGGCCGGCGCCGCGCCGCTGCGCCAGGCGATCGCGCGCAAGATCGACGCGCTCTACGGCCGCACCTACGACGCCGATCGCGAGATCACCGTGACCGCCGGCGCCACGCAGGCGCTGCTCACGGCCGTGCTGTGCTGCGTGCATCCGGGCGACGAGGTGATCGTCATCGAGCCGATGTACGACAGCTACGTGCCGTCGATCGAACTAGCGGGCGGCAAGCCCGTGTTCGTGTCGCTGGAGGCGCCCGATTACGCGCTGCCGTTCGACAAGATCGCCGCCGCGATCACGCCGAAGACGCGCCTTCTGATGATCAACACGCCGCACAATCCGACCGGCCGCGTGTGGCGCGCAGAGGACATGAGGAAGCTCGAAGAGATCGTGCGCGATACCAACGTGCTGATCGTCTCCGACGAAGTCTACGAGCACATGGTCTACGACGGCGCGCCGCACGAGAGCGTGTCGCGCTATCCGGAACTGGCCCAACGCAGCTTCGTCGTGTCGAGCTTCGGCAAGACTTTTCACGTGACGGGCTGGAAAATCGGCTACGTCGCCGCGCCCGCCGCGCTGACCGCCGAGTTCCGCAAGGTGCATCAGTTCAACGTGTTCACCGTGAACACGCCGATGCAGGTCGGCCTCGCGCAATATCTCGACGATCCGCG